>NZ_CP023344.1:0-623125 GCF_002310495.1 Nibricoccus aquaticus | reverse complement strand
GAGCGTGGGGGCTTTGGTCTGGCCTGATTTTTTCTGCATTTCGGCAAATGCGGATTGGTCGTCAGTGACATTCACCTGGCGAAAGCCGACGCCGTGTTCGCCGAGGAATTTCACGGCATCGATGCAATAAGGGCAGCCGGTTTTCACGTACAGGATGGGAAGATCGTTGGGTTTCATGGTGTGGGATGTTGGTGATGCGAACAGATGAGTTAGCTTAGCGAAGTACTGATCAAAGCAACTGACTGCGCAGGAAGACACGCAGGTGGACGACCGGTCTCTGGCGGAAGAGGCGTTGATCAACGACTGGGGATTTTTCCGGTGAGCGCAGCCGCGCAATCTCCCAACTAATAAAGTCGCCGACGGGTTGTGAATGGGGCGGTCCCGATTTTCTTTCGAGGTAAGGAAAGCGCGTCATCTCGGCGCCTTCGTGACCAACCCTCAACCCAGGATGAATCATGTTAAGAAATGCAAAAACTCTGGAGCGTCATGAACTGCTGGCGCGCGATGGTACGATCGGACACGTCAAAGATCTCTACTTCGACGACCAGCAGTGGAACGTACGCTACTTCGTGGTGGATGCGGGCAGCTGGTTGCTCAGCCGCCAGGTGTTGATCTCGCCGCTCTCGGTGGATCTGCCGGATTGGGAAAAGAAAATCCTGCCCGTGAGTCTCACCAAGGAGCAGGTGAAAAACAGCCCCGGTATCGACACGGACAAACCGGTTTCACGTCAGCACGAAGCGACGCTGAGCGATTATTACGGCTGGCCGTATTATTGGTCTGATCCGGTTTTCACGGCGCTGGCGTTTGCCGGTCCGATGGGAGCGATGCCGAGTGCTGGCGCTGTGGCGGCGGATGCGGAGCGCGTACTCGCACTCGACCAAGCGGCGGCGGGCGTGGTGGGACATGGGGAGTACGATCCGCATCTGCGCAATGTGAACGCGCTCATCGGGCATCACATCGAGGCCCTAGATGGCGAGATCGGCCACGTGGAGGACGTGCTCATAGAAGATCGCACGTGGGAGATCCGATATCTGGTGATCAGCACCGGCAACTGGTTGCCGGGAAAAAAAGTCGTGATCGCGCCGCTGTGGATTTCGGACTTCAACCGGAATGGCTCGATGATCCATATCGATCTCAGCCGCGATGCGATCAAGGGAAGTCCGGCGTACGATCCGCAGCAGCCGGTAGACTCGGGCTACTCGGGGCGGCTGCACGATCATTACGGGCGGCCGCGCTATGACCGCTGGTAAAGCGGCGTCGCGAGCAGGTTTAGTTTGCGGGATCGCCGTTGTCTTCGGATGACGGCGATTTTTTGCCGGTGTATTTCGGTACCGGGATGTGAGCGGCCTGACGGAGGATTTCGCCCGGATTGGTGCCGAGGCGGGCAGCGATTTGCTTGAGGCGGGTGTTTTCGGTCTGGCTCAGCGGGGTGACGCGGGTGGTGCCGTCGCGATCAATCCATTGAACGCGGACGATTTTCTGGCGTGAAGTTTTCACGAGATCGCGGAGGAAGGTCAGTTCGTCTTCGGGCAGTTCCATGGTGGGGCTTCAAGTGCCGGTTCGCGGGCGCAGGGTCAAGAAGTGCGCAGTTTTTTGCCGAGAGATGGGTCTCGTCGAGCGAGCGGCGGGCAACTATCCAGTGGGGCCATGCCCCAAGATCCCCATGCCCAGTTTGACTCCACGGTCCTAGATAAAATCGAGCTAAGCCCCATCGGGGCGGTGCCGCATACGCCCGCGTATCAGGACGCGATGAAGCGCCTGTACGCTTCGCACCAGGTGTACGCCGACGCAGATCACAAGGACGGCCATGTGACGGCGCGTTCGCTGGCGAGCCGGGCGTATTTCCACGCGGATAATCTGGAGGCGGTCGCCACGGGGAAAATCGCGGACACGGCGCTGGAGGGGAACGCGGCGATCTTCGAGCGGTATCTCCAGTCGCTCAACCCGGCGCAGCGCGCGAAGGCGGAGCCGTACCGGGCGACAGTGCCCGGAAAGGCGATACATCATCGGAAGCACGCGGGAGCGGTGGCGCCGGCGATCCATGATCCGATCCACACGCTTTTCCTCGTTCCGGGCGGCGGACCGCATCCAGGGCTGCCGGGAAATTATCTTTTCGGCTTCGTTGCCGAGGTGCCGCCGAAGGCGGGGGCAGGCGGGTGGGAAATCCAACTGCACGATCACCAGGACGGCGTGGAGATTTTTGCGGCGTCCTCGTTTGCGGAGGCGTTTGAGAAGTTGCAGGACGTGCTGGCGAGCGCGCCGTTTCACCTGAGCGAGCTCGATGAGCTGGGCTTCCATAGCGGTTGATGGCCACCTTTCTGCCGCCGCCGATTTTGTGTGAACGACTGGAGACGATCGTCGGCCGGGCGGGCGGATCGCTGGCGTTTCGCGATGCGGCGGAGCGCGTCGCGTACGCGCTGCCCGCGCAAGCGGTGGCGGAGGTGCGGGAGTTTTTAAGCGCGAGAGCCGGAGTGAAAATCGAGGCGACGTTTCAGGCGGTGCTGCCCGGTGGCCGCGTGTTTGGGTCGGGGAATGTCTTGGCGCCCGACGGGCGGAGTATCGCGCGGGATGTGTCGGAAGACTTCGGGAAGGCCTTCGACGAACACTGGCTGCTGACTTATCCGCGTATCCGGCAACCGGAGGCGGTGGCGGGGACGACGGCGGTGGTGGCGACAACGCAAGGCGTGGGTTATGGGCACTGGTTGTTGGAGGAGCTGCCGCGGTTGCTGGCGGCTGATTTGAGCGGATGCGATGCGTTGCTCGCGAATGTGCGGGAGAACTTCGCGGTGGAAGCGCTGCGGCATTTTAGGTTTGGCGGAAAGGTGCTGCCGGTGAGGCGTGATCATCATCTTCAATGCGAGCGGCTGATCGTGCCGAGCCTGCCGGGGCCGGCGGGTTGGCCGACGCCGGAGGTGGTGAGACGGGTGACGGCGTTTGCGGAGACGTTACCGAAAGAGAAATCCGGGGCGGGTGGGGCTGAGCGCATATATGTCTCGCGAGAGCGGGCGAAACGGCGGCGGGTGGAAAATGAAGAGGCGTTGTGGGCGCAGGTCGAGGCGCGTGGGTTTCAGAAAGTGTTTCTCGAAGAGCTGACGTGGGCGGAGCAGATCGCGGTGTTTCGCGGGGCGCGGGAGATCGTGGCGCCGCATGGGGCGGGGCTGGCGAATCTGGTTTTTTGCGAGGAGGGGACGCGCGTGGTGGAGCTGTTCAACCGGGCGTATGTGAACCCGTGTTTCTGGCGGGTGGCGGCGTTGAAGCGGCTGGATTACCGACCGGTGGTGACGGCGGGCGAAACCGCGCTCGCGCAGGATCTGAGCGCGAACAAGTGCGACATCGAGGCGGATGTGGCGCAGGTGGGGCGGGCGCTGGCGTAGCGATTTATTGCGAGCGGGCGGTGGCGGTGACTTCGCGGAGACGGTCGAGGAGGACTTCGAGCGTGAAGGGTTTTTGCAGAATGGAAACGGGGCCGAGGCCGGCGAGGCGGTCGAGGACGTCTTTTTCGCTGAAGCCGCTCATGACAAGAACGCTCGCGGTGGGGTTGAGCGCGCGGACCTCGCGGAGAACTTCCGCGCCGTCGAGGCCGGGCATGGTCAGGTCGAGGAGCAAAGCGGCGAACCCGGCGGGCGTGGCGCGGAAGTGTTCCACCGCTTCGTGTCCGTCGGAGGCGAGGATGGTCTGGTAGCCGTGGCGGCGGAGTTGTTGATCGAAGGTTTTGAGGACGGCGGCTTCGTCGTCGGCGATGAGGATGGTGCCGCGGGAGGTGCGTGTGGGCTCAATCGGGGGCGCGCTGACGCGGGTGGCCGGGGGGATTTGCGACTGGGCTTGGGCGGCGGGCAGATAGAGGCGGAAGGTGGTGCCGTGGCCGGGCTGGCTCTCGACGGTGAGGGTGCCGCGGCAGGAGCGCATGATGCCGAGGACGGCGGCGAGGCCGAGGCCGCGGCCGGTGAATTTGGTGGTGAAAAACGGATCGAAGATGCGCTCCAGCGTGGGAATATCCATGCCCTTGCCTGTATCGGAAACTTCCAGACAGGCGCAGTCGCCGGGCGGGGTGTCGAAGGCGTGGACGATGGCGCCGGGGATGAGGGAAGGGCGGCCGCGCCAGGTGCGGAGGCGGATCTCGCCAGGGTGGTCGCCGAGGGCGTCGGAGGCGTTGATGACGAGGTTCATCAAGACCTGCTGAAGCTGGGAGTTGTCGCCCTCGACGGCGGGCAGGTCGCTGGCGAGGTGAAGGACGAGGCGGGCTTTTTTGCTGATGGAAATCTGGAGGAGCTGGGCGGTGCTTTGGAGGAGCTGGTTGAGGTCGAGTTTCTGGACGACGAAGCTGCCCTTGCCGGCGTAGGCGAGCATCTGGCGGCAGAGATCGGCGGCGCGGCGGGCGGCGTTTTCGATGTGTTCGAGCGGCTCGTGCGCGGAGGCGTGGGTGATTTCCATGCGCACGAAGCTGGCGTTGGCGAGGATGACGGTGAGGAGGTTGTTGAAGTCGTGGGCGATGCCGCCGGCGAGGACGCCGAGGCTTTCGAGCTTCTGGGTTTCGAGGATTTTGAGATGGAGATTGCGGCGTTCCTCTTCGGCGCGTTTGAGGCCGGAGATGTCCACGAGGGTGGTGACGGTCTGCGCCTCGTGCGTGACGGGATCGTAGTAGCGGTGAAGCGTGAGAAGAGCCCAGACGACGGTGCCGTTGGGGTGGACGTAGCGTTTCTCCATGGAGAAGTTGTCGATCTCGGCGCGGTCGAGGCGGGCTTGGAAAAGGCGCTGGCGCTCGCGATCATCGGGGTGGGTGGCCTCGATGTAGTTGGCGGAGACACGGGAGCGCGAGAGGGGGACGCCGGTGATGCGCTCGTGGGCGGGGTTGACGAGACGGGTCTCGGTCTGTTCGCGGCGTACCCAGGAAATACCGACAGGCACGTGCTGATAGATGAAGCGGAAGCGGGCTTCCTGGCGGACGAGTTCTTCGCGGGCGTTTTTGAGGTCGGTGATGTCGGTGCGGGTGCCGGCGACGCGGAGAGGCGTGCCTTCGGAAGAGCGGGCGACGACTTTGCCGCGTTCGAGCATCCAGCGCCATTCGCCGGATTTGGTTTTCATGCGGTACTCGATGTCGTGACGAGTGGCCCCGCCCGAGGTGAGTTGCGCGCGGTAGCGTTCGTAGATGTTGCGATCCTCCGGATGAAGCAGCGCGAGGCCGCCTTCGAGGGTGGGGTCGATGTCGGCGAGGGCGTAGCCGAGCATGGCGGCCCAGCGCTCGCTGCGCTCGACGCGGTTGGTGCGCAGATCCCAGTCCCACAGGCCGTCTTCGCTGGCTGCGAGCACGAGGGTGAGGCGTTCTTCGCTCTGGCGGAGGGCCTCGGCCTGGCGGGCGAGTTGTTTCAGGATGCGGCGCTGCCAGGCGAACGCGCCGACGCTGAGCAGTAAGAGGATGGCGGCGGGGATGAGGTAGGGGAGGATGTCGCGCGCTCGGAGGTGCGGGTGTTCGATGGGGCCGATCCATTGTTCGTACAGGCGGTCGTAGGTGCCGTTGGCGCGGATGCGGGCGAGGCCCTCGTTGAGCAAGGCGAGGCGGTCGGAGTCGCCGGCGCGCACGCCCAGGTGGAGGCGGTAAGAGAAGCCGGGGAGGACGAGGGGGCTTTGCTGGATGTTTTTGAAACCGCGTTCGCGGATGAAGTAGCTGGCGACGAGACCGGTGGCGGCGAAGGCGTCGCATTTACCGGCGTCGAGGGCTTCGAGGGCGGCGGTGAGCGAAGGGACGAAGACGAGGTTACCCGCGAGCCCGTGGGCGATGAGGTATTCGTGGGTGTAGCCGCCGGCGGGGGTGGCGATGCGGAGGGTGCGGAGCTCTTCGAGGGAGCGCGGGCTGGGGCCGCCTTTGCGCACGAAGACGTTGCCGGTGAGGGTGAGGTGGCTGGTGGAGAAATCGATGAACTGATCGCGCTCTTTGCTATAAACGAGGCTGGCGAGGGCGTCGATTTCGCCGGCTTTAAAGCGGGTGAAAATGGTTTCCCACGGGCCGACGATGGGGGTGACGGTGAGGCCGCTTTCTGCGGCGGCGGCCTGGATGAGCTCGACGGCGAAACCGGCGGGGCGGCCGTCGGTGGCGACGAAGGAGAGAGGCTCGTTGTTGATCTCGATGCCGACGCTCAGGGGCGCGGCAGAGCCCTGGCTGCTGGAGAATACCAGCAGAAGACACGCGAGCAACACGCCGGGGCGTGCGAGGGAAGCGCGGGACATGCTGGGTGGTAGATCGTCACAAGAGTGTGGGCGATTCAGCGCGATGCGCCGCAGAGTGACGGGGGCGGGGAGTGCGCTCACGCGGGGCGGGAGAGGTGCGCGGGCGGGGAGGGCGGGGACTTTTGCGGAGATCGCGGACTGGCGGGGCGGTTTACGAGGGGGATGGGCATGAGAGGAACCAATTTCCGGATACGCTGCGAGCCGGAGGAAGGGGGGAGGGCGGAGGCGGTCCGGGGCGGGGACGGAGAGGAACTAGGGGAGAAAACGGTCACGAGCGAGCGGGCATTTGCTTAACAAGCGGGCGGGGCAGGCGGGAAGGTTGGGTGAAGGAGGGAAGTGACCGGATCGTTCGACAAAGGGGCGGCTGTGCTTAGTCGTAAAAGACGGCTAAATTTTCGGGGAGGTTCTGCCGTTACTATTCTTTTATGAAACCACGTATTCTCTTGGTGGAAGACGACGAGTTCATCGGTCCGTTGGTGAGGACGGTGCTTTCGAATGCAGGTTACGAGGTGGCGATCGCCGCCCGGCTGGATGATGTGAAGACGCTCGATCCGTTCGGGTTCTCGGCGGTGATCTCAGATTTCCAGCTGCCGGGATCGAATGGCTGCGATGTGATCGACTATATGCGGGAAAAGACGCCGGGGCTGCCGGCGCTGTTGATTTCGGGCTATGGGGGGTGGGCGGCGGAGAATTGCACGAATCGCGGGATGGAAAACGTGCATCATCTGGAGAAGCCGTTTCGTGCGGATCAGCTGTTGCACGAAGTGGAGGCGCTGGTGCCGGAGACGGGGCGGGGTTGAAGGAACGATCAGGCGGCGGGGCGGGAGAGACGATGCCAGCCGGTGAGGAGCCAGACGACACCGAGGCCGGAGTAGAGGGCGATGAGGCCGGCGATCTCGTGGAGCACGTCGTAGTGCGCGGGGAAGCGGGGGGCGAGGAGGACGATGGCGGCGATGCGCAGAAAGTTGAAGACGAAGGCTACGAGCACACAGAGGGGCAAGAGTAACACGAACCAAGCCCAGGCGGCCTGGCGGTAGAGGAGGCGGATGAGGCCGAGGAGCAGGCTGGAGGTGATGAGGCCGAAGCCGTTGCACTCGGTGGCGACTAGGAAGGTCTGCTGGGGCGTGATGAGCAGGAGGCGAATGTCGGGCGTCTGCTGGATGGCGAGCTGGGAGGCGAGGCCGATGGATTTGAGGAAGCGGGCGGATTCGACGCCGGCCATCTGGCGGAGCGGCCAGTCGAGGACGGGAAAGAGCAGGACGCAGAGAATCAGAACGGCGAATACGCTGAGCAGCGGGAGCGTGCGGCGGAAGGCCTGGGCGCCGAAGAGGTAGTTGACGGCACCGCCCGCCGCGGCGATGAGGCCGGCGAGGATGAGGAGCGGGGTCTTGAGGAGAAGCGCGCCGCCGGCGAGCGCGTAGGCGGCGAGGAACCAGGCGATGACGGCGTTGGAAAATTCGAGTCGGAGGCTGAGGGTGCGGCGTTTTTCGAAAGCTATCCAGAGGCCGGCGAGGACGACGAGGATGGCGGATTGTTTGAGTTGTTCGTGGGCGAAAGTCTGCGAGGCGAGCCAGTGGACGGGCGGCCAGAAGACGATGGCGGTGAAGCCGAGGACGGCGAGGGCCAGCAGGAGATCCTGAAGGCGCGAGCGGGCGTCCGGGGCGGCAGGTGAAGCGGGCGCGCTCATGCGTGGACGCGAGGGCGGGAGCCGAAGAGGGTGACGAGGCCTGAGTGGAAGGCATCGGGCAGGACGTTGAAGTGATTACGGCGGGGGAAGCGGCGTGTGGTCAGATCAAGTTGCGAGAAGGGGCGGGCTTTGAGCTGTTGTTCGAGCAACGTGAGATCGCCGGTCATGGAGGCGGAGTCTTCTTCGCCGACGCTGAGGTAGAGGCGCGCGGGGAGTGTTGCGTTTTGAACGTGGCGTTGAGCGGCGAAAGTGAGGATGTGGCGGTCATCCCACCAGATCGACGGGGCGCTCGCGAGGTAGTGCGTGAAGAAGGGTGGATCGCGCCAGAGTGTGTAGAGAACAAGCAACGAGCCGAGCGAGTGGCCGGCGATACCGCGTTGATCGTCGCGCAGCGGATAGCGGCGGGCGAGTTCGGGCCAGAGGGTGTTAGTCAGAAAACGGGTGAAGGCTTCGGCTCCGCCGCTGGTGGGTTCGTCGCTGTGGGTGGACTGCGTGTAGTCGCGGCCGCGTTTGTTGGCGGGCTTTGAGTAGCTCGCGCCGTAGCCGACGCCGACGAGGAGCAGTGGAGCTGGGAGTTCGCCGGCTTTGCGCGCGGAGTGGTAGGCGGAGACGGCGGCGGTGAATTGGTCGTCGCCATCGAGGAATGCGATTGCGGGCCAGGGGCCGGGCTCAGTGGCGGAAGGTTCTTCGATGAAAATGGAGTAGTCCGTCAGGGTGTCGGGAGAGTGAAGGACGAAGGCGGGTTTCATCGGAGCGCGGGTAGTGTTTCGACGCGTGCTTCAGGGCCAGAGCGATGGGCCGGCCATACCCATTTCGCGCCAGAGCTTTTGGGTGGGCAGCAAGCTCGTCACGATCGAGCCGAGGATGATTTTGTTTTTGAGATTCTGGAATTCGCCGTGGCGTATTTCAAAACGGCGATGGAGGTCGGCGCGGGCTTCGTCGCTGAGCGCGTTGCTGGCTGTGCGGAGACAATCCTCGGTGGCGTTGAGAAGTACGGTGTAGCTGCGGTCTTTCGATGCGTACTTTTCGTCGAGCAATCTATCGACGACGAAGAATTGTTCAGCGATAGCGGCTTTTGTTTTCTTGAGGGAATCCAAGGTCTCTGGGGTGAGTCTGGCACGTGGGATTTTAGAGAGTTGATCTTCGGTGATTAAGACCAGGTGTCGCGTGAGGTAGAGCATTGCGGCGACTAAGTGGTCGATTTCCGTGCCGACGGACGCGCCGCTTTTCAGTTCGGTCAGGTATGCGTCATAGATGGATTGGAGTGCCTTCGCATAGGTGCGGTAGGTTTCAAGGCGGGTCTCGTAAGGAAGCTCTTTGTTTCCCAGGCGATCAAAATTGAGGGAGTTGGCCATGCGCCAGAAGAGTGCGGAGGAGTCGTCTTTTCTAAGCGTGGGGAGCGGGAGCTTTTTTTGCTGAATGAGTTCGCTGGCTTTTGTGTAGTCAGCAGCCGTCCATTCGCGATCAGCGGCGGGAAAGCCGGCTTCGGTGTAAGGGTCGGTTGCGAAGGTGACGGAGCAGAGCGCGAGGAGAAGGGCCAGGAAGTGGACGGGGGTTTTCATGGCTGGGGTTGGCGTGGTGATCAGGGATTCAGCGGGACGGGGGTTTTGTGGATGTACGGGCGGCGGAGGGAAGTTTGTCGGCGAGGTAGATCATATAGGCGCTGCGGCGGGCGGTGGCGTACACGCGGGAGGCGACGGGTTTCACGGTGAGGCCGGCGCGTTTGAGGCGGTCGGCGAGCGGGGCGTCGGGCGAGGCGGACCAGACGGCGGCGCGGCCGCCGGGTTTGAGGGCGGTCGCGATCTGGCGGATACCGCCGGGGCTGTAGAGTTCGTTATTGCCGTCGCTGACCATGGCGGTGGTGCCGTTGTCGATATCGAGCATGATGACGTCGTAGGGTGCGCGCGCGGCGCGGCTGAGGACGGCGCGGACATCTTCTTCGAAAACGGTGACACGGGGATCGGCGAGGAGTTTGCCGTTGAGCGGGAGCAAGTGCGTGCGGTTCCATGCGACGATTTCGGAGAAGAGTTCGGCGACGTGGACGGTGGCGGCGGGGCCGACGGCCTCGAGAACGGCTTTCAACGTGAAACCGAGGCCGAGGCCGCCGATGAGGACGCGGGGAGCGTTTTTCTTCCTAGCGAAGTGTTCGCAGCCGAGCGTGCCGAGTTCGACTTCGGAGGTGGTGACGGCGGAGTGCATGAGCTGCTGGCCGTTGACGCGGATGCAGAAGTGGCCGTCGTGCTCGACGAGGGTCATGCGGGCGCCGTTGGGCGTCTTGGTCTCGGCGAGCGTGATGTTGGGCTTCATGGGCGGGTGAAGGTGGGAACGCCGGGGCGAAGAAACAAGGCGCGGGCACAAAAAAACGCCGGCGTGACGGCCGGCGTTTTGGGGAGAGGGGATTATTTTTTGTACCAGTCGCCGGAGTCGCGCTGGAGCCAGACGCCGGGCGCGGAGTTGTTGGCGATTTGTTTCGCGCGGGATTTGGCGACGGCGTCGGCGGTGGCGCCGGTTTTGGCGGCGAGGGCTGCGTACACGGCGGTGCGGTCGGCGTTTTCGGCGGCTGACACGGAGTCGGCGTCGGGGGCGGCGGCGCGGACTTCGAGGAGGCCGCGGTTGTTTTCGCCGAGGGCGCCCTGGGTTTTCAGCGCGTCGATTTGCGGGATGCGTTTTTCCATGCGGGCGCGGATGGCGCCGAGGTCTTGGGCGTGGAGCGACGGGGCTGCTGCGGCGGCTAGAAATAGCGCGAGCGTGAGGGCGAGGAGGCGGAAAAGGGCGGTGTTCATTTGGCGGCAGGGGTGGTGATGGTGGTGGATTTTTTGTCGAGGTCGCCGAAGAAGTCGTCGAGGGCGCGGTCGACTTTGACGTTCACGTCGAGGGTGACGTGGATGGGGTCCACTTTGACGTGGATGCAGCCGGTGAAGGTCGCGGTGCAGGCGAGCAGGAGGAGGCAGCGGAGCATGATGAGAAGGTCTTTTATGAGAGTGCGGGTGGCAACGAAAGTTTCCTCAGTGATCAGTGGAGTTCGGTGGAGAACTCCTGGGTCATGCCGAGTTGGAGGAGGGCGGCGAGGGGGCCGGCGACGTTGACGGTGAAGTTCACTTTGGGGACTGCGCCATCGGGTGGCAGCGGGGTGGCTTCGATTTCGACGTGGGCGGAGCGGCCCTGGCTATCGCCGTCGGGCGTGATGCTCATGCGCAAGGTGTCGACCCGCAGCTGGGTGTTGCCGAGCTCGATCTCGCGGAGGTCGTAGTAGCCGTCGTTGCGCAGGGAGAGCCACTGGCCGATTTTGCCGGGTAGAAACGTGAACCGCGCGGGAATAGAGGACGTTAATAATCCCGGTGAAGGTGCGAGGCGCAGGATGGTGGGCTCCACTTCGTCGAGGGAGAGATGGCCGATGCCGAGTTGCAGGCCGGTCGATTCTTTCCAGCCGACGCGGAGTTCGCCGTCGAGGCGGCCGCGGGCGTCGGCGAGGCCGGAGGGAATGAGCTGCGCAAAATCTTGAAGACCGATGCGGGCAACGCGGACGCGGGCAAAAATCTCGAACGGAGTGAGTGAAGCCGTGAACGGGGCGGCGGCGTCGATCTTGCCACCGGCGATTTCGACCTCGGCGGTTTCGACGGCGACGTTTGTTTTTTCGATGAGACGTCCGCGCATGAGAAAGGCGCGCGCGCCGAGGCGGGAAGTGCTGATGGTTTGAACGCGAAGTTCGAAGGGCTGAGCGCTTTCGAGCGCGCGTTCGGGCGTGAGGGCGAAGTCTCCGGCGAGTTGAATGCCTTCGAGTTTCCAGCCGCCGCTCTCGTTGTGGACGGTGGCGTCGGTGCAAGTGAGGGTGATGCGGCCGGAGGGTTTGAGTCCATCGAGCGTGCCGGAGCCGGTGAGAGTGAGATGACCGGTGGCGGTCATGGTGCCGAGCGAGGGCGCGTAGCGGGCGACGGATGCGGAGAGCCACGGACCCAGTTCCAGGTTACCTTCTTCGATATGCCAGGAGACTACGCCGGTGGATTCGTTGGCGGAGATGCTGGCGCGGAGAGTAAGTCCGTCACCGGTGAGAGTGAACGTGGCGGACTGGGGAGCGTTGGCGGGGTTGGTGGCTGCCAGCTGCCATTTCAGAGCGGGCAGAGTCGGGACGGAGATCTCGCCGTGCAGCGTGCCGAAGTAGGCGAGGCGCGGCAGCGCGGCCTCACCGGTGGCGGAGGGCAGACTGAGGGCGAGCACTGCGAAGAGAAAACGCACGCGGGGTGAGATTCGCGAAACGTGGAGAGGTTGCTAGCGCATTTCGGGGAAAGGTGTGGACGCAAAAGATGCACGAGGGCGCGTGCGAGTACGCGGGGCCTATGTCGTGGCGAGGGATTCGAGCATTTTGATGTAGCCGGAGTAGAAGGAGACGGCGTGGTAGCCGACTAGGATGACGACGGCGATGAAGAGAAGCGCGGGGTAGAGGAGGCTGGCGACTTTAAGGGAGGTGTCGGCGCGCTCCTGGTTTTGTTCGGCGAGGCGGAGGAGGTTTTGTTCGAGCTGGCCGGTGAGTTCGCCGGTGCGGTAGAGGGCGGTGAAGTCGGCGGGGAAGCAGGGGTGTTGCGGGAGGTGCGGGCCGGGTTGTTCGCCGCGCGCGATGACGGCGTCGATGGCGCGGGCGGCGGTGCGGAGGGCGGGCGATGGGGTAATCGTGCCGGCGGCCTGCCAGGCGTGATCGATGCGGAGACCGGCTTCGAGGAAGTTGCCGAGGGCGAAGGCTAAGTCGGCGAGCGCTTGGGAAGTCGCGTATCCACGAAAGGCGGGCAGCAGGCGGGCGAGTTGGAAGAGGAGCGGGCTTTGGCGGCGGGAGAGAACCAGGAGCGTGGTGATCGCGAGCCAGAGCGGGAGGAGTGTGCAGGCGAGAGTCGTGACGTAAGCGGAGGCGTTCCAGAGAAAGCCTTTTTCCCAGTCGATCATGCGCAGGAGCGGGAAGAGGAGGAGGCCGAGGTGGAGGACTGCGAGCGGGTAGGCGCAGGCGAGGAGCAGGCGGGTTTTGACGGCGCTGAATTGGGCGTGGCGAGTGGAGAGGTTGCGGAGGACGCGGGGAAGGCGGCCGGTCTCGGCACCTGCGGAAATAAAGAGGCGGTCGGAGGCGGGCAGCCATGAGCCGGTGGAGCGGAGGGCGTCGTCGATCGAGCCGCCGAGCTCGGTGATCTCGGCCATGCGGAGGAGAGCGGAGGCGGGGGCGCCGTTACCGATCGAGGCGCGCAGGGCGGCGGAGAAGGGAAGACCGGCGTCGAGGTTTTGCGCGAGCAGGTGGTACCATGCGGAGAGTTTTTTGTGGCTGAGGGGCATGGCGCGATGATCGAACGCGGGAGGCGGACGGTGCGGGGAAATCAGGCCGGGGTGGAAGTGACGGAGGTGAGACGCGTGCGGCGTTCGGCGGGAGAGAGGAAGGTCCAGGCGAGGAGGCGACTTTGTTTTTGGCCGGCGAACATCGTGATGATGCGGACGTCGTGAGGATGGGCGGAGTGGAGAGCGCGTTCGAGGAGGGGGAGGCTGGCGCGTTTGGAGACTAGGGTGGTGAACCAGACGCAGAGCGCGGGGCGGGCGGCGCTCTCGGCGATCATGCGGCGGATGAAGGCGACCTCGCCGCCGGGGCACCAGAGCTCGTTGGGGCGTCCGCCGAAGTTGAGGGCTAGTTTGGCGGAGCTGCGTGCGGTGGGAGAACCGAGGTTGCGGATTTTGCGGAGCGTGCCGGCGGCGGCTTCGTCGGGTGAGGCGTGGAAGGGCGGGTTGCAGAGGGAGAGGGCGAAGGAGTCGGTCGGCGCGGTGATGTTAGCGAAGAGCGCGGAGGCGGAGGGCTGGAGGCGGAAGTCTAGGAGCGGGGCGAGCGGGGGATTGGCGGCGGCGAGCTGACGTGCCCAGTTTATGGATGCGGGGTCGATGTCGGTGCCGGTGACGCGCCAGCCGAAGAGGGATGCGGCGAGGAGCGGGTAGATGGCGTTGGCGCCGGTGCCGAGGTCGAGGGCGCGGATGGCGGGGCCGCAGGGGATGGTTTTGTCCGCAGTGTCGGCGGCGAGGAGATCGGCGGCGTGGTGGAGGTAATCGGCGCGGCTGGGGACCGGCGGGCAGAGGAAGCCGGACGGGAGATCCCAGTGGGCGATACCGTAGTGGAGTTTGAGGAGGGCGCGGTTGAGGGTGAGGACGGCGGCGGGGTTGGCGAAGTCGATGGTGTCACCGGCAAGTGGATGCGGCTGGACGAACGGGGCGAGTTCCGGGAGCGCGGCGATGAGGCGGGGGAAGTCGTAGGGCGCGCGGTGGAGGTTGCGCGGGTGGAGTTCGCCGGTGGTGTGGTTTTTGTTTTTTGGGCCGGTGGGTTTCAGGCGAGGGGAGTTAGAGCGAAGGGAACGGAGTTATGGCCACAAAAAGGCGCAGCTGCGCAAAAAAGGAGGGGAACGGATGCGATGCGAATGCGCGACGGGGGCGTCGCACCTCCATCGCAGGGTTAACGAGGATCGGTGCTGTAGCCTTCGCGCACGGATTCGCGGGTGAGAACGATCAGGGTGAAGACGCCGAGGGCGGTGCCGAAAGGCATTTGAATGCAGTTCAAGGCGGCGACGACGATCGAGAATGTGCGGTTTTTGCGGGCGCGGATGAAGAGACCGGAGATGAGGTTGGCGATGCCTCCGCTGACGATGAGCACGCCGAAGATGGCGTAGAACCATCGGAAGATCGCAAAAAATTGTTCGGGGGGCGGGCCACTTTTCTGGTCTTTCCAGAGTGAGGGATCGCCGAGGAAGGTACTCATGAAGAGCCAGTGGAGCGCGAGGAAGCCGAGGCCGACGAGTGCAAGGCCGGCAAAGATGAAATGAAACAACGCGATGAGGCGCAGATGATCGGCGTCGATTTTGCGTTGATCGCGAAGAAGCGGGGGGAGTTCGGGCGGCATGGGGTGATTGTTGATGGAGACGGGACGACGCAGGTTCAAGACGTGGGGAGTGGCGGGAGCAGGCCGGAGTTGTGGCCGCAAGAGGCGCAAAAAGGAGAGCGGGAACGAGGTCAACGTGAGCGGGATTTGCGGGGGGCGTCTTTTTCCCAGGCAGCGATGGTGCGGTTGAGGTGGTTGAGCTGTTGCTGGAGGATTTCGACGTCGTGGCGGAAGTTGGCGTAAGTGCGCGCGTGGAGGAGGTGGCGGGTTTTTTCGGAGAGGGTGAAGCGCCAGTGCGGGGAGTGGCGGTACTTGCGAAGTTTGCGCTCGGTGTCGCGGCGGGCGGCGATGAGTTCGGTAATGGCGCGGCGGAGACGGCTGACGGGCGAGTCGGGGCCGAGGACTTCGTTGGCGGTTTCCCATTCGACTTCGAGGCGGGCGAGCCAGTCGGCATCGGCGGCGGCCCAGGCTTGCTGGACTTCGTGCCAGAGGCGTTGACGGGCGGGTGTCCAGACGCCGCCGCGGTCGGGGTGGAGGTGTTGGACGAGGCGGCGGTAGATGTCTTTGGCGGAGGGGCCGGGCGCGGGAGCGGAGGAAGCGGAGCGGTGTGACTGGCGGGAGCTACGCGGGTCGTCGTGGAAGAAATCGTCGAAGGGGTCTTCGTCGGAGTCGCGGGAGGAGTCGTGCGGGTCGTGGTCGGCGGAGGATTTTTGGGAGTCGGGGTCGTTGGAATCGGAGTCGTCTTCGTCGTTGAAGGCGTCGGGGTTGGCGGCGCGTTCTTTTTGTTCGTGCCAGAGTTTTTTGAGGGAGCGGCCGGTGGTCTCGGCCAGGAAGATCACGGTGCGGACCTGGTGGCTTTTGGTGGAGACCTCAGCGTAGAGGTCGCGGAGGGTGGTGACCCAGACGGGGAAAGTACGGTGGAGCCAGGCGTCGTAGGCGGGGCGGTCGATCTCTTCGTGGCGGTGGAGATCGCGGGCGGCTTTTTCGTGGCGCTTGCGGGCGGTGTGGAATTCGGCCCAGGCGGCGCGCTGGAGCGGGCGGTTGTCGATGAGGAGTAGGGCGCGCGAGCGTGAGGATTTCGCGTCGCGAGTGGCGGCAGATTTTGCGACGGATGCGGACGCGGCGGGGCGGCGCAGGCGTGGCGAGGAAGAGGGATTCTTTTTTTGCCCGGGCATCAGAGAGGCAGGGAAGAAAGCGCGGGCAGGCGGAAGCGCGAGCCGGGAAGTCGAAAAAGCGGGAGCGAGATCTGGAGCCGGTGCAGGTGGTGCCGAGGTCGTGAGCGAACTTGCCAGATGAACGGGCGGCGTGAATAAACGCTTCAGTGAAGAAATGGGCGGATGCCTTTTCTTCGTTCACTTTCACTCCGAACCGAAACCTCCAATACACATACCATCATGGGTAAATCACAGGACTCGAAGAAACAGACCAAGAAGGCGCCGTTGAAAACTCCGGCCGAAAAAAAGGCCGCCAAGCGCGAGAAGAAGGCCAGCCGCTAAGCGGACTTTTTCTTTGTTCACAGGCGCACGCTGAAAGGTGTGCGCTTTTTTATTTGCGAGCGGACGAGGAGTCGCGGTTTGGCGTGGCCGGTGTGCGTGGGAGTTTGGGCATGGGCTCGCCGAATTGTAGGGCTCCGGCGTCGGGTCGGGTAGAGTCGGAAGTGGGGATGGTTAAGCCGGGGAGATTGAAGGGGCTGAGATCCTGGCCGCGATGGCGGGCGGGGCTGTCAGAGCGGAGGGCGAGATTGCCGGTGGCGGCATCGATGAATCCGGGATCGCGATCCGAGATCCAGATGCTTTGGCGGTCGAGGCCGGCTTTTTCGGCCATGGCGATGCCGTCGGCCCAGCGGTCTTTTTTGTCGGAGGATTTTTCGACGGGCTGTTGGACGAAGACGTTGTAGTCGCCCTGCCAGTCGGGGAGCGGGTATTTGGCGCCGGTGCCGGTGGCCTGGGCGACCCAGGTGCGGCACCAGTGGAGGTTGTTCACGAAGTGATAGTGTGGCGTCGAGATGGGCGCGCCGGCGGGGTAGTTCATGGTGACGGCGGCGTCGGAGGTCGTGGTGTTGTGATAGACCCAGACGGTGACGGGCGCGGGGCCTTTGGCGCTGGCCCAGTTGCGGAGGTCTTCGCCGTTATCGAGGAAGAGATTCCGGTAGATGTAGAGCGGGCCGGACTGGGCGTCTTTGATACGGCAGGCGCAGCGGGCGTGCTCGATGAGGTTGTCGTGCCATTGGGAGTTGGTCTGGCCACCGGAAGTTTCGAGGGCGTCGTCGAAGATGTTGAGGAGGCGATTGTGGTGAACGCGGACGGAGGCGTTTTGCTCGGGCGTGCCGGGATAGCCGGATTGGATGCCGTCCCAGTGATCGTGGACGAAGTTGTCGTGGACCTCGTGGTCGCCCGCGCTCTCGGCGATGCGGACAGCGTAGCGGTCGTAGAAGCCGGCGTTTTTGCAGGCGACCCAGGCGTCCCATTGTCCGGGGCGGCGGAAGTCGGAACCGGCGTAGGGATCGTAGCTGATTTCGTTATAGCGGATGAGCGCGCGCGCAGAGCCGCGTCCGATGTGGATGCCGAAGTCGATGCGCTTGATGACGCAGTGTTCGATGGTGAGGTCGTGCGTGTTTTCCGCGAGGATGCCGAAGGCGCTGTTTTGCAGCTGGAGGCCGCGAATGACGCAGTGGGCGGAATCGGCGACGTGGATGATCGCTTCGCGTGGCGCGACGACGATGGGCATGGTGCGCGGGTCGCGCTCGTGCTCGAAGCGGATGAGGAGGTCGCGCTCTTTACGGCGGTACATGGCGACGGCGCGCACGCCTTTCCAGCCGGAGGGGCCGACGCCGTTTTTGAAGATTTCGGGCCAGCGGAGGTTGTCGCGCTCGGGATGGGGGAGCGCGGGGTCGGTGCGTTTTTCGTCGAGGGTGGTAATGACGCCTTCGTCGGCGACGACGGTGAAGGGGACGAAGTCGATGGAGGTCCGATAGACGCCGGGAGCTATCTCAGGCGCGGGTATCCAGTTCAAGGGCACGTCGGCGCTGCCGTCGAGAATGGCGCCGGGTGCGCCTTCGAGAACGAGCGGAGATGATGACTCGCCGCAGTGGGTGAGGCGGAGGCGTTCGCGGTAGAGGCCGGGCTGGATTTTGATGACGTCGCCGGGTGAAGCGGCGTCGATGGCTGATTGGATGGTCGAGTACTGGGCGTCAGGGGAAGCCTGGCGGTTGACGGTGAGTGTTTTGGCGAGGGCGGAGAGGGGTGAGAGAAAAATCAGGAGCGCGCAGGTGCGGATGAAAAGCGGACGGTGGCGGAGGAGGGCGGGGTGGCGCATGGGGTTGGTGACGGTGACGGACAGAACGATGGTCGAAGTTCTCGCGGAGTTCGCGAGGTCTTCGACGCGGTGCGTCAGAAAGCACTTTCTTTTTCAGTGACGTGGCGGCGGGTTGTTTTTGGACTCGGCGAGTTCCGAATCGAATCATGAGCAGCGGCGAAACCCAGGCACATCGAGAGCTTAAGCGGCTGGCTTTTCAGTGGGCGCTGGAGCACGGGCTGCCGATCGCGGGCTGCGAGGTGCGGGTGCCGAAGAGCGGGTATCGGGCGGATGTGGCGGCGATGTCGCGCGAGTCGTTAAGCGAGGCAGGCGTGGTGGCGTTGTTTGAGTGCAAGCAGTGCCGGGCAGATTTGATCCGCGATCATGCGGATGAGCCGGTGGTGCGCAGCCGAAGTGTGGAGCTGGCGGCGCGGGTGGGTGAGCTACGCGCGATGATCGCGGTGCACCGGCCGGATTTGCGGCGGGGGGTGGCGTTGTTCGCGGAGTTCGACGAGTACGATCTGGCTGGGTTGCGGCATGAGACATTGCACGCGCTCGAACGGGAGCTGGGCGTGTTGCAGAGCAAACTGGCGAATTGCGTGAAGTTCGCGCGGCTCAGCCGGTATCACGCGGCGGATCATCTGTATCTCGTGACGGAGCCGGGGATCGTGGAGGCGCATGAAGTGCCGGTGGGCTGGGGCTGGCTGGTGCGCGAGGATGATGCGTTGGTCTTGCGGCAGCCGCCGGTGAGATATCGGACGACGGCGGAGTTGCGCGGGCGGTGGCTGGAGGCGGTGGCGCTGGCGGGGACGAGGATCGCGCAACGAGTTTTACCAAAGCTCAATCTATGACCCGCAGATGGCTTACGGGTTTTTTTTGAAAACTGGTTGAAGCTCTCCCTCGATGAACTGGTTCGGTCGCCAGCCTCGCGTGAACTTATCCAATAGGAATGAATCGAAAAGTCCGAGTCCTAGCGCAGCTGTAGTTGCCAGACCTGTTGGGAAAAGAGCGTCCACCGCAAAACCAGCTCCAGTAAAAATGCCGAAGCGCATGGATTTAGGCGGAAGCCGATCCAAGAAGGTCTCACGTGCGACTTCCTTGTAGTACTCTCGCATCAAATCACGGTCCATACTCTGCTTCTCGAGCCAGCTTTTGAACTTATCCGCCTTTTTAATTAGTCGGATGAGATCGGGCATTGGAATAGTCCCGGCGTTGATTGCTTCACGTAGTGATCGAGCCTCACCAAAGATGACTTCACTGAAATCGTTTCTAGCTCTCTCACTTTTTTGAGTCCGGTTGAATAGATGGTACAGCCTCAGCTTGAGGAGATCGCTTCCTACTTCGTCCGTTGCAATCTCGCTCAGTTGACGCGCTGAAACAAATGCGTGGGACTCGGCATCTGAAAGAGTAGAGAGCAAGTGGGCGGGGGTGAGAACCGTGCGGTCCTTTGAGATTCTTCTATGGAAGAATTCGTTCAGCACTGCGAAATCCAGGTCGGTCGAAACGACAAATCCCTTTTCTGTTTCTTCGCACGAGAATCGAAATCTGTGTGTTGGCGGGACTTCAGGAACCCATCTGAAAAGTAGACTTCTAACTGCCTGCTCGACGAAATCCTTGTCTCTGAAACTAGCTTTCACTCCGTCTAAAAGAGTGGCGTCGTAGCGCACCGTCTTAATGAAGGGCTGCATTCTGATTGCCGCTCTTCGTCCCTTTCCGGCGCGATCATAATAGTTGATCAACGTAGATCTTAGCTGTTCAGGCAGCGCTCGATGAGGTGCGCTGAACGTTACAGGGTTGTGGATGGCAAATCCGGATTGGTCGGTCGATGAATGGATGGCTAAGTGGTCCTCTTCGTAAAGAATCTCCATAGTGCCGGAACTCATCAGTTCCATGAGGAGTTCTGGGCCGAAATACTTCACTAATTGCTCCAGAACGATGTGGTTTCCTTGAACGTAGACGCGCCTGTAAAAGAGCAGGCACTCGAAAAGGAAGCCTATATCGATGGGATCTTGAGAGTACCGATACTGGGGGCGGATCGTGACAGCCTCGAACATCGCAGCAAACAAGACAGCTTTCGCGGGTCAGTCCATTGTGATCCCCGCCAGATCACCGCGTTCACGCGGCTTGAAAGTGGTGCCAAGACTCGGAATCGAACCGAGGACACGAGGATTTTCAGTCCTCTGCTCTACCAACTGAGCTATCTTGGCGACGAAAGAGGGGTCAGGATAAAGGGGCGGGCTTTTCGTGCGTCAATGGGATTTTCGTGGAAGTTCGGAGTGGTGCCGGAGCGGTGGCTGGAGTGGGATCGGCGACTTATTTTGCCATGCCTGAAGTCCTTGCAGTCCTTTTGGTTTTTGCCGTCAGCGTCGCCATCTATGTCGGGGCATGGGTGCGGTCGCGCGATCCGGCGTTGTATGAGCCGGAGTTGGAACGTGTGCGGTCGGAACAGCAGGTGGTGTGGTTGGAGGAACGGCTGGCGCAGGCGAGGCGTGAGGGGTGGGGTGCGGAGATGGTTTTGGAGTTGGAGGGGAAGATCGCGGAGGCGACGGCGGGGAGTTTATCGCGGAAACGCTGAAGGGCGGAGGCGCGAAACGGAGGGAAGGAAGGGAGGAGGGGAAGAGCGAAGACGCGGAGAGACGAAGGTGGGCAGCAAAGGGCTGATCGAAGGACGGAGGTCGGAATTGTGGATTGTCGGAAGGTGCTCACGCAAAGGCGCGAAGGCGCAAAGAAAGGCACGGGCCGGGATTGAATCGGGCTCGTTCTCGACTCCGGAAAAGCCGCGAGAACGAGTACGATTTTCGGAAGCCGACGGGGACGTCGGCGCTCCCAGGGTTACGAGGTGAGCAGGGAGCGGAGGTCGGCGAGGGTGAGTTTGGCGGAGACGGCGTCGCTGGCTTCGAAGACGTCGGCGAGGAGGGCGCGTTTCGATTCCTGAAGTTGAAGGACTTTTTCTTCCACCGTTCCCGAGCAGATGAGTTTGTAGCTGGTGACGACCTTGGTCTGGCCGATGCGGTGGGCGCGGTCGGTGGCCTGGGCTTCGACGGCGGGATTCCACCAAGGGTCGAAGTGGACGACGGTATCGGCGGAGGTGAGGTTGAGGCCGGTGCCGCCAGCCTTGAGCGAGATGAGGAAGACGGGGAGCGTGGTGGAGGTGTTGAATTTATCGACCTCGGCCTGGCGGGCTTTGGGCGTCATCGAGCCGTCGAGGTAGGCGTAGGGGATTTCTTGAGACTCGAGTTCTTCGCGGAGGAGGCCGAGGAGCGCGGTGAACTGGGAGAACACGAGGAGGCGGTGGCCGTCGTCGATCGACTCGGCGAGGAGTTCGCGGAAGGCTTCGAGCTTGGCGGAGTCGGTGGCTTTGTTTGTGGACTGCGGGAGGAGTCGCGGGTCGCAGCAGACCTGGCGGAGTCGGAGGAGCTGCGTGAGCGTGGCCATGCGGACGGAGTTGTCGTTGGCGCCGCTGGCTTCGAGGTCGAGGAGGGCGCGCTCGGTTTCCTCCTGCATCTTCCGGTAGAGCGCGGACTGGGCGGGGGAGAGTTCGCAGTAGAGGATTTGCTCGATCTTGGAGGGGAGCTCGGGGGCGACGGTTTTTTTGGTGCGGCGCAGAATGTAGGGCGCGGTCTTGGCGCGGAGGCGTTCGTCGAACCAGTTGCGCTCCTCGGCCTTGGTGCCGCTGGGGACTTGGTCGATGTAACCGGGCATGAGGACTTCGAAGAGGGAGCGGAGGTCGTCGATGCTGTTTTCGAGCGGCGTGCCGGTGAGGAGGAACCGGCCCTGGGCCTGGAGGATGCGGAGGGCCTGGGCGTTTTGGGAGCGGCGGTTTTTGAGGTGCTGGGCTTCGTCGGCGATGAGGCAGGAGAAGTCGGTTTCGGAGAAGAGATCGCGGTCGCGGGCGAGCGTGCCGTAGGAGGTGATGATGAGATCGTGCGCGGCGAAGGCTTTGGCGTCGGTGAGGCGGTTGGAGCCGTGGTGAACGAAGACGCGGAGCTCGGGTGCGAAGCGGGCGGCTTCGCGGCGCCAGTTTTCCACGAGCGAGGCGGGGCAGGCGACGAGGGAGACGCGAGATGCGTTGCGCGCGGTGGGCTGCGAGTTGAGCGCGGAAAGAAGCGAAAGAGCCTGAAGGGTTTTGCCGAGGCCCATTTCGTCGGCGAGGATGCCGCCGAGGTTGTGGCGGTGGAGATGCCAGAGCCAGGCGACGCCGATTTTCTGATACGGGCGGAGCAGGGCATCGAGCGCGGGCGGGATCGGCGCGGGGTTGAGGGCGGAGAGATTGCGGAGGGCGTTGCTGCGGGCTTTCCAGGCTTCGGGTGGCTGGAAGTGCGGGGCGATTTTTTCGAGGATGCCCTCGGCCTCGATGAGGCGGGCGGTGCTGACGCGGTGCGTGCGGCGGGTGGCGCTGCCGACGCCGCCCTCGCTGGAGAGGGCGCGCTGGGCTTCGGCAAGTTTCTGGAGTTGTTCGGGGGCGATCAGGTAAACCTGGCCGTTGTCCTCGACGTAGCCGCGGCTGCCGGAGGCGGCGGCGAGAATCTGGTCTTCGGATACGCGACCGGCGCGGAGGGCGAGGGTGACGTTGTAGCCATTGCCGTTGTCGATGGCGTCGCAGGCGATCTCGGCGTGACGGAAGCGGGCGGTGTTTTTTTCGAAGTTGTCGGTGAACTCGGCGAAGAGTTCGTCGCGGAGGCGCTGGCCGTGGGTGGCAAGGAAGTTGAGGACCTTGTGGCGGTCGCGGAGCCACCATTTGCGCGAGGACGGCTCGAGAACGAAGCCGGCGGTTTTGACGACGTCGAGGGCGGGCGCGTAGCTGAGGCTTTCGCGGGAGGGGAGGCTGATGGAGAGGAAGTGTTCGGAGCCGTCGACCATCAGCGACGTGGTCGCTGATGGTGTTGGGAGTTGAGAGCTGAGAGTTGAGGGACGGAGGCCGCGAGGTTCAGGGCTGGCGGTGCGGATGGAGCCGGAGCGGGGGACGGAGATGGTGGAGGTGGGGCGGGGGTCGGCGGGGTCGGTGAGGTGTTCGCTGACGCCGCGGAGGCGCTGGCCGAGCCAGAGGAGATTGGTGTGGGGCGTGTTGACGAAAGCGAAGACGGGCTGGCCGGTGGCGGCGGTGACGAGTTCGCGGAGCTGGACGCGGGTGAGCTGGATGAACGCGGGCGGCTTTTCGCTGCCGCAGAGGCGCTGGAGGACGGCGAGGGCGGGGAAGAGGGCGGGCTTCGGAGGCGCGTTCAGGTCGAGCTCCACCTTCAGCGCGATGGCGTTGCGCGGAGCGGCTTCGGCGAGATTGGGCGGCAGGAGCAGACGGAGCATCGGAACAACGTTTGGGGCGGCGCGGATGAGGCGAGTTTTTTGTGGGGAAAAGGAGTCCGGGAATAAAGCGGGCGCGGGGTGCTCTCATGTACGTTGGCGATTATTCCGGGTCCGGTCGGACGCGGCGCGCAACGAGACATTATTCGAACACGTCATCCCATGAACAACTCCACGAAAACATTCCTCGCCTGCGCGGCCATTGCCGGTCTCTACGCGGGTGCGATCACGGTCAAGGCCTCTCCGGCGAACGATTCCGCGGCGGGCACGAAGATTCAAAAAACCGCCGACGCGAAAGAGAAGTCAGGCTGTAACAGCAAGGACGGGTGCAAGGCGAAGGAGTCGTGCAAGGGCACGCATGACTGCAAAGGGAAGAACGACTGCAAGGGCCATGGCGGTTGCAAGTCGGGCGACAACGGCTGCAAGGGAAAGAACTCCTGCAAGGGCAAGGGCGGTTGCTCGACGGCGAAGAAACCGGAAGGCGCGAAGGCGAGCTGAGGCGACAGAGAAATTTTGGCGCCGTCGAGAGGCGGCGCTTTTTTCACCATGCCTGCGAATGCTTTTAACGGACACACGGACTACGGGATAGGGCTGGGGCTGCGCGTGCCGCACTACCGGCATATTTTGACGGAGAAGCCGACGTGCGCGTGGTTCGAGATCATCTCTGAGAATTTCATGGTGGATGGGGGGCGTCCGCTGGAGGTGCTGGATTCGATTTTGGAGCAGTACCAAGTGGTGCAGCATGGCGTCTCAATGTACTTCGGTTCGGCGGAGAAGCCGGACCGGACTCATCTGAAGAAGTTAAAGGCGCTGGTGAAGCGGACGAAGACGCCGTGGTTGTCGGATCATCTGTGCTGGGGGAGCGTGGATGGGCGCTACACGCACGATTTGTTGCCGATGCCGTACACGCATGAGGCGGCGAAGCGGACGGCGGAGAAGATCCGGTATGTGCGCGATTTTTTAGAGGTGCCGATCTGCGTGGAGAACGTGAGTTCGTACATGGAGTTTCACGCGTCGGAGATGACGGAGTGGGAGTTTCTCAACGAAGTAGTCGAGCGAGCGGACTGCGGAATTTTGCTCGATGTGAACAATATCTACGTGTCGTCGAAGAACCACGGGTTCAATCCGTACGACTATGTGAACGCGATTCCGGCGGAGCGGGTGGGGCAGATGCACATCGCGGGGCACACCAAGTTCGAGAAGTACATCCTGGATACGCACGATCATCCGGTGCTCGACCCGGTGTGGAAGCTGTACGCGCACGCGACGAAGCGGTGCGGAGTGACGGCGACGCTGCTGGAGTGGGACGACAAGATACCGTCGTTCGATGAGGTTCATGCCGAGGCTTTGAAGGCGAATGCGTTTATTGGTGAGGCAAGGAAGGCGCTGGCGACATGAGTGGGGTGGTGCGACGGGGGAAGCGGAAGACCGACGGGGACGTCGGCGCTCCCAGGGAAGGCATTCGCAGGCGGAAGGCGCGCGGGCCGGAGTTGGAGCCGCGTGATTTGTTGGCGTGGCAGCGGACGATGTTCGCAGCGGTGACGCGGCCGCTGGCGGCGGGGGATCGTGCGCAGGCGAAATGGTTCGATGGGACGTCGTCGGCGCGGGCGGTGGCGAAGTTGATCAAGCCGAGCAAGACGCTGCGGCCGCTGGAGCGCGTGGAGATCTACAACCGGATGTACTGGTTTCGTCTGCTGGAGTGCATTGCGACGGATTTCCCTGGCGTGCGTGCGCTGCTCGGCGATGAGCGATTCTGGAAATTGGCGGAGGCGTATCTGGCGAAGAATTTATCGCGGTCGTTTACGTTGAGAAACCTAGGAGCGAAGCTGCCGCTTTTCGTGAAGACGGAGGCGAAATGGACGAAGCCGTTTACGGAGGCGGCGGGGGATCTGGCGCGGTTTGAGTGGGCGCAGATCGTGGCGTTCGACGAGGCGCGGCTGAGGCCGCTGACGAAGAAGATGCTCGCGGGGTTGACGGCGGAGACGTTGCGGCTGCGCGTGCAGCCTTACCTGACGTTGCTGACGTGCGGTTATGCGGTGGACGATTACGTGCTGGCGGTGAAGAACGACAGCGCGCTGCGGGCGGAGGCGAGCAACGCGGTGACGGAGCGGTCGGTGAACGAGGGAGATATTGATGGCGCGAGCGACGGGAAGGTGGCGCTGGTGCGGTTGCGAGAGCGAGTGCACGTGGCGGTGCATCGGGTGGACAATCAGCTTTATTACAAGCGGCTGGAGCCGGAGGCGGCGCGGTTGTTGCGGGCGCTGGCGGCGGGGCGGACTTTGCCGGAGGCGTGTGGGACGGCGTTTGTGCGGACGAATTTTTTGCCAGAGGAGCAGGCGGAGAAGGTGCAGGCGTGGTTTGCGCTGTGGATGCGGCTGGGGTGGTTGTGCGTGCGGGAGTGAAGACGCGGAGAAGACGGAGTGGGGCACGCAAAGGCGCGAAGGAGGAGGGGCGTGGTGGGGACGGAGAGAAGATGGAAGTTTTAACCACGGATTTCTCAGATGGGAACGGATGGGAGGGGAGTCGGCAGGGGTTCACGATTGGCGGGGAATTTCGGCATGAGGTGAGGCGAAGTGGGGGCGACGTTTCGGAAAGAGCGCGTCGACCTGGGGAATAAAGGTGCGGGTGGGAGCTCTCATGAGCATGGAAATTTCAAAATGGTACGGGCGCTTTGAGGCGGTGGCGGATTATCTGCGGTCGCCGCTGCTGCTGGTGCTGCGGGTTTATTGGGGGTGGCAGTTTGCTCAGACGGGTTGGGGTAAACTCATGAATCTGGAGCGGACGGCGGAGTTTTTTGGCGGGCTGGGGATTCCGCTTCCGAAGGTGAATGCGTTTATGGCGGGCGGTGTGGAGTGCGTGGGCGGGGCGTTGCTGGTGATCGGACTGGCGTCGCGGCTGGTGAGCGTGCCGCTGGCGGGGACGATGGTGGTGGCGTACGTGACGGCGGATAACGAGGCGTTGCGGGCGATTTTTAATGAGCCGGAAAAGTTCACGAGTGCGGCGCCGTTTATGTTTTTGCTGGTGGCGGTGATGGTGCTGGCGTTTGGGCCGGGGGCGTTTTCGCTTGATCGCGTGTTGATCAATAAAACGGAAACGAAGTGATGGAGCGCGCCGCGCAACGCTGACGAAGGACTTCTTTTTTCCATGGCCGACGCAGACTTCATCCAGCTGGTGGACCGGTTTTATCCGGCGCTGTACCGTTTCGCGCTGAGTCTGGCGCGGAGTGAGGCGGATGCGTGCGACCTGACGCAGCAGACGTTTTATGTGTGGGCGACGAAAGGGCACGCGCTGAGGGAGGCGGAGAAGGCGAAGTCGTGGCTGTTCACGACGCTGTACCGGGAGTTTTTGAAGGGGAGGCGGCGCGGGGAGCGGATGACGGCATTGGACACGGTCAACGAGGCGGAGGTGGAGCAGGTGACGCTCGCGCCAGAGACGGTGTCGTCGATGGATGCCGAGGTCGTGATGGCGGCGTTGCAGGAGGTGGATGAGGCGTTCCGTGCACCGCTGACGTTGTTTTATATCGAGGAGCTTTCGTATCAGGAAATCGCGGACGTGCTGGAGATTCCGATCGGCACGGTGATGTCGCGGCTGTCGCGCGGGAAGGCGCAGCTGCGGGCGAGACTCACGGCGGCGAAGGAAAACGCGGCGGGTGGCGGTTCGGTGGTGAAGTTCCCCAGTTCAAAAGGAAAGGCCGGTCATGGATAACGAAGAGGCAAAGTTCATTCTGAAGGCGTATCGGGCGAGTGGTGCCGATGCGGGCGACGCGCGTTTCGCGGAGGCGCTCGAACAGGCGAAGCGCGATCCGGAGCTGGGGCGCTGGCTGGAGCGCGAGCAGGCGCTGGACAAGGCGGTCGCGACGAAGATGCGGGCGGTGATGCCGCCGGCGGGATTGCGCGAGGCGATCCTGGCAGGCGGCAAGATGAGTGCGCGTGCGGAGCAGCAGCGGGAGCGGAGTTGGTGGAGTCAGCCGCGCTGGATGGCGCTGGCGGCGTCGGTCGTGTTGATGCTCGGCGTGGCGGGCGTGAGCTGGCCGCGGTTCGCGGCGGCGGACGAGGCGAAGCGTTTCGGAGCGTTTGCGATGAACGATCTGATCGAGGCGGCGAATCACGATGCGCACGGGCCGGGCATGGGGCAGCTGGCGGCGATCGTGAGCGATGCGAAGCGGCGGTTGGGCGGGGCGTTGCCGATCGAGTTCGACGCATTGAAGGCGAATGGGTGCCGGACGGTGCGGTACGACGGGCGCGATGTGCTGGAAGTGTGCTTCGAGCGCGGGGGGAAAGAATTTCATCTGTACGTGATGAAGCGGCCAGAGAACGCGTGGATGCGGGTGGGGGCGGAGGCGGTGCAGATCGTCGATGCGGGGCGTGACGGCGTGATGTCGGCGGTGTGGAGTGACGAGCGGCATGTGTATGCGCTCGCCGGGGCGGAGGGCGTGGGGGCGTTGCGGGCAGTGTTGTGAAATCTCTGCGCGGGCGGTGGACAGGCATGGTTCGTGGTGTCATCGAAAACCCATGACCAAGCCTCTTCGTTGTCTGCTCACTGCCGGACCGACGCGCGAGCATCTCGATCCGGTGCGTTTTTTGAGCAACGGATCGAGCGGGCGGATGGGCTATGCGCTGGCGGAAGCGGCGGTGGCTCGTGGATGGGAGGTCGATCTGGTGAGCGGGCCGGTGGCGATCAAGGCGGCGGTGGGGGTGACGGTGCACCGCGTGGTGTCGGCGCAGGAGATGTTCGCGGCATGCGAGCCGTTGTTCGCGCGGTGCGATTTATTCATCGCGGTGGCGGCGGTGGCGGATTTCCGCCCGAAGGCGATGGAGGTGCACAAGACGAAGAAGGCCGAGGCGGCGCTGGTGCTGGAGCTGGAGCCGACGGTGGATATTTTGAAGACGCTCGCGGCGCGGAAGACGGCGGCGCAACGGGTGGTGGGATTCGCGGCGGAGACTCGGGATGTGGAGTTGTACGCGCGGCGGAAGTTGACGGAAAAAAATCTGGATTGGATCGTGGCGAACGATGTGGGGCGCGCGGGCATCGGGATGGAGGCGGTGGACAACGCGGTGATCGTGATCGGGCGAAGCGGGGAGCGGGCGGTGTTCGGGCCGGCTCCGAAGCGGGCGGTGGCGGAGTTTATTCTCGATAAAATCGCGTGGCGCTGACGATTTAGCCGAACGGCGGCGACGAAGCGCCGCCCTCCACCGGAAAACCAGCCCGTTCCAGAAACCACGCACTTACCGCATGGCCACGAAAAACAGACAGCCCGCGAGTTCACTGAATGCCGAGCGCATCCGGCTGGAGGAGGACGCGAGGCGGGCGAAGAACTGGAAGCGCTGGGGGCCGTATCTGGCGGAGCGGCAGTGGGGGACGGTGCGCGAGGATTACTCGGAGGATGGTGAGAGCTGGAATTATTTCACGCATGAGCAGGCGCGCAGCCGGGCGTATCGGTGGGGCGAAGACGGAATGCTGGGAATCACGGACCGGGAGTGCCGGTTGTGTTTCGGGCTGGCGCTGTGGAACGAGCGCGATCCGTTTTTGAAGGAGCGGATGTTTGGTCTGAGCGGGCCTGAGGGGAATCACGGCGAGGACGTGAAGGAGTGTTATTACTACCTCGATGCGACGCCGACGCATTCGTACCTGAAGGCGCTCTATAAATATCCGCAGGCGGAGTTTCCGTATGAGAAGTTACGCGCGGAGAATCGGAAGCGGGGGCGCGATGAGCCAGAGTACGAGTTGCTGGACACGGGGGTGTTCGACGACGGGCGGTACTTCGATGTGTTCGTGGAGTACGCGAAGGGCGGGCCGAACGATTTGTTGATTCAGATCACGGTGGCGAATCGCGGCCCGGAGGAGGCGCGGCTGCGGTTGCTGCCGACGTTGTGGTATCGCAACACGTGGTCGTGGGGCTGCACGCACGAAGGCTGCGAGGTAAAGCCGAAGTTGAAGCAGGTGGCGGAGAATCGCGTGCAGTGCGATCACGCGACGCTGGAGCGGTTTTTCCTGGAGGTGGAAGGGGAGCGAAGCGCAGGTGCGGGCACTGCGGACGGACGCGGGAAGACGGAGTGGTTGTTTACGGAGAATGAGACAAACGCGGAAAAACTTTTCGGCGGGACGAATGCGTCGCCGTACGTGAAGGACGCGTTTCACGAGGCGGTGGTGCAGGGGCGTACGGAGAAAGTGAATTCGCGGCAGCAGGGGACGAAGGTGGCGGCGCACCGGACGCTGGTGCTGGCGGCGGGGGAGTCGCGAGTGATGCGGCTGCGGTTATTTTCGGACAAGGAGCAGCCGGCGGAGGTTTTTGGCGGGAATTTTGCGGCGGTGCTGGCGTCAAGACGGCACGAGGCGGATGCGTTTTATGCGGAGCTGCTCAAGGAGCGGCCGCTGCCGGCGGCGGTGAAGACGGGAGAGTTTACGATGCCGCCGTTGCCGGGGAGCGAGCAGACGAACGTGGCGCGGCAGGCGTACGCGGGGCTGCTGTGGTCGAAACAGTTTTATCACTACGTGGTGAAGGACTGGATGGTCGGCGATCCGGAGCAGCCGAAGCCGCCGGCGGCGCGGCTGACGGGGCGCAACGCGGAGTGGGAGCATGTGTTCAACCGGGACATCCTCTCGATGCCGGACAAGTGGGAGTACCCGTGGTTCGCGGCGTGGGATCTGGCGTTTCACATGATTCCGTTTGCGCGGGTGGACGCGCATTTCGCGAAGGACCAGCTGAACCTGTTGCTGCGCGAATGGTACATGCACCCGAACGGACAGATCCCGGCGTACGAGTGGAATTTCTCGGATGTGAATCCCCCGGTGCACGCGTGGGCATGCTGGCGTGTGTACAAGATGACGGGGCCGCGCGGTGGACGTGACCGGCAGTTTCTGGCGCGGGTATTTCAGAAGCTGTTGTTGAATTTCACGTGGTGGGTGAACCGGAAAGATCCGACGGGGAAAAATATTTTTGCGGGCGGGTTTCTCGGATTGGACAACATCGGCGTGTTTGACCGCTCGAAGCCGTTGCCGACGGGTGGGGCGCTGGCGCAGGCGGACGGGACGGCGTGGATGGCGTTTTACTGCGGGACGATGCTGGCGATGGCGTTAGAGCTAGCCGAGACGCAGCCAGAATATGAGGACATCGCGTCGAAGTTCTTCGAACATTTCGTGGCGATCGCGGATGCGATGAACCGACTCGGCGGAAACGGGCTTTGGCACGAGGAAGACGGATTTTATTATGACCAGCTGATGGTCGATGGGCAGACCTCACCGGTGCGGCTGCGCTCGATGGTGGGAATCATCCCGCTGTTCGCGGTGGAGTTTATCGAGGAGGAGCGGCTGGATTGTCTGCCGGGTTTTGCGAAGCGGACGCGGTGGTTTCTTGAGCACCGGAAAGATTTGGCGGGGCAGATCTCGTATTTCTCGCACGACGGCTGCTCGAAGGGGCGGCACCTGCTGGCGATCCCGACTCGGGAGCGGCTGGAGCGGGTGTTGAAGTACGTTTTCGACGAGAAAGAATTTTTATCGCCGCACGGCGTACGGTCGTTGTCGCGCGTGTATAAGGATCATCCGTACGTGCTGAAGGCGGGCGGACAGGAGTACTGCGTGGATTATGTGCCGGGCGATTCGAACAGCTGGCTGTTTGGCGGAAACTCGAACTGGCGCGGGCCGGTGTGGATGCCGGTGAATTATCTGCTGATCGAGGCGCTGGAGCGGTATCACCATTTTTATGGGGACACGTTCACGGTGGAGTTCCCGACGGGGAGCGGGCATCGCGTGACATTGAAGCAGGCGGCGCGGGAGCTGTCGCAGCGGCTGGTGGGGTTGTTCATGCCGAACGCTAGCGGGCGTCGGCCGTGCAATGGGCTGGAATCGCGCTACGTGAGCGATCCGCATTGGCAGGATCTGGTGCTGTTTCACGAGTTCTTCCACGGCGATAGCGGGCAAGGGCTCGGGGCGAGTCATCAGACGGGATGGACGGCGCTGGTGACGCGGTTGATTGAGAGCGGCGGATGAGGGGGAGGAGTGAAAAGTGAAGGGTGAAAGGAGGAGGTGACGGATGAGGAAATAAAAAGCCCGCAGCCGGTGAGGGCTGCGGGCTTGAAGGCCTTTTAGACTCAGCTGAGGAGTGATCTTAGAACTCGGCTTTGACGCCGACGTTGATCAGCACTCCGTACTGCTCGAAGCGGTTAACGTGGCTGTAGTCAGGCGAGAAGTCGTTGTATACTTCCTGGATGGAGTTGGCTTCGTTCGTGATGTTACGAACGTTCGCGAAGAGGCTCCAACGTTTGTCGAGACGGTAGTCAGCGCTGACATCGATCACGATACGACGCGGGATGAATTCAACGAAGAGGTTGTTTGCGGTGCCGTAACGGTCATTGGAGGTAGTCGATCCCAAGTATCCTTTGGTCACCTTGCGGCGAGTGGTGTAGTTCACACCAATGGCCGACTGGAAGTTACCCTTGGAGTAGTTGAGTCGAGCATTTCCCAATTCGCGGGCAAACTGGGTGAACTCATCCTGACCGGCACCGGTGGTACGCTGTCTGGTGTACGAGGCGTAGAAGCCGAGCTTGCCGATGCTGGCTGGAATGTAAGGCAGCTCTGCGATGCGGTAGGTGAGCTCGAATCCGGCCAGACGCGCAGGTTTGCTGGCGTTTTCGGTTGTTTCGATCTGACCGCTATTCGCAAGGAGCGTGGCACCTTCAGCTGCTTCGATGTTAAACGCGGCAATATCCGCAGAGGTGATGGATCGTTTAGAGTCTACGAAAAAGCCCGTGACGTCTTTCACGAAGCCACGAACGGACGCGAGACCAGCTTTGGGCAGGTAGTGCTCAACGGTGACATCGTAGTTGTCCGCCTCGTAGGGCTTGAGGCCGGTGTTACGGACCAGAGCGGTGTAAGCATTGATGTTACCGATGCTGTCGTTTTCTACAGCGTTCGTGTCATTGACGCGAGTTAGCGGAATGATGTTCACGAAGTTCGGGCGGCCGAAGGATTTTGCGTAACCGGCGCGGATGATGGTGTTTTCCGTGAGCGTGAAGCTGGAATTAATGCTCGGGTAATATCCGTCGTAGTCCTTGGTGACATTCTGGCCGCGTTCCCGCCAGTTGGCGGCGATGTTGGCGAGATTGTTGCCCTGGCCGTTAATTTTCAGACCTTTGCCTTCATCTTCCGTCTTTTCGTAACGAACGCCGTACACGAGGCTGAGGCGGTTATCGATCAGCTTAACGTCTTGCTGGATGAAACCACTGGTGACGGTCTCTGTGATGTACTGTGAGTTCTGGAGGTAGAAACGGCGCGCGGCTTCTTGCTGACCGGTGTTGGCGACGAAGAGCGCTGGGTTCGCTTGATAGGCCGCCCATGCGGCGTAGGGGTCAGGCCACTCGATATTGCTAAAGCCAAAGCCGTTGTCGGCATTGTTGTAGTTTCTATCCAGGAACTGTGCAGCGTTTTTGTCGGTGGCGGTGAAGTTGAGATCTTCCTGCCAGGCTCGGACGTTACGGATCTGTTCGCGGATTTCGCCACCGACCTTGATCGAGGAGTAGAACGGGAGGAAATCGAGGTGACGCTTCACCTTGAAGTTAACGCCCGAGAAGGTGTCTTCGCCCTTCTGAGGACGGATACGCGCGGAGTTAACGCGGTAGCTGCTCAGCTTGAAAGGATCGATGACTGTACCGTTGGTGCCGGTGACGAAGAAGCGGTCGGGAGCTGGGAAGGGGCTGCCGTCGCTTTCGTAGCGAACGTTCACGCGGGTTTGGAGCGCGGTGACGTTGGTCGTGTTGTTGGTGACGAGCACGCTTGTGGCGGTGTCCGGATTGACCATCGAGACGTTCAAGCTCTCGAAGGTTTTGAGTGGGTACCAGCCGCGGGAGTTTGAGGCATAGAGGCTGGAGTCCACTTCCCAGAGGCGGCCTTTGAAGCGGTAAGTGATATCGAAGTTATTCGTGACAGTCGCCTTATCGCGAAAGCTCTGGCCGTGAGTAACAGCACCCTGCCCACTGGCGCTTTGGGTAAAGCTGGGACCGAAGGAGTTACCGGTACCGCCCTGGACGAAGGTGGCAGTCGTGGTGCCGGGGGTGAAGTTGATGTTACGGTTGTTGAACTCGGTGGCGTAATAGTTGGTGCCTGCCGAGAACGAGATCACGTGGCCGGGGAGGAACTTCCAGTCGATACGGCCGCTGAGGCCTTCACGGTAGGAGATCTTAGGGCCGTCTTGAAGGGTGTAACCCGTCATGATCGGATTGGTGACGCTGCCGCCACCCTGGCCCCAATTCCATGTGGGAGCGGTGCGGTGTTGATCAGTGAACTGGTTCGAGGACTGGCCGCTGATGGTGAAGCCAAGGGTCTTCGAGAGCGGGTTCACATATGAGAAACTCAAGTTGGGAAGGGAGAAGAACTGCTTCTCGCCGCCGATGCCACCTTCTTTGCGGAAAGAGAGCTCTTCGTTGTGCATACCGAGGTAAGCATTGATCGAGAGCTTTTCCTTGGCGTGTTCGAAGGCGTTTTTCGGCACCAAGTTGATAGAGCCGGCGAGACCTTCAGCGGAAGTCTCGGGTGTGGGGAGTTTGGTGACTTCGATACGGGAAGCGCTGCTGATCGTAGCGGACTCGAACTCGAAGGTGCGGCCTACGCCACCGGAGGCGGCGCTGGCGAGACGGTTGCCGTTGAAGGAGACCGTGGTGAAAGAGGCATCGAGACCGTTGAGGCCGGCGGAGCGGGCGTCAGCGGCGACGTAGTCGATCGTGATGCCGGGGATGTATTTCATGAATTCACCGACATTACCTTCGGCGATTTCGCCGAATGCTTCGGTGGAGACGACGCTCTTAATGTTACCGGCGAAGCGCTGCTCGTTAATGGCGAGGGCGGCGGCTTCACGTTCGCGGGCGCTCGAAACGACGAAGGCTTCGAGTTTCACGGTGTCGTCACCGGTGCCATAGGCGTCGGCGCTGGTGAGCGTGATTTCTTTGGCGAGGATTTCGCCGGCGCGGACTTCGACGGAGACTTCCTTAGAGTCGAGGCCGGTGTAGAAGACCTTCAGTTTGTAGGAGCCGACGGGGACATCGTTCAGCTGGAACTCACCGTACTCGTCGGTGAAGCCCTGGATCTGGGTGCCGACGACATCGACGCGGGCGTTGCCGAGGTATTTACCACTGGCTGCGTTCTGAACGCGACCGGTGATGGTGCCGGAGGTGGCTGCGGCTTCCTGGGCATAAGTGCTGGCCGGAATCGCGACTGTAGCGGTCGCGAGACACGTCGCCAGACTCAGGCGGAGAGTGCGGGTCAGCCGGTTGGAGGCGGACACAGCACTGACGTTACTGGGTTGGGTGCGGTATTTAGGCATGGTTGGTTGGGGGTTAGGGAAAGGGTTCAGGTGAACGGAAAGGGGGGCTTGCGGGAGACCGGACATCACGCGAGGTGAGCGGAGTGCGTGAGAATCGCAGAGGGATGATCCCTTGGGGGATGATTAGGATGGGTAACCTAAAAACTAAGTGGGGAACTTGAAGGGGTTTCCCGGTTAGTGGTGTTTAACCGGTTCAGCTGGGTTTGGGACGTGGGAGAAAAAGTAGTCGAGGACACCTGTGCAAGAGTTCTTATCTATTTTTTTAACGGGGTGGATAAGGTGGGCTTTGTTTTAAGGATGTGGAGGGCGGATGAACAGGCTGGAAAATGGGAGCGAGCGGTGGGGTGGGATGATCAGGGGAAGAGGCCACGGCTTTGTTTGGCGTCGGCGACGCGGGCGATGCCGAGGGTGAGGGCGGCGAGGCGGCGGTTGAATTGGAATTTTTTGCGCTGGGTTTCGACGCTGGCTTTGGCGCGGTCGAGCATGGCGAAGAGTTTCGTGAGAACTTCGTCGCGCGACCAGTAGAAGTTCTGGAGGTTTTGGAGCCACTCGAAGTAGGACACTACGACGCCGCCGGAATTACAGAGGACGTCGGGGATGAGCTCGATGTCGCCGCGTTGATCGATGATGCGGTCGGCTTCCGGTGTGGTGGGGCCGTTGGCCGCTTCGGCGAGGAGGCGGCAGCGGAGGCGCGGGGCGTTGTCGGCGGTGATGACGCGTTCGAGGGCGGCGGGGATGAGGACGGTGCAGTCGAGTTCGAGCAGTTGCTCGTTGGTGATGGGCTCGCCGCCGTGAAAATCTTTCAGGACGCGGGCGTAGCGGAGGTATTCCTGGGCGTTGGCGATGTCGATGCCGGCGGGGTTGTGGATGGCGCCGGTGTAGTCGGAGATGGCGATGATTTTGGCTCCGTAGGCGGCGAGGGCGGCGGCGGTTTCGCTACCGACGTTGCCGAAGCCCTGGATAGCGACGGTGGCGGTGTTGATGGGGATATTGAGATCCTGGAGGTAGGCTTTGACCAGATACGCGACGCCGGCGCCGGTGGCTTCGCGGCGGCCTTGGGAGCCGCCGAGGGAGAGGGGTTTGCCGGTGACGACGGCGGGGGCGATGTAGCCGACGTGGTTGGAGTAGGTGTCCATCATCCAGCCCATGATCTGTTCGTTGGTGCCGAGATCGGGGGCGGGGATGTCGAGCTGTGGACCGACGAAGTTAATCATCTCCTGCATGTAGCGGCGGGAGAGGTGTTCGAGTTCGTTGGGGGAGAGGTCGCGGGGGTTGACGATGACGCCGCCTTTGGCGCCTCCGTAGGGGAGGCCGAGGAGGGAGCATTTCCAGCTCATCCACATAGCGAGGGCGGCTACTTCGCCAATGGTGACGTTTTCGTGGAAGCGGATGCCGCCTTTGGACGGGCCGGTGGAGATGCTGTGCTGGACGCGGTAGCCTTCGAAGATGGTGACGGTGCCGTTGTCCATTTTGACCGGGAGGGAGACGGCGAGGCAGCGGCGGGGCCATTTGGTGCGGTCGCGGATGGCTTCAGGGAGGCTGATGGCATCGGCGGCTTGGTCGAACTGGCGACAGGCCATCTTAAAAACTTCCGAGTCGTACAGCGGGGAGATGATGACTTTGGACATCAGTGAGACGAGGGGGCGTCTGCGATGCGGGGTTTCTTAATCAGTATGAATCGACGTAAAAGCGGGGGACTGCAACCGATTCTTCATGAAATTTTGTATCCAGATGGGCCTGTCATCTCCGGTCTTGTAGGGCCCTGGTGAGTTTTGTTTTGCGGCGGCGGGAGTGGCGCGGGAATTTCGGCGATCATGTCGTCGCTCACGCTCGGAGATCTCGGAGTTTTATTCGATTGGGATGGAGTCATCATCGACTCGTCCGCGCAGCATGAGGAAAGCTGGGAGCGGCTGGCGGCGGAGGAGAAGCGGGTATTGCCGCCGGATCATTTCAAGACGGGTTTTGGAATGAAGAATGAGCGGATCATTCCGGAGCTGTTGCGATGGGCGGAGGCGGGCGACATCGCGGAGGTGCGGCGGCTATCGCTGCGGAAGGAAGCGCTTTACCGCGAGATCGTGCGCGAGCGCGGCATCGAGGCGCTGCCGGGCGTGGCGGTTTTTTTGAAGAGGTTAAAAGAGGCGGGCGTGCCGTTTTCGGTGGGGTCGTCCACGCATCGCGAGAATATCGATACGATTTTGAGCGTGCTGGGGTTCACGGGATTATTTTCCGGAATCGTGACGGCGGAGAATGTGAAGCAGGGGAAGCCGCATCCGGATGTTTTTTTGAAGGCGGCGGAGACGATCAGGCGGCGGGCGGAGAACTGCGTGGTGTTTGAAGATGCGTTTGTCGGCATCGCGGCGGCGCGGGCGGGCGGGATGAAAGTCGTGGGCGTGGCGACGACGCATCCATTGGGCGATTTGGAGTCGAAGGTTGATCGCGTGGTGCACCGGTTGGACGAACTTTCTGTGGGCGATTTGCTCGCGCTGTGGAAATGAGCAGGGTGGCGATTCGCGAGTGACGCGTTTTTCACGACATGCTTTTCAAACTTAACGCCGAGTACCAGCCGACCGGGGATCAGCCAGCGGCGATCGAGAAATTGACCGCGTCGATCAACGCGGGGCACAAGCACCAGACGTTGCTGGGCGTCACGGGCTCGGGAAAGACGTACACGATGGCCAACCTCATCGCGAATTGCGACCGGCCGACGTTGATCATCTCGCACAACAAAACGCTGGCGGCGCAGTTATACTCGGAGTTCAAAAACTTTTTCCCGGAGAACGCGGTCGAGTATTTCGTTTCTTACTACGACTATTACCAGCCGGAGGCGTACGTGGCGTCGAGCGACACGTACATCGAGAAGGATTCGTCGATCAACGAGGAGATCGAGCGGATGCGCATTTCGGCGTCGAGCGCGCTGGTGTCGCGGCGCGATGTGATCGTGGTGGCGAGCGTGTCGTGCATTTACGGACTTGGTTCCCCCGAGGAGTTTTCGTCGATGAAGATTCCGCTGCGAAAGGGGCTGCCGATGGAGCGGTCGCGGCTGCTGGAACGCCTCGTTGAGAATCTCTACGAGCGGAACGATTACGATCTGGTGCGGGGGCGGTTCCGCGTGCGGGGCGATGTGGTGGATATCATGCCGGCGTATCTGGAGCAGGGACTGCGCGTGGAGTTTTTTGGCGACGAGATCGATGCGCTGACGGAGTTCGATCCGCTGACGGGGAACACGCTGCGGACACTGGACCAGTTCGATCTCTATCCGGCGAATCAGTATGTGACTTCCAAGGACAAGCTCGAAGGGGCGATCGCGGGGATCAAGCGGGAGCTGGACGAGCGGGTGGCGTATTTCGAGGCGAAGGGACAATATCTCGAGGCGCAGCGCATCCGGATGCGGACGAACTATGACCTGGAGATGCTTCAGGAGATGGGGTTCTGCAACGGCATCGAGAACTACTCGATGCATCTCTCGCAGCGTCGGCCGGGCGAGCGGCCGTTTTGCCTGATCGATTTCTTTCCGAAGGATTTTCTGCTCTTCATCGACGAGAGTCATGCGACGGTGCCGCAGGTCGGTGCGATGTATAATGGCGACAAGTCGCGGAAGCAGACGCTGGTCGACTTTGGTTTCCGGCTGCCGTCGGCGATGGAGAACCGGCCGCAGTCGTTTGAGGAATTTCTCTCTGTGACGGGGCAGACGCTTTATGTGTCGGCGACGCCGGCGAAGTACGAGTTGGAGAAGTCGGCGGTGATCGCGGAGCAGTTGATCCGGCCGACGGGGCTGGTCGATCCGGAGATCACGATCCGGCCGACGAAGGGGCAGGTCGAGGATCTGATCGCGGAAGTGCGGCGGGCGACGGAGAAGGGTGAACGTGTGCTGGTGACGACGCTGACGAAGCGGTTGTCGGAAGATCTGACGACGTTCATGCGTGAGGCGAAGATTCGCGTGGAGTATCTGCACTCGGACATCGATGCGATCGAGCGCGTGGAGATTTTGCGGAATCTGCGGCTGGGGAATTTCGATGTGTTGATCGGGATCAATCTGCTGCGCGAAGGGCTCGATCTTCCGGAGGTGGCCCTCGTCGCGATTCTCGATGCGGACAAGGAAGGTTTTTTGCGCAGTGAGACGTCGCTCGTGCAGACGGCGGGGCGCGCGGCGCGGCACGAGAATGGGCGGGTGATTTTTTATGCGGACAAGATCACGGACTCGATCCGGCGGACGCAGGAGATTACCGCGTACCGGCGCGAAAAGCAGATCGCTTATAATAAGGAGCATGGAATCACGCCGCGCAGCGTGAAGCGCACCGCGCAGGCGAGTCTGCATGTTTATGATGGCAGCGGGCGTGAAGAGGAGCCGATGGGAGTCGCGGAAGGCGGCGCCGATGAAGTGAAAGCGGTGATCGCGGAGCTCGAAGACGAGATGGCGGAAGCGGCGGGACGGTTGGAGTTCGAGCGCGCGGCTTTGCTGCGCGACCAGATCACGGCGTTGAAGACGGGGGATTTTAAGAAGCTCTCGAAATCGACTAAGAAGCCGGGTGTAAAAAAGGGAGCTGGCGGGGCGCGGAAGTGGCGCTAAATCGTCGGCGACGGCGGTAAATCCGCCGGAGGCGGTGTATCAGGTTCCCTGATTTTCGGAAAAAGATGCGCAGCGATAACTTTTTTATCCGGATGGGCGTCTTAGCTCCCGTATGAAAACACTATTGCTTTCGCTCACCTGCGTGACCGGCCTGGTTGCTTCGGCCGGAGCGCAAGTTTTTCAGCCTCAAACTGCTCGGAATATTTTGGTCGGCAGCATCGCCGGTGCGGTCATCGGGGAAAACAACGACAAACCCCTGGAGGGCGCGTTGATCGGTGCGGCCGCAGGCGCGCTCTGGAGCGCGGCGACGGTGCCTTCGAACTATGATCGCTCGTATGCGCCGCCGGTGCCGCAGGCGCCGATTTATTATGAGACGTCGCAGCGTTATGAGCCGGTCTGCCGGCCGGCTCCGACGCGTGTGGTGGTGGTGGCGCCGCCGCGTTGCGATCCGCCGCGGCGGGTAGTTGTGGTTGATCCGTGTCCTCCGCGTCGTGTGGTGGTCCACTCGCACGGACATCATCACGATCGTCGCACGGTGGTCCGTCATTCCACGCGGCATCACTATAACAACGACCGGGTCGTGTATGTGGGCCCCGGGTACGGTGGCGGTCGCCGGTAAATGCCTGGCGGTCTTTTAACGGCCGCCCGTAAGAGAAAAACGTCGGACCGGTGCGGGCTGCGGCCCGCGCCGGTTTTTTTGCGGGTTGATGCGCCGGGGGTTGGCGGGCAGCAGTCGCGGGATGCGCATCGCAATTCTGGCGGATATTCATGGAAACCTGGCGGCGCTCGAAGCGGCGTTGGAGCGGATGGCGTTATTGGAAGTGGATCAGTTGGTGGTGGCGGGCGACATCGTGGTGGGTGCGCCGGATTCGCTGGCGTGTTGGGAACGGGTGAAGGCGCTGGGGTGTCCGGTGCTGCGGGGGAATCACGAGCGTTACGTTTTCGATCTGGGGACGGAGCGGGCAAAGCCGGAGTGGAGTTCGCGGCAGTTCGGGCCGGTGCAGTGGGCGGCTGCGCAGCTGGGCGAGGCGAACCGGCGGGAGCTGGCGGCGTTGCCGGGCACGTTGAAAATCGCGGGGGCGGACGATGTGTTATTCGTGCATGGCTCGGCGCGGAACGACACGGATTTGATTTTTCCCTACACGAGCGATGCGGAGATTGCGCCGATGTTTACGGGCTTTGCGGAGAAGTGGATCGTGCGCGGGCACAATCACTATGCGGGCGTTCGGCTTTGGGGAGAGCGGCGGATTGTGACGACGGGATCGGTGGGGCTGGCGCTGGACGGGACCGTGAAGGCGCAGTTTGCGGTGGTGGAGCGGCGGGGCGGTTCAGGCTCGGAGTGGAGATTGGAGCATCATGCGGTGGCGTACGATGTGGCGGCGACGTTGAGGCGAGCGAGGGAGAGCGAGTATGTGGAGAAAGCCGGGCCGATTGCTCGGTTGTTCATGCGCGAGGTGGAGACGGCGGCGTTTCACATACTGCCGTTTCAGCAGTTTAACGCGGCGCTGGTGAAGGCGGGGAAAACGCTGCCTCTGGAGCAGGCGGTGGAGGCGTTTATGCGGCGGGAGTGAGCCTCGGAATTTCTACAGAAGGGAACGAAGAGATTGCCGTTGGCGGATGGGGCTTCACTCGGAAAGGCCGACGGGGACGTCGGCGCTCCCAGGTGTCAGGCCCACTCGGGGGGATTTTGGAGGGTGGGCTTGAGGACGCCGATGCAGGGAAGGTTGCGGTAGCGTTCGGCGAAATCGAGGCCGTAGCCGACGACGAATTTGTCGGGGATTTCGAAGCCGACGAGGTCGGCGGTGAAGTCGACTTCGCGGCGGCCTTTTTTATCCAGGAGCACGCAGGTGCGGACGCTGGCGGGCTTCAGTTTCTTGATGATGTCGACGACAACGGAGAGCGTTTTGCCGGTGTCGAGGATGTCGTCGATGAGGAGGACGTGACGGTTGGTGAGATCGAGCGAGAGGCTGTGAAGGAGCTTCGGTTTGCCGTGGGATTTGGTTTCGTTGCGGTAGCTGGAGACGCGGATGCAATCGAGGCGGACGGGGTTGGAGATCTGGCGGAGAAGGTCGGCGGTGAAGAGGATGGCGCCGTTGATGATGGCGACGACGGTGATCTCTTCCTTGCCGTAGACGGCGGAGATCTCGGCGCCGAGTTTTTTGAGGCGGTTTTTGATGGCGGTCTCCGACACGAGGACGGTTTCAAGGTCGGCGTGAGCGGGACGTGTGAGAGTGGCTTTAGGCATGGAAAAGAATGAAAGAGTTTATGAAAGCGGGTGTTGGTTTCGCAACAGCTTACGCCTGCTTAGCAGGGTTTATTCCTTTGACTCATCGGTGGCTGAAATCTTGCTTCCGCGCTCTTCGTCCGAGGCATGATTTCGATCCGCATCCAGAATCTCACCAAGCGTTTCGGCAGCACTGTCGCTTTGCACGGACTCGATCTGACCATCCGGCCGGGAGAGCTGTTTTTCCTGCTAGGGCCGAGCGGTTGCGGGAAGACGACGCTGCTGCGGAGCATCGCGGGGTTTTATATCCCGGAAGAGGGCAGTATTTTATTTGGCGAGGACGAGGTGACGCGACTGGAGCCGCACAAGCGGAATACGGGGATGATGTTTCAGAGCTATGCGCTCTGGCCGCATATGAGCGTGGCGCAGAATGTGGCTTTTGGGTTGGAGGAGCGGAAGGTGCCCAAGGCGGAGATCAAGACACGGGTGGGCGAGGCGCTGGAGTCGGTGCGGATGGGGCAGTATGCGGAGCGGAAGCCGAATCAACTTTCGGGCGGGCAGCAGCAGCGTGTGGCGCTGGCGCGGGCGCTGGTGATCAGGCCGCGGTGTTTGTTGCTCGATGAACCGTTGTCGAATCTCGATGCGAAGCTGCGATTGGAGATGCGCACGGAAATCCGGCGGGTGTGCAAGGAGTTCAACCTGACGACGGTTTATGTGACGCACGATCAGAAGGAGGCGCTGTCGATCTCGGATCGCATGGCGATTCTGGAGAGCGGACACATCTTGCAGGTGGGAACGCCGCGGGAAGTTTACCGGCGGCCGACGCGGAAGACGGTGGCGCATTTTATCGGGGAGACGGATTTTATTCCGGGCACGGTGAAGGGCGTCGAAGGGGGGCATATTTTTGTGGAGACGGCGATCGGGCGGTTTGAAGGGCTGCTGGGTGATCCGGCGCGGATGCCGGCGGTCGGTGCCGAAGTGACGGTGTCTATCCGGCCGGAGTGCTGGCGGCTGGGCGGCGAGACGCGCGATGTGAACTGCGTGGCGGGAAAAATCGGCGAGGCGGTTTACCTCGGCGAAGTGGCGCAGTACGCGTTCGTGCCTGCGAGGGGCGGCGAGGCGCTCAAGATCTACGAACTGAATCCGCGCTTCGTGGGGCGCTCGACGGAGAAGGCGTTGTACGCGAGCGCGGAGGTCGATGACGTGGTGGTGTTGCTGGACTAAACCCAATCACGCCGGGCGGAGTCCGGCGCAGTCGCGATGGCCAAACGATTTATCATCATCTTCACCTTGATCGCGGTGGTGGCGCTGCCGTTTGTGCTACGGCCGAAGAAGGCGGAGCGCGAGCGGGCGGATGAGACGCTGGTCTTGATCACGCCGCACAACGAGGCGTTGCGGCATGAGTTCGGCGTGGGGTTTCGCGAGTGGTACAAAAAGAAGACAGGCAAAGTCGTGGCGCTGGACTGGCGCGTGATCGGCGGGACGAGTGAGATCGCGCGGTTCTTGGAAGGTGAATACACGGCGGCGTTCGAGTTGCACTGGACGAAGAAGCTCGGGCGGAAGTGGAGCAGCGATGTGCAGGCGGCGTTTCAGAATCACCGGTTGCCGGCGGATGCGCGCGCAGAACTGAAGGAGGCGCGGGAGGCGTTCATGAATTCGGAAGTGAGTTGCGGGATCGATGTGTTTTTCGGGGGTGGGACGTACGATTTTATTAAACAGGCGCAGGCGGGGCGGATTGTGGAGAGCACGATCATGAAGAAGTATCCGGAGTGGTTTCGGGACGACGTGATCCCGTACGAGTTTGCGGGCGAGCAGTATTGGGACCGGCAGGGGCGGTGGATCGGGGCGGTTCTGAGCAGCTACGGCGTGTTGACGAATCTGGATGCGTTGAAGCGGCTGGGGGTGGAGCCGCCGAAGCAGTGGGACGATTTGAAGAATCCGAAGCTGGTGGGTGAAGTGGCTCTGGCCGATCCGACGAAGAGCGGGTCGATCGCGAAGGCGTTTGAAAATGTGATCCAGCAGCAGATGCAGAAGCGGCTGGTCGCGCTGATGGCGGAAAGTCCGACGAGCGATGCGGGGGAGTTGAAGAAGATCGAGGCGCGGGCGGTGAGCGAAGGTTGGACCGCGGGAATGCGGCTCATGCAGGTGATCGGGGCGAACGCACGGTATTTCACGGACACGTCGCAGAAGCCGCCGATCGATGTGGCGCAGGGAAACTCGGCGGCGGGGATGTGCATCGATTTCTACGGGCGCCAGCAGGAGGAAGCGGTGGTGCGGCGCGACGGACCGGGGCGGGTGGCGTATTTTTCGCCGGTGGGCGGGACGGTGAGTTCGGTGGACCCGATCGCGTTGATGCGCGGGGCGAAGAACCGGGCGGCGGCGGAGGCGTTCATCGAGTACGTGCTGTCGATGGAGGGGCAGAAGCTGTGGAATCTAAAGCCGGGTGTGGCGGGCGGGCCGGAGCGGTTTGCGCTGAGGCGGCTGCCGGTGCGGCGGGATTTTTATGCGGACGAGAGCTTGAAGGCGTTGCGGAGCGATCCAGCGGATCAGCCGTTCGCGACGGCGGAGCAGCTGGTTTATCGGACGGCGTGGACGGGGAATCTGTTTCGCGAGATGTCGTTTGTGATCCGCGTCATGTGTCTGGATACGCACCAGGAGCTGTCGTCGGCGTGGCGGGCGATCATCGCGGCGGGGATGCCTGAGGATGCGCTGACGGTGATGCAGGAGCTGTCGGCGGTGAACTATGAAGAGACGGGTGGGAGGATTAAGGCGGCTATCAATGCGAAGAACAAAGCGGACGAGATCCGGCTGGCGAAGGAGCTGGGGGAGCATTTCCGCGCGCAGTATCTGCGGGCGGAGGCGATGGCGAAGCGCGGTGGGCGGTGAAGAGCGAGCGGTGTGAAGGCTAAGGACGGCACTTGCTAAGTGCCGGTCCGACGGAGCAGCGGCGCTGCGCGAGCGCAGGCCCTACCAAGCGGCGATCGTGGCGGCGTAGGCGGCGCGGTCGGGGGCGTTGAAGAAGGAGGTGCCGGCGACGAAGGTATCCGCTCCTGCGGCACGGCATTCGGCGCCGGTGGCGAGGTCGATGCCGCCGTCGACTTCGAGGCGGAAGTTGAGGCCGCGTTCTTTGCGGAGAGCGGAGAGGCGGGCGATTTTCTCGAGTTGATCGCGGCGGAAGGATTGTCCGCCGAAGCCGGGCTGCACGGTCATGACGAGGACGAGTTCGACCTGGTCGAGGAGGTGCTCGATGGCGGAGGCGGGGGTGCCTGGGTTGAGGACGATGCCGCGCTGGCAGCCGAGTTCGCGGATGCGGGCGAGGGTGGCGACGTGGTCGTAGGCGGGCTCGATGTGGACGCTGATGAGGTTGGCGCCAGCTTTGGCGAAGGCCTCGATGTAGCGGTGGGGTTCGCTGAGCATCAGGTGAACGTCGAAGAAGAGTTTGGAGTTTTTGCGGAGGGCGGCGACGGTTTGCGGACCGAAGGAAAGATTGGGGACGAAATGGCCGTCCATGATGTCGAGGTGGATCCATTTGAGGCCGAGCTGCGCGACGATGGCGGCGCTCGCGGCGAGGTTGGCGTGGTCGCCGGCGAGAATGGAGGGCGTCAGGATGGGAGCGTGAGCGTACATGGAGGCGGCGGGCGGGGGGCGGAGGAGGAAAGTTGAGAGCTGAGAGTTGAGAGCGGGATGGCGGATTACCAGACGTCGAGGACGGTGTGGGCGATGCGGTCGGCGAGGGCGGTGGCGAGCTGGGGCATGAGGTTGTACTCGGCCTGGAGCTGGTCGCTTTCGTTCACGTAGGGAGACGGTGTAGTGAAAAGCTGGCGCGTGGCGTTGACGGGGCGTTTTTCGAAGAGGGCGGCGTGGGTGCGGTTGTCGCGGAGGGTGCAGAGGGCGTGGACGGTGATCTCAAATTTGCGGGTGAGACCGGTGTCGTCTGGGCGGGCGGTGGCGACGCCACGGGTGAGTTGGGCGAGGGAGACGGTGAGGGTGGCATCGGCCTGGTCAGAGGAGTTGACGAGGACGACGCGGCTATCGCGGAGGAAAGCGTCGCGAAGTTGAGTGGAGAATACGGCGGCGGCCTGGGGGAGGGCGGCGGTGTTTTCGACCGGAGCGATATAGAGGCGGGTGAAGGTGAGTTTGCCTTCAGTGCCGAGCTGGTAGTGCGAGCAGCCGGTGAAGAAGAGGACGGGCAGGAGGAGTGCGGCGAGGAAGGGGCGCATGAGCGGGGGGAGATTGACCACGGATGACGCGGATGAGCACGGATTTTTTTCGGGCGATTGGAGAATGCGGTGGATGATGGCGGGGAAGAGGAGGACTGGAGTGGCCAATAAAAAACGCGCCCCGGCTGGGGCGCGTTTTGAGAGGGTCCGTGAACGAAGGGGAGCCGGCTCAGAAAAAGAAGAAGCGTTTTTTCTTCTTGGGGTCGGCGTTTTTGGCGGCGGCTTTTTCCTCTGCGGCGACGACCTCGGTGAGGCGGACTTTGGCGCGGGCGGCGATGGCGGAGTCGGGGTAGGCGGTGATGGCTTCGTTGTAGAGAACGCGGGCAGCTTTGAAGTTGTCGCGTTTGTAGAAGTAGAAGTCGCCGATCTTCATTTTGCTCTCGGCGAGTTCATTTTTCATCGTGGAGAGGCCTTTTTCGGCATCGGCGACGTTGTTGTCGCTTGGGTAGAGGATCATGAAATCCTCGAAGTAGGTGATGGCCTGACGGGAGGATTCCTGGTCGTAGTAGGGACCATCGACGAGACCGGCGTGGGCCTGGGCGAGCTTGAGGTAGGCGTCGGGCGTGAGGACGCTTTGCGGGTAGTTGTTGATGAGGCGGTCGAGGGCATCGATCGCGTAATCGGTGTTGTCGAACTTCTGGTGGGCGCGGGCGATATTCATCAACGCGAGGGGAGCGTAGTCGCTGTAGGGAGCGTTGAAGAGGATGACTTCGAAGTACTCGACAGACTTTTCGCGGTTGGTGAAGCCGGGGAAGATCCAGAGAAACTTGCCGCGGGCGCCGTCGAGGAGGGCGCTGGCGATACGGTATTGTTCGCCGATGATTTCGTTGAAGCGCGGGGTGTTCGGGTAGCGGGAGATGACGTTCTGGAACGTGTCGAACGCCTTGCTGTATTTTTTCTGAGTGAGGCGGAGCTTGGCGGAGCGGTAGAGAGCCTCGGGGGCGTAAACGGAGTTGCTGAATTTTTTGCCGACCTTGTTGTAGGCGCGGATGGCGGAGCCGGTGCTTTCGCGTTCCTCGGCGGCGCGGGCTTTGTTCATGAGCTCGAGCGCGTTTTTGCTGTCGGTCGGCCCAAGGCCGGAGAGGACGCCGCCCTCGACTTTCCATCCGGTGTCGGAGGCCCAGACAAGCTCGGCGGAGAGGCGTCCGGAAAAGGCGAATACGAGAGCGAGGAGGACGAAGCCGAGGGGCTGGCGGCGGAGCGCGAGGAGGGACATTTTTAGAAAGAAATTACCAGCGAACCAGTGCGGAACCGTAGGTCAAGCCCGCCCCAAAGGCGACGAGGAGGGTGGTGTCGCCGCGTTTGACGCGACCAGCTTTGCGGGCTTCGTCGAGGGCGAGTGGGATGGAGGCAGCGGAGGTGTTGCCGTAACGATCGACGTTCACGAAGAAGCGCTCGAGCGGCAGCTTGAGGCTCTTGGCGATGGCCTCGATGATGCGGAGATTGGCCTGATGGGGGATCACGCACGCGATCTGATCGGCGTCGAGGGCGTGTTGTTCCAAGATTTCCTCGACGGCGTCTTCCATCTCGCGGACGGCGACTTTGAAGACCTCGCGGCCCTTCATTTTGATGAAGCGGTCGCCGTTGTTGACGGATTCGGGCGTTGTCGGACGGGCGCTGCCGCCGCCGGGGATACAGAGGAGTTCGTCCATGCCTCCTTCGCAGTAGAGTTTGGCGCCGATGATGCGGGCGCCGTCACCGCGGGATGGGCCGAGGACGATGGCACCGGCCGCGTCGCCGAAGAGGACGCAGGTGGTGCGGTCTTTCCAGTCGAGAGCGTTGGAGAGTTTTTCGGCGCCGATGACGAGGGCGTGCTTGTAACGGCCGGAGGCGAGCATGGCCCAGGCAGTGTCGAGGGCGTAGAGGAAGCCGGAGCAGGCGGCGTTGAGGTCGAAGCAGGCGGCGTGGGTCTTCGCGCCGAGCTTGGCCTGCACGAGCGTGGCGCAGGCGGGCATGGGCATGTCGGGCGTTATCGTCGCGACGATGATGAGGTCGATGTCGGCGGCGGTCAGGCCAGCATCGGTCAACGCGGCTTTGGCGGCGTGGGTTGCGAGATCGGACGTGGCTTCGTCGTCAGCAGCGATGCGGCGCTGGCGGATGCCGGTGCGGGTGAAGATCCATTCGTCGGAAGTGTCCACGATCTTGGAGAGATCGTCGTTGGTCATCACCCGGGCCGGTGCGTAGGAACCGGTGCCGAGAATCGCGATTGTGGGTGTGGCCATGACGCTGCTGAAGAGACGGAAAGCGGGACGGTGCCGCTCAGACGACGACGCGTTGGATGGCCTCGTTGGCGCGGGCGATATCGGCTTCGATGCGGTGATTGAGGTCGATTTTGATCATCTCGCTGGCGTCGTGGAAAGCGTTCTTGAGGGCCTGACGATTGGCCGAGCCGTGGGCTTTGATGAGATTGCCGCGGAGACCAAGGAGCGGGGCGCCGCCGTAGCGCTCGGGCTTGATGCGGTTGCGGAGGGCGTTGAAGGCACCTTTGGCGAGAACGGCGCCGGCCATGCGGACGGGGTTGGCTTTGAGCTGGGATTTTAGCTCGTTGCTGAAAAATTTCGCGAGGGATTCCCAGCTCTTGAGGCAGATATTGCCGACGAAACCGTCGCAGACGACGACATCCACTTCGTCGCAAAAAACCTGGAAGCCTTCGACGGGGCCGACGTAGTTGATGAGGTCGCCGATGCGTTTGAGCGATTCGTGGGTCTCGGCGATGAGGGCGTTTCCTTTGCCTTCTTCGGTGCCAATGGTGAGCAGGCCGACACGGGGTTTTTCCACGCCGAGTTCCATGCGGCAAAAGTGAGTGCCGAGGATGGCGTTGTGGACGAGATGATCGGGCTTGGCCTCGGGGTTGGCGCCCGCGTCGATCAGGATGAAATGGCCGTTGGCGCGCGGGATGACTGGGGCGAGGGCAGCGCGGTCGATGCCATCGAGCGTGCGAAGCTTCAGGATGCCTGCACCGACAAGGCAGCCGGTGTTGCCGCAGCTGACGGCGGCTCCGGCTTCGCCTGCTTTAACGAGCTCGATGGCACGGATCATCGAGGCGTCTTTCTTCCGTTTAATCGCCATCAACGGTTTGTCATCCATCGTGATGACTTCGGAGGCGTGGAAGATGGAAACGTTTTCGTTTCCGGAGAGGCCGGCTTCGGCAACGAGCGGTTTGAGAACCGCCTCGTTACCGACGAGTGTGATCGGGCTTAAATCACGAAACTCGCCTAGGGCGAGTTTCGCTGCGGCTACGATTTCGGCCGGACCGAGGTCGCTGCCCATGGCATCGACTGCGATACGACTTTTGGCGCCGTTACTGGTACCCATCACGAGGATGGTTGGGAGGCGGTGCTAGACTCAGGCCTCGATGTTGAGGACCTGGCGACCGCGGTACATGCCGTTCTTCGGGTTCACGCGATGCGGGATGAAGGCGGAGCCGTCGGTCGGGTCTTTAGCGATCTGAGGAGCTTTGAAAGCGTTGGCTGCGCGGCGGTTGGCGCTGCGGCGTTTGGACTGTTTGCGTTTCGGATTTGCCATGGTGGGAGCGGTTAAAAGTGAGTGTGTCGGACGTCTTGGTGACGCCTTTGTGACGAGTTGAAAGGTGCGGAGTAAAAGGCGGCGACGAAGTGCGTCAAGCGGCGATTGGGTGGGAAATGGGGGATGTTGTGAGGAAAGTTTTTCAGGAGAGGACGCCAGTATATAAGAGAGTACCGAGGGTGGCGGCGAGGAGGAGGCGGTAGATGGCGAAGACGCCAAGGCCGTGGCGGGTGAGGTAGCTGACGAGGAATTTGACGGCGATAGCGGCGGAAATGGCGGCGACGAAGGTGCCGACAAGGACGTGGGGCCAACCGAAGACCTCGATCATGGCGGGGCCGGATTTGTAGCCTTTATAGAGAGCGGCACCGGTGAGGGTGGGGAGGCCGACCAAGAAGCTGAACTCGGCGGCTTTGGCGGGGCTGAGACCGGAGAAGTAGCCGCCGACCATCGTGACCATCGAGCGGCTGGTGCCGGGCCAGAGGGCGAGGCATTGCATGAGGCCGATGCCGAGGGCTTGTTTCGCGGTGAGGTCGGCGGGTTCGCGGCGCGACTGAGTGGTGCCGGGTTGCTGATGACGCCAGCGCTCGGCGGCGAACATGAGGACTGCGCCGCTGATCAAGGCGACGATGACGGCCTGGATGGAGAAGAGGTTTTCGTCGATCCAGTCGTTGAAGCTTAGTCCGAGAATGCCGGCGGGGACGCAGCCGAGGACGATGTTGCGTAGGAGGCGGAGGCCGGCGGCGTTCTGGCCGCGGAGGCCATTGAGGATGCCGATGAGTTGTGCCCAGTAGATCAATACGACGGCGGCGATGGCGCCGGCCTGGATGACGACGGTGTAGGTGTCGGCGGCGAGCTTGATGGTGAGCGGGATGCCGGCGGGGTTTTTCTCGGAAGGTTTTTTGTACCAAAGGGGCTGGCCGTTTTGATCCTGGAGGGGCGCTTCGCTTTCGAGGCCGAGGGCGTGGCTAGCGATGATGAGGTGGCCGGTGGAGGAGACGGGGAGGAACTCGGTGATGCCTTCGACGAGGCCAAGGACGATGGAATCGGAGAGACTGAGGGCTTCGCCGGCGTTAATGACCGAGGTGGATGAGGGTGTGGCTATGGTGGCGGGAAGGGCGGGTTGTTCGTCGGCGGGTGTGGATGCTGGCTGCGCGAAGCTGGGTGGCGTGAGGAGCGCGGCGGTGAGCGCGAGGAGGAGAATGGGCAGGCGGAACACGCGGCGTAGCTCATAGATGAGAGGAGGGCTGTCGAGTTTATGCTTTTCTCGCGGAAGGGTTTTGCGCTTCCATGCGCGCCCATGTCCGAACTCGTTGATCTCACGCGCCGTCTGGATGCCCGTCAGGAATTGTCAGCGGCGGAAGTCGCGGTGGCGGCTCGGGCGCTGGCGTCGCCAGAAGTCGGAGACGAGACGAAGGGCGCGTTTTTGACGGCGCTGGCGGCGAAGGGCGAGACGGCGGCGGAGGTGGCGGCGTTTGCTCGGGAATTTCGTGCGGTGGCGATCGATCCGGGCGTCCAGGAGTGGGCTCCGCAGGCGATCGATATTGTGGGGACGGGCGGGGATCATGCGGGGGGATTCAATATCTCGAGTTTGATCACGCTGACGCTGGCGTCGGCGGGCGTGACGGTGATGAAGCACGGTAATCGTGGTATCACCTCCAAGTGCGGCAGCGCGGATTTGCTGGCGGGACTTGGGGTGAATCTGGAGGCGTCGCACGAGAAGATGCGGCAGGCACTGCGGGAGCTGGGGTATGTTTTCTTTTTCGCGCCGGCTTATCATCCCACGTTCAAGTTTATCGGACCGGTGCGGAAAGCGCTGGCGGCGAAAGGGCAGCGGACGGTGTTCAATATTCTCGGGCCGCTGATCAATCCGGGGCGGCCGGCGCACGTGATTCTCGGGGTGTTTTCCGAAGCGTGGGTGCCGAAGCTGGCGGAAGCGCTCGATGCTCTGGGCGCGACGGCGGGGCTGGCGGCGCATGGGATTTTGGGCGAGGGGCGGGGTATCGACGAACTGACGACGGCGACGCCGAATCGCGTGAAGGGCGCGGGGCGGTTACGCGGTGTCGATGGCATCTGGAATGGGAGCGAGCATGGGTTTGCTCCGGCGAATTTCGACGATCTCAAGGGAGGCGATCTCGCGCAGAATCTCGCGATCACCGAGGCGATCCTTGCTGGACGCGGTCCGGCGGGATTGGTGGACACGATCGTGTTTAATGCGGCGACTGCGATGTGGGTTGTGGGAAAAACCGCGAGCATCGCCGAGGGAGCCGGGCGTGCGCGGGAGTTGCTGCTGGGCGGCGCGGTGAAGGTGAAGATCGCGGCGACGAAGGAATTTTATCGTTCATGAAACGCATCTACTTCGGAACGGACGGCGTGCGCGGTCCGTATGGCGGCCCGGTGATCAACGAAGCGTTTGCCGAGCGTCTGGGCGCGGCAGCGGGGCGTTTTGCTTCGCGCATTTCCCATGGTGGCGATGGCGTGCATCGCGTGCTGATCGGGCGGGACACGCGGTCGTCGGGCGAGAGTTTGATGGACGCGGTGGCGGCAGGTCTGGCGTCGGTCGGAGTGGATGCGGTTTCGCTCGGCGTGTTGCCCACGCCTGCGGTGGCGGCGGCGGTGGTGCGCGAGCGGGCGGTGCTCGGCGTGATGATCACGGCGTCGCACAATCCGGCGGCGGATAACGGCATCAAATTTTTCGCGGCGAGCGGGATGAAACTGACGGACGCGCAGGAGGCGGAGATCGAGTCGCTGCTGCCGGAGACGAAGCCGGTGGCGTTGCAGCGGCGGTCGTTGCTCGGGGCGGAGGGGCTGGCGACTTATCTGGAGAAGGTGCGGCGGCTGCTGCCGGCGCGGGCGTTGAGCGGGTGGAAGGTGGTTTTGGATACGGCGAATGGCGCGACGTGCACGACGAGTCCGGTGGTGTTGCGCGAACTTGGTGCACAGGTGGAGTTGATCGGCGGTTCACCGGATGGAGAGAATATCAACGACGGCGTGGGCAGCGAGCATCCGGAGAAACTGGCGGCGCGGGTGCGCGAGACGGGGGCGAAACTCGGGATCGCGCATGACGGCGATGGGGACCGTTGCATCTTATGCGACGAGCGCGGCGAGGTGCTGGATGGCGATGAGATTCTGGCGATCCTGGCGACGCATGCGCTGGCGAAAGGTGCGCTCGCGGCAAAGACCCTCGTGGTGACGGTGCAGAGTAATCTCGGCGTCGATGCAGCGATTCGCGCGGCGGGTGGGCGCGTGGTGCGCACGGCGGTGGGCGATCGGTATGTGCTCGAAGGGATGTTGCTGGAGCGGGCGACGCTCGGAGGGGAATCGTCGGGGCACGTGATCTGTTCGGAGATTTCGCCGACAGGCGATGGGCTGGTGGCGGCGCTCAAGGTCATCGAGGTGATGCTGGTGACGGGAAAGCCGTTGTCGGAGTTGCGTGGGGCGATGGCGAAGTTTCCGCAGGGGACGTTGAATTTGAAAGTTCGTGAGAAGCGTGAGCTGGCGAAGCTGCCACATCTGCCATTTGCGATCGAGATGTTGGAAAAGGAGCTGGGCCAGGAAGGGCGTGTGCTCGTGCGCTACTCGGGGACGGAGGCTAAGATCCGGCTGCTCGTGGAAGGGCCGACTGCCGAAGTGGTGCGCGTGGGGCTGTCGAAACTGGAGGCGATGGTGCGGGCGGATTTGGAGGTGCTTTGAGGGCGTACGCGAAGTGGCGGGAAGGCGTAGGAGAGAGCGAGTTTTGGAAAGTTGCTTGTGGTAGATTAGTTTTCTTTGGCTGTTAAAATTAGCCTTACCTAAATTTAATTTTTGACTCTACGCTGAGGAGTCATTGCGTGGAGGGCATGAAATTTTCGATGCGTTGGAATCGGTGGCTGCTCGGTGTGACGCTGGGAGTCGTGACGCTTGCGGGAGCGGCGGGCGTTTTGAATGCGGCCCCGCTGCGTGTTGTGAGCACGACGGCGATGGTGAACGATTTGGTGAAGCGCGTGGGCGGGGCCGAGGTGAGCGCGGAGGTGCTGATGGGGCCGGGCGTCGATCCGCATTTGTACAAGGCGACAGCGGCGGATATGTTGAGACTCAACCGTGCGGAGGTGGTTTTTTATAGCGGGCTGATGCTGGAGGGGAAGATGACGGATGTGTTCACGCGGATGGCGAAGTCGGGGAAGCGGGTTAACGCGATCACGGCGGGGCTGCCTGAGGCGAAGCTGTTGAAGCCGGCGGATTTTGAAGGGCATCCCGATCCGCATGTGTGGTTCGATGTGGAGCTGTGGGCGATGTGCGTGGATGTGGTGGAGGCGCGGCTGGTTGAGGCGTCGCCGGAGCGGAAGGCGGTTTTTGCGGCGAATGCGGAGAAGGCGCGCGGGGAACTCGCGGAGCTCCATGCGTGGGCCAAGGCTAAGGCGGCGGAGTTGCAGGTGGAGAAGCGCGTGCTGGTGACGAGCCACGATGCGTACAACTACTTCGGGCGTGCGTATGGATTTCAGGTGGTGGGGCTCCAGGGAATTTCCACAGTGAGCGAGGCGGCGCTGGCGGATGTGGCGAAGCTGACGGACTTCATCAAGCAGCGCGGGCTAAAGGCGGTGTTTGTGGAGTCGAGCGTGTCGCACACGACGATCGAACGCATTGCGAAGGACTCGGGCGTGACGATCGGCGGGGAATTGTTTTCTGATGCGATGGGCGCGGCGGGAAAAATCGAGAATGGTTACGACGTCGGCACCTATGAAGGCATGATTAAACATAACCTGAACACGATTGTGGAGGCGTTGAAATGAAGCTGAATATCGGACGAATGGGGGCGCTGGCGGCGGTTGTGGGCGGAGTGCTGAGTGTCGCTGTGCTGCCGGTTCGTGCGGAGCGTGAGCTGACGTCGGACCGGCCGGATGCGACGGAGAGTCCGTTCACGGTCGAGCCGGGGCGGGTGCAGATCGAGTCGAGTTTCGTCGGATACACGCGGGACCGTCACAATGCGGAGCGCGCGAATGTGCGGGTGGAGGCGTGGGCGGTTGCTCCGATCAATGTGCGCGTGGGGCTGACGCCGCGCGCAGAGTTGCAAGTGGTCGTGGACAGTTTTCTCGATGCGAAGATCGAAGACCGCGACGCGGGCTTTACGGAGCGGGTGCGTGGGTTTGGCGATGTGACGTTGCGGGCGAAGTGGAATTTTTGGGGCAACGATGGCGGCGAGACAGCGTTTGGAGTGATGCCGTTTGTGAAGCTGCCGACGGCGCGCGATGGACTCGGTAATGACAAGGTGGAGGGCGGTGTGATTTTGCCGTTTGCGGCGGAGTTGCCGGGTGGCTGGGGCTTTGGCGCGATGACGGAAGTGGATGTGGTGAGGAACGCGGATGACGATGGCTATGCGCTCGCGTGGGTGAACACGGCGACGGTGAGTCATGACATCACGGAGACGCTCGGCGGATTTTTGGAGCTGACGTCAGAAGTGGGCGAGGGGAAGCCAGTGTTTGGATTTAATTTCGGAGTCACGTATGCGGTGAATGCGGACCTGCAACTCGACGCGGGCGTGAATGTGGGATTGAGTCGGTCCACCGACGATCTGGTGCTGTTCACCGGTTTGGTGAAACGCTTCTGAAGGCTGTTTTATTTTATGAGTCCGACCGAGAAAGTCTCTGCTCCGCCGCCGCTGGAAATTCACGATCTCACTGTCGCGTATCATCAGAAGCCGGTGCTGTGGGGCATCGATGCGGTGGTGCCGGCGGGGCAGCTCGTGGGCATAGTGGGGCCAAACGGCGCGGGCAAATCGACGCTCATCAAGGCGTGCATGGGGCTGCTGCCGCTGGCGAGCGGGTGGGTGAAGTTTTTTGGCGAGCCGTTCGACAAGGCGGCGAAGCGGATCGGCTATGTGCCGCAGCGCGAATCGGTGGACTGGGATTTTCCGGTCAACGTGATGGATGTGGTGCTCATGGGGCGTTACGGGAGGCTGGGATTGTTGAAGCGTCCGGGGAAAGCGGATCGCGAAATCGCGCGGTCGTGTCTGGAAAAAGTGCAGATGCTGCCGTACGCGGACCGGCAGATTTCGAATCTCTCGGGCGGGCAGCAGCAGCGGGTCTTTCTCGCGCGAGCGCTGGCGCAGGAGGCGGAGCTGTACTTCATGGACGAACCGTTTGCGGGCGTGGATGCAGCAACGGAGGCGGCGATCATCACGGTGCTGCGCGAGCTGCGCGACCAAGGGAAAACGATTCTCGTGGTGCATCACGATCTGCCGACGGCGCGGCAGTATTTCGACCAGTTGATTTTGTTGAATATGCGGTTGGTGGCGTATGGGAAAACGGAGGAGGTCTTCACGTCGGAGTTGTTGCAGAAGACGTATGGCGGGCGGCTGACGATTCTGGCTGAAGTGGCGTCGGCACTCGGAACTTCGCGGTGATCGAATGACGACGACGCGGACATTTTTGCGCTGGAGCGGATTGTTGCTGGGACTGGCCGTCGTTGCTGTCGGCCCGGTGTTTGGTGCGCGGGTGGGGGATGTCACGGAGACGACGATGGCGGAGCAATTTTTCCGGTTTCTCACGTTTCGCGATCCGTCGCTGAGGTTCGCTCTGATCGGCGCGGTGTTGCTGGGAATCAGCTGCGGGTTGCTGGGCGGATTTATTGTGGTGCGGAAAATGGCGCTGATGGGCGATGCGCTTTCTCATGCGGTGCTGCCGGGCGTGGCGGCGGGGTTTTTGTGGAATATGGAGAAAGATCCGGTTGCTATTTTGATCGGGGCGACGATCGCGGGGCTGCTCGGGTCGGCGATGGTGAGCGCGTTGACACGGACGACGCGGATCAAAGAGGACGCGGCGCTGGGGCTGGTGCTGGCGTCGTTTTTTGCGGCGGGGCTTTGCGTGCAGTCGATGATTCAGAATCTCCCGACGGGAAATCAGAGCGGGTTGAATCACTTTATGTTTGGCCAGGCGGCGGCGCTCGGCGGGCGCGATATCGCGCTGATGAGTGTGGTGACGGTGATGGCGGTCAGTCTCGTCGGGCTTTTCTACAAGGAGCTTTTGGTGACGAGTTTTGACGAAGGGTTTGCGCGGGCGTCGGGTCTGCCGGTGGCGTGGATTCATCATGGGCTGATGTTGTTGCTGGCGATGAGCGTGGTCATCGCACTGCAGGCGGTGGGCGTAGTGCTTGTATCCGCTATGTTGATCACGCCGGCGGCGGCGGCGTATCTGCTGACGGACCGGCTGCACCGGCTGTTGACGCTGGCGGTTTTATTCGGAGTGATCGCTGCGGTAGCGGGGGCGTTTTTCTCGTTTGTCGGGAAGAGTCTGCCGACGGGGCCGCTCATGGTGTTGGGGACGAGTGCCGTGTTTCTCGGGGCGTTTCTATTCGGACCGAGACACGGGGTGATCGCGAAGTGGTGGGCGCGGCAGTCGCATACAGGGCGGACGCGGCGGGAGAATACGTTGAAGGCGATTTATCATGTCTGGGAGAACACGGGCACGGGGGCCGAGGGTGTGGCGTTGACGGCGCTGGCGGAGAAGCGGCGGGCGACGTTGCAGGAGTTGCAGGGCGAGCTTGATGCGTTGCAGCGGCACGGACTGGCGACGGTGGCCGGGCCGATGGTTTATTTCACGCCGGCTGGACGCAAACGCGGTGCGGAGATCGTGCGCAATCACCGGCTGTGGGAGCTTTATCTGACGAACTCGGCGAACATCGCGGCGGATCACGTGCACGACGACGCGGAGAATATCGAGCACGTGCTCGGCGAGGATGTGGTGCGTGAACTGGAGCGGCGGCTCGGTCATGCGACGCGCGACCCGCACGGGAAAGCGATCCCGAGCGCGCAGGAGATTCATCAGGGTGGGGGACTCAGCGGCGAAGCCGGAGGAAAGGCGCGGCCATGAACTCACTTATCCCGGTTTTCGATTTTCAGCGCATGTTTGTCCTGCCGTGGACGCATGATCTGCCCTTCACGGGGTCGTGGATGCTGATGGGGTTTCTCGTAACGGCGGCGTGCGGGCTTGTGGGAAATTATCTGATGCTGAGGCGCATGGCGCTGATGGGCGATGCGGTGAGCCACAGTGTGCTGCCGGGGTTGGTGATCGCGTTTTTGTTCACGGGCAGTCGCGGAACGGGGGCGATGTTTCTCGGGGCGTTGCTGGCGGGTGTGGCGACAACGGTGATCATTGAAACGATTCATCGGAAGACGCGGGTGAAGCAGGACGCGTCGATCGGGGTGACGTTCACGACGTTGTTCGCGATCGGCGTGGTGCTGGTATCCGTTTATTCGAGTCAGGTGGATCTGGACGCGGAGTGCGTTCTCTACGGGGAGATCGGGTACATCCCGGCGATCACGGGATGGGGCGAAATTCCGGAGGCGATCCTGCGTATGGGCGGTGTGCTGGTGGTGGTGACGGGACTGATCGGCGTGTTCTACAAGGAGCTGCTCGTAAGTTCGTTTGATGCCGGGCTGGCTCGGTCGCTGGGAATCAACACGACGGCGGTTCACTATGGGATGATGATCATGCTGTCGGTGGTGGTGGTGAGTGCGTTCGAGGCGGTGGGATCGATCCTGGTCGTGGCGATGTTGATTTTGCCAGGAGCGACGGCGGGGATGCTCTCGACGCGATTGGCAGTTGTGCATGGGCTGTCGGTCGTGCACGCGGCGCTGAGCGCGGTGCTGGGGTTTCATTTGTCTCTGGTGCTGGGAAGCCAGATCGGGCCGGCGATGGTGGTGGCAGGGGCGGGATTGTTTGGGATCGCGTGGGTTTTTAGTCCGACGCAGGGATTGCTGCGCCGGTGGTTCAGGCGTCCGGTGGCGGTTGGCGAGCCGGTGGTTTAAGCGGGTAGAAATCGAGTGTTCGCTGGCATCGACGGTGCTAATAGCAGACGCATGCTCACTCGTTTTTCGGTTAAGCCTCTTCACTCGATGACGCGGTCGCTAGCCGCAGTGGCCATGGGGCGTGAGGCGCCCGATTTAGTGATCACGGGGGCGCGGTTGCTCTCGACGTACACGGAGCGCATTCACGAAGGAAAAGAGATCTGGCTGAAAAGCGGGAGAATCGCGGCGGTGAAGGCGGCAGGGGCTCATGCGAGTTTCAAGCTGCCGAAGAAGCGGGTGGTCGATGTGGCGGGAGGGATTGTCGCGCCGGGGCTGGTCGATCCACATGTGCACATCGAGAGCAGCATGATGTCGGCGTGCGCGTATGCGGAAGGGGCGTTGCTGAACGGGACGACGACGATTTTTTGCGACAGCCACGAGATCGGCAATGTGTGCGACGCTAAGGGCATCGAATGGATGCTGGAAGACGCGCGGCAGGCGCCGCTCTCGATTTTTTTGACGGTGCCGAGCACAGTGCCGGCAACGAGTCCGGAGTTCGAGACGGCGGGCGGCGATCTGACGGCGGCGAAGATCGGGAAGCTTTTCGACAAGTGGCCGGAGGCGGTCGCGCTCGGGGAGAAGATGGACTTCGTACAGGTGGCGATGGGGGACAAACGGAGTCACGCGATCCTGGCGGAGGCGCTGAAGCGCGGGCGTCCGGTGTGCGGGCATATCTACGGGCGCGAGTTTGTCGCGGCGGGGGCGGCGAGTGGGATCACGGATACGCATGAAGCGATCGACCGGGATATCGCGGAGGATTTCCTGGAGGCGGGCGTGTGGATCTTTTTGCGCGGAGGTCCGCCGACGACGCCGTGGCATTCGCTGCCGCTGGCGATCAAGGCGGTGACGGAACTCGGTGCGAATCCGAAGCGCGTGTGCGTGTGCACGGATGATCGCGATGCAGACGATCTGTTTCTCTTCGGAATGGATTGGGTGACGCGCGAAGCGGTGAAGGCGGGGATGAAACCAGTGACGGCGTGGAGCATGGGCTCGCTGCATCCGGCGACGCGTTATGCGAAGGATGGTGAGATCGGCGGACTGGGGCACGGGCGGCGCGCGGATATCGTGCTGCTGAACGATGCGCTGGAGGTTCAGAACACCTGGTTCGGCGGCGAGCTTGTCGTGAAGGGACGTAAGGTGACGCCGCTGCTCGATAGGGCGTTGTCTAAGCGGTATCGTTACCCGCGTGCTGCGTACAACACGGTGAAGCTGGCGAAGAAGGCTGTGGCGCTCACGCCGCCGGTGCCGACGCGGGCGGTGAGCGCAAATGTGATCCGGACGGCGTTACCGGGGATCATTCTTTTCCATGAAAAAATTTCAGTGCCGGCGGTGAAATCGTGGGCGGAGATTTTTGCGCAGCAGGATCTCTGTTTCGTAACGGTCGTCGAGCGGCACGGAAAGTCGGGAGAAGTTGCGCACGGGTTGTTAAAGGATTTCGGACTCAAGGATGGCGCGGTCGCGAGCAGTGTGGGGCATGACGCGCACAATATTATCATCGCGGGTTCGAACGAGGAAGACATGCGACTGGCGCTGGAGACATTGAAAAAACTGCACGGCGGCGTGTGCGTGGTACGCGGTGGAAAAGTGCTCGCGAGCGTCGCGTTGCCAATCGCGGGATTGCTCTCCGATAAACGCGCGACGGCGGTGGCAAAAGAGACGACGGCGCTGAAAAAAGCCTGGAGCGAACTCGGCTGCACGCTGCCGTACATGGGCTTTAATTTGATCCCACTGTCGGTGATTCCGGAGATCCGCATCACGGATAAAGGGCTCGTGCTGGTGCCGCAGATGAAGCACGTGCCGCTGTTCGAGTAGCGCGCCGGTGCGCGGTGTATCGGTGTTGGTGGCACATGCCGTGCTAAATGGCCCCAACACTTTTTCCACGCACCTATGACCTACCGAAAACTGGCAACCGCATTAACGGCCGCATCACTGGCCGCAGCCGCTTCACCGCTCGCAGCGCAGAGTCCGGCCTCGGCCGACGAGACTGTGACGCTCGAAAAAATCGAAGTTACCGACGTGCCGATCGAGCAGCAGATCCTGCCGACTTCGCGGCCATTCAACTCGGTGTATGGCACTGAACGCGGCATTCTAGATACGCCGAGAAACGTAACGATCATTTCGCGTGAGCAGATGAACGCTATCGGGATTTTGGAGACGCGGGATTTTTCCAAGCTCACGGCATCGAGCTACACGCAGACTAATTTCGGTCTGCCGTCGAATCCGGCTATTCGCGGTCAGACGGCAGATGTCCTGGTCAACGGCATGCGCCGCGGACTGACGATCAACGGCAATGGACTGCCGCTGAACTTTAACTCGGTGGAGTCGGTCAACATCGTCAAAGGCGCGGCGAACGTGATCTACGGCGCGTCGTCTTACGCCGGTGGCTACGCGGACTTCATCACGAAGAAACCGTACTTCGATAAATTCAGCGGGTCGGTTTCGGCGACGGTGGGCTCGTGGGATGTCTATCGCTGGACGGCGGATTTGGGCGGGCCGATTTCTCCCGCACTCGCGTACCGGCTCAGCTATTCGGGCGAGGACAGCACGGGCTATTATTATGACGGAAAGAAAAAGACACAGGCCGTCTACGGTGCGCTCGAATGGCGGCCATCGGAGCGCTACAAGATCGAGGTGAACTCGGAGTTCTTCGTCGCTGATGTGACGGAAAACTGGGGCATCAATCGAGTCACGCAACAGTTGATCGATGACGGTCTCTACATTCCCGACGCGGGTTCGGACGCTGCTTATGCCGCCGCCATTCAAAACATCGGTGGCGGCTTTAATCCGGTGCGGCCGTACGGCACGCCGGTGAAACTTGATCGCCGTCGCCGACTCCTAGCGCCCGGCGATGATTCTTACGGCATCAATTACACGGCGCAGGTGATCCAGACAGTCACGATGTCACCGGATGCGAAGATCGTGAACAACACGTTCTTCAACTACGTGGATCGCGACACGTTTTCTTCCTACTACTATAACTCGGTTCACAAAGATAACTGGGGGCTGGAAAACCGGCTGCAGTTCGACGGCAAGTTCGATCTCGGCTCGGTGAAGAACGCATTCTCTGTCGGCGTTACGCTGCGGCATCAGGAAGTCTGGGCGGTGGATGATTTCTGGCACGAGCCGGTGAACTCGTTCGATCTTACGCGGAATTCGGATTTGAACCGCGTACCGGCCACGGCGTTTCAGTATTCGGCGGCGTTTCCATTCAATAATTTCAATCCGGGAATCTTGATTCCGGGATATGGACCGCGCGGCGCGCTGCCAGGCCGTTATGCGTCCTCGGGAGCGACCTATGGATTCGATCCGGTGACCGGAAATTTTTATGGGTATGACGACCTCAGTTCGAACGATTCGACGGCCGATCAGTTTTCACCGTTCTACCAGCACGACGTCACCTTTAACGAAAAGCTCAGCCTGCTGATCGGTGGGCGCGTGGATTTCCTGCACGTCAAGAATACCGATCCGCTGCCGCCTCCGGGCTTCACGGCGGTCTCCGATGAAGAGACCGTGCAGATGCCGAGCTTCAACGTGAGCCCGGTGTACAAGATCACCGAAAATATCACGGCGTACTATACCTTTGGTTACACCACGACCAATGCGCCGGGACTGGGCGGCGGTTATGTGTTCACCGGAACGACCTTTGGCGGCGATGGCCGAAGCTTCACCGAGGCGTTTTTCGATCAGAAGAACTTTCTCCATGAAGCGGGCGTGAAGGCATCGCTCTTCGGTGGGAAGTTATTCGTTGGAACGGCCGTGTACGATCAGCAGAAGCGCTGGGTCACGGACGACAGCAAAGAGCGTTACACGAAGGCCCGTGGCTTCGAGTTCGAGGTGAACTACCAGCCAAACAAAAATTTCTATGGAACGGCGTCATACAGCTACTACGACGCGAAGCAGCGTTATACGGGATTTCTGGCTGACTCGGCGACGTACGACCAACGCCTTGGCGGAACGGCGATCCCGGCGACGCCGGATTTCCCGTCGATCAGCGTTGAGTTTCAACAGCCCGGCATGCCCGAGCATTTGTTCAACTTCCTCCTCGGCTATAAATTCGACATGGGACTGAGCGTCACACTGGGCACGGTCGTGACAGGCCCGATGGTGACGAGTCAGGAAGGGCTGGGAACGGCGGGCGGATCGTCCGTGCTCTTTACCGCGAACGAGATTCCCTGGCAGCACACAGTCGATCTTTCGTTCGGCTATAAGTGGCAGCAGTGGGAAGCCCGTCTCGCCATCCGAAATCTGACCGATCAGGAAAACTGGTCAGCTCCGAATCCCGGCTACGGCAATGGTTCGATCAATGCGGAGCTGCCGATCAACGGAGAACTGACGCTCACGTACCGCTTCTGAGTGCGTTACGCGGCCCGGCTTCGGGCCGGTAGTTTTCACAGGCCGTCCCGATTCCGGGGCGGCCTTTTGTTTAGCCGGAATAGATCGGTAAACCGGGCGACTTTGGCCGGGTTGGAAATCTGGCATTTTGATGCTTGCGGGAGTGGAGGGGCTTTGCGAACTTCTGCCCCTTGCGGCACTTCCTTTTGGTCCGATCAGCGCGCCGCATCGCTCCCGCTGATCTCACGTTAGCTAACCTTCAACCAACGGCCCGCAAGGGTCATCCGCGAAGGACCGGCATCGCGGAGCGAAGGTGGCGGTGATTCGCATGTCCGCTATGAGTTCCATAATGCAAGAACTGCTCGCGCAGTCCTCCTTCGATAAACTTAAAGAAGGAGAAATCGTCCCCGGCACCATCACCGAAATCCGTCAGAACGAAGTCGTTGTCGACATCGGCGGTAAATCGGAAGGCGTCATCCCCGCCAACGAATTCATCGATATCGGTGAACTCCAAATCGGCTCCTCGATCGACGTTTTCGTCGAAAAACTCGAAGACAAGAATGGCGCGCCCATTCTCTCCTTCGACAAGGCCGAGCAGAAGAAGAACTGGGATAACATCCTCACGAAGTTCCCTGAAGGCTCCATCGCCGCGGGTCGCGTGAAGGCCAAGGTCAAGGGCGGCCTGATCGTTTCGATCGGCGTCGATTCCTTCCTCCCGGCTTCGCACATCGATGTGCAGCCACCCAAGAACCTCGATCAGTACGTGGGCCAGACCTACGACTTCAAGGTTCTCAAAATCAATCTCGACCGGAAGAACATCGTTCTCTCCCGCCGCGAGCTCATCGAAGAGCAGCGCACCAGCAAGCGTCGCAATCTCCTCGATACGATCCAGCCCGGCCAGGTTCGCAAGGGCGTCGTGAAGAACATCACCGACTTCGGTGCGTTCATCGACCTCGACGGCATGGACGGTCTCCTCCACATCACCGACATGAGCTGGGGCCGCATCACGCACCCCTCCGAAATGCTCAAGCAGGGTGAAGAGATCCAGGTCATGATCATCGAAGTGAACCGCGAGAAGGAACGCGTTTCCCTCGGTCTCAAGCAGACCACGAAAAATCCGTGGGACGAGATCGAGAACAAGTTCCCCGTCGGCACCAAGGTCCGCGGCAAAGTCGTCAACCTCGTGCCTTACGGCGCGTTCGTTGAGATCGAGCCCGGTGTCGAAGGTCTCGTGCACATCACTGAGATGTCTTGGACGAAGCGCATTTCGAAGCCCTCCGAACTTCTCAAGGTCGGTCAGGAGCTCGATGCGGTTGTCCTCGGTATCCAGAAGGAAGATCAAAAGATCTCGCTCGGTCTCCGTCAGCTGGAGCCGAACCCGTGGGATATGGTCCGCCACAATTACCCGATCGGTGCGCGCGTGCGCGGCAAGGTCCGCAACATGACCACCTACGGCGCCTTCATCGAACTCGAAGAGGGCATCGATGGTATGGTGCACGTCTCCGACATGAGCTGGACCCGCAAGGTCAACCATCCGTCCGAAGTGCTCAAGAAGGGCGACGAAGTGGACGCCACCGTCCTCGATGTCGATCCGTCGCAGCAGCGCATCAGCCTCGGCATGAAGCAGCTCGCCACCGATCCATGGAGCGACATCGACGCTCACTTCAAGATCGGCGATGTCGTCAAAGGCACCGTCACCAAGATCACCTCCTTCGGCGCCTTCGTGGAGCTCAAGGACGGTATCGACGGTCTCGTACACATCTCGCAGATCAGCGAAGAGCGCATCGACAAGGTCAAAGATGTCCTCAAGCCCGGCCAGGAAGTCCAGGCCCGCGTCATCAAGATCGACCGCGAAGAGCGTCGTCTGGGTCTCTCGATCAAGGCCGCCAACTACTCCAGCGAGCAGCTCGCTGCCGAGACGGCGACCTACGAGGCGCTCAACCGTGACAGCTCGGGCGACATGATGAACCTTGGCGACATCCTCGACGAGGCCTCCCGCAAGGAGTGAGTCGTCTGACGATCATCATCCGCTGAGCTCGCTGAAAAGCTGAGTCAGTTTTCAAAGGCGCCCGAGTGATCGGGCGCCTTTTTTGCGTCCGAATTTGCTGCGCATGTTTGACGAGGTCTAGCCGGGCCGCTCAGTCGAACCGGCCGCGCTCGGCGAGCGGGCCCTACCTCGAGCCTCGGCACCGGGCCACGTTTTCGGCCGCACAGTTTTTCCGGCATCGCGTCGGCGCCGCGTGCCCCCCAAAAACCTGCTTCGCCGCATGAAAAAATCCGCCGACGAATCAGCTCTTGCGTCAGAAAATCCTGTCACGTTTTCCGCACTCGGCGAGCGCGCTCAGCCGCCGACGATCGCGCGGTTGATGACGATGGCGCTGGAGACGCCAAACCTCCTTTCGCTTGCGGCGGGCTTCACGGATAACGCGACGCTGCCGGTGGATTTTGTGCGCGCAGCGACGGAGGCGATGCTGGGCAATCCGGGCGACCGTGAGTTTATCCAGTACGGAACGAATCAGGGGCGTCCGCGTTTGCGGCAGCTGCTGGCTGAGCGACTGGCGAAGATCGAAGCTAAGCTTGATGCGGCGGAATTATCGCGAGGGCTTTTCGTGACGAATGGTTCGCAGCAGGCGCTCTATCTCGCGATGCAGGTGCTCGGGGAGCCGGGGGACATCATCCTGGTGGATCGCCCGAGCTATTTTGTGTTTTTGGAGATGCTCACGGGGCTTGGGTTGCGCGCGGTTTCGATGCCTGTGGATGCAGCGGGAAAAATCGACGCGCCCGCGCTCGGCGCGTTACTCGACTCGCTCGCGAGCAAGGGGGAGATGCGGAAAATCAGAGCCGTTTATTTCGTCAGCTATTTTTCCAATCCGTCGGCGCGCAGCCTGGATGCTGCGGAGAAAACTAGCGTCGCCGCCGAACTCTCAGCACGTGGATTGTGCATCCCGGTTGTCGAGGATACGGCGTACCGGGAACTCTACTACCGGGAGGCACCGGCTGCGCCCAGCGTGCTGAGTCTGCCTGCGTGGGCAAAATTCCCGAAGCTCTACACGGCTACGCTGACCAAGCCGTTCGCGACGGGGCTGAAGGTGGGCTACGGACTTTGCACGGACGATGCGTGGCTGAAGAAAATGCTGCACGTGAAAGGGCATCACGATTTTGGGAGCGCGAATTTTAATCAGGCGATTTTGGAGCATGCGCTCGTCTCGGGAAATTATGACCGGCAGCTCGAGCAGATCCGGCCTGCGTATGAGCGGAAGATGCGCGCGCTGCACGAGACGCTGGTGCGCGAAGGGCTGCCGACGCTTGGATGGAGTTGGGCGGAGCCGACAGGAGGACTGTATCTTTGGCTGAAGGCCCCGGAGTCGCTCGATACGGGGTTGGACTCGGCGTTTTGCCGGGCGTGTCTGGAGGCGGGTGTGCTCTATGTGCCGGGAGAGCTTTGTTTCGGCGATGAGGCGCCGAAGAATTTTATCCGCGCGAGTTTTGGCGTGTTGAACGAGCGGGATCTGGCTGAGGCGGGGCGGCGCTTTGTTTCGGTGGTGAGACGTTTCGTATGACGGGACTGTAAAACTTTCATCAGGCCTTCCCGGACAGCGCCTTCCGGGAAAATCGGCCTTGGATTTACTGTGGGGTTAAGGCACGGTCCGGCACTTCAATCTTATGAAAATTTGCTGCATCGGTGCTGGTTACGTCGGTGGTCCAACGATGGCGATGATCGCTCTGAAGGCTCCGAGCATTCAGGTGACGGTCGTCGATATGAATGCCACGCGCATCGCTGCGTGGAATTCTGACACGCTGCCGATCTACGAGCCAGGCCTCGACGATGTGGTGAAGCAGGCGCGCGGCAAAAACCTGTTTTTCTCTACTGACGTGGTTGGGAATATTCAGTCGGCTGACATCATTTTCGTCGCCGTTAACACGCCGACAAAAACGTATGGTGTGGGTACCGGACTCGCGGCGGATTTGCGTTATATCGAATCGGTCGCGCGGATGATCGCCGAAGTTGCCGGTGGCCCTAAGATCATCGTCGAAAAATCCACGGTCCCCGTAAAAACGGCTGAGACGATCAAGGAGATCCTGAGCGCCAACACGAAGGGTATTAAGTTCGCGGTACTCTCGAATCCGGAGTTTCTGGCTGAGGGAACTGCGGTGGCGGATCTGATCAATCCGGATCGTGTGTTGATCGGTGGCGAGCGGACGCCGGAGGGCGAAGCGGCGATAAAGACGTTGGTCGATGTGTACGCGAATTGGGTTCCTCGTGAGCGTATCATCACGACGAACCTCTGGTCGTCGGAGCTCTCCAAGCTGGTGGCCAATGCGTTTCTCGCGCAGCGCATTTCGTCGATCAACTCGATCTCTGCGCTTTGCGAAGCCACGGGCGCTGACGTGGATGAGGTTGGCAATGCGATCGGTAAGGACAGCCGCATCGGGCCGAAGTTTTTGAAGTCTTCGGTCGGCTTCGGCGGGTCGTGCTTCCAGAAAGACATCCTGAATCTCGTCTATCTTTGCCAAAGCTTCGGCTTACCGGAGGTTGCTGCCTATTGGGAGTCGGTGGTGTTGATGAACGATTATCAGAAGAAACGTTTCGCGAATAAGATCGTGCGCACGCTGTTCAACACGGTCGCCGACAAGAAAATCGTGGTGCTTGGTTTTGCCTTCAAGAAAGACACCAACGACACGCGCGAATCGGCGGCAATCAACGTTTGCCGTGACTTGCTCACGGAGCACGCGAACGTGGTGGTTTATGATCCCAAGGTGCCTGCGCACGAGATCATCAGCGATACGCTTGGCAAAGGTGTCACCAATGCGCGGCTCACGGTGGCGACGAACGTGTACGAGGCCTGCAAGGGTGCGCATGCGATCGCGGTGGTGACGGAGTGGGACGAGTTCAAGACGCTGGATTTTGCGAAGATCTACGCAGGGATGCCGAAGCCGGCGTTTATTTTCGATGGTCGCAATATCCTCGATTTGGCGAAGCTGACGGCGATTGGCTTCCGGGCGTTTGGCATCGGGAAGTAAACGAGTTGAGCACTGTCTAAGACGAAGCCCGCGCCTTTTAAGCGCGGGCTTTTTGTTGGCTGCGTTTTTGACGGACACGAAAAAGCCCGGGCGTTTCGGCCCGGGCTGAGAGTTGTCGGATGGATTTTGCGGCGATCAGCGGACCACGCGGGCGCCGCCGCCGGAGATCTGCTTCTCGACTTCTTTGCGGGTGGCCATCGAGGTGTCGCCAGGAGTGGTCGAGGCGAGCGCGCCGTGAGCGGCACCGTACTCGACGGCCTTCTGGGCGTCGTTGAATTCCATGAAACCGAACTGGACGCCGGAGGCGAAGCTGTCGCCACCGCCGACGCGGTCGAGGATCTCGAGCTCTGGATATTTGCGACTTTCGAAGAATTTGCCGTCGTGCCAGAGGATGGCCGACCAGTCGTTGACCGTCGCGGTGTGGACGTGGCGGAGGGTGGTGGCGGCGACCTTGAAGTTCGGGAATTCCTTCACGGCGGTCTCGATCATGTTCTTGAAGGCATCGAGCTCGATGGCTCCCTGGTTGTTGGCGTGATCGACGCCTTTGACTTCGAAGCCGAGGGAAGCGGTGAAGTCTTCTTCGTTACCGATCATGACATCGACGTACTTGGCGATCTCGCGATTAACTTCCTGCGCCTTCTTGAGGCCACCGATGGTTTTCCAGAGGGAAGGGCGGTAGTTGAGGTCGTAGGACACGATCGTGCCGTACTTGTTGGCGGCCTTGACGGCCTCGATGGTGATCTCGGCGGTGGAGGCGGAGAGGGCGGCGAAGATGCCGCCGGTGTGGAACCAGCGGACACCGAGTTTGCCGAAGATGTGATCCCAATCGATGTCGCCTGGCTTGAGCTGGGAAGCGGCGGTGTTGCCACGGTCGGGATTGCCGACGGCACCACGGACGCCGAAGCCGCGCTCGGTGAAGTTGAGGCCGTTGCGTACGGTGCGGCCGATGCCGTCGTCGTCACGCCACTTGATAAAGTCGGTGGCGACGCCACCCTGCATGATGAAATCCTCGATGAGGTGGCCGATCTCGTTGTCGACAAAAGCGGTGACGACGGCGGTCTTGTAGCCGAAGCATTTGCGGAGACCGCGGGAGGTGTTGTACTCGCCGCCGCCTTCCCAGGCTTTGAACTCGCGGGCGGTGCGGATGCGGCCCTCGCCGGGATCGAGGCGGAGCATGACTTCGCCGAGGGAAAGCTGGTCGAATGTGACTTCTTTGGAGGATTTGATCTTGAGGCTCATGGGTTGGGTGAAAGGAAAAGAGCGGTGATCGAATGGATTAGCGGTCGGGGGTCAAACCTTCCCCAGCCACGTGTCCGCGAAGAGGGAAACGATGATCGTTTCAGGGGGAAGCGCGGTTATCCGGCGCGGACGTTGATTTCACGGACGTGGCTGCAACCGGGTAGCTTGCGAATTTTTTCGGAGATGAGTTTCCGGTGGAGAAAGAGTTCGTTGCGGACAACGGCATGAGAGGCGAGGACGGCTAGGCGGCCGCGGCCGTCGATCTGGGCGGCGTGGGAGTATTGAGCGTTGGCGGGGCCGACGATTTGGGGCCAGTTGTCGCGGATGGTCTGCTCGGGAGATTCGCGGCCGATCTGGTGCTGGACGAGGAGATCTTCGACGAGACGGGCGAGCTCCTTGGTCGGGCGCTTTTTCATGCGCGGCGACGTCTCGTCGGGAATGCGACGGAGTGAGGCGATGAGCTTTTCCGCCTGGAAACTGAACTTGGGTGGCTCGTCAGACATGGGGCAGATTCGCAGGAGGGTTTTTCTTTTGAGCGGCTTCGTACAGGCGGCTGTAGCGGACGAAGGCGCTAAAGGCTGTCGCAATGGCGATGTAGAAGCCGGGGAACCCGTCGAGAAAACCACGGCGCAGGATGTAGGCGCGGAAGAAGCGCCACCACGGGCGGAAGATCGCGGAGGGGGCGGAGAATTTTTTGCCGCGTTCGAGTTGTTGTTTCAGGAAGAGGTCGGCGAAGGGATTTATTTTCGCGACGTGGCTGGAGAGCGTGGGGAACGAGTAGTGATGGAGATCGCCGCGAAGCGTGGCGACGGGGCCGGTGATCTCGATTTTTTCGTGGACGTGAGCATCGCCGCCCCAGCGGGCGCGGTCGCGGCGGAAGAGGCGAAGGCTGAGATCGGGGTACCAGTCGCCGTGGGTGATCCAGCGGTCGATGAACCAGACTTTGCGGGGGAATTTCGCGCCGGAGATTTCAGAGAGATCGGGGCGGGAGAAGAAGTCGGAGAGCGCGGAATGGAGGGCGGGGGAGACTTCTTCGTCGGCGTCGAGGGAGAGTATCCAGTTGTTGGAGGCCAGGGAGAGGGCGTGGTTTTTGGTGTCGCGATAACCGAGCCAGGGCGTGTGGTGGACGGCTGCGCCGTGATCGCGGGAGATTTGTCCGCTGGCGTCGGTCGTGTCGTTGAGGACAACGACGGTTTCAGCGGTCCAGCCGTACACACTGGCGAGGCAGCGGGGAAGGTTGTGCGCCTCGTTTTTGGCGACGATGACGACGGAGATCGGGAGGGCGGACGGCATGAAGGCGGGGTGGAGCGTGGCGGGAGCGGGGGCGCGAAGTCGAGTGCGCGGATGGGCGATGGAAAACAAGAAAGGGGTTGGCAGCGGGGGCGGATTCGGCGGTCGTGGCGGGGTGAATGCCGCCGTCGTCATCCCGGTCTTGAACCAGCTCGCTTACACGCAGGCGTGCGTGGGTTGTTTGCAGCCCGATATCGCGGCGGGTGTGCGGGTGGTGATCATCGATAATGGTTCGACGGATGGAACGGGCGAGTGGCTCAAGGCGCAGAGTGGACTCGTGGTCGTGAGCAACACGGAGAATCGCGGATGCGCGGCGGCGTGGAATCAAGGGTGGCGCGCGGTGGAAGGCGCGGAGTGGACGGTGATTTTGAACAACGACGTGCTGCTGCCCGCGGGCTGGCTGGGGCGGTTGATCGGCGCGGCGGAGCGGGAGGGCATGTCGGTGGTTTCGCCGGCGATGCGGGAGCGGGAGCAGAATTATCCGTTTTCTGAGTACGCGGCGGACTTCATGGCGAAGATGAGCGGCGTGGTGCGGCGGGATGCGGCGCATGGGGTGTGTTTCGCGGTGAAGCGTGCGGTGTTTGCGAAGGTGGGCGGCTTCGACGAGGGGTTTCGGATTGGGCAGTTTGAGGACAGCGATTTTTTCCGGCGCTGCCGGATCGCAGGATTCAAACTCGGGATCGTCGGGGATTGTTTCATCCACCACTTTGGGTCGATCACGCAGGATGCGTTACGAGGCGGGCCGAAAGTGCGGCCGTATGAGGCGGAGAACCGCGCTTACTACCGGGCGAAATGGAAGATCGGTTGGTGGAGGCGGCGTTGGGAGAAGTTCACGTCGCGGCGGAATCTGAAGCGGTGGCGCGACGCGGAGCTGGCCGCGCATGGACGCACGCTGCATGCGAAGTGGGAAGACGGCGCGTGGAAGGCGTTTTGAGGTGCGCGATTTGCGCGCGGTCGATCAAGCGACGGGCGCGGGCAGACGGGTGCGGAGGGCGGAGAGGACTGCCTCGGGCGTGATTTTTTGCACGCAGTGATTGGTGTAGCTGTCGTCGGGTTTGCAGAACCCGGGGGACACGCAGTCGCGGCAGGGAAGCGGGGTTTGCAGGAGGAGGTTGTCGTCGCCGACGGGTTTCCAATTGGTGATTTTTTGGGAGCCGTAGAGAGCAACGACGGGCGTGCCGACGGAGGTGGCGAGGTGCATGGGGCCGCTGTCGTGGCAGAGGAGGCGGTCGACGCTGGCGAAGAGGGCGGCGAGCTGGGTGAGGGTGAACGCGTTTTTGAGGACGGTGGCGGGTGTGGTCATTTTGGCCGTGATGGCTTCGACGACGGGTTGCTCGGCGGGACCGGCGACGAAGATGACGCTGGCGCGACCTTCGGACTGGATGGCGTCGCAGACGGTGGCGAAGGAGGCGGCGGGCCAGATGCGGTGGGGGCTGCGGCTGCCGGGGTGAACGAGGAGGCGCGGGCGATCGGTGGGCAGGGCGGCGATCGCGGGGAGTTGCTCAATCTGGGTGATTTCGTGGGGGAGCGGGATGAGGTGGCCGGGCTCCTGTTTGATGGCGATGCCGACGGAGCGGAGCAGGCGGTGGTAGAAGTCGGTGATGTGGTGGTCGTCGAAGTAGTTGGTTTCGACGACGAGGCGATGGTTGTAGCAGCGGGCGAAGCGGGGCTCGGCGCCGTGGCGCAAGGTGGCGCGGAGTGATGCGCCGGAGAGGAGCGCGATCATGGCGGTGCGGGGGCGGTTATCGAAGTCGAGGATGTGGGTAAATTTTCCCCGGCGCAGTCGCCAGAGGAAGCCGGGCCAGTCGCGGAAGCGGACGGGCATGGGGAGGGTGGCGTCGATGGCGGGGTGGAGTTTGGGGAGGTCGCGGTAGGCGGGATCGACGGAGGCGACGATGTGGGCGGCGGGCCAGTGGCGGCGGAGAAGGCGGAAGACGCTTTCGAGCAGGACGATGTCGCCGACGTAGCGACGGCGGAGAACGAGGATGCGCGGGCTGGCGGCGGAGGGCATGGGCTCTACGGGTGGCGCGCCGCAGAAGGCTGGCGGCGGGTGGCTTTATGGAGGTTGGCGAAGGGTTTGGTCAGCCGGTGGCGGAGCCAGTAAGCGGCGTACCAGACGGGGTTGAGTTCGCGCATGAGGGCGCGTTCGTCGGCGTGGCTTTCGTTGCAGCGTATGCGAGTCTTGCGTACAAAGTAGAGACTGCGGAAGAGGGCCTGGCGGACTTCGTGGGGTGAGCCTCCGGTGGCGAGGTGACGCTGGACGAGGGGGAGGTATTTGAGCTGTAGGCGGAGGCCTTCCTCCTCGCCGGCGCGGGTGCGGCGGTTGACGGCGGTCTGTTGTTCGTCGTGGCGGCGGAAGGCGCAGAGGGGGCGGGAAACGTAGGCGAGATCGCCTTGTTCGAGGAGGTGAGCCCAGAACTCGAGATCGATGAGCTGGCGGTAGGTGGGGTCAAAGCCGCGCCGGGCGGCATCGCGGCGGAACATGGCGGCGGAGGGCTCGCCGATGAGATTTTTCCCGGAGAGCAGGCAGCGGACGATGGTCGGGCCGCCGGGTTTGAGGCCGTCGCCGCCGAGGTCGCCGGCGATGGAGCGGGTTTGCGAGTCTTCGCCGACGATGAGACGGGCGCTGGTGGCGAGGGTGGCAGCGGGATGGGATTCGAGGGCGTGGCTGAGGGCGGCGAGGGCGTCGGGGGCGCAGTGGTAGTCGTCGCCGAAGAGGAATTTGACGTAGCGGCCGGTGGCGTGGAGCAGGCACCAGTTCCAGTTGGCGGCCATGCCGAGGTTGGGGGATTGCAGGTGAAAACGGATACGCGGGTCGCGGGCGGCGTAGGCGCGGATAATCTCGGCGGAGTTATCCGTGGAGGCGTCGTCACTGATGAGGAGTTCCCAGTCGGCATTTTGCTGGGAGAGCACGGACTCGATGGCCTGCGGGAGGTAGCGCGCCTGATTATAGCAGGGCAGGAGGACGCTGATTTTGCGGTCGGACATGAAGTCGTGGCGGTGGGTAAAGGGAGGAGCGGAGGGGAAGGCAATCCCGGTGTTGGCGCGAGGGAGGCGCGGGAGGGAATCGGCGTTTGACAGTGCGGAGAGCGGGTCGTTTACCCGTTCGCATCCTGAGTACCGCATGAGTCTTGATCGTTCCGACCGGTTCAAAAAGGCACTGGCCTCGAACAAAATAACCCAAGTCATCCTGAAGTGGATCGACCGGGAAAATTACGAGGTGCTGAGGAGCGAGGTGAAGCGGGAGAAGTTGCAGCGGCGGTTCATCGGGTATTGTCCGCCGGGATTACGCGGCGATGGCGCGATCCAGGCGCGAGCGCCGGGTGCGGTGGTGAGTTGCAAGCATTCGGGGAACGCGGGCGATGTGATCTATGCGTTGCCGGCGGTGCGTGAATTAGGCGGCGCGGCCGGGGCGTTGTTGAAGCTGGAGCTGGATGTGCCGCTGCGGGACAAGTCGATCCGGCATCCGCTGGGCGCGGTGCAGTTGAACCGGAAGATGTATGACATGCTGGCGCCGTTATTGAGCGCGCAGAGTTACATCCAGCGGTTGGAGGTGCATGAACGCGGGGGCGCGGTGGATTACGATCTGGATTCGTTTCGCGATGCGCCGCTGCTGATCGACCGGCTGGGGATCAGTCGTTGGTATTTTTATATGTTTGGGCTGGCGGCGGATCTGTCGCGGCCGTGGCTAACAGTGGAGCCGGATCGCGCGTACGCGGGGAGCATCGTGGTGGCGCGGAGTTTTCGTTATCGGAATCTGGCGCTGAGCCACGGGTTTTTGGAGGGGCGGGGCGATGTGGTGTTCGTGGGGCTGCGGGACGAGTACGAGGATTTCAAGCGGAAGGTGCCGTCGGCGCGGTGGGTGGAGGTGCGCGACTTTTTGGAGCTGGCGCGAATCGTGGCGGGGGCGCGGCTCTTTATTGGGAATCAGTCGTTCCCTTATTCGCTGGCCGAGGGATTGAAGGTGAGACGCGTGCTAGAACTCGATCCAGGGATGCCGAATGTGGTGCCGGCGGGTGAGCACGCGTATGACGTGCTGTTTCAAAAGCAGTTCGAGCACGTGGTGGCGAAGCTGCTGGCAGAGTGACGGGAGAGGTCAGGCGGCGGGGGCGGCCTGGCTGGCGCGGAGTCTGGTGCGGGCGACTTCGTAGTCGGGGAGGGTGAGTCCGGTGCGGCGGCGGCGTTTGCGGGTGTACTTGTCGTAGAGTTTTCTGGCGCGGCGATTGGATAGGACCAATTTTTGGATACGCGTGAGCGGCTGTTCGGTGAAGACGTGGAACTCGTCGTTGAGGCTGAAGTAGTGGCAGCCGACTTTTTCGGCGAGGAGGGCGAGGGTGTGGCGATTGTAGAAGGTGATGTGCTGGCCGGTTTCGAAGCACCAGTACCACCAGTCGCGGGCGGGTGGGGCCTCGCCGTAGGTGAGCGTTGAGAAGATAATGTTCCGGGTCTGGTAGCGGGCGAAGGCGTCTTTGATGAAGGTGAGCGGGTCGGGAATGTGCTCGAAGACTTCGAAGGCGGTGACGGCTTGGGCGGTGAAGCCGGGGCCGGGCTCGTGACCTTTGGCGAAGATGTTTTCGCAGTAGGGATCAGTGGTGTGGAAATCGAAGCCGTCGTCGCGCATGAGGCGGGTGAAGAGGCCGTAGCCGCCGCCGAGATCGAGGTAGGGGCCTTTATCGAGGCCGAGGAAGGAGAGGGTCCAGGAGACGTGGGTGCGGTTGTGGATGTTGCGGCCGACGAGGCCGACATCGGTGGCGGTGATGGCGGAGGCGTAGGCTTCGGAGAGCCAGTGGGGTTGCGGGGTCTGGATGAGGCCGCTTTCGGGGCTGTGGAAAAAGGCGGCGTCGTGGCGTCCGAGCACCTGGGCGTTGAACAGCGGCTTCATGGGGAGGCCGGAGATCGGGCAGAGGGGAGGATTCATGGTGAGGGCGCGGGGCGCGGTGGATTAAAACGGGTGAGTGGGGCGGCCGAGGATGCGGGCGTACACGGCGGCGGTTTCGCGGGCGCATTTGAGCGGGGAGAATTCCTGGGCGCGGAGTTTTCCCTTTTCGCGGAGAGATTGCAGGAGGTCGGGCTCGCGGAGGACGCGGGTGAAGGTTTCCTGGATGGAGACGATGTTTTTGGCGTCGAAGTAGAGCGCGGCGTCGCCGGCGACTTCGGCGAGGGCGGCGGTGCGGCTGGAGATGACGGGGCAGCCGCAGTTGAAAGCCTCGGTGACGGGCAGGCCGAAGCCTTCGTAGAGCGAGGGGCAGAGGAGCGCGAGGGCGCGTTGATAGAGGGAGACGAGGCTGGGGGTAGAGGCTTCGTGGTAGTGGACGCGGTCCGACAGGCCGAGGATGTCGATGAGCTGGGTTTCGTTTTTGGTGAAATGGCCACCGCCGGCAAAGATGATGTGAAGTCCGGGCGTAGCCTGGATGATTTCACGCAGGGCGCGGAGCATGAAGTAGGCGTTTTTGTAGCCGCCGCGGTGGCCGACGTGCAGGAAGAATTTATCGGGGAGTTGAAGCGAGGCGGGCGGGCAGGTGGCGGGGCTGAAGGCGGTGCCGAGGTGGACGACGTCGATTTTCGCGGGGGCGATGCCGTAGATTTCGACGAGGTCTTTTTTCGTCGAGTGGGAGATGGCGATGAGGTGGTCGGCGCGGCGGATGACCTGTTCTTTTTCGCGGACGGTGTAGTCGTCGAGGTAGTGCTCGGGGTAGAGCTCGTGGATCATATCGTACACGGTGATCACGGCGGGTTTCCCGCGGAGGTGTTCGATGAAGTACGGGTCGTAGTAAGTGGGGTGGACGAGGTCGTGGTCGCGTTGCTGGAGGGCGGCGATGGAGTGCTGGCGGTTCATCGCGGCGGCGCTGTGACGGGCGCGGTAGCGGCGGAAGAGGCGGGCGGAGAGAGGGCGTTTGCAGGCGGACTTGGGGAGGAGGGCGTCTTTCCACGGCGGGGTTTCACCGATGTGGGCGTTATCCGAATACAGCAGGGAGAGTTTAGGCTGGAAGGCCGCGCTGGTGTGAAGTGCGGAGAGAAGATCGGCGTAGTAGCGGGAAATGCCGCCGAAATTTTGCCAGGTGAAGACCTGGTGGTCGTAGAGGACGCGGATGGGCGGCTGAGGTGTGCTCACGAGGGCGTGGACTGGGTGGAGCGATCGCTGACGGGAGGTGTGAGCGTGGCTGTGCGTTGAGTGTGTGATTCGCGGATGAGCTGAGTTGAGCGGGCGACGATGGCGTCGAGCGACTGGCGGTGGCATCGAAGCGCGGAGCGTTCGCGCCACAGTGCGGGATGCACGTACCAGGGGCCGCGGGATTGTTGCCGCCGGACTTTGAGGGAGCGGCCGAGCTGAATACTCGAGGTGAGGTGTGTGATCATTTCCGGGATTTGGAGCTCGTCCAGCAGGGCGGATGCCGGTTGGCGCGAGCAGGTCTCCCGGACAAGTGCGTGGAGGCGTGGTTCGAGGGTTTCGCACTCGCAGGCGCAGGTTTCGTAGCTTTTGCGGTGGACGCGGAAGAAGGAGCCGGGGTGGCGTGTGGTGGCGAAGGTGGTTTCGAGGGCGTGGCGGATGCCCCAGGCGGCGTCGCCGGCCATGCCGAAGTCGGTGCAGAACGGGAGGCGTTGCAGGTGGGTTGTGCGGTAGAGATTGCTGGCGCAGCTGCCGAGGAGGGCGGAGGTGTAGAGGTGTTTCGCGGCGTAGAAGAGGGCAGCGGGACCGCTGAAGGTGACCGGGCCTTCTGTGGCGAGTGTATCCGCGATCTCATTCGGGGCCCAATAGAACTCCGGGAGGGGCTGGTCGTTTTCGTCGATGAAGGCGGGGTTGCCGAGGAGGACGTCGCTTTGAAGGCGTTCGGAGGTGTCGAGCAGGTGTTCGAGCAGGTCGCGGGAGATGGGATCGCCGACGGTGGAGATGTAGAGCCAGCGGCCGGTGGCGCGTTGGATGGCGCTGTTCCAGGATTGGTAGAGGCCGCGGGGGTGGGTGTGGATTTGCGCGGGGTGGGCGCGCAAATTTTCGCGCAAATAATACTGGGTGCCATCGGTCGAATGGCTGTCCACGACGATGATTTCGTCGGCGAGGTCTATCCATGAGCGCATCGACGCGATGTGCGCCGGCAGCAGGGGCATGGAATTGAGCGTCGGGAGGATTACGCTTAGGTTTCGCATCTGTGGTCCTCGATATGGGGGCGAATCAGGTGCCGGCGCGTTTCCAGCGCCGAGGGCCGCCGAGGGTGGCGATGAAGCGTTTCAGGCGGTATTTGGGGCGGGCGTATTTTTGGCGTCGGGCCTCGGTGAGTTTGATCTCGGTGTGCAGTGTGTGGAGATCGGCGGCGAGGTCGGCCACGGGTGTGGATGGGTGGCGTATTTCGCCGAGTGCGCCGATGGGCTGGGCGTTTTTGGGGTCGGTGGCCGAGAGTGTGTGGGTGGCGCGGGAGTCGAAGCCTATGTTGGAGATGAGATTCACGTTGGGAATGATCGATAGACCGCCGTGCATGAGGTTGGTGACGGCGAGTTGAATATCCCAGGTATCGACGGTCTTTTTTTTGATGCTCACAGCCATCTCGAGCCAGGCGGCGGCGAGCAGTGGGTCGTGGAAACGAGTTTCGAGCTGCTCGAAGATTTCGTCTTCGGTGTATCGCGCGAGGTCTTTGTCGTAGTCGTGCCATGCGCGTCGCCAGCTGGCCCAGCCCCAGACGTGAGTGAGGTTTGAAAAATAGTAGGAGCCGTCGCCGCGGGTGGTGCCTTGCTGGAAGTTGCAGCCGGCGATGTGGCGGATGCGGTGATCGTGGCGATGATGCGCGAGCAGGGTGTCGCAGAAGGGGAAAAAATCGGGGGCGGGAACGCAGTCGTCTTCGAGAATGATACCTTCTTCTTCGTGGCTGAAAAACCAGTCGATCGCGCTGGAGACGGCTTCTTTGCAGCCGAGGTTTTTATCCCTGAATAGCGTGGTCACCTGGCAAGGCCAGTCGATGGCGGTGGCGATGGCGCGGGTATCGGCGCAGTGGCGGGCTTCGTCGGGACGGGTGGCGCGGGGGCCGTCGGCTGCAATGTACAAGCGGGTGGGGCGCGCTTCGCGGATGCGGGAGAACACCGTGGCGGTGGTGTCGGGCCGGTTGAAAATCAGGAAGAGCAGCGGGGATTTCATGGGGCGTAGGCCCGGCTCACGCATGGTTTTGGCGGCTGCGGTGCGGTGTGGGTTCTTTCCCGCAAGAGGCAGGGTTTCCCATGGTTACGGCGCTGACGAAGCAGCGCCCTCCAGCGCAAACGGACAATTCCCAAACAGCGCCTGAGTCTGCGGGGCGGTTATTGGTGCAGGGCTGATTCACGGATCAGGCGCGCACTTCCGCTCCCGCGCCTTGCTGGCGGTCGTAGAGGGTTTTGTAGAGGGGGCTGGTGCCGTAGAGCTGGGCGTGGGGGCCGTGGGCGACGATGCGGCCCTCTTCGAAGACGAGGATTTTGGAGGCGTCGCGAATCGTGCTGAAGCGGTGGGCGATGATGAGGACAGTTTTGCCGACGACGAGTTTCTGGAGGGCGCGCTGGATGAAGGCTTCGCTCTCGCTGTCGAGGGCGCTGGTGGCTTCGTCGAGGATGAGGATGGGGGCGTTGCGCAGGAAGGCGCGGGCGAGGGCGACGCGCTGTTTTTGTCCGCCAGAAAGTTTGCCGCCGCGTTCGCCGACCATGGTGTCGTAGCCGTTGGGCTGAGACAGGATGAAATCGTGGGCGAAGGCGTCTTTAGCGGCTTGCTCGACTTCTTCGCGGGTAGCACCGGCGCGACCGAGCAGGAGGTTGTTATAAATGGTGTCGTTGAAGAGGACGGGGTCTTGGGAGACGAGGGCGATGTTGCGGCGGAGGTCGGCGACTTTCATCGCACGCAGGTCGATGCCGTCGATGGTGACGCCGCCGTTGGAGACCTCGTAGAAACGCGGGACGAGGTTGGCGAAGGTGGATTTGCCGGCGCCACTGGGGCCGACGAGGGCGCAGACGGTGCCGGGGGGGAGATCGATGGTGACGTCTTTGAGGACGTGGGTGTCGGTCTTGTAGGCGAAGGAGACGTTTTGAAACGCGATGCGGCCCTGGAGGCGGTCAACGGCGACGGGGTTCGCGGGGTCGTCGATTTCGAGCGGGGCGTTGAGGATTTCCTCGATGCGATCGAGGGCGCTGAGGCCGCGTTTGAGGTCGTTGTTGATGGCACCAATTTTTTTGATCGGTTCGTAGGCGAAGTAGATGGCGCCGACGATGAACAGGAAACTGGTCCAAGGAATGTTCGCGTAGTAGGCGTAAACGAGGGTGCCGGCGATCCCGAGGGAGGAGATGAACTCGATGGTGGGGGAGAGGAAGCTGGAGTACTTCACGATCTTCATCTGGACGTGAAAGAGGCTCTGGACCGCGGTGCGGAAGCGGTTGGTTTCGCGTTCTTCGAGGCCGAAGGCGCGGATTTCTTTGGTGGCCGAAAGATTTTCGCTGAGGCGATCGCTGACCACGCCGAGCTGGGACTGGAGTTGTTGCGCGCGGCGGAGGATGTGTTTGCCGACGTAGCGAATCGGGAAGACGGCGAGGGGAACGGAGGCGAGGCAAAGGAGCATTTTCCAAGCGTCGGGCGTGGAGGAGGCTTCGTAGATGAGTGCGCCCAACGCGAAGAGGAGCGTGGCGGGCTGCTTGAAGATTTCGTTGCCGACGTTGGTGAGCGTGTACTGGAGCTGGTTGGTGTCGGCGAGGCCGCGGGAGAGGAGGTCGCCGCTGGTGTGTCGGGCGAAGAAGTTAAGAGGGAGAGCCTGGAGGCGTTGGAAGAAATCGAGGCGGACTTGTTCGAGGACGCGGACGCCGCAGAGGCTGACGAGGTAGGAGTTGAAAAATGCGGCGAGGGCGCGGACGAGGAAGACGGCGGGGACGAGGGCGGCGTATCCGGCGATCTGCCACGTGCTCATGTCGCGCGCGCCTTCGGAGAAGACGGCGGGCAGGACTTTTTTCATCAGCACGTAATTCAGCACGAAGCCGGAGATGATGCCGTAAAGGGCGGCGCAGAGGACGGAGCCGATGAACTGGGCCCGGATCGCCTTCAGGTATTTAATGTACGGAACGAAGCGGCGCATGGAATTAAACGGCTGGACGAAGAGTGAGGAAGGCGGGAGGCATCAGTCTTTGGAGGAGCGCACATCGAGGGCGTCGCGGAGGCCGTCGCCGAGGAAGTTGAGGGAGAAAAGGGTCCAGGAGAACATGCCGGCAGGGAAGAGGAGAAGCCAGGGGAACTCTTCGAGTTTTTGCTGGCCGTCGTTGAGCAGCACGCCCCATGAGCTCATCGGGGCCTGGACGCCGAGGCCGAGGTAGCTGAGGAAGGCTTCGAGCAACATCACGGACGGAATGGTGAGCGTGGTGTAGACGATGATCGGGCCGAGGGTATTGGGAAGAATGTGACGGAAGATGATGCGCGCGGGGCCGTAGCCGAGGGACCGGGCGGCTTCGACGTATTCCATTTTCTTAATGGACATGACCTGGCCGCGGACGATGCGGGCCATGGTGAGCCATTCGACGGCGCCGATGGCGGCGAAGATGAGGAGGAGATCGAAGGAGGCGGGGAGGTTATATTTGATCGTGAGCGTGCGGGTGAAAACCATCAGCAGGATGACGAAGATCGTGAAGGGCAGTGCGTAGATGATGTCCACGATGCGCATCATGAGCGCATCGACTTTGCCGCCGACGTAGCCGGCGATGGCGCCGTAGGTGACGCCGATGGTGAGGGCGACGAAGGTGGCGCAGAGGCCGACAGCGAGGGAGAGGCGGCCGCCAACGAGAACGCGAACGAGGAGGTCGCGGCCGCCGTTATCGTCGGTACCGAACCAGTGTTTCCAACTGGGGGGCTCGCCGACGTTTTCGAACGGCATTTCGGAAATGCTGTACGGGCTGATCATGGGGCCGAAGACGCAGGCGAGGGTGATGATCGCGAGCGAGACCATACCGAAGACGGCGAGTTTGTTTTTGCGGAGGCGGTGCCAGGCGTCGCGCGAGAGGGAGGTGCCGCGCTCGATGGCGAGCGGAGCCGGGGCGGCGGCGGGTGGAGCGGAAGGTGCGGCGGGCATGGCGCGTCAGGAGTCGAGGCGGATCTTGGGATTCATCCAGGCCTGGACGACGTCGGCGAGGAGGTTGAGCGCCATGATGAAGCCGGCGTAGATGATGACGGTGCCGATCACCAACATGTAGTCGCGGTTACCGATGCTGGTGACGAATTCGCGGCCGAGGCCGGGTATTTGGAAAATGGTTTCGATCACGAAGGAACCGGTGAGGACGCCGGCGATGGCGGGGCCGAGGTAGGAGACGAGCGGGAGCAGGCCGCCGCGCAGGCCGTGGCGCAGGACGATGCGAAGCTCGGAGGCACCTTTGGCGCGGGCGGTGCGGATGAAGTCCTGGTTGAGAACGTCGAGCATACCACCGCGGGTGATGCGGAGGATGGGCGCGGCGAAGGCGATGCCGAGGACGAGGGCGGGGAGGATGCGGGTGGAGATGAGGTCGGCGAGGGTCTGGCGGCCGCTGGCGATTTCGTCCCAGCGGACCCAGCCCGAGGCGGGGACTTGGCGCCAGTAGATCGCGAAGAGAAGGACGGCGATGGGGCCGACGACGAAGGTAGGCGTGGAGATGCCGATCATGCCGAAGCTGGATGCGCCGTAGTCGGGCCAGGTGTTGCGGCGCATGGCGGCGATCACGCCGAGAGGGACGCCGATGAGGAGAGCGACGATGAGGGCGAGGAACCCGAGCTCGATCGAGACGGGGAGTTTATCGGCGATGATCTCGTTGACCGTGTAGCTGGCGTACCGGTACGAGGGGCGGAGATCGATGCCGAAGGCGGCTTTGAAATCGAGGCCGTGGCGGAGTTCGAGCGGGGCGAATTTCTTCGGAGTAATGTCCCACATGTAATCCGCGTACTGTTTCCAGAGCGGATCGTTGAGCCGGTAGTATTCCTTGATGCGCTGCTCGATCTCGGGGGTGGTGGCGCGTTCCTGAGTGAAGGGGCCGCCCGGCACAAAGCGCTGCATGAAGAACGTGGCTGTTATGATGATGAACAGCGCGACGCAGGACTGTAGGAAGCGTGAGAGGAAAAAGCGGAGCATTCAGCGAGATCGGCCGGTGACGGTGCGAGTGCGCGCGGGTGGTGACAAGTCTGGGCTGCGGAGGTTTCGCGGGATGTAAAGTGTGCGTTGCGAGAGATCGCCGACTAATCAACGGAGCGCGTGCGAGCACGCTGGCCTACGGGGCGAGGTCGATGTGTTTCCAGGGGAAGGTGTCGAGGTAGGTGGTGCGAAAGTTACGGACCTGAGGAGAAATCAGGCGGGGATGGGTGTAGAAATAGATCGGCATGACGGGCATTTCGGCCACGAGGATTTTTTCCATCTGCTGGTAGATGGCGTAGCGCTCGGCCTCGGTTTTAGCGTCGAGCGAATCGGAGAGGAGACGGTCATAGTCTGCGCTGCCCCAGCCGGTGTTGTTGTTGCCGGCACCGGTCTGCCAGAGGTCGAAGAAGACATTGGGGTCAACGTAGTCGGCGATCCAACCGGCGCGTTGGAACTGGAAGTCGCCGGCTTTCTGGGCGGCGATGTACACTTTCCACTCCTGGTTGGTGAGGCTGATGTTGGTGAGGCCGAGATTTTTTTTCCACATCTGCTGGAGGGCTTCGGCGATGCTGCGGTGCTTGGTGTCGGTGTTGTAGAGGAGCTCGATCTTGGGGAGACCCTTGCCGCCGGGATAGCCGGCCTCGGCGAGGAGACGGCGGGCTTCAGCGATGTCGGCGGTGAGATGGTGTTCGCTGACGAAGCCGCTGACGTTGGGCGGGACGAAGTTATAGGCGGGGATTTCGCCGCCACGGGTGATGAACTTCACGATGGTCTCGCGATCGATCGAGAGGGCGAGGGCGCGGCGGACGCGGACGTCGTCGAAGGGTTTCCTGGCGGTGTTGAAGCGGTAGTAGTAGATGCCGCAATACGGTTCGAGGCTGAGCTGGGCGGGCTGGTCGCGCTGGTAGGTCGCGATTTTGGCGCGTGGGATTTCGTGGGTGACGTGGAGCTGGCCCGTGCGAAACATTTTTTCCTCGGTGTCGGGGACGTCGATCGGGTGGAAGTGGATTTCGTCGAGTTTCACGCTGGCGCGGTCCCAGTAGGTGGGAGAGCGGGAGACGATAATCTTCTGGCCGGGTTTCCAGTCGGTGAGAGTGAAGGCGCCGTTGCCGACGAGGTTTTCGGGGCGGGTCCAGCGGGTGGCTTTGCGGGTGACGGCGTCGAACTTTTCGAGGGTGGGGATGTGGACGGGAAACCAGGCGCAGTGGACGAGGGATTTCAGGAAGAAGGGGGCGGGTTTGCGAAGAGTGATCTGAAGAGTGCGGGCATCGGGGGCGCGGAAGCCGGTGAGGGAGAAGTCGGTGAGTTTACCGGTGTTGAAGTCTTCGGCACCGGCGACGAGGTAGAGCATGTAGGCGTAGTCGGCACCGAGGGCGGGCGTGAGCATGCGTTGGTAGGAACGGACGAAGTCGTGGGCGGTGACGGGGTCGCCGTTGGACCAGCGGGCGTCGGCGCGGAGGTGGAACGTGTAGGTAAGCGCGTCGGCAGAAAGGTCCCAGCGTTCGGCGACGCCGGGGGCGACGTTTGAGCCGTCGGGCGAAGGCATGACGAGGCCTTCGAAGAGCGAGTCGATGATGTGATGCTCGGGGACGCCAGTGATGACTTGCGGGTCGAGATCCTGGGGCTCTGCACCGTTACCGTAGTTCAGGATTTTCGGCGCGGCGTGGGCGGAGGCGGGTAGGGAGAAAGCGGCGACGGCGAGCAGGAGTGCGGTGACGGAGACAGAGAGGAGGCGGCGCATGGCGCGGAGCGTGGGAGGTTTTGGGCCGGCGGCAAGCGGTGGCACTCGAAGCGCGGAGTGGCCGGAATTGATTGTCGCGGCGAAGGAGGGAGGGGATCACGCAAAGGCGCGAAGACGCCAAGAAGACGAGGGGCGGTATGAAAAAGGCCCGGGGGGGGGAATCCGGGCCTTGGTGGGGACGATGTCGAACGAACGCGCGCGGAGCGCACGTTCCACCTCAGACTTTTACGGCGAAGAGTTCGGGGTGCATGTCGCCTTCGGCGACTTTGTTCACGGTGCCGGTCATCATGATCGAGAAGTTATCGCCGATCTCGATGCCGATTTTGCCGCCGGGCATGTGGACGGTGATGTCTTTATCGACGAGGCCGAGGCGGTGGGCGACGGCGGCGGCTGCGCTGGAGCTGCTGCCGGAGGCGAGGGTGTAACCGGCGCCGCGTTCCCAGATCTCGATGCGGATGTTGGCGCGGTCGAGGACCTGGAGGAACTGGACGTTGGTCTTGCGCGGGAAGTTGGCGTGAACCTCGAGGTGAGGGCCGTATTTGTGAGCGAGCTCGGAGGTGACCTCAGGGAGCGGGAGGACGCAGTGCGGATTGCCGATGGTGGCGGCGCAGTAGGTGAACTCGCGGTCGAGGATGGTGATTTTCTCGTTGATGACCTCGCGGGCGGGGCCGGTGAGGTTGACGGGGATTTTGGCGCTGTCGAAGGAGACGTTGCCCATCGCGATTTTGATGAGCTGGCCGTTGTCGAGGATGACGGAGCGGACGAGGCCGCCGGGGACTTCGATGGTGAAGTCGGGGTTTTTAACGAGCTTCTGGTCCCAGAGATAGCGGGAGAAGATGCGGAGACCGTTGCCGGATTTCTCGGCTTCGGAGCCATCGGGATTGAAGATGCGCAGGCCGAAGTCGGCTTTCTGCGACGGAAGCGGGCCCCAGAGGATGCCGTCGGAGCCGACGCCGAAGTTGCGGTGGCAGACGACGCGGATCTGGTCGAGCGTGGGGGCGGATTTCCATTGGGGAAAATCGGCGGGATTGAGCACGATGTAGTCGTTGCCGAGGGCGTGATACTTGTAGAAGCGCATGGGCGAAAAGCGCGGAGCCAAGGGGATTTTCCGTGGCGGGCAATCGCGGAAACGCGGAATGCGGCACCGATCCGGAGTGGCAGCGAAAAGCGCAAAGAGAGCAGAATGCCGGAAGGAGCGCGGAGGCGCTCAGAGTTTGCGAATGTGGTCTTCGGGGTCGGCGAGGAAGGCGCGCATGAATTTCACTACGGGGACTTCGTCGTAGGTGCGCGGGGTGATTTCTGGGGCGTCGAAGTCGAGGATCTGGGCGTCGGGGAAGGCGAGCAGGATCGGGGAATTGGTGGCGATGATGAACTGGGCGTTGCCGCTAACGAGGGATTTCAGGAGTGCTAGAAGAGCAAGCTGATGCTGGGGAGGGAAAATGCATTCCGGGGTGTCGATCAGGTGAAGTCCGCCGGGAACGCAGCGGCTGCGGAGCATTTCGAGGCAGGCTTCGCCGTCGTGGCAGTGGAGATCGCAGGAACGGAGGAAGACGCCGTAGTGGGTCTTTGGCGACCAGTGGAGATTCAGATTGCGCGCGAGTTTATGGCTGGCGGCGAGAGAAGGCTCGTGCTCGGGCGGGAGATCGGCCGGGGTGGGAAGCTTGGCACGAATGGCGATGGCGGCCAGGAGGGTGGAGCGGCTCGCGCTTGTTTCTCCTGCGAGAAAAGTAACGGGCGAACTGAGGGTAAGGCTGCGAAGGGCGACGAGCCGGGGAATTGCGAACGGAGTGTTGGTATAGCCTTCGGGTTCGCCACTCAGCCGCTCGATGCTGCGAAGGAAAATCATACGCAGGACTATAGCACGCTTCCGGCAAAAATTCTGCGGGGGATTTTTTGGAGCCGGTTGCGATTATGGGTGTCGGTGGCGGCGGATCATTTTTCCGCTCGTCTTCGGCGATGCGGAGCTTGTGCTGAAAAACTCTCAAGCGGCATCTTTATCCTAATCGTTACTCTCATCGCTTCCCTCGTACGAATGTCTCTTTTGCGTCCTTATATTTTGTGGCTGGTGGCGGTGCAGGCGGTTGGGCGTGTGCTGGTGGTGGGAGCTGAAACGCCGGCGGTGCCGGTGATCGCGGAGGCGATTGATCCATTGATGGCGGCGTTGCCTGAGCGGAGTCTGCGAGGGCTGGAGGAGTTGTTGCGGGTGGGGTTGGAGAATGGGCCGACGATTTTAGTGCGGCGCTGGGAGGCGGAGCAATCGGTGCAGAATACGCGGATCGCGCGGGCGCCCATGCTGCCGAATGCGCGGGCATCTTTTAGAGCCGGTGTGACGTTGGAGCAGCGGGATGATGGTGGTGCGAGGAGTGATCGTACGCTGGCCGCGGTATTGTATGATGCGAGTGTTTCGCAGCCGGTTTATCACTGGGGAGCGCTGTCGAAGAATCACGATATTGCAAAACTGACCCAGGCGGTGTCGTCGCGTAATCTTGAAGAGACCCGGCGGTTGCTGGCGCTGGATTTGCGGCGGCGTTATCTGGAGCTGGTGACGGTGGATGGGGCGATCGAGATGGCGCGGAAGAATCTGAAGGAGCTGAACCGGCAGTTTGATTTTGCAAAGAAGCAGGTGGAGGACGGTTTCGCGGCGTCCACGGCGAGCGGGCTCATCACGGGGCAGATCACGGCGGCTGAGTTAGTCCTTCAGCAGATGGAAGATGACCGCGATATGCGGCGCTATGATTTGGCGAGAGTTTCGGGTGTGGCGGTTGAAAAGCTTCCGGCGACGGTGGCCGAGCTGCCGAAACCGGCGGAGCTGGACGCAGTGGTAAAGGCGCTGTCGGCAGCGGAGGGCGTCACGGGACAGTCGGCGCGGATGTTGAACGCGGAGGACTCTGTGCGGATGGAGACGCTGCGCTATCAGGTGGAGAAGACGCGCTTGAAACCAAAGCTGGGCGTGAGTTTCTCCGGCGGGCAGGATAACCGGACTCCAGACAACGACGTGCTTGGGAAGAAGTCGCTCGTCACGTCCTGGAATGCGTTCGCGACGGTGGACTGGCAGTTATTCGACGGGTTCAGCGCGAAGGCTTCGCAGCGGGCATCGCTCGCGCGGCTGCGTTCTTATGAGGCGGACCGTGACCTGGTCGCCCGCGTTGAGGCAGATGAGCGCCGCAGCGATGTGAACCGGCTGCAGCTTTACTGGCGGCAGTTGCAGCAGGCGGAGATCGCGTTTGGTGGGGCGCGTGGTGCAGTCGAAGCGGTGGAAAAAGATGTGGCGGCGGGCTGGATACCGGCGAGCGAGGCCGATCTGACGCGGCTGGGAGCGGACACGGCGTTGCAGGCGGTGAATGTGGCGAGGACAAATTTCTACACGGCGCTGGCCACTTATTTTTCCAACCGCGGGCTCGATCCGGCCGTGCGCATGGGGGCGCGTTAAGCGCAGGGGGGCGAGCTGATCCACGGGAAATTTTTTAATCATTCATATGTCTTCGACGAAAATTTTAGTGACGGGCGGTCTGCTGCTGGCGCTCGGTGCGGCGGGTTGGTTTGGCTATCAGCAAACCCATCCGGTTGCGGTGGTGGGGCCGATCACGCGCGGCTCGGCGGTGCATGCGGTGCCGGCGAACATCCTCGTGACGGAGGAGTTTCGCATGGAGATCAAAAGCGAATCCGGCGGGCGGATCATCAAGAGTCATGTGCAGCTCGGCACGCAGGTGAAGGCGGGGGATGTTTTATTTGAGGTCGATCCGAGGGATTTGGAATTGGAGATCGAGCGAATCGAGTCGGATCGTAAGGCAGCGCAGGCGCGCATCGATCTGGGTTCGCAGAAGCGTTTTCAGATCGCGACGGCGGAGGAAACGGTCCGCAACAACACGCGGCTGGTGGAGCAGGGGAAGCTCGCGCAAATCGCGCTCGATCAATCGAAGCGCGCGGTGACGCAGCTGCAGGACGAGCTGGCGACGGAGAATATCAACAACCAGCAGACGCTGGATAATTTCGACAACACGCTGAAGACGAAGCGCCGCCAGTTGGAGAAGATGCGGGTACTCGCGCCGGACGACGGCACGGTGTCGGAGATTTTTGCGATCAATGGCGAATTGGTCGGCGGAGGGCAGTTGCTGGCGCGGGTGATCTCGAAGGCGCGGCTGGTGCTGGCGCAGATCAGCGAGGAGAACTTCGCGGGTGTGCGTCCGGGCCTGTCGGCGAATGTGCAGCTGCTCGGTTATGGCGGAAAACTTTTCACCGCCAAGGTCGAGCGCGTGCTGCCGGGCGCGGATGAGCGCACAAAGCGTTATACGGCGTTTCTGAAAATCGATATCGACGAAGCGCTGCTGGCGCCGGGATTGACTGGCGAGGCGAGCATCACGATCGATCGCCACGACAACACGCTGCTGGCGGAGCGGCGCTCGATGCTGGGGCACACGCTCTTCGTGGTGCGGGACGGTGTCGCGCATTATGTGCCGGTGATCATCGGGTATTCGAATATGCGGCACACAGAGATCCTCTCCGCCGTGAATGAAGGCGATCTGGTGATCGTGAGTAACCCGGCCGGATTTCGCGACGGGCAAAAGGTGCGCGCGGTGAAGGAAGCCAGCCGTTAATGCGTACGAATCTGCAGATCGCGCTGCGTTTCCTGCTGGCGAAGAAACGCTCCATGGCGATGAGCCTGCTGGGCATCGCGTTTGGCGTGGGATTCATCGTGCTCACGCAGGCGGTGACGTCGGGCTTCCAGGAGTTTTTTATTCGCACGATCCTCGGCACGGACGGCGCGATCCGCGTGGAGGATAAATTTCAGGCGACGACGGTGGACATTCCGGTGGATGACGGAGGCGTGGAAAAAAAAGGGCCGGTGGCGGCGATCACGGTGGAGAGCGAACGGCGTTATCAGGAAGGCGTAGCGGAGCCGCGGTTGTTGCGGGAATCGCTCGCGCGTTTTCCCGAGATCACGGGCATGTCGGAAGTCGTGCGTGGGAGCGTGCTCATCCAATCGGCGACGCGCGAAGATAACGCGCAGGTGATCGGCATCGAGTTCGACGATCACGCAGGCGTTTCCAATCTGGAGGAGCAAATCGTGTTGGGGGAACTGGCGGCGTTTCGGGATTCGCCGTCGGGCATTTTGGTGGGTGCGGCGCTGGCGGAGCGGTTGCGGATCAGTCCGGGAAACTCGGTGCTGTTGACGTATGCGGGGCAGTCCACGCGTTACCGGGTGGCGGCGATTTATGAAACAGGTGTGCGCGAGATCGACCGGGTGCGGATTTTTCTGCACCTGAGCGAGGCGCGGACGGTGCTCAAGCGGCCTTATGGGGCGAGTTTCATCCAGCTGTCGTTGAAAGACTCGGCGCAGGCACCGGAGATCGCGCGGCAGATCGAACTTGTGGCGAGTCATCGCGCGACGAGCTGGCAGCAACGCGAGAAGGTGTGGTTGGATGTGTTTTTGTTTTTCCGTATCGCGGCGGCGATCATGGTCTCGACCATCATTATCGTGTCCGGTCTCGGGATGTTCAATACGCTCGCGATGATAGTCATGGAGAAGACCAAGGACATCGCGATCCTGCGCTCGATGGGTTTCACGCGGGGTGACATCGGGGCGATTTTCATGCTGCAAGGCGTGCTGGTGCTGCTGATCGGCGTGGTGGCGGGGTGGGGGCTGGGAGCGTTGAGCACCTATGCGGTTTCGAGCGTACCGATCTCGGTGCGGGGCATTTTTTCGACCGATCACGTCGTGGTGGCCTGGGATCTCGCGCATTATGCGGGGGCTGCGGTGGCGGCGACGGTGGTGGTTTTCGTGGCGAGCTGGCTGCCGGCTCGCCGGGCGGCACGACTGGAACCGGCGGCGATCATCCGGGGGGCTTCACAATGAAAGGCGTTTCTCAGAATCAATCGCAGGCTTCATCCGCTCCGCGCAGTGGGGAATCGATTCGTTGCGAGCGGCTGGTGCGTTATCTAGGCGAAGGCGAAGGTCGCGTGCATGTGTTGCGCGAGGTTTCCTTCTCGGCCGCGCCGTCCACGGTCACGGCCATCGTGGGGCCATCGGGCTGCGGCAAGAGTACGCTGCTCTATCTACTCGGGCTGCTCGACCGGCCCGAAGGCGGCGAAATCTGGATCGGCGGCAAAAACCTCGCTACGGCCAGCGACGAACAACGCACGCAGACGCGCAACGAGCACATCGGCTTCGTTTTCCAGTTTCACTTCCTGATGCTGGAGTTCACTGCCTTGGAGAACGTCATGATTCCTATGCGCAAACTCGGCAGACTGAGCGTGGCTCAGATGACGGATCGCGCAAAGATGCTCCTCGAGGCGGTTGGCCTCGGTGCGAAAACGCATCGTCTGGCTACGCACCTCTCAGGAGGCGAACAGCAGCGCGTTGCCATCGCCAGAGCTCTGGCGAACCAGCCCTCGATCCTGCTAGCCGATGAGCCGACTGGAAATCTCGACGTCAAAAACTCCACGGTCGTCTTTGATCTGATGACCCGGCTCGCCCGCGAACACGGCCAGGCCATTGTGCTCGTTACTCATAATCCGGATATCGCCCAGCGCTGTGATTTGGTGCGGCCGATGCGTGATGGTGTTTTTGTCTGAGACTTGCGTTGGAGGGGGGCGGAAAATTTTGGTCAAGAAATGCACAGGGTGATCCGCAGCTGATAAGCAAACCCAACGGTCGATGGCCGCTGCGCTACTTTTGCGGCTTAAAAAAATCCCCGGTTCCAAATTTTAGTTTACAATCTAATCCTCGCGGCGTTCGCTGCGCCTCGACTTTAACTTTTACGAAGAACTGTGAGCACTCAACACTCTCGAAAGAGTTTCTTTGCCAAGTTTCTAGGCCTGCTGGCTGCTGCCGGCATCGCGCCTAAGTTGCTGGCTAAATCTCCGTCCCCTGCGGCCGCTCCGGTCTCCGCATCCGCGCCCTTCCAACTGCGCACAGAGACGCGCGCGGTCGCTCGTACGAGCGACACCGTCTAACGCCTCCGGCTTATGTCGCATATCTTTCCCAAGTCGGCCAACAAGCTGCCGCTCCAGATTATCATCTTCGTGCTGGTCCTCGTGGGCGTGGTCACCGCCGCCACGACCTACTACGCCACGCCGAAGTACACGCGCATCGGATACGCCCCGGTCCAGCCAGTGCCTTTCAGTCACGCGCTCCACAACGGTCAGCTCGGCATCGACTGCCGTTATTGCCATATCGGAGTCGATAAAGGTGCCACGTCCACCGTTCCCACGGCACAGACGTGCATGAACTGTCATAACACCGGTCTCATCAAAGCCGATAGCCCGGCGCTCGCTCCTGTTCGTGCGAGTTTCGCATCGGGTGATCCCGTTAAATGGGTGAAGATCCACCAAGTGCCTGACTACGTTTATTTCAATCACGCCGTCCACGTGAACCGCGGCATCTCGTGCGTCGAGTGCCACGGCCAGATCAACCAAATGGATGTCGTGATGCACTCGAAGCCTCTTTCGATGGGGTTCTGCCTTGATTGCCATCGCAATCCAGCCGCTCACGTCCGTCCCCTCGATCAGATTACCAACTTGAACTGGAAACCTGAGCAGGCCGCAGAACACGCCAAGTGGGCTGAGGCCTTCGTTAAGAATAACAAAATTTCGCCTCCGCAAAGCTGCACCGGTTGCCATCGCTGATGAAACGCAAAGTCCTCCATCCCGAACCCTCCCCAAGCGAGCAGCTGAACGGCCCGAAATACTGGCGCAGTCTCGATGAGATGGCCGCCACGCCGGGCTTCAAGCAGCACCTCGAACGCGAGTTTCCTGAGGGCGCGTCGAATCTCGACGGCGTTGATCGCCGAGGATTCTTCAAGCTCATGGCCGCTTCCTTCGCCCTCGGTGGCGTTGGTCTCGCCGCCGGTTGCCGCCGTCCCGAAGCGCACATCCTGCCTTACGGAAAATCCGTCGAAGGCCTGATCCCCGGGCTCCCGCTTTATTTTGCCACTGCGATGCCGATGCGCAAATCGGCAGTTCCGGTCATCGCAGAGACGCACCAAGGTCGTCCGACCAAGCTCGAGGGTAACCCAAGCTACGCTCCTTATGGAGGTGGTACGAATGCCTTCGTTCAGGCGTCGGTCCTCGATCTTTATGATCCAGATCGCGCCACCACGCACACCATCGGTGGCACCGCCGTCACGATCGCCGCGATTCAGGACAAACTCGCAGGCATCGGCAAAGCTTACGAATCTTCGCAAGGGGCCGGCCTCGCGTTTCTCGCCGAGGAATCCGGCTCGCCCACGCGCGCTGCGCTCGTTGCCCGTCTGAAGGCGAAATTTCCGAAGGCAATTTGGGCCGAGTACGAGCCCGTCAACGACACGCCCCCGCTCGCCGCCGCTCAGGCTGCGTTCGGCAAAAACGTCCAGCCTCTCTACCAGTTCGCCAAGGCCAAGCGTATCGTTTCGCTGGATGCTGATTTCTTCCACTCGGAAGCCGCCAGCCTCTACTACGCCCGCGAATTCTCCAAGGGCCGCAAAGTCACGTCCGTTAAGGACGAGATGAACCGCCTCTACGTTGTCGAGAGCGGCTTCACGCTCACCGGCGGCATGGCCGATCATCGTCTCCGTCTCGCTTCGAGCCACATGCTCGCACTCGCGGGCGCGCTCGCTGCCCAAATCACGGGTGATTCGTCCTTTGCTCCGCTCGCTCAGGGACTCGATTTCAAAGACAAAGACAAGTGGATCGCCGCCTGCGCGAAGGATCTCACCGATCATCGCGGCCAGTCGCTTGTCGTTGCTGGCGCGCACTTGCCCGCTGAAGTCCACGCTATCGCCTACGCGATCAATCTCGCCCTCGGTAACGTCGGACAGACCGTTGACTTCCTCGAAGTCGAAGCACCGTCCGCCGCCTCGATCAACGATCTCGCATCTGCGATCAAAGCAGCCTCCGTCAAAACGCTCGTCGTGCTTGGCGGCAATCCTTCCTACAACGCCCCCGCTGATCTCGATTGGGCGGCGTTGCAGAAGTCCGTTTTCGAAGTCATCCGCCACGGTTATTACGTCGATGAAACTTCGACGAACTCCGCCGCGCACATCGGAGCCACGCACTATCTCGAATCGTGGGGCGATGCCCGCACGGCCGACGGCACCATAGTTGCCGTGCAGCCGATGATTCTCCCTCTCTTTAACGGCCTCACCGAGCTTGAAGTCCTCGCCCGTATCTCGGGTGAAGTGACCAGCGACGCCTACTCGCTGGTTTACCAGACGATCACCACGATCGCTGGAGGCGATGCAGACGACGTCTTCCGCAAATTCCTCCATGACGGTGTTCTCGCTGGCAGCAGCTTCCGCAAAGCCTCCGTCAGTCTCAGCTCCAGCGACCTCGGTCGCTTGCTGAACAACACACCGAAGTTCCAGGCGCTCTCGAAGGACAATCTCGAAGTCCGTTTCACGACTGATCAGAAGATCGACGATGGCCGCTTCGCGAACAACGGCTGGCTCCAAGAGTGCCCCGATCCGATCACCAAGATCTCGTGGGACAACGCCATCCTCATCAGCCCCAAGCTCGCGCGCGAACTGGATATTTATCCAGTCGGCTCAGGCATTCAGGTGGCTCGTGTGGAAGAAGCTGATTTCGAAGTCGGCAAAGAAAACGCCCGACTCGCCGAGATCACCATCGGTGGCCGCACGATCAAGGGACCGCTCCACATCCAACCAGGTCTCTCCAATTACACGCTCATTCTCCCACTCGGTTACGGCCGTACCGTTTCCGGTCGCGTGGGCAAAGGCCAGGGTTTCGACGCGTATCGGCTGCGCACCTCCGCAGGCATGAGCTACGCCGTCGGTGCGACGATCAAACTCACCGGCGAACGCTACAAGCTGGCGAACACCCAGGAACACTGGTCGATGGAAGGCCGCGACATCGTTCGCGAAGCCAACTTCGACGAGTATCTGAAGAATCCCGGTTTCGTTGACGACATCGGCACCGAGTCGCACTCGCCCGCCATCTATGGCGCGGACAACACGCCGACTAACGATAACAAACTCTCCCGCGAAGAACGCGCCCAGCTCGCCGCCAAGCGCGCGACCGAGCTTCCTCGGGGCGGCTCGCTCTACGTCACGCCTGCCTTCAATGGTGTCCACCAGTGGGGCATGGCGATCGACCTGAACACCTGCATCGGCTGCAACGCCTGTATCATCGCGTGTCAGGCCGAGAATAACATTCCGATCGTCGGTAAAGATCAGGTCATGCGTGGCCGTGAGATGCACTGGATTCGTCTGGATCGTTATTACTCTGACGGCCAGGCCGACGCTCGTGCGATGGCGGATTTGTTCAGCGATACGCCCAGCAAAAACCGCGAGCTTCCCGAAGATCCGCAGGTTTCTCTCCAGCCTATCGCCTGTGCTCATTGCGAAACCGCTCCGTGCGAAACCGTGTGCCCCGTCAACGCGACGGTTCACGACGAAGAAGGCCTCAACGGCATGGCGTACAACCGCTGCATCGGTACGCGTTACTGCGCGAACAACTGTCCGTACAAGGTCCGCCGCTTCAATTTCTTCGACTGGAACAAGCGCCAGCTTGACCAGCTTTACATGGGGCCGCTCGGCGAGAGCGGCATGCCCGAGCTCGTCAAGATGGTGAAAAATCCAGACGTCACCGTGCGTATGCGCGGCGTGATGGAGAAATGCACCTATTGTGTGCAACGCATCCAGCAGGCCAAGATCGCGCAGAAGGTGAAAGCCAAGGCTTCCGCCGATGTGAAGATCCCCGATGGCACGGTCAAAGTCGCCTGCCAGCAGGCCTGCCCGGTCGATGGTGTTTACTTCGGTGACATCAGCGATCCAACCAGCGAGGTCTCCAAGGCGAAAGCCCGCGAGCAGGATTATTCGCTCCTCGGTTATCTCAACGTTCGCCCGCGCACGACCTTCCTCGGAAAGCTGCGTAATCCGAATCCGTCGATGCCCGACTACGCTGCGATCAAAACGCCTTTCAGCCGTCAGGAATACGAAAACAAGAACCATCCTCAGCACGGCGACGGTCATGGCCACGGCCACGATCATTCGCACGGGGCAGGGGAGCAAGATTCTCACGGCACACCCGCTAAAAATGAGCATGGCCATACCTCGCTCCAAAACCTTAAGCGCCTCGGAGGGCTCGTCTAATGGCTCACGCCACTGATCACGCCGCTCCGGCGATTCTTAAAGAGGTGAAGCCTGCGGTCCTCCCGCGCGCCATCCTCGTCGAAAACAACCGCAGCTTCGCGTGGATCACCGAAAAAGTGTGCTCTATTATCGAAGGCAAGACGCCCACTTGGTGGTGGGTTTGCTTCGCCCTCGCGTGCTGCGTCGCGTCCTTCACGGTCGCTGGTATCACCTACCTCGTCGCCACCGGCGTCGGTGTTTGGGGTCACGCGAATCCCGTCAATTGGGCGTGGGACATCGTCAACTTTGTGTTTTGGATCGGTATCGGTCACGCCGGTACCTTGATCTCTGCGATCTTGTGCTTGCTGCGTCAGAAGTGGCGCACATCCATCAATCGCGCCGCCGAAGCCATGACGATCTTCGCCGTCGTTTGCGCCGGTATCTTCCCGGTCTTCCACGTCGGTCGCGTCTGGTTCGCCTGGTATCTCTTCCCAATCCCGAACTCGAACTACATCTGGCAGAACTTCCGTTCTCCGCTGGAGTGGGATGTTTTCGCCGTTTCGACCTACGGTACCGTTTCCGTTCTCTTCTGGTACGTCGGCCTGATCCCTGACTTGGCCGTCCTCCGCGACCGCTTCTTCAAGGCCGGTAACAAACTTCGCTCCACGATCTATGGCTTTTTCGCCATGGGCTGGCGCGGTTCCAACCGCCACTGGAGCAACTACGAAATGGCGTACCTGATCCTCGCCGGTATCTCCACGCCGCTCGTGTTGTCGGTGCATACGATCGTCTCGTTCGACTTCGCCGTGTCGCTCCTCCCGGGCTGGCACACCACGATCTTCCCTCCGTACTTCGTCGCAGGTGCCATCTTCTCGGGCTTCGGCATGGTGCTCACGCTCATGCTCCCGCTGCGTGCGATCTACAAACTCGAAGACCTCATCACGCAGTACCACATCGACTGCATGTGTAAGATCACGTTGGCGACCGGCACCATCGTCGGTTACGCCTACGGTATGGAGTTCTTCATCGCGTGGTACGGCGCGAATCCGTACGAAGGCTTCGCTTTCGTGAACCGTGCGTTCGGCAACTACGCTTGGGCTTATTGGATCATGATCGGCTGCAACGTCATCACGCCGCAGTTCTTCTGGTTCAAGAAGGTCCGCGAAAATACTTGGTTCGTCTGGGTCCTCTCGATTTTCGTCAACGTCGGTATGTGGTTCGAGCGCTTCGTGATCATTGTCACCTCGCTGGCTCGTGACTTCCTTCCTTCCAGCTGGGGTTACTACAGCCCGTCGATCGTCGAGATCTTCACCTTCTTCGGCACCTTCGGCGTCTTCTCGGTGCTCTTCCTCCTCTTCATCCGCTTCCTCCCCATCATGCCGATGGCAGAAATCAAAGCGGTCACCCCGCAGGCCGACGCTCACGCCGGTCACGGCCACGACAAGCACTAAGCCGTCATTCGATCACCCTCAACTTTCACTGAGAAAATGGCAGCACAACCACACGGCCTGATCGCCACATTCGAAACCGTCCCCGACGTCATGCACGCCGCGGAAAAGGTGCGCGACGCAGGTTATAAATCCTGGGACTGCATCACCCCGTTTCCCGTTCACGGCTTGGACAAAGCCATGGGCCTGAAACGCTCCATCGTCCCGCGCTTCTCGCTCGTCGGCGGCTTGATCGGTTTCACCACCGGCATGTCGATGATCTTCTTTACCGGCGCGGTTGACTACCCGCTGATCGTGGGCGGCAAGCCCTTCTTCAGCCCGATGTTCGCCTTCCCGGTTTCCTACGAGCTGACGATTCTCTTCACAGCCTTCGCCACCATCGGCGGCATGTTCTTCCTGAACCGCCTTCCGATGCACTACCACCCGGTGCTCAAGTATGACCAGATCCACCGCGGCATGGATGACCTCTTCTTCATCGTGATCGACGCACGCGACCCGAAATTCAACTTCGCCGCCACCAAGGCCCTCCTTGAGAAGGCGGGCGGAAAATCCATCACGGAGCTGGAAGCCTGAGCCATGCGTTACGCTTATCTCGTTCTCGCACTCGTCGTCATCGGTACGGTTTCCATCTTCGGATTCCGCGGCTCGATCTCAACCAAACCTCCGCTGGAAGTTTTTCCGGACATGGACCGCCAGGCTAAATACAAGCCTCAGGCCGAAAGCCCTTTCTTCGCGGATGGCCGCGCGGATCGTCCGCTTCCCGCCGGAGTCGTCTCCCGTGGCGACCTTCGCGCCGATGACCATCTCTATCTTGGCAAAGCCACCAACGGTAATTTCGCCGCGGGATTCCCCGCTTCGATTTCTATCGACGCCAAACTCTTGGAGCGCGGCAAAGATCGCTACTCGATTTTTTGCCTCCCGTGCCACGGCACCATCGGTGACGGCAATGGCATCACCAAGTCTTACGGCATGGGATCGACCCCGACCTACCATGACGACCGTCTGCGCAAAATGACAGAGGGCGAAATCTTCAACACCATCACTCACGGTAAGGCCGCCATGGGCGCTTACGCCGACAAACTTTCCCCCGAAGAACGCTGGGCCGTCATCGCCTATGTTCGCGCCCTTCAGCGCGCACAGACCGGCTCGATCAACGACGTCCCCGCCTCTCATAAATCGGAGCTTGGTATCAAATGAGCACCCACGCTGCATCTGCTCCCGTCTCACTCTCTGCTGAATCCAGCGCCAGCGGCGCCGGCAAAGCGCTCATCATCGGCATCGTCGGTCTCGCTTTGACCGGAGTCGGTCTCTTCGTCTCCGGCGCTCCTGGTGCTGTAGCGCTGTCATACCTCGTAGGTCTGACCTTCTGGATCGCCATCGCCATCGGCATGCTGATGTGGACGCTCATCCACCACATCTTCGACGCCTCATGGTCGGTCGTTCTTCGCCGCCAGTTCGAACACTGCATCGCAGTATTCCCCTGGCTCGCGTTGCTCTTCGCACCTCTCGTTATCGTCTCGTGGACGGGCACGCACGACACCATCTGGTCTTGGATGAATCTGGACGGCCACGTCCACGGTGGTCACGGCACCATCGGTGAAGACGTCCTCTATGTGAAGAAGGCTGCGTTCTTGAACCTGCCGATGTTCACGATTCTCACGGGCGCGAGTTTCTTGATCTGGTTCTGGCTGTCTGCCCGCCTCCGCAAAGCCTCTTTCACTCAAGACGTGGACGGCGACCTGAAGTGGACCTACATGAACCGCAAGACCGCTGCCTTCGGCATCGCGCTCACGGCCGTCACACTTACGCTCGCCTCGATTTACTGGATCAAGAGCCTCGAGTATCACTGGTTCTCCACGATGTTCGGCGTCTGGTTCTTCGCCAACTGCGTCCGCGGTGCACTCGCCATCGGTGTTCTGATCATGCTCTGGCTCCTCGCTCGCGGAGACTACAAAGGCATCCTCAATACGAATCACTTCCACTCTATCGGCCAGCTGATCTTCGCGTTCACCGTCTTCTGGGCCTACGTCACGTTTTCTCAGTACTTCCTGATCTGGAATGCCAACGTGCCTGAAGAAACCTTCTGGTATAACCTCCGCGAAATCCACGCCGACGGTACGCCCAGCCAGTGGAAATACGTCGGTATGGTGATCCTCTTTGGTCACTTCGTCGTCCCGTTCCTCTATCTCCTGTCTTACAAAAACAAGGTCACGCCCTCGCGCATCAAATTCATCGTTTACTGGATTCTCGCGACGATCCTCATCGACCTTTGCTACAACATCCTCCCGGTCCTCAAGGACTCGCATGGCGACCCGCTTCCATTCCTGTCTCTGAACCTCGTCTGGGTTCTTACCACAGTTGTCGGAGTTGGCGGTATCTTCGTCTGGTCTTATCTTCGTAGCTTCCCGAAACAGAAACTCATCCCGATCCGCGATCCTCGCATCGGCGAATGCCTCACGCACCATGAGTGATCATCCTTCACCCGCTCCCAAGAACTTCTGGATCACGCTCGGCGCCATCATCGGCGGCTTCGCGATCTTCCTGCTCATCCTCTTCATCGCGTACCTGCCCCAGCAGCCCGCACCGCTCCCGGAAGGCACCAAAACCCCGGCCGAGCGCGCGCAAATTCTCGCTGAGATCCGCGCTAAAGATAAAGCCGCCGCCACCACGTATGCCTGGGTCGATCAAGCGACCGGCGTGGTCCGCCTCCCCACCGATCGCGCCGTCGAGCTCACCATCAAAGAGCTCAACGCGAAGAAATAGGCTCACGGATGGAATGGATTAACGAATGGTTCTTCTACGGGCTCGCCTTCATCGTCGCTGTGGCAATCACGGGCTCGGCGGTTTACGCGCTCTACTGGGCATCGAGTAAAGGCCAGCTGCGCGACCTGGAAAAAGGCGCCGCCTCCATCTTCGATGACAAAGAACCCATCGGTCAGCCCACGGATTTCTTCCCTGGCAAGACGCCCAAACGACACCACTAATTCCGCCGTCAATCGCCGCTAATTTTTCCCGCCTCCGGCCAGATTAGCGGTGAAAGCCGCGCCTCCTCGTTTCACCTTTTCCCTCAACAATGGCTTCCGCTTCCAGTCTTGCCGCATCAGTCAGCCCGGCCACGTCATCCGACACGGTGACGCGTGCTGAACTGAGCGAGATCGACGCCTCCACCAAGGCGCCGGCGATGTACTTCCTGTGCTCCGCGATCCTCTGGCTGATCATCGGCACGGCGTTCGCGCTGATCTCGTCGTTTAAGATGCACAAGCCTGAGCTTCTTGGTGACATCGAGTGGCTCACCTTCGGCCGCGCCCGCACCGCTCACCTAAACGCCGTGATCTACGGCTGGAGCGTCAACGCCTCCTTCGCCGTCGCCATGTGGCTTATGGCCCGTCTCGCGCGCTCCGTCGTTCGTCACAGCGGCATCCTGATGCTCGCCGGTGCGTTCTGGAACGTCGGTGTGACCGTCGGTATGTACGGCATCCTCGCCGGTGATGCCACGTCGATCGAGTGGCTCGAGATGCCGCCCTACGCCACGCCGATGCTCTTCATAGCCTACGCGCTCATCGGTGCCTGGGCCGTCATTACTTTCCGCTTTGGCAAATCTGAGCACATCTACGTTTCCCAGTGGTACATCCTCGCAGCGCTCTTCTGGTTCCCGTGGTTGTACTCGGTCGCCCAGATCATGCTGATCTTCTCGCCCGCCCGCGGCACCGTGCAAGCGCTGGTCAACTGGTGGTTCGCTCACAATGTCCTCGGGCTCTGGTTCACGCCGATTGGTCTCGCCGCCGTCTACTATTTCCTTCCGAAGGTTCTCGGTAAACCCATTCACAGCTACTACCTCTCGGTCCTCGGGTTTTGGTCGCTTGCAATCTTCTACAACTGGGCCGGCGTTCACCATTTGATCGGTGGTCCCGTCCCGGCCTGGGTCATCACCGCCGGTATCGCCGCGAGCTTCATGATGGTCGTCCCCGTCGTCGTCACAGCGATCAACCATCACCTCACGATGATCGGCAGTTTCCAGGCGCTGAAATACAGCCCGACGCTTCGCTTCATCGTCTTCGGCGCGGTCAACTACACGCTCTCCAGTCTCCTCGGTTCGCTCATGGCGGATCGCGGTGTCAGTGAAGTCGTTCACTTCACCCACGCCGTCGTCGGCCACGCTCACCACGGCCTCTACGCTTTCTTCTCCATGGTGATGTTTGGCTCCATCTACTACATCCTGCCGCGCATCCTTCACAAGGAATGGCCCTCAGCCCGTTTGATCAGCGTCCACTTCTGGACCTGCGCCATCGGCATTACGATCTACGTGATCGTCACCAGCATCGGCGGCACCAAACAGGGACTGGAGATGAACGACGCGAGCATTCCCTTCATGGATGTGGTTCGCCACACGATCGTCTGGCTTAAGCTTCGCAGCTACGCCGGCGTCTTGATCACGGTTGGCCACGTCGCCTTCGCCATCAACTTCGCCTGGATGATCTTCAAGCCCCGCGCCGATAACACTGCGCCCACGCTCTTCGCTCATCCGAATCCTGACCTGGAGATCTCCGCACGATGAATCGCGCGCCCCTCATTTTCCTCGGCATCTTCTTCGCACTGGCCTTCTCGTGGACCGGCATCGTGCTGACCAACCAAATCGCCTACGGCAAACTCGAGCCCGTGTTCGACGAAGGCGAAAATAAGTCCTTCCCCGAGGCGCTCCCCGGCCTCGCCGCCCAAGGCAAGCTGGTGTATCAAGATCTTGGCTGCATCTACTGCCACACCCAGCAGGTCCGCCGCCCCGGTTACGGTGGCGACATCGACCGCGGCTGGGGCGAACGTCAGAGCGTGGCCCGCGACTACATCCGCGAACGCCGCGTGCTCCTCGGCACCATGCGCACCGGTCCCGATCTCCGTAACATCGGAGCCCGTCAGGCAGGCGACGCCGGGCGCGAATGGCATATCCGCCACATGTACGATCCCGAGATCACCTCGAAGGATTCGATCATGCCGAAGTACAAGTTCCTCTTCGAGACCCGCAAGATCGTGGGCGAGCCCTCGACCAAAGCCGTGCAACGCCTTCTCCCTGCCAGCGCCCAACCCGCCGCCGGTTATGAAATCGTCCTCACGGATCGCGGTAACGCGCTGATCGAATATCTCCTCAGCTTGAAGGACAGCTACACTTACCCTGAGGAAGCCACCCGCGTTTACGTCGAACCGAAGAAAGAGCAAAAGGCCGGAGCCAGCTCCGAAGCCGCCAAGCCGGAGGCACACAAATGAGCGCCCAAGATCCGAAGGCCAATAATCCCAAGATCGAACAGGCCGCAGCCTCTGACCAAAACATCCAGAAGGTTCACGCGATCCTTCTGCGCGAAAAGCCCGAGCCCGCCGAAGGCTACTCGCCGATGCCGCTGTTCCTGCTCGGTTTCGTCTCGGCGATGATCTTCATCGTCTCAGTCTATTTCGTCCACAACCGTGGCGGCATCGGTCCCTCGCTGAAAAGCGGAGTCAGCGGCCTCACGTTCAAAGAAGCCGCGCTCGTGTACGACGAACGCTACGACCCCGCAACCGCTCCCGGTGCGGGTGCGGTTAAAGAGCTTACTCCCGAGCAAGTGCTCGCCTCTGGCAAAAAACTCTACGCCACCTGCGCTACCTGCCACCAGCCCACGGGCACCGGCCTCGCAGGCACTTATCCTCCACTGGCTAAGTCGGAGTGGGTTCTGGGCAGCGAGGACCGCCTCATCCGCATTCTTCTCAATGGCCTAAAAGGTGAAATCACTGTGGAAGGTAACAAGTACAACGGCCTCATGCCTGCCTTTGGCAAAGTACCCAATAGTGGCTATAACTGGACCGATGATAAAATCGCCCACGTCCTGACCTTCATCCGTCACGAATGGGGCAACGCAGCCGCTCCTATCACGACAGCGAAGGTTAAGGAAATCCGTGAACAAGTCGCAGCCGCCCGCCCTGGCAACTGGACCGAGGCCGAACTGCTCGCAGTTCCCTGATCGACGTCTGTTCGCCACGACGATCACCGCAAACCTCTTCAACCCGGCCCGACACGGCCGGGTTTTTTTGTCACCGATTACCTTTACCTGCGCGCAGCCGTTTAGAACGTGTCGCCCTTCCAACCCCACATCCCGTGCTTCACGTCGATGAATTTCACATACACGCGATCTTTCGCGATTCCCAAGTGCTCCTCGATGAGCGCGCACAGCGCTTTGCAGAGCACCTTTGTTTTCCTCGCGGGCAGGCCGATGCTCTTGAGTTCGAGAAATGCCACCGGGTCATCGCTACCTGCGAAGAGCATCGGTGTGTCTGGCTGGATCGCGATCATCACGAACTCCTCAGGTTTTTGTAGCTCGGTAGCCACGAGCGCAGAGGCGGGTTTCAGCACAGTGCGCTCGGCCTTTTTCGACAGCGGGAGGTTGGTCTGGATTTTGAGGTAGGGCATAAAAGCGGGGGAGCCCTGTCTAACGTGGGAGCCGCTTTGCAGTGCTTTACGCCCGCCGCCTCTTCCTCACATGGTTCGCCCATTCATTGTCGCCGTGAAAAAGACCAACGTTGTCCGCGCCTATTACATTCTTCCGTGCTGCCTGCTGTTGCTCAACCTGGTCAACAACCTCGTCTCCTACAAAGCCGAGGTGATTCACGATCCGTTCCTGCGCGTCGTGATCATTATCCTGCTCGTGCTCTTTGGCGGCTCGCTCGTGGCGTTTGCCGTCGCGCCGGGATTGGAGGCGATCGTGCGCAACCTTCATCGCGGCAGCCGTCATGAAGCGGGGCGCGTGGGCGAGGCCGTTTTCCTGCTCGCACTCGGGGCGGTGGTTTTCTGGCTCTACTACCAGATGTACATCAACGGCCCGGAATCGCTGCTGCCACGTGTGTGGAGAAATCCGACCGGCTGATTTTAGGCACACGAAAACGAGCTTGATTCTCTTGATGCTTCATCACGCAAAATGCTGATTTTCAGCCATTTTTGTCGCGAATGGTGGACCCTACTGGACTCGAACCAGTGACCTCTTCCATGTCAAGGAAACGCTCTAACCAACTGAGCTAAGGGTCCGTTCTCTTGCGAGTCGCGGAGTAAGCACGGCGGGCTGGCGGTTCGGCAAGAAAAATTTCCGCGATGTTTGGCGCGGTTTTCGATGCGCGATCAAACCCTGAAAATGCGTGCAAGCAGCCGCTTGAAACGCGCGGCGTTTTCGTCCCCATTTCGCCCACATGCTTCAGTCGCTCCGGATCAAGAACCTCGCCCTGCTTGAAGAAGTTTCCCTCGATTTTGAAGCGGGATTCACGGCGGTGACGGGCGAGACCGGCGCGGGCAAAAGCATCCTGCTCGGCGCGCTCAGCCTGCTTGCGGGTGAGCGTGCGGATAAAACCATCATCCGCCAGGGCGCGCTTGCGTGCGAGGTGGAGGCGGCGTTGTTTTTCAAAAATGCGAAGGCGATCAACGCGTTGCTCGCGGAGCTGGATTTGCCGGAGTGCGAGGAAGGAATGCTGATTTTGAAACGCAGTGTGCCGCGCGAGAAAGCGCCGAAGATCACCGTCAACGGCGGGCTCGCCACGCTCGCATCGCTCCAGCGGCTCGGTGAGTCGTGGGTGGATTTTCACGGGCCGAGCGAGCCGCGGCGGTTGCTTAAGGAAAGCTGCCAGCGGGAGCTGCTCGACCTGTTCGGTCGGGCGGAGAAGGCACTCGCGGCGTACTCGGAAAAGTATGACGCGTGGCACGGCCGTGTGGCCGAACGAGCGCAGATCGCGAACGAGACGAAGCTCTCGCCCGAGCAGTTGAAGTTTTTGGAAGCGCAGCTGACGCGGCTCGATGCGCTGGAGTTGACCGACGAGGCGATCGAAACGCTGGAGCGCGATTTTCAACGGCAGAGCCGTGCGCAGGAACTCATCGAGCTGTCGGCAACGCTCGCCAATGGGCTCACCGGTGAAGACGGCGCTACTGGCAAAGTGGCGGGTCTCGTGCGCGAAGCCCGGCACTTGGAAACACTCGATCCGGCGAGCAAGGCGCTGGCGGACCGGCTGGCGTCGGCCTCGCTCGAATTGGCGGATCTCGGCGCAGAGTATGAGGCGTTGAGTGGCGAGTATCAGTTCGATCCCGAACAGGCGGAGCAGTTGCAGACGCGGATGAACGCGTGGCTCGAGGCGAAGCGGAAGCACGGCGGCGACGTTTCAGCCGTGGCTGCGGCGCGCGAAGAGATGCGGCGCAGGCTTGACTCGCAGAGCGATATTGAGGGCACGCTGGCGAGATTGGACAAGGAAGTCGCCGAGACGGAGCGGGCGGCGAAGAAAGAGGCGCAAGCATTGCGCGCGATCCGCGAGAAGGCGGCGAAGGAGTTGGCCAAGGTTGCGGCCAAGAGCATCGTGCAGCTCGGATTCAAGAAGGCGGATTTCCAAGTGCGGATCGTTCCCCTTGATCAGCTCGGGCCGGCCGGCGATTGCGGCTGTGAGTTCCTGTTCTCACCGAACGTCGGTGAAGCGCCTCTGCCGCTGAGCCGCATTGCTTCGAGTGGAGAACTCGCGCGCGTGATGCTCGCATTGAAGAGCGTGCTGGCCGATCTCGATGGTGTGCCGGTGCTGGTCTTCGACGAAGTGGATGCGAACGTCGGCGGAGAGATTGGCAAAGTCGTCGGCGAGAAAATGGCCGAGATCGCGCGCGGGCATCAGGTGTTGTGCGTGACGCATCTGCCGCAGGTGGCGGCGCAGGCGGACAGCCATCTGGTCGTGACGAAGGATCAGTCGAAGGATCGTGCGGTAGTGACGATCGCGCCGATCCATGAGAGCCGGAAGAGTCGTGTGAGCGAACTTGCGCGCATGCTGGGCGATCGCACGGCAAAGAGCGCGCTCGCGCACGCCGAAGAGTTGCTGGGGAAGTGACGTTCAACGCGGGACCGCGTTTTACTTGAATCGCAAAGACGCGAAGACGCTAAGGTCGAGCAAAGATGGGAACGTTTACTTCAAACGCCTGCGATCTTCGCAGCTTTGCGTCTTCGCGATTCAACTGACGCTCACGCAGACTTGGTGGCGAAGCTGCGCCACCTTTCCAAGGGAATCAGCGCGAGGGCGATGATGGCGAGTTGGGCGATGACGAAGATCGCGAGGGTCTTGGCGCCGTTGTCGGTGAAGCCGTAGCTGTGGAGGCCGACCTCGAGGAGATTCGTGCCGAACCAGCTCCAGCCGGTGACGATGTTGCCGAAGACGGCGAGGGCCATGATGCCGCGTTGTTTCACGAGGCCACCCCAGCGGGCGTGGAGGATGATGGCGTTCCAGATGACGATGATGAGTGCGCCGTTTTCCTTGGGATCCCAGCCCCAAAAGCGTCCCCAGGATTGATCGGCCCAGATGCCGCCGAGGATCGTGCCGACGAAGCTGAAGAACATCGCGAAGCAGACGATGCCGTAAACCATGCGCGTGAGCGTGTCGGCCGTGGTTTTATCGAGTGAGCGGGTGAAGAGGCCGCGGAAGATATAGATGATCGCGAGGAAACCGGCGAGGAACGTGGCGCCGTAACCGGCGGTGACAGTGATGACGTGCGTCGCGAGCCAGAAGTTGGAGTCGAGCACGGCGCGCATCATTTCGAGCGTGTCGCCGGTGAGCGAGAGGTGATGCGCGATGAGCAACGTGCCGAAGCCGATCATGCCGGCGGCGACGCTGCCGATGGCGTTTTTGTAAATGGCTTCAAGCGCGAGACAAAGGCCACCAGCGACCCAGCCGACGAAGAGTGCGGAGGAATAGAGATTGGTGACAGGCGCATAGCCGCCGATCCACATGCGGGCGAGAAATCCGATCGTCGTGGAGATGAACGCGAGAGTGATGAGCCAGAAAGCGACGCGGCCGAGTGTATCCGGCCAGCGGAGCCAGGAAGCGATGGCGACGAAGAAGGCGAGCATGTAGAGATTCATGCTCTTGTAGAAAGGCTCGGCGTGATTGAAGCGGGCCTCGGTGTCGGTTTTGGCGAGGAAGTTGGAGGAGGTTTTTTCGAGCGTGGCGCGATAGAGCCGGACTCCTTCGTTGAAGCGCTCGGGCTGGTTCTCGCGCCAGGATTTGCCGAGGGCTGCGTAGGTCAGGACTTCGTAGGGGACGTCGCCACGACTGTAGCTTTGCAGGAGAGCGCGGCCGATGGAGAGCCACTCGGAGGGTTTGGCGGGATCGTGCGAGGGGATCGGGCGGACGTAGGTGAAGTCGGAGAGCGCTTCGTAACGGCTGATGGACTCCATCGCCTTTTTGAGGGAGTCGGCGTCGAATGGTTTGCCTGCTTCGCGGTTGGCGGCGGCTTCGATGCTCTTGGTGATGTTTTCCTGGAAGGCGGTGACTTCCGCGAAGAAGTCGGGCGTTTCGGCGGCGACGAAGCTGTATTTGAGCTGCTGATAAATGCCGAGGTTGGAGCGGAGGGTGAGGACGGCGCGTTGGAAAGGTGTGCGCTGCGGGGACTCGGTGCTGGCGGCGAGCTGGGACTGGCGCTCGATCTCGTCGAAGTGCGGTGAGAGGTCGGCGTACGAGAAGCGGCTGTGGTGGCTCGGGAGGAAGCCGAGGATGACCATGAACTTCTTGGCTCCGCTGTCGTAGTTGATGCGGGTGACGTCGGAGGTTTTCCCGATGAGGCTGAGGAGCTCGAGATTATCGATCTTGAACGTCGTGTAGGTGTCGGCGAGCTCCGGGCGGTAGACGACGTCGAGGAGCCAGGCGGTGGGCGAGCTGACGTAGGGCTCGCTGCGTTCGGGATTGTTGACGCGCTGCCGGCCTTGGAGCGTGAGGAGCGTGGTGCGGGCGACGGTATCGACGGGCTTGATGCGGCCGTTGAGAAGGACAGGCAGTTTGCCAAAGCCGGTGACGTCGAAGTCGGTCGGGTTTTTCGGTGAGCGGAAACCGGAGGCGAGATAGAGCGCGCCGAGGACTAAAACGAGAATAGGGATCAGCTTTTTCATGCGGCGGCGCGGGAGCGTTTTTGGCGGAAGGCGATCAGGCTGAGGACGAATTGGAGGCCGAGGCCGACGGACATGATCAGGCAGGCGATGTAGGGGACGAGCCAGCTGGGGTTGCGGACGACTTGGAGGACCGTGCTCTTGTTCGCCGAATCCATCTGGTACTGGAAGAACGTGAAGCCGCCGAAGCGCAGCGGGTTGTTCATGTATATTTTGAATTCCTGGTCCTGCTTGCCGTCGGAGGTCTGGAGGCGCACCTGGCTGGCGAAGTTTTTCGGGATGTCGGAGCCGGGATAGATGTCGTGCGTGACCTTGATGAGGTGGAGTGAGAAGGGTTTGTACTCGCGCGCGACGCGGAGGGAGAGCTGCCAGGTTTTACCGGCGTAGCTGAAGCTCTCGGGCTGCGGCGACATGGCGGAAACGAGGAAGGTGCCGAGCGAGCCTTGCGGGCCGATGAGTTCGACGTAGGCGGCGGGAAGCGTGATCTGATCGGACTTCGGTAGTGGGAAAGGGGTGACAGAGAAGCGGCGGCCGAAACCGGTGGTGGCGAGTTGGGGCGCGGGGTTTTGCGCTTGCTCGGTCATCTGCATCGCGGCGTGCGGGTAGTAGGCTTTGACCTCGATGCGGAAAGGGAGCGTGGAGTGGTGGAGGATTTTTTGCGTGGCGAGCAGCTCCTCGGGGATGGCGGTGACCTTGTCGGTCTTGGCGTCGGTCGCGTCGATGATGGCGAGTTCGTTTAGGCGGAAACTCTCGGAGTAGTTCTTCGTCTGGCCCTCATCGATGCGCATCTGGAAATCTTCCTGGAGGATACCGGTGAAAAATTCGCCGAGGAGGAGCAGGATGAGGCCGAAGTGGGTCAGGAAGATGCCGGACTTTTTCCACGACATCTTAAAGCGCGTGGCGTGGGCGGCGATGAGGTTGAAGAGGAGGAGGAAGCCAAGAGTGTAGCCGCCGGGGTAGAGGAAGCCTACCTTGCCGAAGAAGTGGACGACGACCCAGGAGCGGAACCATTTTTCCTGAACGGTGTAGATGCCGAGATCGACCTGATCGAGGGTCGCGATGAAGATGAGCACCATCGACAACGCGAGCAGCGTCACGGTGAGGCCGAGCGAGGAAAAGAAGCGGAGGGTTTTCTGCCAGAGGGTGCGGAGCATGATGGCGGAGGCGTAGACGGCGGTCGGGACGTGGGAGCGTGGATGCTCAGCGGGATTTCACGGTGGCGAGAAACGCGAGGAAGTCGTTCTTCGCGGCGGCGACGGTGGCGTCGGGACCTTTGAGTTTGAAGAAGTAGGTGTCGCTGCCGACGGGGAGAATCGCGCCGAGTGTGCGCGTGGGCGCGCCGGGATTTCCGGCCATGTCGACGACGAGGAATTTCAGCGACGGATCGGCGGAGGGAACGGTGACGGTTGCGGTGGGCAGATCGGCGGGCGTGAGAAACTCGAGTTGGAGTTCGCCGCGCCAGCGGTTGAGATTGGCGAGGAGTCCGCCGACTTCACCGGGGAAAGCGGTGATGGCGAGATCGGCGTCGCCGACGGCAAAGCTGCCTTTGCGGATGGGGCCGAGGGGTTTCTCGGTCCAGGACGATGGAGCGGACCAGATGAGGGCGGTGCCGCTGGAGACGGCGGAGGCGGGGAGAGTTGAGTTGGCCATCGTCATCGGACCGGAGGCGGGCGCGCCGGACATTGAGGGCGAGGACGGTGCCGGGGAAGTGGATACGCCGGAGCCGCTGGTTATGGGCGGGTGTCCGTCAGGGAGCGGGCCGGACGGGATGGACGTGGCGGGAGCTGCGGAGAATTCGACGGAAGCGAGAAACGAGGAGAAGGCGTCGCGCTGGGAGGCGACGAGTGCGTCGTCGCCGGTGAGTTTGAAGAACCAGGTGGCGTCGGCCTGCGGAAGCCAGGCGACGAGCGTGCGGGTTTTGTGAGTAGAGTTGCCGAGCGGAGTGTCGCTGACGAGATCGACGGCGTCCATGTGTCCGGCGGGGTAATCGCGGTGGACGATGGCGGCGGAGAGTGCGGCTTCGTCGATGGGCGGGAGCTGGAGCTGGTTGCGCCAGCGGTTCACGTTGGCGAGATCGCCACCGACGGTGCCTTCGAATCGAGTGACGGTCATTTCGGCGCGCTGGTTGTCGGGGCCCGTGACGAGGATGTTTCCGAGGCGGATGTTGTTGGCTCCTTGATCGGTCCATCCTGCTGGGAGCTGCCAGCGGATCGCGGGCGCGGCGGTGGTGGACGGCGGGAGATTGGCCGCGCTCATGGCGGGACCGGTGATGGCCGGGGCGGGGTCTTTGGGCGCGGTGTAGGTCGTGATCTCGGGTTTGCGGCAGCCGCCTAGCGCAAGCAGGGCGGTGAGTGCGGCGGTGGCGGAGAGGAGATGTTGGCGACGCATGAAAGGCGTTGAAGGTTGAGCATTGAACGCGGACTTCAACCCAAACCCTGCAAGTATCAGGCGCGGAGGCAGGCGGGATTAGCGGCGGCGGAAGCGACGATTAGGAAAGCGTCGCAACGGTTTCGCTGGCGACGGCGAGGAAGGCGGCGAGGGCGGGCTCGGGCGCGGGCGGTTGTCGCCAGCCGAGGACGAGACTGCTTTCGGGGGCGGGACCGGCGAGCGGGCGAAAGACGACATCGCCGGGGAGATTTTTTGCTTCGGACGGTGTGATGAAGGTCGCGCCCAAGCCCGCGCGCACGAGGCCGATGCCGTTGGCGCGGGGCCAGACTTCCTCGGCGATGCGCGGGGTGAGCCCGGCCTTGGCGCAGGCGCTGAGCACGCGGTCATAGAAGCTCGGGTTGTGCGAGCGCGGGAAGAGCACGAAGGGCGTGTCGGCGAGCTGGCTGAGTTTGAGAGAGTTTTTCTCCTGTTTCGCGAGGGCGTGGCCGGAGGGGAGGAGGATGCCGTTGCGCTCGCGGAGGAGCAGGCGCGTGCGAAGGCCTGGCGTGGGCGTGGCACCGGGATGGAAAAAGCCGCAGCCGAGTTCACCGGCCTGAAGCGCGACGAGCTGGGTGGTTGAGGGCGATTCGTTGAGTTCGAGGCGGATGCCGGGGAAGCGGCGGCTGAATTCACGGAGGATGCCGGGAAGCACCGTCGCCATTGCTAGGCCGGTGAAGGCGACGCGGATGTGGCCTTCTTCGCCGCGGGTAAGCGCCTGGACTTCGCGACCGGCGGCGGCGAGGGAGCGGAGGACGGGCTCGATGCGTTTGGCGAAGGCGCGGCCGGCGGGGGTGAGTTCGACGCGGCGGCGGGAGCGGACGAAAAGCTCGGCGCCGACGGCGGCTTCGAGTTGCGCGATCTGGCGGCTGAGCGCGGGTTGCGCGACGGCCAGAGCCTCGGCGGCTTTGCGGAAATGGAGCTGGCGGGCGACTTCGAGGAAGTAAACGAGGTGGCGCAGCTCGTAGGGGAATTGATACTCGCGAGGCATCACAGGCGACGAAACAGGTATTTTCCGGCAACGCAACGGTGAGGTATTATCTGGCCGAATCCTTGACGCCCGGAGTCGTTTTCGGGCAAGTTCACGACCCTCTTTTTAGTCTCACTCAAAATCACTTTTCCCATGGCCAAATCACTGTTTCAAAAAGTCTGGGACGCTCACACCGTCCGCAAGCTGGCTAACGGCCAGACTCAATTGCTGATCGGCACGCACCTTATCCATGAAGTGACGAGCCCGCAGGCGTTCGGCATGTTGCGCGATCTCGGCCTGAAGGTCGCTTATCCGCACCGCACGTTCGCGACGGTCGATCACATCGTGCCGACGAACGAGCTGGTCGAGCCGTACAAGGACACGCTCGCGCAGGCCATGATGGACGAGCTGCGCAAAAACACGAAGGACTTTGGCATCACTTTCTTCGACCGCGCGAGCGGCAAGCAGGGCGTCGTCCACATCGTCGGTCCCGAGCAGGGTATCACCCAACCGGGTACGACGATCGCGTGCGGCGACTCGCACACGTCCACGCACGGCGCGTTTGGCGCGATCGCGTTTGGTATCGGCACGTCGCAGGTGCGCGACGTGCTCGCCACGCAGACGATGGCGCTCGGCGCGCTCAAGGTTCGTCGCATCGAGGTTAACGGAAAGCTGCGTCCCGGCGTGTATGCGAAGGACGTGATTCTCCACATCATCCGCCTCACCGGCGTGAACGGCGGTACGGGCTTTGCCTACGAATACTGCGGCACCACGTTTGACGGCTTCTCCATGGAGGAGCGCATGACGGTGTGTAACATGTCCATCGAAGGCGGCGCGCGCGTCGGTTACGTGAATCCGGACCAGACGACGTTCGATTATCTGAAGGGCCGTCCGTACTCGCCGACTGGCGCGGCTTGGGACGAAGCGGTTACTCGCTGGAAGTCTTTCGCCTCCGATCCGGGCTGCCATTATGATGACGTCATGAAGATCGACGCGGCCGACATCGCGCCGACCGTCACCTGGGGCATCAATCCCGGCCAGGGTATCTCGATCAACGAGACGATTCCCGATCCTGCCAAGGCTACGTCGGTCGACGAAAAGGCGGGCATCATCGAGGCGCTCGAATACATGAAGCTCCCGGCTGGCGCTCCGATCAAGGGCACCAAGATCAACGTCGCCTTCCTCGGCTCGTGCACGAACGGACGTCTCTCTGACTTCCGCGAAGTCGCGAAATTCATCAAGGGCAGGAAAGTCGCCTCGGGCGTGCGCGCGATCGCCGTGCCCGGCTCGCAGATCGTCGCTCTCCAGTGCGAAAAGGAAGGTATCGACAAGGTGCTGGCCGAGGCCGGCTTCGAGTGGCGCGCCGCGGGCTGCTCGATGTGTCTCGCGATGAATCCCGACAAACTCGTCGGCGACGAACTCTGCGCGTCGTCCTCCAACCGCAACTTCAAGGGCCGCCAGGGCTCCATCACCGGTCGCACGGTGTTGATGAGCCCGGTCATGGTCGCCGCCGCCGCTGTCACGGGCCAGGTCGCGGATGCTCGTGAAGTGTTCTCGGTCAACTGATCTCGAAGTAGCGAGTAGTGGGTAGCGAGTAGCGAGCATCACGCTCACACCGCTTTTTCACCTACTCGCTACCCACTACCCGCTACTCACTCCTTTTCAAAAACATGGCTCTCGAAAAAATCACCCAAGTCACCGGTCGCGGCGTTTACGTCCCCGGCAACGACATCGACACCGACCGCATCATCCCGGCGCGCTTCATGAAGTGCGTCACCTTCGACGGTCTCGGCGAATTCGCGTTCTTTGACGTCCGCCACGATCCGCAGGGTAACAAGATCGATCACCCGATCGACCGTCCCCAGCACAAGGGCGCGACCATCCTCCTCTCCGGTGCCAACTTCGGCTGTGGCTCTTCGCGCGAACACGCTCCGCAGGCGATCTCCAAGGCCGGTTTCAAGGCGATCATCGCCGAGAACTTCGCCGAGATTTTCTTCGGCAACAGCACCACGCTCGGCATGCCCTGCGTGAGCGCTAGCCGCGAAGACATCGCGAAGATCGCGGCCTACGTGAACGCCAACACCGACAAACCGATCACCATCGACCTGGAGAAGTTGGAAGTCCGTTTCGGCGGCGAATCCGTGAAAATCACCCAGCGCGAAACCGCGCGCGACGCGCTGATCAACGGCCGTTGGGACGCCATCGGCGAATTGATCGATGGCTTGCCTGCGGTGAAGACGACCGCCGCCAAGCTGCCGTACATGGCGGCCTGAGCGAGTTGGTCGCTCTCGTTGTTCGAACGAGTTTCTAAACAAAAAAGCCGCGTCCAAAATGACGCGGCTTTTTTGTGGATGGATGTGGGAACGGCACTTGCTAAGTGCCGTTCCGAATGCGGATCAAATCACCCAATCGCTGAACTCCTCCAGCAGCGCTTCCTTCTTCTTCCGCGGGCGGATGATCGAGGCGGTGTCGCCTTGGTAGTAGGCGATGCTGTTGGCGGGCATCGATTGCATGAGCCAGACGTTGGAGCCGACGATCGAGTTTTCGCCGATCACGGTGTCGCCGCCGAGGATCGTGGCGCCGGGGTAAACGATCACGCCGTCTTCGAGCTTTGGGTGGCGTTTCACGCCTTTCACCGGATGACCGGCGTCGTCCACGACAAACGACTTCGCGCCGAGAGTGACGCCTTGGTAGATTTTGACGTTGTTACCGATGCGCGCGGTTTCGCCGATGACGACGCCGGTGCAATGATCGATGAAGAAATGCGTGCCGATCTGCGCGCCCGGGTGGATGTCGGTGCCGGTGCGTTCGTGGGCGTACTCGGTCAACATGCGCGGGAGCAACGGAACGCCGAGTTTGTAGAGTTCGTGGGCGACGCGTTGGAGCGAGATCACCAGCACGCACGGATAGGCGAGGATGATTTCCTCGGTGCTGCGCGCGGCCGGATCGCCTTGGTAGGCGGCGGTGACGTCGGTCTGGACGATGCGGCGGATGTCGGGAAGGCGGGAAAGGAGAACGGCGGTGTGTTCGCGGGCGAGTTCGCTGGCGCGCGGCTCCTTGGCAAAACGCAGGGACTTTTCGAGTTCCGACGACAGCCGGCTTTCGATGCGCGCCAGCAACGCATCGACCAGCGACGGAACGCAGCTCTTGGTCAGCGCCTTTTCATCGAAGAACCCCGGGAAGAGGATGTGCATGAAATCCCGGGCGAGCTGGTTGACCGATTCCTCGGCGGGCAGGTTGGTGCCGTCGAGGTGATTGATGCCGCCATCGGTTTCGTAGGATGCGAGCAGGGCGCGTTTTATTTCGTCGTGGGTCATGGCCGGCCGGTGAAGGTGGCTGACAGTTGCCGGGGCGGGCAGGGGGTCAAAAGGGATTTTAAGATTTTCCCATTTCCGGGCTTTACACCCACGGCGCGAAGACTCTTATTCCGCACTCCTCCGACTGGAAACGCTCAGGTGGTGGAATTGGTAGACACACACGTTTGAGGGGCGTGTGCCGTAAGGCGTAAGGGTTCGAGTCCCTTCCTGAGCACCAGCGGTCGAGGAGACTGAGTCTCCAAGCCGCACAATAACTAGTGCTTGCTCCACGAAAACGGGAGGTCGACTGTGAGAAAAGCAGTGTTAGGACGAAGCCTACAAAGGTCTATCGATGTCCACCGATTGCGCACCTGATGCCAAAAAGAAGCTGCTAGTGATTCTCGGAGCGGGCAGCTCGATCGAACAAGGTTTCCCTTCTGTCGACGACTTAGACCGCGATCTCCGAGAGCAGGCTAAAACATATGTTAGTTCGCGAGGCGGCCCTGATTTCTTCCAAGTTCTCTGGGACAATCGTGAGCGTTATGGATTGGAGCTTACCGACGAAACTCGCCCACTTTTGGAGTGGCGCACCAGACCTACATTCGAACGTGTTTTAGGGGACCTCCATCTGCTCATGAATGCTACGCTCGGTTCTCCGCACGGTGATCCGATGTATTCACGATTGCTGAGTAGTTTTGATTTGAAGGAGCCGACGTCGAACAAGCTGTTTTATCAAACGCAGGGGCAGCTGAGTGCCTTACTTTCCCGAGTCGCTTTCCGTGTCAGAGGAACAAGTAAAATTTTTGAATTCGAACGCAGGGCGCGAACGGAATTCAAAACATACAGCTCTCTTTTTGCGGCTCTAGCCCGCACGTTCGATGTGGGAATTTATAACCTCAACTACGATACCGCGGCACTTAATGCTCTTCCGAACTCCTTTGTCGGGTTTGATCGTCACGGCGGTGCTTTTCTTCCGGCTAAGGTAATTGGCCGCAGAGAGTGGAGTTTCATTTATCATCTGCATGGCAGCGTGCATCACCGGATTATCAGGCCCGTCAAAGACACCGAACATATCGATTTCGGGCCCAAGATAATTTGGTACGACGATCTGTGGCAAAGCCGAGATACAGTGGACTGGGACGACACAGACTTCATTTCGACCAGAAGTGATCAGAAGCGAATGGTCGTGGCATCTTTAGTCGCAGGTGGATGGAAGCTCGATCAGCTGCAGTCAGATCCATTCCTAACCTTCTATAGCCAGCTAGCGCGACATGCTTATGAGGCGGACGCTGTCTTGATTGCTGGATATGGTTTCGGCGATTCGCATATCGATTCGATTCTCTCAAACATGCTTCGCTCACGCGGAAGTCGAGGGGCGTGGCCTCCAGTAATGATCCTCGATTGGGATAAAAAACGGCAACCCGTCGCAAAGCGATCGGATCCATGGGCCACAACCATGGCGATTACGATGCGAACTAGCCCGCAAAGATTTCGGAGCAAAGAAAACGTCGGTCAAAAACACTGGTTGAATCTTCCCGATGTGCTCCCTTCGGAAAGTTTCGAACAATACACCGACTCGGCGCGACCAGTGGCTCTCTACACCGGCGGGTTCCTAGCGGCTGCTACACATGCGGATGCTATCACTGATTGGCTCACCGGTGATTTTGGGGCTTTGTAGCTCAACAATGTGGCACGGTTAGTTAGTGGTCTTTCAAGCCTAGCTGACTTTATTTCATGGCCAGTGAGTGTGCGTTTCGGCTGGGAGTTAATTTCTATTTCATGAATTAGAGCTCTTCGCCGACTTTTTTCATGAATCTGCCTTTGCAGGTTTGACGCGCGCGAAAATGCCACCGCTTTCTATCGCGCAATTCCCCGTCCAACTCACCCCGCTTGGACCTTCCCCTGTTTAACTCATGAGTAAGATTGAACTCAGCGATTACAGCCTCGTGGGCAAAGACTCTGCGCTGGCGATTGAGAAAGGGCTGGCCGAGGCGACTTGGTATGCGTCGCCCGTTCCCAAGGCCAAGATGCGCGAGCTGCTGCAGCGCAAGGACGGCCCCGCGATCCGCGACACGATCATCTGGTTTTCGCTGATCATCGCGGCGGGCGTGTGGGGTTTTTATTGGTGGGGCAGCTGGTGGGCGATCATCCCGTTCGGCCTCTACAGCGTGCTCTACGCGTCGACGTCCGACTCGCGCTGGCACGAGTCGAGCCACGGCACAGCGTTCAAAACCGACTGGATGAACAACGCGCTCTACGAGGTCGCGTCGTTCATGGTGCTGCGCGAATCGACGCCGTGGCGCTGGAGTCACACACGCCACCACAGCGACACGATCATCGTCGGCCGCGATCCCGAGATCGCCGTGCCGCGTCCGCCGGATCTCGTGGGACTCGGGATGGCGTTCTTTAACATCAAAACGTTTCCCAACTACGCGAAGAACGTCCTCCTCCACTGCACCGGCAAACTCACGCCCGAGGAGCTCACGTACATCCCCGAATCGGAGCACTCGAAAGTGTTCTGGAAGGCGCGCGTCTACGTCGTGATCTACGGCACCGCGCTCGGCTTCGCGATTTATTACCGCACGTTCCTGCCGCTCATGTACGTCGGCCTGCCCAATCTCTGGGGCGCGTGGCTCATGCTCGTCTACGGACTCACGCAACACACCGGCCTCGCGGAAAACGTCCTCGATCACCGCCTCAACTGCCGCACGGTGCGCATGAATTTCATCAACCGGTTTTTCTACTGGAACATGAATTTCCACCTTGAGCATCACATGTTCCCGCTCGTGCCGTATCACCAGCTGCCGAAGCTCCACGAGATCATCAAAGACGACACGCCCACGCCGTATTCGGGACTCTACGACGCCTGGCGCGAAATCATCCCGGCCGTGCTCCGCCAGCGAAAAGATCCCGCGTACCACGTGAAGCGCGTCATCCCGACGCCTACTGACCGCAAGGAAGTTTCCCAAGTCGCCCCCGCGATCACCTCGGCCAACCGCCCGGTCGTCAATGGCTGGATCGAGGTTTGCGACAGCGCGATCCTCGGGAAAGAAGACGTAATCCGCTTCGACCACGCGAAGCGCACCTACGCGATCTACCGCCTCGCCGACGACGCCGTGTACGCGACCGACGGCATTTGCACGCACGGCAACACGCACCTCGCCGACGGCCTCGTGAAGGGAAAACTCGTCGAGTGCCCGAAGCACAACGGCCGCTTCGACGTCACCGACGGCTCACCGCAGCGCAAACCCGTCTGCATCGCGCTCCAGACTTATCCCGTGCGCGAGACCGCTGGGAAAATCTTCCTCCGCCTCGCCGCGAACGAAAGCGCCGCGCCCACCACGCAGAAGACCTACCGGTTCCGCGTGGTGAGCAATAACAACGTCGCTACCTTCATCAAAGAACTCGTCCTCGAGCCCATCGATCCGACCACGGTGATCAATTACCAGCCGGGCGACTACATGCAGCTGGACATCCCCGCGTATCCGGAAATCAAGTTCCGCGAGATCGCCGTAAACAAGCCGTTCTCCGACGTCTGGGAAGCGCAGCACGTCTTCGATTTCCGCAGCGAAAACGAAGTGCCGATCCGCCGTAACTACTCGCTCGCGACCAATCCCGCGACCGACAAACAGCTCCGCTTCAACGTCCGCATTGCCACGCCGCCCCGCGGCCAGGCCTGCAACGCCGGAGCCGGTTCCGCCTACGTGCACCGCCTCAAGCCCGGCGACGAAGTCACCGCGATCGGCCCGTTCGGCGAGTTTCACATCAAGCACAACGACCGCGAGATGGTTTACATCGGCGGCGGCGCGGGCATGGCTCCGCTCCGCTCGCACATCTCGCACTTGCTCGAGACGCACGGGACCGATCGTCGCATCAGTTTCTGGTACGGCGCGCGTTCGCTGCAGGAAGTTTTCTACGCCGATTACTTCCGCGATCTCGAAAAGCGTTTCCCCAATTTCACCTTCCACGTCGCGCTCTCGGAAGCGCAGCCGGAGGACAACTGGACGTCGTTCACCGGCTTCATCCACGACGTCGTGAAGGCCGAGTTGCTGGACAAACACCCATCGCCGAAGGGCGTGGACTTCTACCTCTGCGGCCCGCCCGTGATGATCAAGGCCACGACGGCGATGCTGCGTCAGTTCGAAGTCCCGCAAAACCAGATCGCGTTCGACGAATTTTAATTTTTCCCGCGGGAACGCACACTCATGCCTAAAAATCTCAACGACGGCTCGAACCAGCCGCCGCGTCTCAAAGTCTACCTGAACCTCGGCACGCTCACCGATCTTCCCGCGCACTCGATCTGGCCGAAGCTGAAAGGCGTCGAAGCAATGGCCTTCCTCAAGAAGGACGGCTTCGAAGGCGCGCAAGACGGCAGTGCCGCCGACTGCCGCGCCGCAGGCATCGGCTCCGCCGGAAGCGGTCGCATCGACTCCGTCGCTGAGGCGAAGGAGTTCGCGAAGAAAATGAAAGACGCGGGCCACGATGCCGCCACCGCGCACGTCGGCACCGGTTTCGAAGACGACGCGCAGATGGACGCCCTTGTGCGCGCCACCGTCGAAGCATCGGACGAGTTGAATTTCCCTCTCTATATCGAGACGCACCGCGCCACGATCACGCAAGATGTCTGGCGCACGATCCAGCTCACGAAGCGCGTTCCCGCCGTCCGCTTCAACGGCGACTTCAGTCATTACTACACCGGCCAGGAACTCGCCTACGGCGACATCGAAGCCAAGTGGCGCGCAATGCAGCCGATCTTTGACCGCGTCAGTTTCATGCACGGGCGCATCGGCAATACCTCGTGCATGCAGGTCGATATCGCCGACGGAAAACCGCCGGTGCCGCAGGCTTTTGGCATGTGCGATTTCCTCGCGCACTATCGCGCCATGTGGACGCACGCCATGACCGGTTTCCTGAAGTCCGCGAAGCCCGGCGACTACCTCGTCCTGGCGCCGGAGATTCTGTCGCCTGCGATTTATTACGGCCGCAAATTCACGCAGCCCGACGGCACTCTCCGCGAAGAGTCCGACCGCTACGCGCAGGCGCTCGTTTACGCGCGCATCGCCCGCGAATGTTTCGAACAAGCCAAACAACGTTCATGATCACCAAGAAAAATTTCGGCCAGCTACCCTCCGGCGAAGTCGTCGACGAGTACACGCTCTCCAATTCCCGCGGCCTCTCCGCCAAGGTCATCACCTACGGCGGCATCATCACCGAGCTGCATACGCTGGATCGGGCGGGAAAGAGCGCCGACATCGTCCTCGGTTTTTCGAGCCTCGAAAAATACCTGGAAGGTCATCCTTACTTCGGTTGCATCACCGGCCGCATCGCAGGCCGCCTCACGAGCGGGAAGTTCACGCTCGACGGCAAATCCTACAGCCTCGCGATCAACAACGCCCCGAATCACCTCCACGGCGGCAACACCGGTTTGGACAAACGCGTCTGGTCCGCCGAGATTGTGAAACACAGCAGCGGCTCCGACGCGCTCCGCCTCAGCTACCTCAGCCCCGACGGCGAAGAAGGTTATCCCGGCAACGTCCGCATCGCCGTCACCTACGTCGTCACCGAAGCCAACGAACTCACGATCGAGTACGAGGCGACGACCGACAAAGCCACGCTGCTCAGCCTGACCAATCATGCGTATTTCAATCTCGCGGGCGAGGGCAGCGGCCGCGTCGACGACCACGTGCTGCAAATTTTCTCCGACGAAATCGCGCCGTGCGGTGAAGCGATGACGCTCATCGATCGCCGCGAAGCCGTCGCGGGAAAAGCCAACGACTTCACGAAGCCCAAGCGCGTCGGCGACGCCTTGCCCGGTCTGTGGAATAACCACGGCGATAATTATTTTCTCCGCACTCAATCCACCGGCGCCGGTGCGAAGCTTACGCCAGCCGCGCGTTTGGTCGAGCCGCGCAGTGGACGCGTTTTGGAAATCACGACGACTGAGCCGTGCGTGCAGTTCTACAGCAGTTCGTCGCTCGACGATTCGTTCGTCGGCAAAGCGGGCAAACGCTACGAAAAGCACGGCGCGCTCTGCCTCGAGTGCCAGCGTTACCCCAACTCGATCAACGCTCCGCACCTCGGCAACATCACGCTCCGCCCCGGCGAAACTTACCGCCAGACGACCGTGCATAGTTTCTCAGTCGAGAAGTAAGCGCAGCGTTCCCTGATCCGACGCGACCGCTCACCCCGTTTCCGGGCGGTCGCCAGTTCACTTTCTTAGCATTACTCATGGACCTCAAAATCACGCCCACGCCGCCCGCCAAAAAAGATTACCGCATCGGTATCGTCGGCAGCGGTTTCATCGTCAGCGACTGCCACCTCGTGAGCTACCGCAAAGCCGGTTTCAACCCGGTCGCAATCGCCTCACGCACCCGCGAAAACGCCGCTAAAACCGCCGCGCGTCACAACATCGCGAAAGTCTACGACACCTACGAGCAGCTCCTCAACGATCCCACGATCGAGGTGCTCGACATCGCCGTGCCGCCGCAAAATCAGCTCGAACTGATCAAGGCCGCGTGCGCGCGCAAAACCGTCAAAGGCATCCTCGCGCAGAAACCGCTCGGCAAAAATTTCGCTGAGGCCGCCGAGGCCGTGCGCCTCTGCGAGCAGGCGGGCGTCACTCTCGCGGTGAACCAAAACATGCGCTACGACCAGTCGGTGCGCGCGGGCAAAACGCTCCTCGAAAACGGCACGATCGGCGCGCCCGTTTTCGCGACGATCGATATGCGCGGCGTCCCGCACTTGATGCCCTGGCAGGAGGAACTCGGCTGGGTCACGCTCCGCATCATGTCGATCCACCACATCGACTGCCTGCGCTATTGGTTCGGCGATCCAGAGCGGATTTATTGCAGCACGCGCTCCGACCCGCGCACGAAATTCGAACACACCGACGGCATCTGCTCCTACATTCTCGAATACGCCAACGGACTTCGCTGCGTCGTGATCGACGACATCTGGACTGGTCCGGCGAAAGAAGGCTGCCCGTCAGACATCAGCATCCAGTGGCGCATCGAAGGCCTCAACGGCCTCGCGATGGGCGACATCGGCTGGTGCAAAGATCCTTACACGAGCCCGTCGTCGATCCGCTACGCCGCGAAAGGCGACAAGTCCTTCACCGCGCCGACCTGGCAGGAGAGCTGGTTCCCCGACGCCTTCGCCGGAACGATGGGCCAGCTTCTTATCGCGCTCGAAACCAAACGCGAACCCGCCATCAGCGGCCGCGACAACCTCAAGACCATGGCGCTCGTCGAAGCCGCTTACGTCAGCGCCGCCGAGCACCGCGCCGTCGCGCCGAGTGAAATCCTTTCCCCGAAGAAATAACCCAAAACTCCCAACCCAACACACACCGCACATGAAACTAGGCATCATCAACAGCGCGTTCGGTCAGGCCGGCGTGGATACCGCCACCGGCCTCAAGCACATCGCCCGCATCGGCTTCGATTCGGTCGATCTTTTCGCCGAAGCCATGACCATCACCGCCGAGGAGAAAAAGATCATCGCGCGCACCTGTGAGCAGGAAAAACTCCCGATCATCTCCCTCGTCGTCGTCGCCACCGGGCTCGTCGATTTCAATGATCCGGTCCGCGATTTCCATGTCGCCCGTTGCAAGAAGACCATCGATCTCGCGGCCGAGTTTGGCGCGAAAAACATCCTGCTGGTTCTCGGCGAATACATCTGGCAGCGCGAAGTCATCCCGCCCGCCGCGCAGTGGGGCTGGGCCGTCGAGACGTGCAAAATCCTCGGCGACTACGCCGACACGAAGGGTATCGACATCGCGCTCGAGCTGGAGCCGTTCCGTCTGAGTTTGCTGAACAGCATTCACGAGATGGTCCGTTTTGTGGACGACTGTAATCATCCCCGCATCCGTGCGAACATCGACGTCAGCCATCTCGTCCTCGCCGACACCAGCCCGCTCGATGTCGCGAAGCTGAAGGGCAAGGCGATCCACGTGCACATCAGCGATTGCGACGGCAAGGTCCACGGAGACCTTCCTCCCGGCCGCGGTGTGGTGAAATTCGCGCCGTACCTCCAGGCGATCAAAGAGCTCGCCATCGACGGCACGATCTCGATCGAACTCGAATATTCTCCCGACCCTTCGAAGATCGTCGACTGGGTCGAAGAAGCCTACCGCGAAACCGCCCGCCTCATGCGCGAAACGGGTCTGCGGAAGTAACGAAACGGTTCATAGCAGCCTCAACGGCTCTCATTTCTACTTGGCGCGGGCATGACCAGTTGCCCGCGCTTTTTTCATACTGGAGGGCGGCGCTTCTTCGCCGCCGCTTTCCAAATGCCACCACATTCCCGGCATTTGCGGCGCTGACGAAGCAGCGCCCTCCAGGCTGAAGATAGACCTCAGACCTCTTTGAAGGGCTGGGCATCAACCGGGGTTTCCCGGGGCAAATCGCGCTTGCCACCCGGATACGCCCGGTGAAGCTGACCCGGCTCATCGGTTCAATTAGGCACCCTTCTTGTAGACACTTCCGCGGGTAACACATCTCGCTTTGCACCCTGTCAGTCATGGACGACAACGCTCCCTCAGAAAATCCTCCCAAGGATTTCAACAAACTCGATCTCACTCAACTCCAGGGGTTCAGCTTCGGCACCCTGTGGACTCAGGACAAATCGTCCCCGCGCGACGCGCGTGGCGATGAGCGTCCCCGTCGTAGAGACGAAGGTGAAGGACGCCGTGACGGTCCCGGTGGTGGCGCACCCGGTGGAGAAATCCGCCGTGATCGCCGTGCCTTCCGCAAACCAGCGGGCCCCGGTACGGATGCTCCGGCAGGCGGTGGTGGCGAAGGCGCACCACGTCCCGACTCCGGTGGCGGTGCGCCGTCACGTGGTCCAGGTGCTGGCGGTTACTCAGGTGGCCAGCGTCGCGATTTCCGCGGCGGCCCAGGCGGTCCCGGTGGCGGCGAACGCGGTGAATACCGCGGTGGTGGTCCGCGTTACGGTGGCCAGGGTGGCCCTCGCGAAGGCGGTTTCCGCGATGCGCGTGATGGCGGCCAGGAACGCGATCGCGGTCCGTACATCAGCCCGTTTTTCAACGTTACTTTCTATCCGGAAGACACCGGGTTCACGGCGCTGGCCAAAGCTATCCGCACCTCGTGCCGCACGTATGAGTTGTTCGAGATTGCCAAGGTGATCGTCGGCAAGAACGACCGCTACGTGGCTGTGATCCAGCGCAAGGCTCCTGAAGGTAACGGCCCGCAAGGCGCCGCTGAAGGTACCGCTGGTAAACTCGCGCCACTGGCGATTTCGATGCCCGACGGCCTGCCGTTCGAGTCCGAAGAAGCCGCCATCGCCCATGTGCTGAGCAAGCATCTCGGCGTGTTTTTTGATTCGGCCGAGGTCGAAATCGATCCGCCGAAGGGCAGCTATCAAGTGATCAACAAGTGCGGGCTCACGGGCGAATTGCTCGGGCCACCGAATTATCACCGCTACAATCAGATCGTGCAGCAGCATCATGCGGCCAAGGGCTCGCGGATGTCATTCGACGCTTACAAGTCGCGCATCGAGACGGTGCGCGATCCGGAGGTCGTCAACCAGTGGCTGGAGAAGATGAAAAAGGTCACGCGCTACACGTGGAAGAATGCCCCCGAAGGTACCACGCCGCTGACCTTTGATTCACTCGATGACGCGCGCAGCTACCTGCTCGCGAATGCCAAAGACAAGGTCGTGAAGCCGGTCGAGAATGCCCGTTTCCACGGCAAACTCATCGAGCAACTGCCGCAGGGCGAACTGCGCCGCGCCATCGAAGGCACGGCGGAGCGCCAGCGCCGTTTCCCACTCGATACGGCGAACGCGCTGCGCGGTCGTCTGCGTCGCGAAGGGTTCACGATCTTCAAGAAGGGCTCCAAGGGCATTTCCTATGTCTGTGCGGTGAAACGGAAATTCCGCGTCCCAGGCCAGACGTTCTCCGACACGATCGGCGCGCTCATCTCGTTCATCGAAGCGCACCCGATGGTGAAGGCCAGCGAGCTGCCGGTGAAGTTTGCGGGCATCCAGCCTCCGGTGGCAGCGCCGGTCGCAGCAGCTCCGGTTGCCGAAAGCGCTCCTGCGGCTGATGCGGCACCTGCCGCCGAGGGTGCGCAGCCGGTGATCGCGACGAGTGGCTCGATCGCTCCGTTTGCGCAGGGCCAGGGCTCGGCGCTCACGGCAGAAGATCAGTCCAAGTTGAACCGCCTCAATGGCGATCTCCGCTGGCTGGTGACCGAAGGTTATGTGACCGAGTTCATCGATGGCCGTCTCTTTGCCGCGCCGCCGATGACCGAGGCTCGCAAGAACGAGGTCGAAAAGTCCGAGCACGATCCGGAGAACTTCCCGGAAGCTCCGCAGACCACCCCGCCGATCCCGACGGCGGAGTCAGCCGCTCCGGTAGCAGATTCTGCTGAGACGGAAGTTGCGGCACCTGCAACCGAGGAAGCACCGCCGGAAGCAGAAGCTCCGAAGACGGAGTAAGTTTTTTGCGCGAGAGGCGCGGCGATTTTTTTCGCCGCGCCTTTTTTGTGGATGGGCGGGACGAGCTATGAAGGGGCTGCGCAAGCGCAGGCTCTGCATTGGAAGCAGACTGGACGACACGGAGGTCGTCCCTCCAGCGGAGGGGACCGCCGCATGAACGTGCAGCGGTGCTTGGAGTCTCAGGCGAGCTTTAGGGTGTGCTGGTTGTCGGGGGCGATGCCGAGGGTGAGGTGGAAAGCGTCGCAGGGAATCCAACTGGGAATTTTCTCAGGCCACTCGACGGCGAGGCAGTAGGGGCTGGTCAGGAAATCATCGAGCATGAGCGACTCGATCTGGGCGTCGCGTTCTAGGCGGTAGGCGTCGAGATGCACGAGCGTGCGCGGGCCGCGGTAGAGCGTGAAGATCGTGAAGGTCGGACTCGTGACGGTGGCATCGATGCCGAAGCCGAGGGCGAGGCCTTGGACGAAGGTGGTTTTGCCGACGCCGAGATTACCGTGGAGTGCGAGGGTGGTGTCCGGCGGGAGGGCGGCGGCGAATTCGGCGGCGAGGGATTGGGTCTCGGCGGCGGAGGCGGTTTGGACGCCGGCGCGGAGTTTATCGAAGATGCTCATAGCCGCGGTGCGCGTTGAGGTCGATGGAGCCGGCGGGACGTTTTCCAATGGAGACAAAGTTGCCAATGCAGTAGAGGGGCTGGCGGAAGTGGCGGAGCCAGGTTTTTTCGAAGGAGGCGCGGTTGGAGTTTTTGCGGACGGCGAAGAGGAGCTCGAAGTCTTCGCCGTCGCCGAGGGCGTGAGCGAGCGGAGTGCGCTTGGAGTCGCGAGCGAGTTTGCGGGCGGCAGGGCTGATGGGGATGAGAGCGGGATCGAGCGCGGGCTCGGCGTTGGAGGGAGTGAGCGCGTGAAGATCTTTGGCGAGGCCGTCGCTCAGGTCCATCATGGCGCGGACTTCGGGGTGGGCGGCGAGCCAGGCGCCTTCGGAGAGGCGTGGCGTGAAGCGGTGATGTTTACCGAGCAGGCTGCCGCCGAGGGGGCCGGTGACGTAGATCCAGTCGCCGCTGCGCGCGCCGGCGCGGGTCAACATGCGCGAGCCGCTAGCCTCGCCGATCAGGGTGAGGCTGGCGGCGAGGATTTTGTCGGCTTGTGCGACGTCACCGCCGACGATGGCGAGGTTGTACGTGCGCGCGCAGGCGGCGAGGCCGCGGTAGAATTTTTCGAGCCAGTCGAGGCGCGTGCGGGGATCGAGCGTGAGGGCGACGACGGCGGCGCGGGGTTTTGCGCCCATGGCGGCGAGGTCGCTGAGGTTGCGCTTGAGGAGTTTCGCGCCGACGGCGCAGGGCGGGATGGAGTCGTCGAAGTGACGGCGGTAGATGACGGGATCGACGGTGATGGCCTGGGCTTTTTTCGACGCGGGGAGAATGGCGCAGTCGTCACCGATGCCGAGCGGGGCGGGTGGGGAGACATCGCCGAGCCAGCGGCGGATGGCGGAGATGAGGCGCTCTTCGCCGAGGGCGGCGACGGTATCGGCTTTGCGGTGACTGAAGGGGGTCATGGCGCGAGCCGGTTGATCAAAGCCGAATAGGGATCGGTGCCGGTCATGAGGAAGAGCGCGGTGTGCAGATTGAAGAGGCCGTGCGCTATCATGGGGACGGCGATGCGTCCGGTGCGTTCGTAGGCGACGGCCTGGATGAGGCCGAAGACGAAGAGCGGGAGTCCGGCCGTGAGGCTTTGGTGGGCAGCGGCGAACATCAGGGCAGGGAGAATGAAAACAACGGAGCGGGGAACGCGGCCGCGCAGGTAGCGGAAGATGCCGAAGCGGAAGATCAGTTCTTCGGTGATCGGTGCGATGATGGTGGCGAACAGCATCATCGAGAGGAGCTGTGCGGTAGAGTCGGCGGCGGTGAAAAGCTCGACGACTTCCTGGGGCTTTGGCGTATGGCCGAACTGCTCTAGCAGGACTGGCCAGAGGAGGGCGATCGGCGCAATGAGCGCGATCATGATCAGGAAGGTCGCGATGCCGGCGAAGGGGATTCGCGACAGGGGGAGCGGCTCGGGCAGTTGTACCGCAGCCGGGTTGATGGCGACATTAAGCTGGGCTTGGAAGCGGTTGGATTTCAGAAGCACCCAGCTGACGCCGAGACCGAGGAGCAGGCCGAGCTGGAGCGCGAAGCCGCTCAGGAGGAGGCCGAAGCCTTTATCGAGCGGGACATCGGGGGCATATTTTTTGAGCAGAGAGGCGGCCAGCAGCTGGATAATGAAGGCCACACCGAAAAGCCGGACGATGGTAAGGCCGAAGACGTAGCCGGGGATGTCCCAATAAGGGAGAGGCATGGGCTGGGAGGCGCGCGCACGGGCGGACGGGCTTAGGAAGAAGCACCAGAGCAGCACGAGTCCGGAGAGGACGAGGGCGGCCTCGAGGGCGCTGGCGACGATCAATTTATCCGGCATGGTTGGGGCACGCTTTCAGGGGCGCGGGGCTATTTCAAGGCCGGGGCTGGCGGGTGGGACGTAGGCGAGGGGAAGAGTTTTCATGGTTTAGGGGAGCGTTGGTCGCGTCGATGTTGGCGGGTAGAGTCTGGTTGCTTCGATGACCACCCCACCCAATCCCTCCGCAGTCGTGAAGGCCGCAGCGGCGTCGCCCATTCCGGCGATGGCGTGGGAGACGCTCGCGACCGGAACGCGCTGGCTGGAGGCGTATCAGGTCGGGGAGGCGCTGCCGGATGCGGTGGCGGCGAAGTGTTTTGTGGCGGTGCAGATCGCGACGGGAAATGACGTGGTGATCCGGGGATTGCGTGTGATGGATGAGCGGAGGGCGGGGGCGTGGAAGCGGCTGTGCGCGGAGGGCGGGGAGGGGCAGATGGGGTGGCTGAGGCCGCTGGAGGTTTTCGAGAGCGACGGGCGGCGCATCGAGGTGATGCTGGCGGGGCCGGCGATGACGTTGCGCGAGTGGGGAATGGAGCGCCGGGTGACGTTGGACGAAGTGCGGGTGCTGGTGCGGCATCTGGCGGGGGCGTTGAACGCGTTGCACGCAGGCGGCGTGGTGCATCTGAATTTGAGACCGGAGGCTGTGCGCGTGCTGGATAAAAACGGGCCGCATGTGATTCTCGCGGGGCTGGAGCTGGCGGTGGCGGTGACGGGAGAGACGGGGAGCGCGGGCGCTGGTGGCGTCGGCGGTGAAGGAGGCGGGCATGTGGTGCTGCATGGGAATCCCTTTTACGCGCCGCCGGAAGCGGTGGGGCTTTTCAAGCATGTGGCGGATCGCGGGCTGATGGCGTGGGATTGGTGGACGTTGGGGCGGCTGGTGCAGGAGCTGGTGCTGGGGCGGCATGTATTCGGAGAGTTGTGGCAGCGGGATGTGTCGCGGGAGACGGAGGAGCTGATGACGCGGGCGGAGGCGGTGCTGGCGGAGCAGGAAGGGATGACGCGGGCGGGCGCGGTGGAGCATATGCCGGCATCGGTCGAGGCGGAGATCGTGCGGCTGCTGCGCGGATTGCTGGCGAGCTGCCGCGATGGGCGCTGGGGATTCGAGCAGGTGCAGCGCTGGCTGGCGGGGGAACCGGTGCGGGATCGCTATGAGCTTTCACGGCATGACCGGTTGTTCGAGAGGCAGGAAAGGTTGTTCACGGTGCCGGAGGCGGCTGAACTTTTTGGAGGCGCGGAGGCATGGGAGGAAGGCTTGGGCGACTTGTTTGCCGAGGAAGGGAGCGGACGTGCAGGGGGACTGAGGGCGTTTCTCGCGGAGAATCCGGAGCAGGCGAAGGCGCGCGAACAACTGGAGGCGGTGTTGAAACTGGAGCAGAGCACGGCGCTGCAAACGCTGCCGGAGGGCGTGCGGCGGGAGATGGTCGCGTGCGTGGCGTGGGCGCAGCTGGGCAAGGGAATCGTGGCGGCGCGGTGGCGCGGGCGGGTGATCGACGCGGTGCTGATCCGGGAGTGGTTGCGCGATGAGGCGCAGCCGTCGGGAGCGGCGCGGGTGCGCGGGGCGATCAACGCGGTGTTGAGCGAGGCGATCGGTGCTGGAGATGCGGATACGGGACGGTGGCTTGGCGGCTATGCACACGATTTCGAAGCGGCGGTGGCGTGGGCGTCGGCGCGCGGGTGTGCGGTGGATTCGCCGGCGGCGGAGCTGGCGTTGCTGCGGAGTTTATTCGAGCCGGAGGATGCGCTGGAGCGGACGCACGCGGGGATGAAGCAGTTGTACGCGTGCAGCCGTGAGACCGTGGTTGAGGCGTTGTTTAAGAAGAGCGCGCCGACGCGGTACGAGCGGGTGCTGGTGGTTTTTAGCGGGAGCGAGGCGGTGCGGTTTGGGTATGTGACGCATGCGCAGTGGAGAGAGGAGCGGTATGCGGAGTTGCGGGCGCGGGCGCAGCGGATGGTGGAGGCGCTTTATTGGGTGCGGCTGGGGAGCGCGATGCGGGCGGGGCCGGTGGTTTTTGGGACGTGGGTGTGGCTCGCGGTGGTGGTGGCGATTCCGGTGGGCGCTGCAATCTATGCGGGGCGTTGGAGCGAGGCGGTTGTGTGGGGCGTAGGGACGGTGGTGGTTGTGTTGGGCGCGAGGGTGGGCTGGTGGCTGGCGAAGCGTAGGGACTTGGCAAAGCGGATCGCAGCGGGGAAGGCGTGGAGATTTTTCGACGGAGCGAGGCGGTGTCAGCGGGAGGCGGAGTGCGTGATCGGCGGTGGAGCAGTGGGGACGGAGGCGGGATTGCGCGCAGGGCTGGCGGAGGCGAATGGGGGGATCGCTACGCTGGGGTTTGAGCCGGCGCGAAGTGTGGTGGTCGCGGCTGGCAGGCCGGTGGGGACGTGGGTGGTGGCGACGATGAGCTGGCTGGTGTTGGCGTCGGTGCTGGGCGTAAGCGGGGCTTCCTTGAAGGAGGGAATCGCGAAGAGGCGCGAGGCGGTGGTCGCTGCGCAGATCGATGAGAAGGGAGCGGGCAAGAGCGGCGAGGAACGGCGGAAAGTGGAGCCGTGGGAAATTCAGACGAAGGAAGCGGCGGGTGTCGCAGAGACGGAGCGCGTGGCGGAAGCGGTGGCGGCGACTGCGGAAGAAGCTCCGCAGGAGATCGTGCGGGTGGCGTGGCCGTTCAAGATGACGCGTGAGGCCGTGACAATGAAGGTGCGCAGGTTTGTGGAGGCGACGGAGGAGCAGGTCGCGGCGGCGGAAGCGGCGGAGGCGGACCTGAAGCGGCGCTACGACGAGAAGACGGTCGCCGTGATGGTGGCGGTGCGTGTGCCGGTGGCGTCGGGTTACGGACTGATGCTGTACGACGGGAAGGCGGGGAAGTTCGCGAACCGCACGGTATACGAAGTGGCGTTTAATCCGATCGCGCGCTCGTGGCTGGAGATCGGCGGGGTGCGGGCGTTTTATCTGGGGGCGAGGTGAGGGCTGGCGCGCCACTCACCTCGGCAGACGTTACTTGATTTTGCCGTTTTCGAAGACGATGCGGCCTTCGACGAACGTGGTTTTCACGCGGCCGGTGAGGGTTTTGCCGTGCCAGGGGGAGTTGCTGGATTTGCTGAAGCCGGCTTTGGCGTCGTAGGTCCATTTCTCTTCGGGGTCGAAGAGACAGATGTCGGCGGCGGCGCCTTCGGCGAGGTTGCCGGCGGGTAGGTTGACGATCTTTGCGGCTTTGCGCGTGAAGAGGTCGATGACGTAGGGGAGCTTGAATTTGCTCTGGCGGACAAGGACGTCGAGCGAGACGGCGAGGGCGGTCTCCAAGCCGAGGATACCGTTGGGGGCGAAGTCGAATTCCTTGTCTTTCTCGTAGTCGGTGTGCGGGGCGTGGTCGGTGGCAAGGCAGTCCAGGGTGCCGTCGCGCAGGCCTTCGATGATGGCGATGCGGTCGTCCTCGGTGCGGAGAGGAGGATTCATCTTAAAGTTGGTGTCGTACGTCGCGAGGGTTTCGTCGGTGAGCGCGATGTGATGCGGTGTGGCCTCGGCGGTGACGCTGACGCCGCGGGCTTTGGCACGGCGGAGGATCTCGACGGAGTTTTTCGACGAGATGTGCTGCATGTGGATGTGCGCGCCGGTGTAGGTGGCGAGGATGACGTTGCGCGAGACGATGATGTCCTCGGCGGCGTGGGGCCAGCCCTTGAGGCCGAGGCGGGTGGACATGATTCCCTCGTTCATGACGGCACCGACGGTCATGGAGTGGTCCTGGCAGTGGTCCATGATCGGGAGGTCGAACATCTTGGCGTACTCGACGGCGCGGCGCATGAGCTCGTTGGACTGGACGCAGTCGCCGTCGTCGGTGATGGCGACGACGCCGGCGCGTTTGAGCGAGCCGATGGGGGCGAGGGTCTGGCCCTTCATACCAACGGTGATGCAACCGGTGGGGTAAACACGGATACAGGACGTGCGGGTGATGGAGTCCTTAATGAGCTGGATCGTGCCCGCGCTATCGGCGACGGGGGCGGTGTTGGGCATGCAGACGACCGAGGTGAAACCACCGGCGGCGGCGGCGCGGGAGCCGGTCTCGATGGTTTCCTTGTGCATCTGGCCGGGCTCGCGGAAGTGGACATGAATGTCGACGAGGCCGGGGCAGGCGATGAGGCCCTTGGCGTCGATTTTCTTCGCGCGCTTTTTGTCGGCGGCGGAGAGCGAGGCGGCGATTTTGCCGTTGGCGATGAATAGGTCGCCGAGGGAGTCACGCTTGGAAGCGGGATCGATGACGCGGGCGTTTTGAATCCAGAGAGCGGGCATGGCGTGATTTGAAATTTCAAAGGCCAAACTCCAAACGCCAAAGAGTGCTCAAATCAGAGCGAGCGTGGAGAATTTGGCGGCTGGTTATTTGGCGTGTGGAGTTCTTAGTCGGTGGTTACGACGGATTCGGGCTGGCCGCCGGAGCAGAGGTAGAGGACGGCCATGCGGACGGCGATGCCGTTGGAGACTTGTTCGAGGATCACGCTGCGGTCGCCGTCGGCGAGTTCGCTGTCGATCTCGACGCCGCGGTTGATCGGGCCGGGATGCATGATGATGGCTTTGGGGTTGAGCCAGCTGGCGCGGGTTTTGTTGAGGCCAAACATGCTCGTGTATTCGCCGAGCGAGGGGAAGTGGCCACTGGACTGACGCTCGTGCTGTATGCGGAGAAGCATGACGACCTCGGCGTCGGCGAGGGCGCTCTTGAGGTCGTGGGAGACTTTGACGCCAAGGTCGGTGAACCAGTGAGGGACGAGCGTAGCAGGACCGACGAGGGTGACGTTGGCGCCCATTTTGGTGAGGGCGTGGATATTCGAGCGGGCGACGCGGCTGAAGAGGATGTCGCCGAGGATGACGACCTTGCGGCCTTTGAGGGAGCCGAGGTGCTCCTTCATGGTGAAGGTGTCGAGGAGACCTTGGGTGGGATGCTCGTGAGCGCCGTCGCCGGCGTTGATGACGGGGATGTCGAGGATGTTGCTGAGGTAGAGCGGGGAGCCGGAGGCGGCGTGGCGGATGATGATCATGTCGGCGTTGAGCGCCTGAATGTTTTCCGCGGTGTCGCGAAGGGTTTCGCCTTTGGTGGTGCTCGAGCTGGCACCGTCGAGGGAGATGACGTCGGCGCTGAGGCGTTTGGCGGCCATGTCGAAGGCCATGCGGGTTCGCGTGCTGGGTTCGAGGAAGAGGTTGACGATGGTCTTGCCGCGGAGGGCGGGGACTTTTTTCACGCTGCGGCCGAGGATCTTTTTGAAGGCGGTGGCGGTGGCGTGGATCTGGTCGATCTCGGCGAGCGAGAGTTCTTCGAGGGTGATGAGGTGGCGGCGCGTCCAGGGCATGGGCGGAGAAGTCGTGGCGGTTGTTGTGCGAAAGGGGGGCGATTGAAGCGGATGGGCGCAGATCAGGAGGCGGAGTCGGCGCGGGCGGCTTCGAGGCGGATGGTGTCGCGCTTCGGATTGGCGGCGTCGAGGGTGACGACGACTTTTTGTGTGGGAAGCGTGGTCAGCGTGAGGCCGATGTAGTCGGCGGTGAGAGGGAGGCGGTGGTGGCCGCGGTCAACGAGGACGGCGAGTTCGACCTGGGTGGGGCGGCCGTGGTCGAAGAGTTCGTCGAGGGCGGCTTTGACGGTGCGGCCGGAGAAGAGGACGTCGTCGACGAGGATCACGGTCGCGCCGCGGACATCGACGGGGATGTGGGTGGGGGCGAATTCCTTGGGGATGGGATTGCGGGTGATGTCGTCGCGGTGGAAGGAGATGTCGAGCGTGCCGACGATGGAGCCGGGAAGCAGGGCGGAGAGACGGCGGGCGAGGGTGATGCCGCCGTTGGCGATGCCGAGGAGAAGCAGTTTTTGCGAGCCGGGGTGGCGTTCGGAAATGGCGAGGGCGAGCCGGTCGATGGCGGCGTGAATCTCGGAGGGATTGAGGCTCTTGGGAGACGTGGGCACGGAGGAGCGTTGTGTCAGCGGGAGGGTGAGGTTGGGAAGGTTTTTTTGGGAGAGAATGATGCGGGTGAGTTGATGCAGTGAGGAGGGGTATTGTGCGGGTGGGCGGCGGGAGTTTTGGGGCACGAAAAAGGGCGCGCCGACCGAAGTCGTACGCGCCCTTTTGGGTGATGCGGAAAGTTTTGGCTTAGTAAGCGGTCTTTGGAGGGAAGATGACCTGCCAGGCGGTCGCGAAGAGGATCTTGATGTCGAGGAGGAGCGACCAGTTGTTGATGTAAACCAGATCGTAGCCGACACGTTTTTCGAGGAGGGAAACTTCGGAGATCTCGCCGCGGAAGCCTTTGCTCTGCGCGAGGCCGGTGATGCCGGGCTTCACGTAGTGGCGGGAGTAGTAATTGCGGAGGAGCTTAGCGAACTCAGCATCGTGCTCGATCATGTGCGGGCGTGGGCCGGAGACGCTCATCTCGCCGAGGAGGACGTTCAGGAACTGTGGCACTTCGTCGAGACTGGTGCGGCGGAGGAAGCGGCCGAAAGCGTAGATGCGGGAGTCGCCGACCTTGGCCTGTACGGTCTGCTGGGTCTTGGTCTGGGCCGCGTTCATGGTGCGGAATTTCCAGATGTTGAAGCGGCGTTTGTTGATGCCGGAGCGAAGCTGCGGATAGAAGATCGGGCCGGGCGATTGGGTGCGTTGCATCATCCAGACGAAGATCGTGAGCGGAGGGAGAACGAAAAGGACGACTGGGAGGGAAACGGCGATGTCGAGGGCGCGTTTGAGCACGCGGTTGACGGGATTCTGGAGCGGTTCGTCGTCGAGCGTGAAGAAGGTGTATTCGCCCTCGTGATCGACGCTGACAGGATGGTCGTAGTACGAGTTGAGATTGTTGTAGAGGCGGACGCGGGTGCCGGCGCGCTGGGCGACTTGGACAACTGCGTTGGACGCTTCCTGACCGAGGTAAAATTGGAGGAGGACGATCTGGCCGATCTGGTTTTGTTCGATGACGGACTTGAGGTCATCGACGCGTCCAAAGCAGGGGAGGCCGTCGATCACGTTGTTGCCGGATTCGTTGCAAAGGAAGCCAACGGGTTCGACGCCGAGGTGGGCCTTTTGGTTGATCCAGCCTCTGAGTTTACGAACTTCCTCGGGCGAACCGACGAAGAGTGTGCGGACGGCGTGATCTTTGAAGAAGAAGCGGGAGATGAGGCCGGGGAGGAAGCAGTTCGCGAGGTAAAGGACAGCGGCGGCAATAGCCAAAAAGGAACCGAGGAAAACGCGGCTGATGTTGATGTCCTTGGTAGCGAAGGCCACGAAGAAGAGGACGAGGGCGATGCGGACCAGCTGACGCTGGGTGATCTGGAAGAGTTCGATCCAGTTCAGATAACCGATACGACCGGCCATCGTGTGGTAGCTGCGGGCGCTGATCAAAGTGCCGCCGATGACGCCAAGAAAATAGAGCTTAATGTTTGTCTCGCTCGCGAACTGGATGAGGCCGCTCGCTTCGATGAGTGCTGCCCACAGGAGAAAGATGCCGCCCAGCAGCACAGTCACGATGAACCCGTGGAGTGAGATGAGTCCTTCTTGGCGATGTTTGAGCATGTGAGGAATGTCTTCTGAAAGCTGTTTGCGAAATGTGGGCTCATACTAGCGAAGGGCGTCTTTCCAACAATCAGGCCACCCCCGTTCGCTCGTTAGGGGAAACCCTCAGTGAGGGCCGGGAGGGTTGCCTAGGCATCGGTTTAGGGTGTTTCTATTGTTTGTTAGCCAATTGATAGCGCGATTTTTCAAGCATCGTTTTGAGTCGGACTGGGTAAGTGAGCTGAAATCTTTTTAAGCGGGAAATAGACAGCGCGGGGCCTTTTTTCAGCTTACTGAGGTTAGGCTCGACAATGACTGCTGGGTGGGCGGCATTGCCGGTTTCACCTGTCTGTATTCGCCTAACTGTTTCACCCATGCCGCTGAAAATCCTGCACTCGATCCGTTCCGTGAATCCGCATGGGGGCGGTCCGGTGGAGGCGATCAAGCAGCTGGCAGCGGTGAATAAAGCGGCCGGGCACACAATCGAGGTCGTTTGTCTCGATGCGCCGGAAGATCCGTGGGTGAAGGCGTTTCCGCTGCCGTGTCACGCGATGGGACCGTCGAAAGGTAGCTATGGTTATTCGAGCAAGCTCGTGCCTTGGCTGCGGGAGCATCGGCGCGATTATGATGCTGTCGTGGTGGATGGGCTCTGGCAGTATCACGCATTCGGCGTGTGGAGGGCGCTGCATGGGACGGACACGCCGTATCATGTTTTCACGCACGGGATGCTCGATCCGTGGTTCAAGCGGACATATCCGCTGAAGCATCTCAAGAAATGGTTTTACTGGCCGTGGGGTGACTATCGCGTGCTGCGAGATGCGCGGGCGGTGTTGTTCACGTGCGAAGAGGAGAAGCGGCTGGCGCGGGAGTCGTTCTGGCTCTACCGCTGCAATGAGCGCGTGGTGAATCTCGGCACCGGTGCGCCGATCGGGGAGCCGCAGAGCCAGCGAGTATTATTCGAGGAGAAATTTCCTGAGGTTCGCGGGAAACACTGTCTGCTCTTTCTAGGGCGTGTTCATGTGAAGAAGGGCAATGATCTGCTTTTCCATGCTCTCGCGGATGTTCTCAAATCCGGCCAATCGCCTGAGCTGGCCGACTGGCACTTGATCATCGCGGGACCGAACGACCATCCGTACGGACAGGAGATGAAAGCACTCGCGGAAAAACTCGGGCTGTCGGCTCGCGTGACGTGGACGGGCATGCTCACCGGCGATTTGAAGTGGGGCGCGTTTCACCGAGCCCAGGCATTTGTGCTGCCTTCGCACCAGGAAAATTTCGGCATCGCCGTGGCTGAGGCGCTCGCGTGCCGCGTGCCGGTACTGATCTCTAATAAGGTGAACATCTGGCGCGAGATCGAGCAGGACGGTGCGGGCATCATCGAGAACGACGATGTCGCCGGCGCCACGAAGCTGCTCACGCGCTGGCTCGTGCTTTCTCCGTCGGAACGCGATGCGATGCGGGAGCGCGCGCTGGTGAGTTTCTCGACGCGTTTCCATGTCGAGCAGAGTGCGAAATCGCTCATTGCCGTGCTTGAGGGGCGTTGAGTCCGCTGAACTGATTGCAAACCACGACGAAAACTTCGGGGAACGCTTTCTCTCTTCCTCGCGCTCACTCTGTTTTGTTGAACTCATCTGATTCTTCGCGGCACTTTACTGTCCTCACGGGTGTCCGTTGACCCGAACTTTTCGCAACCGCCTTTTGCGCGCAGCTTTTACCCTATGAAAACCTCCCTGTTCCGCCGCTCGATCGCCTGCCTCGGTTTCGCCTTCGTTTCGCTGACCGCCGTGGTGGCCGCCGCCGAGAAAAAACTCACCGTCGGCTTCGCGCAGACGGGTGCCGAAAGCGCCTGGCGCACGGCCAACACCAACTCAATGAAGACCGAGGCCGACAAGCGCGGCATCAACCTCAAGTTCGCCGACGGCCAGGGCCAGCTCGAGAATCAGATCCGCGCGGTGCGCTCGTTTGTCACGCAGCGTGTCGACGTCATCGTGATCGCGCCTATCAAGACGACCGGCTGGGACAATGTTCTCCGCGAAGCCAAGCGCGCCAAGATCCCGGTCGTGATCATGGACCGCCAGATCGAGACCACTGATGAAACGCTGTTCCACTGCTTCGTCGGTTCCAATTTCTACGAAGAAGGCCAGATGGCCGTTGAGTGGCTCGCCAAGAACCGCGACGAGCGCACCAAGATCGTCGAGCTCCAGGGAACGCCCGGTTCCGCCGCCGCCAACGACCGCCGCAAAGCTTTCGCCGACGGACTCGCGAAACACTCCGATCTTAAGATCATCGATTCCCAGAGCGGCGACTTCAGCCGCGCCAAGGGCAAGGAAGTCATGGAGGCCTTCCTCAAGAAACACGGCAAAGCCATCGAGATCGTCTACGCGCACAACGACGATATGGCGCTCGGCGCGATCCAGGCCATCGAGGAAGCCGGCCTGAAACCCGGCAAGGACATCATCATCGTTTCCGTCGACGCTATTAAAGAAGCCGTGCAGGCCGTGGCCGACGGCAAGATCAGCGTCACCGTCGAGTGCAATCCTCTCTTCGGACCGAAAATCTACGACACCATCGACAAGATTTTGAAGGGCGAGAAGGTCGAACGCGTTTCCTACAACAAGGACGAGCTCTTCGACTCCACCAACGCCGCCGCCCGCGTCAGCACCCGCGAATACTGAGCCGCACGTCGCACGTATCCAGATAAGTACGCGCTCACGCCGATTCGCCGCGCCGTCGTTTAATCCAGATCAACCACACGATGAGTTCCACCCCGCTGCTTCAAATGCGCGGCATCGGGAAACGATTTCCCGGTGTCGTCGCTCTCGCGGGCGTGGATCTCAGCGTTCGCTCCGGTGAAATTCACGCGCTCCTCGGCGAAAACGGCGCGGGCAAATCGACACTCATCAAAGTCCTCACGGGCGTTTACTCGCTCGATGACGGCCAGATCCTGCTGGATGGAAAATCCGTCCGTCCGGCCACGCCAAAAGATGCCGAGGACTGCGGCATCAGCACGGTTTACCAGGAGGTGAATCTGATTCCTGCGCTCTCCGTCGCCGAGAATATCGGCCTCGGTCGTCAGCCGGGAAAACTGGGTTTCCTCAACTGGGGCGCACTCCGCCGCCACGCGCGCGAAGTGCTCGCACGCCTCGATCTCCAGTCCATCGACGTTGATGCCGAACTCGGCTCGTTGTCGGTCGCGATGCAGCAGATGGTCGCCATCGCGCGTGCTCTCGATCTCAAGGCGAAGCTCCTGATTCTCGACGAGCCGACCGCCAGCCTCGATGAAAAGGAAGTCGCTGATCTTTTCGCCGTCATGCGCCGTCTGAAAGGCGAGGGGCTCGGCATCATTTTCGTCACGCATTTTCTCGATCAGGTTTACGCGGTCACCGATCGCATCACGGTGCTTCGCAACGGCGCTCTGGTAGGCGAGTACCTCACCGCCGAGCTGCCCCGCCTGAAACTTGTGAGCCGCATGATCGGCCGTGAAGTCCACGACAACGCCCCGCGCTCTGCCGATCTGAAAGCCGTCGCCGACAACGCCGAATGCGTCGTCGAGACCAAGGGCATCGCCCGTCGCGGTGCGATCAACCCGATCGATCTCACCATCCGCAAAGGCGAGGTCACCGGGCTCGCCGGTCTGCTCGGCTCCGGCCGCTCCGAGACGGCGCGACTCATCTTCGGCATCGATTCGGCGGATGGCGGCGAGATTCACGTGAAAGGGAAAAAAGTCCCGATGTCGTCTCCGCGTGAAGCGATCGCGCACGGTTTCGCGTTTTGCTCCGAGGACCGGAAGGTCGAGGGCATTCTCCCGAATCTTTCCGTCCGCGAGAATCTGATCTTCGCCCTCCAGGCCAAACGCGGCGCGTGGAAAACGCTTTCGCACGAGGAGCAGATGACGCTCTGCAATCACTATATCACCGCGCTGCGTATCAAGACCGCCAGCACGGAGACCGCGATCCGCAATCTCTCCGGCGGCAACCAGCAAAAAGTTCTCCTCGCCCGCTGGCTCGCGACGCAGCCGGAGCTGATCATTCTCGATGAACCGACGCGCGGCATCGACATCGGCGCCCGCGCCGAGATCGAGCAGTTGATCCACAAGCTCCGCGCCGACGGCATCGCGGTGCTGCTCATTTCCTCGGAGATCGAAGAGATCGTCCGCAACAGCACGCGCGTCGTCGTGCTCCGCGAGCGCCGCAAGACCTGCGAACTCGTCGGTGACGAGATCGATCCGTCGCGCCTGATGCGCGCCATGGCCGGAGGACACGAAACGTCATGATCGACTACGCGATTCCGCAAACGCCGCCGCCCGCACGTTCGCCGCTGATCTGGCCGCTGGCCGGTCTCGGGCTGCTGCTGGTGATCAACGTGATCATCAATCCAGCGTTCCTGAAAATCTCGATTCTCGATGGCCATCTCTACGGCCTGCCGATCGATATTCTGAACCAGGGCTCGCGCGGCATGTTGCTCGCGCTGGGCATGACGCTCGTCATCGCCACCGGCGGCGTCGATCTCGCAGTCGGCTCGCTCATGGCCGTGGCCGGCGCGGTCACGTCAACGCTTCTGGTTCAGCACGGCGCGTCTCTTCCGGTCGCGATTCTCGCGGGCGTGAGTGTGACGGCGCTCGGCGGTTTGTTGAGCGGCTTGATGGTGTCGTGGCTCGGCCTCCAGCCGATCGTCGCAACGCTGATCCTGATGATCGCCGGACGCGGCGTGGCGCAAAAAATCACCGGTGGCGAAGTGATCGTGGTGCAAAATCCCTCCTTCGAATTTCTCGGCAACGGCTTCGTGCTCGGCCTGCCGTTCTCGATTCTGCTGGTCGGCGTATTCTATCTTCTGGCACAGCTTTTCCTCCGGCGCACGGCGGCCGGTTTGTTCATCGAAGCGGTGGGCGACAACGAGAAGGCCGCCCGCTTCGCCGGTCTTTCGGCGGCCAAGGTGAAGGCGCTCGTGTATGTGTTCAGCGGCATTTGCGCAGGCGTGGCCGGGTTGCTGGCGACCTCGAATATCCGCGCGGCCGATCCTTATCGCGCGGGTGAGATGATGGAGCTCGATGCGATCTTCGCCGTCGTGGTCGGTGGCACGGCGCTCACGGGTGGACGATTCTTGATCGCTGGCGCGTTTGTCGGCGCGCTGCTTCTGCAAACACTCACGACCACGATGTATGTGGTCGGTGTGCCGCCGGATGTCGCCACGGTGCCGAAGGCGCTTCTTATCATCGTGGTCTGTGTCGCGCAGTCGGATGTCACACGTGGCTGGTTGCGCGGCCTTTTCAAAAGGAGGGCGCTATGAATCCGTTCGTACGTCGCAACCTTCCCCTGATTTCGACAGCAGCGATTTTTATCCTGCTCTTCGCCTCGGCATCACTGAAGTACGACGGCTTTTTCTCGGGCAGTGTGCTCGTGAATATTTTTTCCGACAATGCGGTCCTCGGGATCACCGCTGTGGGCATGACATTGGTCATCTTCGCAGGTGGCATCGATCTATCGGTGGGCGCAGTGGTGGCGTACACATCGATTTTCTCTGCGATTCTGATCCAACGCGGTGAGCATCCGGGGGCGGTGGCGTTCTATGTACTCAGCCTCGGCGCCTTGTTCGGCGCGTTCATGGGCACGCTGATCCATGTCTTCAAACAACCGGCGTTTCTGATCACGCTCGCGGGCATGTTTCTCGCGCGCGGGATGGGCTTCTGGGTGAGCAATGAATCCACGAGTATCACGCATCCGCTCTACGACAGCCTCTCGCGTTTCGAACTCTCGATTGGCGAGAACGTGCACGTGCCGCTGACAGCGCTGCTGCTTCTGGCGACCATCGTGGTCGGTTATGTCGTGGCGCACTTCACGCGCTTCGGCCGCAACCTGCTCGCCATCGGCGGCAGCGAACAATCCGCGCTGCTCATGGGCCTGCCCGTCGGCGCGACCAAGATCGCCGCCTACACGCTCAACAGCACGCTCGCGGCTTTCGCGGGACTCGTCGCCACGCTCTACACCGGCTCGGGCAATCCCAGCCTCGGCGTGGGCCTCGAACTCGACTCCATCGCGATCGTCGTGATCGGCGGCACGCTGCTCGCCGGCGGACGCGGCCACATGATCGGCACGCTGTTCGGCATCCTCGTTTTCGGCACGATCCAGTCGGCGATCCTCTTCGATGGACGCCTCGACTCGGCCTGGGTGCGCATCGTGGTCGCGGCCTTGCTGCTCACGTTTATCCTGCTGCAACGCGCGATCGTCCGCAGCACGGCGAAACGCTGAGGCGGGGGGGATTGGCGGGTGCAGCGCGCACTCCGAGCGCGCTGGTTCGTTGTCGGCGTCGCGAAAAAAACAGGGATGTGTTCACGGGCTGGCTCGTACAACGCGCTCGGAGTGCGCGTTCCACCTAAAGGCGTGGACGACACGGAGGTCGTCCCTCCATTGCCTGAGAGCGGCTCATGTTCGCTCGGAATCGTGAGAGGAAAACCAACTCTGGCGGCTCTGCGAAAACCTTCAAAAAACCACTTGCTTCCCACCGGGGCATCCGGCTTCCTGACCAACTCTCGTCGGGCCGTAGCGTAGTCTGGTAGCGCGCTTGCATGGGGTGCAAGAGGTCGAGAGTTCGAATCTCTCCGGCCCGACCATCTTCCCCCCTGCTGAAAGCCCCATCTCCCTCTCCGGTAGACCTACCTGTCACATAGCTTAGAGATGCCGACTAATTGGTCTAAGTTTTCCGCGCCGGACATCCGTGATCCAGGGCCTTTTGATGGGCAGATCATCCTCTACCATTATTGCGACGCGAATGCCTTTGTTAATATACTCAAAACTGGCAAGATTTGGCTATCTCACCGAGCTTCTTTGAATGACACGCAAGAGGGGAAATGGGTGCTGACGCTACTCTCAGAAATGACTGAGAAAACTTCCGATCTGGAGACGAAAGGTTTTTTGGAGAACATTCGCTTCTCGTTGGAAGATGAACTTCACGACATCTTCCTTTGTTCATTTTCCAAACAGGGAGACCAACTTGGACAGTGGCGGGCATATGCAGACAACGGCGCGGGATTTGCGCTTGGATTCCGGCCTGAAAATTTCGATGTACCGTTTCAAATTCCGGCGCAGACAACAGTTCCAGAGGAGTCTTTAGGATTTGTTGAGATGGTCTATAAAAGCCGGATGACCTCGTCTGGCATTGTCGTCCAAATCGTGAGCGAGTGTCTTGGAGGTGAGCGCACCCCAGAGAGTATCCGCGCATGTGTTCAAGAATTGCGTGAAATCGCGCTACAGCTGAAAAATCCATCGTTTGAAGAGGAACAGGAAGTTCGACTCGCTTATACTCCGACATTGCGCAGCAAAATCCCCGAGCCAGGCGTTCGCATCAAAGGGGTTCTTCAAGGGATTAAATTTCGTCCAGCGCGTTTCGGCGTTACAGCTTATTTCGAGGTGCCATTTACCACACTCGGAACGGAGGACGCGTTGGCGCAGGTTATGGTAGGGCCGAGAAATCTTTCAGACCCAGCTACGCTTTACGCGTTGTTGAGCGAGCACGGATTCCATCGAGCTAGAATAAAACTCTCGACCGCTTCCTACAGATAGAGCTGTAACGAGCGTATCCTCCCAGAGGTGAAATGCGTTCGCTCATTTTCTTGGGAAATCCCTCAACCGGCAATTCGAGCACTTCCCTCTGACTTCACATGCCGCATATCTTTTACCCATGCCTTCCGAAAAAGAACTCGCTGCTGAGATGCTGGAATTTCTGAACAAGTTCGATCCGCTTGAGGACGACGCGTCGCTTAGTCCCGCCGAGGCGGAGTTTCTCAAGCAGACCAAGAGCGAGGCGGCGGCCAAGGATGCGCGGTATTTCCGGCACAAGGGACGGCTTTGCATGCTCTGGCCGGTGGAGGATGGCAGCATCCAGATGAAGTTCGCGGATGGAAATCCGCCGCCGAAAAATCTGTGAGCGCGTCAGGCGTCCACCGGAGAGGAAGCGGCTTGCGGCTGGTTTCGGCGGCTTCAGCGTGGCGCGCGTGACGCAACCGTCTTCCACGACTCACCCACAGCCGCCGGGCGCGCGCTCTTCGCGGGCGGTGTTCTGGCCGCTGGTGTTGATGGCGCTGATTTTTTTCGCGTCGTCGAACAGCCAGATCGCGGCGCCGAATGTCAGCGGGATCGACAAGTTCGGGCATTTCGTCGTATACGGCTGGCTGGGCGTGTTGTGGGCGCGGGTGCCGTGGGTGACGCGGTGGAAACCGCTCGGGGTGTGGACGGCGGTGGCGGTGGCGTCGCTCTACGGAATCACGGACGAGTTTCACCAGAGCTTCACGCCGGGGCGGGGCGTCGAATTTGCCGACTGGCTGGCGGACACGGTGGGCGCGCTGGTGGCGGTGACGATCTATGCGCGCTGGCATGGGTTGCGGCGGTGGCTGGAGGGCGGACTTTTTTCGCGCGGTTGAGGGATTGATTTTTGCCGCGAAGTCGCGAGTTCATTGCCCGCCATGTCTCCCGCCGAAGCCCAGGTCCGCATCATCGCGCTGCGATCCGAGATCAGTCATCACGACTCGCTCTACTACCGTCGCGCGCAGCCGGAGATCAGCGACTTCGACTACGACCGTTTGAAGCGCGAGCTAGCGGATCTGGAGAAACAATTTCCCGAGGCTGTCGCGAGTTCGGGCGGGGCGTCGCCGACGGCGCAGATCGGCGATGACCGCACGGAAGGTTTCGCGCGCGTGAAGCACCGGCAGGCGATGACCACGCTCGACAACACGTACGACGAGGGCGAGCTGCGCGACTTTCACGCGCGCATGGTGAAGGCCTTCGGCACCGAAGAACTCGCGTACACGGTCGAGCCGAAGATCGATGGCGTCGCGGTGAGCCTGACGTACGAAAAAGGAAAGCTCACGCGCGCGGTCACACGTGGCGACGGCGAGGAAGGCGACGACGTCACGGTTAACGTGCGCACATTGCGCGGACTGCCCGAGAAGCTCACGCCGCCCGCCGATCTGCTGGCGGGAGCACTGCCCGATCTGATCGAGATCCGTGGGGAAATTTATCTGCGCGACGAAGAGTTTCGCCGCATCAACCAGCTCCAGGAAGAGACCGGCGAAGCGCCGTATGCGAATCCGCGCAATCTCGCGGCGGGCACGCTCAAGCAGCTCGACCGGAATCTGGTGAAGTCGCGCCGACTGGAAATCGTGCTCTACGGACTCGGCGCGTGCGAGCCGGAGCCGACGGCGCTGGGCATCGATTCGCAGACGGCGTTTCAGGAAAAACTGCGCGCGTGGGGACTGCCGGTCGTGGAGAAATTTTGGAGTGTGCTCGGCATCGACGCGGTCGTGTCGGCGATTCGGGAACTCGATGCGTTGCGGAGGAAATTCGTTTACGCGACGGATGGCGCGGTGGTGAAGCTCGATGCGTTTGCGAAGCAGCGCGTGGTCGGCTTTCGCGGGACCGATGCGCAGGGCCGCGCGCAGGAGGCGCGGAAACTTTCGCCGCGCTGGGCGTGCGCGTACAAGTTCGCGCCGGATCGCGCCGAGACGCGCGTGAAGGCGATCACGATTCAAGTCGGCCGCACGGGTGCGCTCACGCCGGTGGCGGAGCTGGAGCCGGTGTTGCTCGCGGGCACGACGGTGAAGCGCGCGACGCTGCACAACGCCGACGAGATCGCGCGCAAGGATGTGCGCGTAGGCGACAGCGTGCTCGTCGAGAAGGCGGGAGAAATCATTCCCGCGGTCGTGCAGGTGCTCGTCGAGAAACGTCCGCCGACGTGCGAGCCGTATGTGTTTCCCACGAGTTGTCCGGTGTGCGGCACCCCGGTGGTGCGCGCGGAAGGCGAAGTCGTGTGGCGTTGCCCGAATCAGGAGTGCCCCGAGAAAGTGAAACGCCGTATCGAGCATTTCACGTCGAAGGCATGTCTGGATATCGACGGATTGGGCGAGGAGATGGTGGATCTGTTGCTGAAGCAGGGACTCATCAAAAACGCGGCCGACATCTTTGACCTGAAGGTGGAGCAGCTGCTGCCGCTGAAAAAATCCGGCGAGATCTGGGCGGGAAATTTGATCAAAGGCATCGCTGCGCGGCGCACAGCCGATCTGTGGCGCGTGATCCACGGCCTCGGTATCCCGCAAGTCGGCGCGGCGTCGGCGAAGGATCTGGCGCGGCGGTTTCGCTCGCTCGATGCGTTGGTGGAGTCGTCGTTGGATGACGTCATCAAGATCGACGGTTTCGGAGAGAAGACGGCCGAGTCGGTACGCGCGTGGTTTAACGTCCCGGCAAATCGCGCGTTGATCGCTGAGCTGCAGCACGCCGGGCTGAATCCGACGCCACCGGTTGCGACTGCTTCGGCGGGGGCGATTGCGGGGAAGACTATCGTGCTTACGGGCACGCTGCCGACGCTCTCGCGAGAGCAAGCGGCGGAGAAGATCGAAGCGGCCGGCGGCAAAGTCAGCACGAGCGTAAGCAAGAAAACGCATTACCTGCTCGCGGGCGAAGAGGCCGGCTCGAAGTTGGAGAAGGCGAAGTCACTGGGCGTGGCGGTGATCGATGAGGCGGAGTTTTTGCGGCTGCTGGCGGTCGGCGATTCGGGCGAGTAGGCTTTTACGGTCAAAGGCTGGGCGGATTTCGGAGGGCGGATTTTTAACCACTGATGGAAAAACGCCAATGGGGCGTTTTTTCGAAGTGCGGCTGCGGCCAATGGCCTTCGCTTGCGGGCGGAGACGGCCAATGGCCGCAGTGAGGGGCGGGGCTTTGGGGAGGCGCTAAGCGGTGGCGGACTGATTTTGGGGGCGCCTTGAATCGATTAGCGTCCGGTGTGCCCGCGGGGCGGTTACGGCAGAAAAGAGGCTTCCCATGAAAGGCATGAGTCCTATGGTCTGCGGGTTTATGCAGAAAACCCTCATCATCTTTAAGCCTGACTGCGTGCAGAAGAAACACGTCGGCGCGGTCCTCGGCCGCTTCGAGCAAGCCGGTTTCTCCCTCATCGGGGCCAAAATGATCCGCCTCACACCGGCTCTTCTCCGCGAGCATTACTCGCATGTGGCCGACAAGCCGTTCTATCCCGAGATCGAGAAGTTCATGTCTTCCCATCCGGTCCTCGTCGCCGCCCTTCAGGGGGACAATATCGTCGCCAAAGTGCGCGAGCTCCTCGGGCCAACCGATTCGAAGAAGGCAGCCAAGGGCACGATCCGCGGCGACTTCGGCGCCGACATGATGGTGAACGTGGTTCACGCCTCCGACAGCGAGGAAAACGGCAAGATCGAGATCGCCCGCTTTTTCAAAGCCGACGAGATCTTCGCTTAAGCGAAGACGGTCTTTGAACCTTTGAAGAATCCGCACCTTCACCGGTGCGGATTTTTTGTGGATGGATGGCGAGGTCTGACCGGGATCAGGGTGTATTCGCTTCGGCGGCTTTTTCGCGGGCTTTGGCGAGGCTCAGATCGAAGGAAGTGTCAGAGATTTTGGGATGCGCTTCGCGCCAGGTCATGCCGAACGAGACGGCTTCGCCGATGCGTTTCGCTTCGACGAGTGTGGAGATGAGATCGCGCGCTGAGTTGACGTTGTCGGGAGCGAGCGAGAGGGATGCGCGGTAGTGGTGCTCGGCCTCGGGCCAGCGGTTCAGGGCGAAAGCAACGTGACCGATGGAGCGTTGGAGCGTAGCGGTGGGGACGTGGCCGCTGGTCGCGAGCCATTGTTGGCCCAGGTCGAAGGCTTCTTGGGAGCGTTTCAGTTCGTAGAGCGTGAAGAGGATATTGGCGGTGGTGATGGCGTTCTTGGGATCGAGGTCGCGGGCTTTTTGAGATGTCGTCAGCGCTTTCTCGAACTCGCCTGCGTCGTAGTAAATCGCGCCGAGGTTTCGCCAGATCGCGGAGCCCGGTTCGCGGGTTTTCTGGAGTTTTTCCACAAAGGCGGTGGCGCGGTCGGTGGCTTTTAGGCTGCGGTAGCAGTCGAGGATTTCGGTGAGAACGCTTTCGTCGTCGGAGCCCATTTTCAGTGCGAGTTCCAAGCGAGGGAGCGCCTCTTCCCAGCTGCCGGCATCGGAGAGACCCTTGCCCACCTGAGCCCAGAAGAAGGCCTCGGGTGTGTATCGGGCGGTCCACGACTCGACCTCGCGGAGCGTGGGCTCCACGCCGTTTGCTTCAAACGCGTAGTAGAAGTAGATGCTGGCGATGCGAGCGTGAGACGGTGCGCGGCGAAATCCTTCGGCGGCGAAGGTGAATGCCTCGGTGTCGCGGCCGGCGTCGTCGCAGATGAGCGCGAGATCCTTGTAGATACTGGTGCCGTGGGTGTTGGCGGCTATCCAGGCGCGGCCGACGTCGATGCCGTGGGCGTAGTCCTCGTACTTGCGGCACACGATCATGATCATGCGCGCGGCCATTTCGTTATCGGGATTCAGTTCCAGCGTTTTGCCGCCGAAGAGTTTCGTCTGCGCGAGATCGTCCACGCCGAAGTGGAGATTCTCCATGGCGAAGTAGAGCGCGGCATTGGGCTTGGTGTGGGGTAATTCCTTTTCCGCGAGAGCGAGGCCCTCGCGGAATTTTCCCTGATCGGAAAGCGCCATGAGCTGCCGGGTGAGGCGCTGTGTGCGGCGGGTATCGGCCGTGGTGACCGTTGCGAAAATCCCGAGGGCGATGGCCGCCAGCGCGACGAGCGACAACTGGATGAAGAGGCTCCGTCTGCGTTCAGAGGGCAGTGGCGGAGGCAGGGCGGGCGGGGGCGACATGCGGCTTATTGCCGTGAGGAAACGGCGCTCAGCGTTCCATGCTCAAGCGGCCCTCGGCATCGAAGCGGACTTCTTTGCCGCCGTAGGTCTTGGGGTGCTGGAGGGAAAAGCCGTCCACGTCATTGGCGAAGGTGGAGTCCACGCCGACGGTGCCGGGGGTGACATAGGGGACATACTCGGCGAGCGGGCCGGTGACTCTGCCGTTGGCCGGGTCGATGGTGAAGGAGACGGGTTTGTTGCCGTTCATGATCATCACTTGCTGGGCGGCGGCGGCGATCTGGCGGGCGTTATTGGACATGGCCTTCTGCATGGAGTTTTCGCGGACTTTTTGAAACGCGGGGATGGCCATGGCGGCGAGGAGACCGGCGAAAAGGATGGATGCGTAGCCCAGGGACAGACCTGCGATGGCCATGCCTTTGCCGCCGAGCTGAGGGTCCCGGTTGCATTGGGAGAGGGCAATGTGGCCGAAGATGATCGCGAGCAAAAGCGGGATGATGAAGATCGCGCCGCCGATGATGCTCAGGATGCCGCAGACGAGCGCGGCGATGGCGAGGCCGGAGGTTTTTTGGATGGACTGCGATGCGGTGGGGACGGGTGGGGGCAGGGTTGTCATGATGAGGTAGTGTCGGGCTGGAAAGCGTGCCGGGAGGTGCGACGGCATCCTCCTGCAAGCCCGGCTAGGTGGGATTTCTGAAGGCGGGAAGTCAACCGTCGCAGATTTTGCTGCGACGGGAAATGGGGCGAGGGCGAGTTGCGGTGTGGTGGATAAAACCGGGATGCAAGTTGCGGTGGGTAATCGCAGCCGGTCGAGAGGGCGTAGCCGGTGTTATTTTTTCAGCTACCTGAAAGCGAAGAAGTTCGGCAAGTACTGTACCGGGATGGCACAAGGAGTGCGAAACTGGATACCGCATGAAAACCAAACCATCCTTCTTCAAGCTGACCGCTTTTATCACCGTCCTTCTCGGCGCACTTGTCTTCTCGGGCTGCCATACGATGGAAGGTGCCGGCAAAGACATCCAAAAGGCCGGCGATAAACTCGAAGACGCGGCGAAGTAATTCCGCGCTCTATCATTAACCAGTAACTCCAACCCCCGCACTCATCATGAAATCAAGTACTCAAGATAAGGCCGAAGGCACAGCCAAAGATTTGAAAGGCAAAATCAAGGAAGGTGCTGGCAAGCTCGTCGGTAACGAACGCCTGCAATCCGAAGGCCGTGCCGATCAAGTCGAAGGCAAGGTGCAGAAAAAAGTCGGCGACGTTAAGAAGGTTTTTGACCGCTGATCATTCATCCAACGCATCTGCGCTGATTTTTGACGCGTAGATAATTTAACCAACAACGCCGGTCGGTGTGCGCGAGCATGGCGACCGGCTTTTATTTGTTCCGAAGACTGTCTTTATGTCCCGCACACTTCTCGCCGCGATCGCGGTAATCACCCTCACACTCTCTGGCTGCATGTCCACTTCCTCATCAAAACCCGCGCGAGATCTGACGACGGTCAAGCATGTGGATCTCGCGAGGTACATGGGCGACTGGCATGTGATCGCCCATATTCCCTACGTGCTTGAGAAGGGAAAAGTCGCCACGACGGACCGGTATCGGCTTCGTGAGGACGGGAAAATCGAGACGACGTTTCTTTTCCGGAAAGAGAGTCTCGATGCTCCGCAAAAGCAGTGGAACGGCGTGTCGTGGGTGGTTGATAAAACGACCAACGCCGAGTGGCGGGTGCAGTTCATCTGGCCCCTGCGGGCGGCGTACCGGGTGCTCGAGCTCGATGCGGATTATCGGTGGGCGGTGGTCAGCAGTGGCGATGGGGATCTGATCTGGATTTTGTCACGTGCACGAACGATGGACGATGCCACTTACACCACGATCGTGGAAAAGGTGCGGAGCCGGGGGCTCGGGGCTGACGAACTCGCGCGCGTGCTTCAGCCGGTGCGCTGAACGCGTGAGTCTTCGACGCGGGACTGTTCGCGTGGCCATCAGGGGCACAAAAAAGCCGCAACGAAGGAGCTGCGGCTAAGTGTTGGTGTGGGGCGTGTGAGCTCAGGGAGCTTTGCCGAGGCCTTTGACGATCTCGTCGTTGAAGATTTTTCCCGCGAGGAGGATGCTGGTCTTCAGCGCGGCCTGATCGACGTCGCAGATGTAGAGACCTTTGTTGGAGCTGATAGCTCCGGCGTTTCCAAGGAAGGTGAGCGCTTCGGAAATCGCGTTGGCGAGCTGTGGAGAGACATCCGCGGCTTTCTTGATTTCGCCGATGTTGCCGGCGACGGCGATGGGCTCTTTGAGGCGAACGTTACCGGGTGCGAGTTTGCTCGTGACGAAGGTGCCTTGAGCGTGGGAGAGCGTGAGATTGGCCTCAGCGGCGGTTGATGCGGTGTTGCTACCGATACCGTGGCGGCTCTTGGCGGTGAGCGCGATGGGATCGAAGCGGTAGGTCGCTTCAAGCGCGTGCGTGTCGCGATCCTTGAGAAGCGAGCGGAGGCCCCAGAGCGGCATCGTCATGCCGGGATCGAACACGGGCATTCCGGCAGGAGCGACGACGGTGTAGTGCATCTTCTGCTTGCCGAGAGTGAGCTTGCGGACGGGTGCGCCGATCTTCGGGTCGGTCTTTTCCTGGCTCTGCTTGATGAAAACGGGGTCGGCCTTCACGTCGTCGAAGGTGAGCACTTCCCAGCCGGCGGCGCGCAGCTTGGTGGCGAGGTCTTGGTAGAGTTCATCGGCGACGGCGCGCAGCATCGGGACGTCGGAGGGGACGGCGACTTCCATGGTGGAGCGTGCAGAGCTGGTGCTGGCACCGCCGAGTGTCTGGAGCGCGGAGGTCTGGGTGACGCTCGTGATTTTTCCCCAGTTGAGCACCTCGACGTTGGCTGTGGGGAGCAGGATGCGTTTGGCGGATTTGAGATGCTTGATGCTGACCGTATCGATCTGTTTGGCGGGAATCGTAAAGGCAGGCGCATCGGTTTGGGCGGAGGCGTTAACAGCGGTGAAGGCCGCAATGCAGGCAAACATCCGGCAGGACAGCGAATGGAGACGTTTCATGAAGTGGAGAGAAGGGGTGGAGGGGGTAATCGAATACAAAAGCGCGCGGACGATGCCGGGTGACGATTATCAGTGTCAAGTGGAGGGGAGTTAGACGCGGCCTCCGGTGGTTCGCCGGACTTTTTAGCATGCCCAGGTCGTGCGTGGCAGCGTGGGATTGCAATATGCCGCGTGAGACGGTGGCGGATTTTTTGCCGCTTTTCTCTTCTGTTGATCTGGCGCACCGCGCAGCGTGCAGCACTTCGCCGCCGATTCATGTCTCCAACAGATTCCCGCTCTGACGAAAGTCGATCCATGCACAGTGCTGCGCATTCAACGGATTCTTCCGTCTGCGCGGTGACCCTCGACGAGGTGATCATCACGCATGAACTCACGAGCCGGGTGGCGCATGTGCCGGATTATCGGGCGGAGAACGAAGCGCTGGTGTCGCTGGCTCATGTGATGTCGAGCGAGCCGGAGATCCTTTTTCAGCGATTGGTGGAGGCTGCGCTGAGCCTGTGTGGCGCGCAGTCGGCGGGGATAAGTATTTGGGAGCGTGGCGAAGATGCCTCGGTTTTTCGGTGGCGAGCGACGGCGGGAGGGTTTGCCTCGCTGCAAGGTCAGACGTTACCGCGGAATTTCAGTCCATGTGGCGCGGTGGTGGACAGTGGCTCGTTGCAGCTGATGCGTTCTCCAGTCCGTTTTTATCCTTATATCGCGCAGCTAAGCGATCCGGTGCATGAACTGTTGTTGGTTCCCTTTCATGACAGAGGGAGGCCGGTCGGGACGGTGTGGGTGGTGGCGCATTTGCCGGAAAAACATTTCGATGCAGAGGACGCGCGCATCGTGACGAGTCTTTCAAAGTTTGCGGAGTCCGCATGGCAGACGGTGAATGCGCAGAGGAAGCTGACTGCGGTGCAGCGCCGGCTCGACTCCGCTCTGATCGCCGCCGAGTTCGGTGTTTACGAATGGGAGATCGGCTCCGACCGCGTGTATGGCGACGCGAACTTCCAGAAACTTTTCCAGGTGCATCTCGACGCCGCGGGATCGGCGCCGTTGAAGGATTATATAGATGTCATCCATCCGGATGAACGCGTGGAGACGATGCGCCGCATCGAGCACTCGGTGCAGACGGGGGAGAATTTCGAAATGGATTACCGCGTGCTCCTGTCGCAAGGGGAGCGCTGGATTAACAGCCGTGGTAAAATGGCGAAAAACGCCGCGGGCAAAGTGGAGCGTTTTTGCGGCGTGGTGCTGGATGTGACTCATAGAAAATCTGCAGAGAAAGCGCGCGCGGGAATCGCGGATGAGTTCCGGCGGTTGTCGGCGATTCATGAGACGGTGTTGTCAGCGACGAATGATTTCGCGTACGTCTTTGATCGTCAGGGGCGTTTCATTTACGCGAACCGTGAGCTGTTAAAAGTTTGGGCCAAGACGCTCGATCAGATCGTGGGCAAGACGTGTCACGAGCTGGGTTATCCGGAGTGGCATGCGGACATGCACATGCGAGAGATCGAGCGGGTCATCGCGACGAGGCAGCCTATACGAGGCGAAGTTCCGTTCACCGGGGGCAGCGGTATCTCGGGTGTGTACGACTATATCTTCACGCCTGTTTTCGGAGAAAATGGGGAGGTGGAGCTGATTGCCGGGACAACGCGAGACGTGTCGGAGCGGCGTTTCAGCGAAGACCGGGATCGTTTTCTCGTGCAGTTGGACGACGCGACGCGGCCGCTCACAGACGCGAAGGAAATCGTGGAGATGTCGGCCCGGTTGCTGAGCGAGCATCTGGATGTGAACCGGTGCGCGTACGCGGATGTGGAGGCTGACGAGAATACGTTTAATCTGACGGGTGACTATAACCGGGGCGTTGCGAGCATCGTGGGGCGCTACCGCTTCGATCAATTTGGTGACGAATGTCTGAGGCAGATGCGCGCTGATGAGGCGTATGTCGTCGAAGATGCCCACGTTGATCCGCGGCTCGATGGCGTGCGTGAGACGTATGCGGCGACGAAAATCCGCGCGGTGATCTGCGTGCCGTTGCACAAGGCGGGACGATTTGTGGCGGGAATGGCGGTGCATCGCATCGAGCCGCGAAAGTGGAGCCCGGGTGAAATCGAGCTGGTGCAGCAGGTGGCGAATCGGTGCTGGGAATCGATGGAACGGGTGCGCGTCATGCGGGTGCTTGCGGATAGCGAACAACAGCTGCGGCTGGCGGTGGAAACGGGACGGCTCGGGGTGTGGCAGCTGGAGTTGCTGACGGAGACGCTGACGTGCTCGGCGCAGTGCAAAGCCAACTATGGCCGGGCGGCGGAAAGCGATTTTAGTTATGCAGATCTCTGGACGCTCATCCATCCCGAGGACCGGGATCGTCTGCGTGGAGCGGTGAGCCGCGCCATCCGTGATCGGGTGGATCTGGATATTGAATACCAGACAATCTGGCCGGACGGGAGCACGCACTGGGTGCTGGTGCGCGGGCAGGCGAGCTACTCGGTGGATGGCACGCCGCGACGGCTGGTGGGTGTGAGTCTCGACATCACGGCGCGCAAGCAGGCGGAGCGAGAGCTCGCGCGGTTGCACGAAGAGGCGGTTCGCGGATCGCGGGCGAAGGATGATTTCCTGGCGGCGCTCTCGCATGAGTTGCGCACGCCGCTCAATCCGGTGCTGCTGATCGCCAGCGAATCCGCCGTCGATCCGGAGCTGCCACCACACGCGCGGGAGGCTTTTGAGATCATCCGCAAGAACGTGGAGCTGGAAGCGCGGTTGATTGACGATCTGCTGGATCTGACGGGCATCGTGCGCGGAAAATTGGTGATTAAGAAGGAGACCGTTTCGATTCATGAGATCCTCACCGAGGCAGCCGCTGCGTTGCGCGCGGATTTTGTGGTGAAGGAGATTTCCTTGGAGATGACTTTGGCGGCGTCGAGGAGCGTGGTGAGCGCGGACCGGGTGCGGCTGTTGCAGATTTTTCTGAACCTGCTGCGCAACGCGGCGAAGTTTACGCCGGTCAAAGGCAGCGTGGTGGTGACGACGCGTCTGGCGGAGGCGGGGATGCTGGAAGTCGATGTGACGGACTCGGGACTGGGCATGACGGCCGAGGAACTGGAGCGGGTGTTCGGAGCGTTTCAACAAGGCGACCACGCATCAGCGAGTGGGGCGCATCGCTTCGGCGGTCTCGGGCTGGGGCTGGCGATCGCGCGGCAGCTGGTGGAGGCGCATGACGGGACGTTGCGGGCGATGAGCGAAGGCCGGAACAAGGGCGCGAGTTTTATCGTGCGGCTTCCGGTGATGGACACGGTGAAGACGGGCGCAACGCGGGCCATGCTCGTGCCGGAAGCGCGCGCGTTCGATGGCAACGCGGGGGCGCGCGTGTTGCTCGTCGAGGATCACGAGCCGACGCGCAATGCGCTGCGGCAGCTTTTGCACCGGCGGAAGTATCAGGTGACAAGCGCGGGAACGGTGGCGGAGGCGAAGGCGGCGGTGGAGAAGGCGGCGTTCGACTTTGTCGTTTCGGACATCGGGCTGCCCGATGGTGACGGGGCGACGCTGATGGCTGAGCTGCGCGAGCGGTTCGGGCTGCGGGGAATCGCGCTCACGGGCTATGGGATGGATCAGGACATCAGCCGCTGTCAGGCGGCCGGTTTTGTGGCGCATCTGACCAAGCCGGTCCGTATCGAGTCTTTGGAGGCGGCGTTGGGGTTGTTTAGGTAAACGGAAGCGCGCTGCCTGTGGTGGCAGCGCGCGCGAACGTGCGGCGGGAGCGTTCAGAGATTGCCCTGGCTATTTCGCGGCGGGTTCCGCCGGGAGAATTCCCTGATCGCGCAGCCAGCCGGCGCAGAGGGTGGTCCAGGAACGGACGGAGCCTTTGGGAGGCAAAGCGCCGAAGCCGTGGTCGCCTTTGCTGAAGATGTGGAGTTCGGCGGAGGCGCCGCCCTCCTGCAAATGTTGGTAGATTTTTGTGGCGACGAGGGCCGGAGCTTTGGGGTCGTCGGAGGCGTGGGCGATGAAAACGGGCGGCGTGGAAGCGTCGACCTTGGGCCATTTTCCACCGGGCAGGCCGGTGTAAACGAGGGCGATGAAGTCGGGACGGCTGCTTGCTTTTTCCACGGGATCGGAGGCGGATGAGTTGCCTGCGTCGGAGTCGATGAGGAGCTTGAGGGACATCACCCCGCCGGCGGAAAAGCCCATGACGCCGATGCGCGAGGGATCGATTTTCCAGGCGGAGGCGTTGGCGCGGAGGACGCGCATGGCGCGCTCGATGTCGCCGAGAGCGAGGAGCGCTTCGATGGTTTTTCCGCTGCGTTCGATGGCGGGATTCATCGTGCGGTATTTCAGAACGGCGGCGGTGAGGCCGATAGAGTTGAGCCAGTGCGCGGCTTCGATGCCTTCCTTGTCGATGCAGATATAGCGGAAGCCGCCGCCTGGGACGACGAGCACGGCGGGACGGTTGAGGGCGTCGCCCGGAGCGGGATAAATGGTGAGCGTGGGCGTGCTGACGAAGCTGAGGTAGCGATCGACGCGGCCGGTTTCGTGGCGATCGTCGGAGACTTCGGGCTGGTCGTGTTTGAGGCCGGGAGCGCCGTCGTGCCAAAGGGGGACTTCGGTTTGGGCGTGGACGAGCGGGCTGGAGAAAAAGGAGGCAACGCTGGTTAAAATGGCGAAGAGGCGGGCGGAGATATTTGAAGCGGTCATGAGATGAAGGGGGATTTCTGGGGCGACGGAGTTGAGCGATCATGGGAATCGCGTTTTCCGCTTTGCGGCCAGTTCCTTCGGACGAGCGGCGGGCTGTTGAGGATGAGCGGGCAATGGCCGTGGCTGAACGGGCGGACGATCGTGCGTCGAACGCGGCGGCGCGGGTGATTGTTTTCCTCTCGCTGGCTGGTGGGAGCAGGCGCAAAGCTCGTCAGGTGAAGATTAAAATCCCGCAGGAGCTCAAGGATGCCGCGCCGCAAACGACGTGGGGGCGCGTGCTGAACGCCACGCCGATCGTGATGACGGTGATCGCAACGATGCTCGCAGGGCTGGCGTCGAGCGAGATGACGCAGGCGCAGTATGATCGCTCGCTGGCGGCGCAGCAGCAGTCGAAGGCAGGCGACCAGTGGGCGTTTTTTCAGGCGAAGCGGATGCGGAGCGCGGTGCAGTCCGGGACGCTCGATGTGGTGCAAACGACGCAGATGGAGCGAGGGCTGGATGTGGAAGGATTGAAGGCGCTGGCGGCGACGCTGCCGGAAGCAGCGGAGGTGCAGACGGCGCTAGGGTTTTTATTGGCGGGGAAACTGCCCGAGCAGGCGGCGGCTCCGGTGCCGGTGGCGGGGGTGAAAGCGGCGCTGGATGCGGTGGAGCACGGAGAGACTGAGCCGGAGCTCACGCGGATTTTGAATGCGGTGAAACCGGTGGAGATCGCGGAGGCGTTGAAGGCGGCGCAGGGACATGCGCGGTCATTTGACGGCGTGCTGCGGCCGGTGGTGACGGGCGGAGACCGGCTCGGGGATTTGCTGGAGCCGACGACGACGGTGCATCGCGCGCTCAGCCGGGATTTCACGGTGCTGCGGCTGCGGTATTCGGCGATGCGTTACGACGCGGAGGCGCGGCTGAATCAGGCGGTGGCGAGCCTGTACGAACTTCAGGTGCGGCAGAGCAATCTTTCGGCGGAGCGGCATCACCGGAGGAGCCAGCGGTTTTTCTTCGGGATGCTGGCGGCGCAAGCGGCGGTGATCATCGCGACGTTTGCGATGGCTGCGCGCAAGAGGAGCATGTTGTGGTTGCTGGCGGCGGCGGCGGGCACGGGTGCGCTGATCTTTGCGGTGTATGTTTACCTGTATCTGTGAGAGCTGCCGGATGCGGTGGAGCTGCCGGCTGAGTTATTTCGAGGAGCGTCGGTAGCTTACTGCTCGGAGCGCACCCAGAGCTGTTCGATGCGTTTGAAGATAAGAACAGAGAGACGGGTGAAGGCTCCGTCACGATAGACCCGCGTTTCGATTTCCACGCTGTCCAGCTGGAGCGTTAGTTGGTTGTAGGCGTTAGGCTCGTGGCGTACGCGACGGGAGATGGCGGTGCCGGCTTGCACCGCGATGATGCCACGGTCGGAGGACGGATAGTGCGCGCGGGTGTCGCCGACGTAACCGTGATGGAGGTGGCCGGCGAGCAGGAGATCGACGCCGCTGGAAGCAAGAATCGGAATCGCGTGTGATGCGCGTCCGACGAGAGCGATGCCGGCACCGTCGGGCGGGGGGATAAACGGATGATGCGTGACGACGAGTTTCAGGCGTGGACCAGCATCCTGGAGACGTTGCTGGAGCTTCTTTAGCTGCTGATGAGAAATGCGCCCGTTTTTCCAGGTGAGGGAGCGTGCGGTGTTAAGACCGGCGACAAAGAGTTCGTCGTCGCGGAAGACCGGATCGTCCTCGCTAGAGATGTACCGGCGGTAGCGACCGAGCGGTGACAGGAAACGTCGCGTGAAATCGTAGAGAGGGATGTCGTGATTGCCGGGGACGACGAGTTGCGGGCGAGGCAATCGGGAGAGGAAATCACGCGCTTGCTCGAACTGGCTACTGCGGGCCCGCTGGGTGAAATCACCGCTGGCGATGACGAGCGCGGGATCAAATGCGTGGAGATCGACACGTAACGCTTCGGCGACTGCGGGCAGATGCGCTCCGAAATGCAGGTCAGAGATATGCGCGACCTTTCTCATGAGCTATTGCTTTTTGCGTAGCCGGCGGGTGGCGCGAGGACGCGCAGGGCACCGGGACGAATGCGAAAGCGGAGCGGTGTTTTTAGTTCGAGGATTTCTCCGTCGGCGGCTGCGGCTACAGTGGGTGCATCGAGATGCACCGTTGCTTCGGTCGTCGAGTGAGTGTCGAGCGCATCGGCGGCGGCGAGTTCACGGCGGAGTGCCTGCCAGACCATGCGAAGAAACGTGAAGTGACGGCGAGCGCGGGTGGAGTAGATCCAGAGCTGTCCACCGTCGATGCGCTCGCGCAGGCTTTGGGAGAGGATATTGCCCTCGTAGCAATTGTTGGCGACGAGGAGGAATGGAGAGCGCAGGGCGAATTCGCCGTCGTCGGATTGCAGGCGAAAGCGAATGCGGCGGAAGCGGCGAAAAACACGAAACGATGCGATCAGCATGGCGAACCATTTGCCGTGCTGATGCCGCTCACGCAGTTCTTCGCGGTGGCGCACGGCGTCGGCGTATGCGCCGATCGAGCAGTTATTGACGAAAAGGTGTCCGTTGACCTCGGCGACATCAACCGAGCGAGTATTCCCGCCGGCGAGAGCGGCAATCGCCTCACGCCAATCAGGCGGGAGGCCGAGGTCTTTGGCAAAGTGGTTAAGTGTCCCAAGTGGAAGTACGCCGAGGGGAATTTCAGTGTCAGCGAGCTGGCCTGCTGTTGCGCTGACGGTGCCATCGCCACCACCGACAAAGATGGCCTGCGGGCGGCGTTCGATGGCTTGTTGGAGAGCTTTCTCGATCTGTGCTGGCGGGAGCAGGTGGATTTCGGCTTGGAAGCCCGATGAGGCGAATGCTTCGCGTAGTGATTGATCGGTGACGGCGTCGTCGTTTGCAGCGGTGCCGGCTTTCTCATTGAGGATGGCGATGACGTGCATGGCTCTGGATGAGGGAAAGGACCGGCGGAACGCCACGCGGTTCTCATGATCGGGAAAATCCCCATGGGCGAATTTGCAGCGCAGACTTGAGCGTCTGGCATGGGCGTGCTTTTTGCGGGCACGCATGATTGCACATCTGAAAAGCCTTTGGAGGCGCTCGGGTTGGAACGAGTTCGTTTTAACCAGTGCAGGTCTGGCGTTCATCGTGGCGGTGTGTGGTTTCGTACTGCTGGCGCGAGCCGCTCCGCAGGGTGAGTATCTTGAGCTGGAGGAAAAGCTGATGCTCTCGCTGAGGCAGCCAGATGACGTCTCGCGAATCATCGGTCCATGGTGGGTGCAGGAAGTGGCGCGCGATGTCAGCGCGTTGGGCAGTGCGATGACGCTGATTCTGATGACGGTGCTGGTGCTGGGGTACCTGCTCTTGCGCCGCGGATATGCGGCGGCGGCGTTGGTGGTTGTAGCGACCCTGGGCGGTTATGGGATCAGCGGTTCGCTCAAAAACGTCTTTGATCGCGAGCGGCCGGATGTGGTGCCGCATCTATCGCATGTGACCTCGGAGAGTTTTCCCAGCGGGCATTCTATGCTGGCGTCGGTGGTTTATCTGACGCTCGGGGCCCTGCTCGCGCAGACGGCGGTGCGTAAACGAGAGAAGATTTATTTTATCAATGTGGCGCTATTTTTGGCCTTTATCATCGGGGTCAGCCGCGTGCTGCTCGGCGTGCATTATCCAACCGATGTGCTGGCGGGCTGGAGCGCGGGGACGGCTTGGGCGCTGCTGTGTTGGTGTGCGACGTACTGGCTGCAGCGGCGCGGGACGATGAGAAGCGATCTGGTGGATGAAGACGGAAGTGCTTCTTGAGGTGAAATAAAAAGCCGCGCCCTTAGTGGGCGCGGCCTTGAAACTGAAAGGACGAGGGAAGCGGGATCAGATCGCGTGGAGGGCGCTTTTGCTGACGGCGAGGGCGGCTTCTTTGACGGCTTCGCTCATCGTCGGGTGCGCGTGGACCGTGCGGGCGAGGTCTTCGGCGCTGCCGCCGTATTCCATGTGCGTGACGATTTCGCTAATGAGTTCACCGGCGCCGCGGCCAATGATCTGGGCGCCGAGGATTTTGTCGGTCTTGGCGTCGGCGATGATCTTCACGTAGCCGTCGGTCGCGTCGTTGGCGATGGCGCGGCCGTTGGCGGCGAAGTTGAATTTGCCGATGTTGACCGCGAGGCCCTTGGCTTTGGCGGCGTCTTCGCCGAGGCCGACGCTGGCGACCTCGGGGTCGGTGTAGACGATGGCGGGCATGAGGTCCCAGTTGATGTGGCCGTGTTTGCCGGCGATCCATTCGGCGACGGCGACGCCGTCTTCCTCGGCTTTGTGAGCGAGCATTGGACCGGCAACTACGTCGCCGATGGCCCAGATGCCAGGGACGTTGGTGCGAAGGTGGTCGTCGACTTTGACGCGCTTCTTGTCGTCGAGAACGACGCCCGCTTTATCGAGGGCGAGGTTGTCGGTGAAGGGACGGCGGCCGACGGCGACGAGGACTTTATCGGTTTCGAATTCGAGGACTTTGCCCTCGCGCTCGGCGGTGAGGACTTTGATGGGGCCGTCGGTGCGGAGGCCGGTGACTTTGGCGTTCACCTCGATCTTGAGGCCTTGCTTCTGGAGGAGGCGGGAGAAATTGCGGACGATGTCGTCGTCGTAGGTCGCGGCGATTTTCGGGAGGAATTCAACGACGGTGACGTCGGAGCCGAGCCGGGACCAGACGGAGCCTAGTTCGAGGCCGATGACGCCGCCGCCAACGACGATGAGTTTTTTCGGGACTTTATCGAAGGCGATGGCGTGGTCGCTGGAGACGACGAGTTCGCCGTCGAACTTCATGAACGGCAGCTCGACGGGCGCTGAGCCGGTGGCGATGACGATGTTTTTCGCGGTGAGACGCTGAGGCTCGGCGGGATTGGCGGTGGCGACTTCGACCTCGGTCGGAGAAACGAATTTCGCGGCGCCGGTGACGACGGTGATCTTGCGGGCCTTGGCGAGGGCGGCGACGCCGCCGGTGAGTTTGGTGACGACGCCGTCCTTCTTTTTGAGAAGGGACGCGAGATCGAGTTCGACGGAGGAGAGTTTGATGCCGTGTTCGGCGGCGTGGGATTTGGCGAAGACGAATTGCTCGGAGGAGTGGAGCAGGGCTTTGCTCGGGATGCAGCCGACGTTGAGGCAGGTGCCGCCGAGGGTGGCGCGTTTCTCGATGAGGGCGACCTTGAGGCCGAGCTGGGCGGCGCGGAAGGCGCACACATAACCGCCGGGGCCGGCGCCGATGACGATGAGGTCGAAAGATTGGGAGGACATAAATTAACAGAACCACAGAGGCACGGAGGGCACAGAGGTCGGTTGACCGACGGCTGTGAGCTCCGCGCTTCTGTGGTTCAAAAGGGTTTAGACGCTGAGAAGGAGGCGGGCGGGGTCTTCGATGGCTTGTTTCACTTTCACGAGGAAGGTGACGGCTTCTTTGCCGTCGACGAGGCGGTGGTCGTAACTGAGTGCCAGATACATCATCGGGCGGATGACGACCTGGCCGTTGACGGCGACAGGGCGGTCGTTGATGGCGTGGAGGCCGAGGATGGCGCTTTGCGGGGCGTTGATGATCGGGGTCGAGAGCATCGAGCCGAAAGTGCCGCCGTTGGTGATCGTGAAGACGCCGCCGTCGAGGTCGGCGAGGGTGATTTTGCCGTCGCGGGCTTTCTTAGCGACGTCGGCGATTCCTTTTTCGATGCCAGCCATGTTGAGCTGATCGCAGTTGCGGATGACGGGGACCATGAGGCCCTTCTCGGTCGAGACGGCGACGCCGATGTCGTAGTAATTATTCTGGACGATGGTATCGCCGTCGATCTGGGCGTTGATGCCGGGGATTTCCTGGAGGGCGTTGACGACGGCCTTCGTGAAGAAGGACATGAAGCCGAGCTTGAAGCCGTTCTTTTTGACGAAGTCGTCCTGGTACTTTTTGCGGAGGTCCATGACGGCGGACATGTCGACCTCGTTGAAGGTCGTGAGCATGGCGGCCTGGTGCTGGGCCTGGACGAGACGTTGCGCGATCTTCTGGCGCAGGGGAGTCATCTTCTTGCGCGTCTGGCGGTCGCCGGAGGAGGCGGCTGGAGCGGGCGCGGCTGCGGGTGTCGAGGTCGGGAAAGGAGCGGCGGTGCGCGAAGGGATCGCGAGAGGAGCCGGGCCGGTGGGCGCGGGAGCGGATTTGCCTTCGGCGGCGGCGAGCACGTCGCCTTTGGTGACGCGGCCACCTTTGCCTGAGCCGTCGACCGTGGCGGGGTCGATGCCGGTTTCGGCGGCGACGCGGCGGACGGCGGGAGATTGCTCGGTGGATTTGGCGGCGGACTTCGATTCGGCGGCTGGTGCGGCTGCGGGAGCAGCAGAACCGGCGGAGGCGCTGGAATCGATGGAGGCGACGGCCTGGCCGATTTTCACTTCGGTGCCGACGGCAACTTTGAGGGAGATTTTGCCCGCGGCTTCGGCGGTGCCTTCGGAGGTGATTTTATCGGTCTCCAACTCGAAGAGCGGCTGGTCCTTTTTGACGATGTCGCCGTCTTTGACGTGCCACTTGGAGAGGACGCCGGAGCTGATGGATTCGCCCATGGGCGGGATTTTAACTTCGAGGAGAGCCATGATGGAGAAGGGTGCGGGAGGTATGCTGCGTGAATGATTAAGCGCTAAGACGCAAAGACGCGAAGGCGGACGCAAAGAACATCTTTGGATTTCTAAGCGTCCGTTCGGTTTTGCGATTCAATAAATCAGAGGTTGAACGCGTCCTGGAGGAGGGCGCTGAGTTCGAGTTTATGGACGGCGAGGGCGCCGACGGCGGGAGAGGACGCGGCGTCGCGGCCGGCGTACTTGGGTTTGCGGCCGAAGATCTCTTCGAGTTCGGGGGCGATGTGCGACCAGGCGCCCATGTTTTGGGATTCTTCCTGGGCCCAGATGAGGCGGGCGTCGCGGCCGTATTTGTCGAAGAGCTGGGCGAGCTTGTTTTTGTGCAGCGGGTAAAGCTGTTCGATGCGGATGATCGCGGTGTCCGTGATTTTGTTTTTCTCACGGTAGTCGGCGAGGTCGTAGTAAACCTTGCCGGAGCAGACGATGAGGCGGGCGGCTTTTTTCGGAGCCTGCGGGTCGTCGATGATTTCCTGGAAGGAGCCGGTGGTGAATTCCTCGATACGCGAAACGGCGGCCGGATTGCGGAGGAGGGATTTGGGCGACATCACGATGAGCGGTTTGCGGAAGTCGCGCTTCATCTGGCGACGCAAGGCGTGGAAGATCTGCGCGGGCGTGGTCAGGTTGACGACCTGGATGTTGTTCTCGGCGCAGCTTTGAAGGAAGCGTTCGAGGCGGGCGGAGGAGTGCTCGGGGCCCTGGCCTTCGTAGCCGTGCGGGAGGAGGAGGACCATGCCGCTGTTGCGCTGCCACTTCGATTCACCGGAGACGAGGAACTGGTCGATGATGACCTGGGCGCCGTTGGCGAAGTCGCCGAACTGGGCTTCCCAAATGCAGAGCATCTGTGGGTAATCGAGCGAGTAGCCGTAGTCGAAACCGAGGACGGCGTTTTCGGAGAGGAGGGAGTTATAGACGCAGAAGCGTTCCTGCTTTTCGTCGAGGTTGAGCAGCGGGACGTACTTTTCGCGCGTTTCGAAATCGTAGAGGACGGCGTGGCGGTGGCTGAAGGTGCCGCGTTCGCAATCCTGGCCGCTGAGGCGGACGGGCGTGCCTTCGAGGAGGAGCGAGCCGAATGCGAGGGCTTCGCCGAAGCCCCAGTCGACGGGACCGCCGGCCTTGAAGGCTTCGAGGCGGGTATCGAGGATGCGTTTGATCTTGGGATTGATCTTAAAATCGGGGGGGACGCGTGTGAGCCCCAGCACCGTTTTTTCGAGGATCGCGGGCGTGGTGCCAGTGGCGACGGGCGTGTGGTTGAAGGCGGGCTGGAAGATCGCGGTGGAGCCTTTGAATTTGTCGGCGGGTTCCTTTTTCGCGGAGGCGGCGGCTTCGGCGGCCTTGGCCTTGGCGAAGGAGGCTTCCATGGCGGCGGTGTACTCGGCCTTGATGGCGTCGGAGTCGGCCTGCGTCTGGGAGTTCTCGGCGATAAGTTTCTCAGTGTAGATCGTCGAGATCGCCGGATGGGCGGCGATCTTCTTGTAGAGCGTGGGCTGGGTGAAGGCAGGCTCGTCGGACTCGTTGTGGCCGTGTTTGCGGTAGCAATACATATCGACGACGGCGTCGCGCTGGAACTTGAGGCGGAACTCCAAGGCGAGCAGCGTGACGAGGCAGACGGCCTCGGGGTCGTCGCCGTTTACGTGGAAGACGGGGGCCTCGATCATCTTCGCGATGTCGGTGCAGTAACGCGAGGAGCGGGAATCGCTCGGGAGCGTGGTGAAACCGATCTGATTGTTGATGACGAAGTGGAGCGTGCCGCCGGTGCGGTAGCCGGGTAGCTGGGAGAAGTTAAACGCCTCGGCGATGATTCCCTGGCCGGCGAAGGCGGCGTCGCCGTGGATGAGGAAGGGGAGAACTTTGCGGCGCTCGGTGTCGCCACGGATGCGCTGGCGGGCGCGGGCCTTGCCCTCGACGACGGGATTGACGGCTTCGAGGTGGGACGGGTTGGCGGCGAGGCGGACCTCGACCTTTTTGCCGTCGGAGGTTTCGAGGACAGATTCGTAACCGAGGTGGTACTTTACGTCGCCGTCGCCGCCGACGGTGTGCGGGATGTAGTTTTCGGAGAACTGTTCGAAGAGGACATCGAAGGGCTTGCGGAGGATGTTCGTGAGGACGCTGAGGCGGCCGCGGTGGGCCATACCCATGACGATCTCCTCGACGCCGAGCTCGGGACTGGCTTCGAGGATCGCGTCGATGGCAGCGATGAAGGTCTCGCCACCTTCGAGGGAGAAGCGTTTCTGGCCGACGAATTTGGTGTGGAGAAATTTCTCGAAGAGCTCGGCTTTGTGGAGGCGGCGGAGGATGCGGCGCTTCTGTTTGGTGGTGAATTTTGGCTGGAGGCGGGAGGGCTCCATCTTTTCCTGAAGCCAGCGGCGGATCTCGGTATCCTGAATGTGGATGTACTCGACGCCGATGCGGCCGCAGTAGGTTTTTTGAAGGTTCTCGATAATCTCGCTGAGGCGCATCTGGCCGCCGTTGAGGTAGTGGCCGACGTCGAAGGATTCGTTGAGATCGGCTTCGGTGAGACCGAATTCTGAAAGAGCGAGGCGGGGCGACGGTGCCGGGGGCGGGCTGAGCGGGTCGAGGTGCGCCTGGAGATGGCCGAGGGCGCGGTAGTGGTAGATGAGGCTGTGGACCTGGGACTGCTTGATGCTGTCGATGATGTTGACGCGTTCGCCGCTTGCGGTGCTGGCGCCGACGGCTGCGGTGATGGAGCCGCCGCTGTTGTTGCCGAGGGCAAAGCCTTGAAAGAAGGCTCGCCAGGTGGGATCGACGGATTCTGGATTATCCAGCCACGAACGATAAGCGGCCTCGATGAGGTCGGCGTTGGCCCGAGTTGGAAGCGTCAGTGAATTCATGTGTAGAAAATTAAAAGGAAAGCTATGTGTGGCGTGGAGCGCGTGTCGGACGGCCAGCTCCATTACGCTACATTATAGTGGAGGTGGGGTGGGTAGGAGTAACCTGAGGGGGTGTTTTCTCAAGTTGAAACCGGACATGAATGCGGGGCATTCATGGGGTGATTTTAAGGTGTAAGCATTTGAAGCAAAGTAACTAGTTACGGCACGTATTCGTTATGGAGACACAGATCAAAGAATCCCTAATCGCCCTCCTTGCTGGCATAAAGGCCTCTGATGGGGCGGTGATTGCGCGGGAGATGGCGCGGCTCGACGACTTTGTGATGGCGGGGCGGGAGACGCTGCATCCGCAGTTGGTTCATTTCCTGGAGCGGCGCAGTTACGCGAAGGCCGAGATGTTTTTGGGCGGGGCAAGTGACATCCCGGCTGGCATTTGCGGCGGACGGGCGGCTAAGAAAGCGGGCTCATGAGCACGGACAAAAAGAGCGGCAAAGTGGATATGAGCGGCGGGCAGTCGCTGGGGCAGAATCCGTTTGGGGCGCTGGGCGGTTTGGCGCTGCCGAGCGGGCCGGTGTGGGCTGGGTCGGCGGACGGGAAAGCGCAGGTCGGCGGGGATAAAGGGGCGGCGCAGGTGCCGGAGAAGAACCGGGGTCGGGTGGATGTTTTGCGCGAGAAGAACGGGCGCGGCGGCAAGACGGTGACGGTGGCGGCGGGGTTTACCGGGATCGGGCTGCCGGAAAAGGAGGCGCTCGCGAAGAAAATGCAGAAGGCGTGCGGCGTGGGCGGGACCGTGAAGGACGGGCGGATCGAGATCCAAGGAGATAAGCGCGAGGAGGTGGCGCGGATTTTGACGGAGGCGGGGTTTCGGGCGGTGTTTGCGGGTGGGTGAGGCGGCGGCGGGAAAGCCGCGAATGACCAGTGACCAATCAGCAATGATCAGTGAGAGCTGGAAGCGGGCGGACGGCTCTCAGCGTTACGAGCTGCTTCGATGTCGCTCAGCGCGCTCGGAGTGCGCGCTCCACCTTATTTTTGCGCGTCGCTGGCGGCGCCGCCGGACCATTTGAGTTTGGAGCGGACGACGGAGAAGTGTTCGTAGTCGCGGCGCTGGATGAGCGGGAGGCGGATGGACGAAAGGGAGATTTCGATGGGGTTGTCGCCGCAGGTGACGAGGGTGCGTTGTCCATCGACGCCGACGAGGAGCGGGAAGTTTTCGGCGCGGTTGTACACGCGGAGTTTCACGTCGTGATGGAAGATGATGGAGCGGTTGCTCAGAGTGTGGGGGCAGATCGGGGTCATGGCGATGACCTCGGCGTTGGGATGAATGAGCGGGCCGCCGGCGGAGAGGTTGTAGGCGGTCGAGCCGGTGGGCGTGGCGAAGATGAGGCCGTCGCTGAAGTAGTCGGTGACGAGTTCGTCGTCGGCGTAGACTTCGAGGCGGACGAGGTGGGAGTTACGCTCGTCTTTGATGAGGACGTCGTTGAGGGCTAGGTCATGCTGGCCGGGGCCGGTGGAGCATTCGAGGAGCGAGCGCCAGGCGAGGCAGTAGTCGCCGCCGAGGAGTGCGGAGAATTGGGTGCGGGCTTCGTCGGCTGAGTACGTAGTTAAAAAGCCGAGACTGCCGCGGTTGACGCCGATGATGGGGACTTGGTGGCGGGCGGATTCGCGGACGACGCCGAGAAGCGTGCCGTCGCCGCCGATGACGCAGCAGGCGTCGGCGCCTTTGAGCCAGTCGGTGGGAATGGGAAATTGAGACGTGGTCCGCGTGGTGACGCCGTGTTCGCGGGCGATGGCGGTCAACGTTTCGGCGATTTGCGGGGCGCCGTTTTTCTGGTCGTTGACGACGAGGGCGAGGGAGCGGATGGGCTTGGGCGTCATGCGGCGGCGAGATGGGAGGAGGCCGGAGAGTGGAACCGCTAATGGGCGCTAATGCACGCTAATGTAGGGCACGGAGCGCGGACGGCACGGAGGTTATCCCTCCATGCAAAATTAGGCGTCAGGCTTTGCGGAGGCCGAGGAGGAATTCGCGGTTGCCGTCGGTGCCGGTGATGGGGGAATCCATCGAGCCGATGAGCGTGGCGGCGGGGAGTTTTTGAAGGGCGAAGGTGGAAATGTCGGCGAGCACGGTTTCTTGGATCGCGCGGTCGCGGACGACGCCGCGGCCTTTGGCGACTGCAGTGCGGCCGGCCTCGAACTGGGGTTTGACGAGGGCGATGAGTACGCCGCCGACGCGCACGAATGGCCAGACGGCGGGGAGGACGGATTTGAGGGAGATGAAGGAGAGGTCCATCACCACGGCGTCGAAGTCGGAGCGTGGGAGGTCGGCGGGCTGGAGGCTGCGGGCGTTTAGTTTTTCGAAGTTGGTGACGCGGGGATCGGCGAGGAGTTTGGCGTGTAGTTGGGCGCGGCCGACATCGACGCAGGTGGCGGAAGCGGCTCCGGCTTGGAGGGCGCAGTCGGTGAAGCCGCCGGTGGAGGCGCCGACGTCGAGGATGTGCGCGCCGTTGAGATCGATGGGGAATTTTTCGAGGAAGCCGGCGAGTTTTTCGCCGCCGCGGCTGACGAAGCGGGGCGGTTGTTCGACGGTGAGGTCGAGATCGATGGGGAAGTCTTTGCCTGGTTTATCGAGGCGTTCGGTGCCGTGGAGAACGCGGCCGGACATGATCAGCGCCTTGGCTTGCGAGCGGGTGGCGGCGAGGCCGCGGGCGACGAGGAGTTCGTCGAGGCGTTGTTTGGCGGACATGAGGGGGAGAGGTGAATCGCAAAGACGCGAAGAGGCAAAGGTCGGATGCGGAGGAGGGGAGTTAATCTGGAACTCAGGAAGGAATCGGAGCGGGGAGGGCGACACGGAAGTTGTCGCTCCAGGGAAGTCAGAGTTTTTGGCGGGCGGGGGACCAGCAGGTGGTGCGGCCGCCGATGTCTTCACGTTTTAGGAGGACGCCGGTTTTGGGGCAGCGGCCGCCATCGGTCCAGCGGTGGGGGAAGAGCCAGGATTTCGGTGGGTCGGGGATATTGGGGGCGGTGGTGGTACCGATGATTTCGAGGGCGCGTTTGGCGACGTGGCGGGTTTCGTGGTGGAGGGCGGTGATCTCAGATTCGGAGAGAGAGCCGGCGGTGCGGCGTGGGTGGATTTCGGCGCGCCAGAGGATTTCGTCGGCCATCCAGTTCCCGACGCCGGGGAAGCGTTCCTGCATGAGGAGGACGGCTTTGATCGGGGTGCGGGCGCGGCGTCGCAGGAATTCGGAGACGGCGGTGATAGAGAAGGCTCGGGAGGAAATGGCGGGAGCGATCGTGGTCCACCAAGCGGGGGCGTCGGGGCCGAGGTGGAACTGGATGCGGCCGAACATGCGGGGGTCGCTGAAGACGAGGGTGGTTTCGCGTAGGGCGAGGACGAGGTGGTCGTGTTTGCGCGGGACGAAAGCGGCGGGTTGGGCGGTGAGTTCGCCGGTCATGCCGAGGTGGACGCCGAGCCAGGCGTCGCCGGTGAAGCGGAAGAGCATTTGTTTCGCGGCGGCTTCGGAGCTGAGGAGTGTTTCGCCGGGGAGCGTGGACTCTATGAGCGCGGGGGAGCAGGTTTTGAAGACGCCGGCGCGGGGGTGGAGGAAGACGCGTTCGATGCGGTGGCGGAGCGCGACGTCCCAGCGGCGGCGGTAGAATTCGACTTCGGCGAGTTCAGGCATGGGGCGACGGAGAATTTTTTAACAGCGAATGGACGCTAATGGCGGAGGACGGAGGATAAGCCGATGAAGATGAGGAGGGCAGATTTTTTAACCACTGATGAGCACTGAAGGACACTGATGGCAGAGGGAATGAACGGATTTAATCTGGAACTCGGGAGCGCTGGAAGAGGACGACGGAAATGATGCTGGGGCTGAGTGTGGATGCTGGGTGGGCAGTGGCATTCCGGCGGCGTTAAGGCTAACGCGCCCTACCTCGGAGTCTGATGCGCGGCGCCCTACCTTAAGGTGGCGGCGAAGGACGTGAAGTCGTCGTGGAGGGCGAGATTCGGAAAGTTGAATCTGGCCCAGGCGTCGCGGGTGAGTTTGCCGTTGGCGAGGGCGGCTACCTGGGTGCCGGCGGCGAGGCCGGCTTCGATGTCGGTCTCGCGGTCGCCGACCATGATGCACTGCTTGGGATCGAGCGTGTGGTGCGCGATCATTTCGTTGATGAAGCGCGGGGAGGGCTTGCGGTAGATCATCGGCTGATCGGGCGTTTCCGTGGCCATGCAGACGCCGTCGAAGAGCGGGGTGGGGAGGGCGATCAGTTTCTCCATGCGGTCATTCACGCGGAGGGCGTCTTCGAGGGTGTAGTAGCCGCGGCCGACGCCGGACTGGTTGGAGAAGAGGAAGAGGCGGTAGCCGAGGGCTCGGGCGCGTCGCAGGCCTTCGACTACGCCGGGGAGGAGTTCGACGCCGTCGGGGTCGGCGAGGTAATGTTTATCGACGATGAGCGTGCCGTCGCGATCGAGGAAGAGGGCTTTGCTCATGGAGCGCGACGCGAGGCGATCAGGGCTGGGCGGGTTGTTTGTTGAAGCGGATTTCGACGAGGTGCTTTTGCTTCAGGTTATAGATGAATTGGAAGTTCTGCGGGGCTTTGGAGATCTCCACGGCGTGGGCGTCGCTGGTGGAGGCGGCGAGGAATTCATCGCGGGGGACGGTGGATGGGATCGCGGCGAGACCCATGATGAATTTGTTGTCGAGGGGGCCGGCGGCGGTGAAGCGGGCGATGTACTCGGAAAAGGGATGCGGGGGGAGGGTCTGGCCGAGGCCGAAGACACGCTGGTCGGGGTTGGCGAGGAGGACGGCGATGTCTTTTTCGATGGCGGCGATTTCCTCAGCGGTGGGCGTCCAGCTGGGGTTGCGGCCGACGGCGGTCGCGGGGGTGACGAGTTTCCCGGCGCTCTGTGTTACTTGCGGCGTGATGCAGCCGGCAAGGAGGGCGAGGGCGAGAAGGGGGAGGACGAGTTTCATAAAGTGAAGGTGCAGCGTGCAGGAAAATGAGCGAAAGGCGGAAGATTATTTTTTGATGTAGGCGAGGAGCTCGTCGGGGGTGACGGTAGCGGTGCCGAGTTTGCCGACGACGACGCCGGAAGCGGCGTTGGAGAAGTTGGCGGCGGTCTCGATCTTCGCGCCTGCGGTGAGGGCGACGACGAGGGATGCGAGGGCGGTGTCGCCGGCGCCGGAAACATCGAAGACTTCGCGGGCGGCGGTGGGGATGACTTTGCCGATTTTGCCGTCGGTCGAGAGCAACATGCCGTCTTCGCTCATGGTGATGACGAGGTGGTGCGTGCGGTAGAGCTCGTGGAGGCGGGCGCAGACTTTTTCGGCCGGGAACGGGTTGTGTGGGTCAGGCTCGATGCCGGCGAGCTGGAGGGCTTCTTTGCGGTTCGGCGTGATGAGATCGAGGTCGGCGAAGGCGAGGGCGCGTTTGGGTTTGGGGTCGAGGGCGATGAATTTGCCGGCGGCGCGGGCGAGGCGGGTGACGGTGGCGACGAGGTCGTCGGTGAGGAGGCCTTTGGCGTAGTCGGAGAGGATGATGGCGTCGTGCGAGGCGATGGCTTTGGCGAAGAGTTTTTCGACGGCGACGGGATCGATGCGGTAGGCGGCGGGGGCGGACTCGCGATCGAGGCGGCAAAGTTGCTGGTGTTGGACGAGGACGCGGGTTTTGCGGATGGTGGTTCCGGTTCCGGGTGTGGAGATGGTGGCGATTTTTTTGTCGGCCAGAATTTTGGAGAGGTGCGTGCCGGCTTCGTCGTCGGCGAAGCGGCCGGCGACGGTGCAGCGGGCGCCGAGGGCGGCGATGTTGAGGGCGACGTTGGCTGCGCCGCCGGCGGTGTAGGTGTCGCGCGCGATGTCCACGACAGGTACGGGGGCTTCGGGGGAGATGCGGGTGGCGTCGCCCCAGATATAGTGGTCGAGCATGATGTCGCCGATGACGAGGACGCGGACGTCGGCGATTTTTTTGAGGAGGGCGCGGGCGGCGGGGACGGAGATCATGCGGGGAAAATCAGAAGGTCGAATCACGAAGGCCGAAGATTGAAGCGTGAAGAGTGAAAGGGGGGCGAGGAAGACGTAGAGGAGTGAATGTGGAACTCGGGAAGGCTGGAAGTCGGGGGGGAGGAAGGGCGGATTTTTTTAACCACAGATTACACGGATGCGGAAGGATGGCGGAGGGGATCGGGGAGTTTTTGGACAGGGTTAAGAGGGGAGCGGAATTGGCCGAGGCGCGGAGTTCGGAGGGGGAGAAATGGCGGATTTTTTAACCACTGATGGGCACTGAGGGACACTGATGTCGGAGTGAGGAAGGCGGACGACACGGCGAGCGTCCCGATAAGGGAGGAATTATTTGAGTTCCCAGTCGTAGGGGGCGGAGGAGAGGAGTTTGGCGCCGGTGCTCGTGACTTGGACGACGTCTTCGATGCGGCAGCCGCCGAGACCCGGATAATAGAGGCCGGGTTCGACGGTGACGACGGAGCCGGCTTTGAGTTTGTAGTCCACGGTGCTGACGCGGGGCGTTTCGTGGATCGCGAGGCCGAGGCCGTGGCCGGTGCCGTGGAAGAAGCCGACGGAGCCGTGGTCGGTGCGTTTGGTTTCGTAGCCGCGCTTGGCGAAGACATCGAGGCACTGCTGGTGGACGGTGCGGCCGTTGATGCCGGCGCGGATTTTTTTGAGGGCGGCTTTCTGGGCTTCGCGAACGGCGGCGACGAGCGAGCGCTGGGCGTCGGAGGCGCGGCCTTTGAGGAAGGTGCGGGTCATGTCGCCGTGGTAGCCGGTGGCTTGAACGCGGGGGAAGACGTCGACGATGATGAGCTCGTGGGCGCGAAGCGGGCCGGAGCCTCGGTCGTGCGGGTCGCAGGCTTGATCGCCGCCGGCGGCGATGGTGTCGATCGAGAGGGCGCCGGCTTCGAGACAGGCAGTTTCGATGGCAAACTTGAGGCGTTCGGACGTGAGCGAGGCGCCGCGGTAGTGGAGTTTCCCGGACACGATCTTGCTGGCGCGGAGAACGGCTTCGGCGGCGGCGATGCCGAGGGCGGAGCAGCGGTTGCCCTCGCGGATGGCGGCGGCTTCGTCGGAGGTTTTGATTTCGCGCGCCGGGAAGATGGGGCCGTCGGCGAGTTCGAGGGTGACGTCGAGGCCGGTGAGGCGGTTGGCGAGGCCGGCGGGGAAATCTTCGGGGATGACGAAGGTCTTTATGCCGAATTCGCGGGCGACGAGGGCGATGACTTCGGCGGCGCCGACTTTCTGGCCGGGGGCTTTCTCGCGGGCGGCGGCGAGGTATTTTTCGAGCGGGAGGACGTCGGTGAAGGCGGAGGATTTTTTGACGCGGCCGAATTCGAGGGCGTTGATGACGGCGATTTTCTTTTTGCCGTGGGCGATGGCGATGAAGGCGTCGGGCACGTGGACGCGGCCGAAGTAGAGGACGTCGGCGTTGTGGGAATCGGCGTAGAGGAGGATGGCGGGCGTGGGCACGGGCGGAGGAAGAGTGAAGAGGGAAGGGTGAAGAGTGAAAGGGGGCGCGAGTGTGCGGTGAGCGTGGAGGGAATATGGAACTCAGGAAGGCTGGAAGGCGGAGGACGGATTTTTAACTACGGATGGCTCGGATTCGGAGGTGTCGAAATTTTTAACGCGGAGGCGCGGAGAGCGCGGAGGAAGACGAGGGCGTTTTAACCACAGATGGCACGGATGGGCACGGATTCGGAAGGGATGTTGTTAGGCGGGGCGGAAGGTTTCGCTCAGGCTTGGCGGATCGCAGGCCCTGCAGGGAAGGAAGACGGGAGAATTTAGGATTTGGGGAGGAGTTTTATTTCGAAGAGGCGGGGCCAGTTTTTGCCGGTGACGAAGAGGCGTTTGGTGGCGGGGTCGTAGGCGATGCCGTTGAGGACGTCGGTGTCGGGGCGGTGTTCGGCGGCGGGGAGGATGCCGGTGAGGTCGATCACGCCGGTGACACGTCCGGTCGCGGGATCGATGCGGACGATGGTGTGGGTCTGCCAGATGTTGGCGACGATCTCGCCTTCGATGTATTCGAGCTCGTTGAGGCGGGGGATGGGGCGGCCGTCGAGGGTGACGTCGATGGTGCGGGTGACGGCGAAGGTGTCGGGGTTGAGGAAACGGATGGTGGCGGTGCCGTCGCTGAGAATGAGAGAGTGGCCGTCGGTGGTGAGGCCCCAGCCTTCCCCGGTGTAGGCGAAGTTGCCGACGGGAGCGAAGGTGGTGAGATCGTAGATGAAACCTTTTTGGTGCTGCCAGGTGAGCTGGTAGATGCGGTCGCCGAGGACGGTGATGCCTTCGCCGAAGTAGGGGGCGGGGAGATTGACGCGTTTGAGGACGTTGCCGGTGGCGAGATCGACGCGGCGGAGGGAGGATTTGCCGGGGAGGCCGGTGCCTTCGAGGAGGGTGTTGTTGCCAATGTACTGGAGGCCTTGGGTGAAGGCTTCGGGGTCGTGCGGGTAGGTGGCGACGATGGTGTAGGTGTAGTGGGCGGCTGGCGACGCGGGGGCTGAGGCAGAAGCGGGGGACGGGGTGGAGGGTTTGCAGGCGGGGGTGAGGAGGAGGGCGGTGAGGGCGAGGAGGAGAGTGGGTAAGTCCGAAGGCTGAAGGCCGAATGACGAAGGTCGGAGGCACAGTTTTTTGGACAGGATTAACAGGATGGACAGGATTGGGCGGACATCTGAAAGCCGAATGACGAAGGCCGAATGTCGGACGCGAGGACTTGAGGAAGCGGAAGCCGGCCAGAGGCCGGCGCTCCCATCGAGGCACGGAGCCGACGGGGACGTCGGCGTTCCCAGGGTGGCGTGTTGGGTGGAGTTCACGCGGAGGGGCGAGTGGTGTTGAAAGCGGGGTGGGGGCACCCCGCCTACAGCGGAAAGGCCGATGGGGGCGTCGGCGCTCCCGGGTCAGGAGGACTTGCGGCCGCGGTTGCCGTGGGATTCGTCTTTGGGAATCTCGTTGTCGGTGCGGAGCATGAGGACGGGGGTCTTGGTTTTGATCCAGAGATCGGCCTCTTTGAAATGTTTGGCGGGGATGTACTCCATCGCTTCGCCGATGGTTTTGGCGGGGTTGAGGCGGCCTTTGCGGGTGGCGTTGTACTCGTAAACGCCTTTGAAGATGCGGTCCTGGGTGGTGGCGACGGAGTCGTCTTCGGGGATTTGCATGACCCAGCCGACGAAGTCGTGTTCGGGGAGGTGGCCGTCGGGGTCGGAGATGAGGATGGCCCACTGTTTTTTGATGGCGGGTGGTTTTTCCTCATTGGCCTCGGCCTGGGTGAGGATGTTCATCTCCTCGACGATCTGGCGGAGGAGCTTGGGATCGACCTCGTTGTTTTTGAGGATTTCGGCGACCTTGTTGACGTCAATTTTTGGCATGGTGCGGCGGGCGGTTTTGGATAACGAAGGGGCACGTTTTTCAACGGAGCGACAAGACAAACATGCAATCAGACGAGACGCGTCAGCAGGCGCACGGATTTGGAGATCAGACGGGCCCGGCGCAGCGGGGGGACGAGGTGTTCGACGTGGTCGACGCGAATGACGTGGTAGTCGGGCAGGCGACGCGGCGCGAGGTGCATGCGAAGGGGCTGTGGCACCGGGCGGTGCATGTGCTGGTTTTCGAGTCAGGCGGGAGCGCGAAGGTTTTTTTGCAGAAGCGTTCGATGGCGAAGGATACGGCTCCGGGGCGGTGGGATTCGTCGTGCTCAGGGCATCTGGACGCGGGTGAGGATTACGCGGTCGCGGCGGTGCGTGAACTGGGTGAGGAGATCGGGCTGCGCGTGAGCGGGCCGGAGGCGTTGACGGAGGTGCTGCGGCTGACCGCGACGGCGGACACGGGGTGGGAATTTGTGCGCGTTTACCGGACGGAGTCGGCGGGGCCGTTTTCACTGCATCCAGCGGAGATCGAGCGCGGGGAGTGGTGGGCGGTCGAAGATGTGACTCGGGCGGTGGCGGAGCGGCCGGGGGAGTTTGCGCGGGCGTTCCGGTTTATCTGGGGGCGGGTGGTGAAGAGTGAAAAGTGAAGGGTGAAGATTGAAAGGGATCGGGATGAGTATCGATTCGGATGGGGCGCAGTGCGCGAGCCGGACGAGGTGTGTACCGAAGTCGGAAACCGCGTTTTAAGTAACGCGGCTACGTTGGAATGCGGGAGTTGGCCTGCGGTGGACGCCGGTTATGCGCGACGGGGCGTCGCGCCTCTATCGGAGGAGGAGGCAAAGACGGACGACACGGAGGTCGTCCCTCCAGGGCGGAAGCGGAGCCGACAGGGACGTCGGCGCAGCCGGGCTACTCTTTTATCTTATGGCCTTTTTTGGGCGTGGTGTGGTTGCCGGAGAAGCTGTCGCGGAGGACTTTCAGGGCGTCGTATTGTTTGGGGGAAATGAGGCGGCGGGGGACGCGGCGGGCGGCTTCGCCCATGAGTTTATCCCAGTCGTCTTCGGTGGGCGGGTATTTGTCCCACGACTGCCAGTGGCCGTTTTTGCGCGTCCACTCGACGTTGCCGCCGTGGATGCAGACGTGGATCTGATATTTGCCTTCGTCGTCTTTGGACCACCAACCGAACTCCATACTCATGGCGGGCGGTTTATGGGGCGGCGGGCGCTGGGGCCAGCGGAAACTCGGCGATGATGCGTCCGGGATGAAATGCGGAGGAGCGGCGGTCGATGCGTCGGACGCGGAGGTTGTTTTCGTCGAACTCGACCATGAGGGCGCCGCGGGGCGGGGTGAAGGAGCCGGTGTTGATGACGATGTGGCGGCTTTTTTTCCAGACGCCGGGGTGGTGGATGTGGCCGAAGATGACGAAGCGGGCGGACGGGTGATGTTGCGCAGCCATGGTTGCGGCGGTGCGGGGCGAGGTGAGCCAGGCGTGGATCATGGAGAGGGGGCGGCGGGGGTTGACCATGATGCGGGCGAGGCGGGCGAGCTGGTGGGTGGGGCTGCGGTCGGCGGGGTCGTGTTCGGGGGGGAGGCCGATGCTGACGGCGCGGAGGATGCGGTAGCGGGTGTCGAGGCGGTCGCGTTCGACGGGGGGGAGGTGATCGCGGAGGGCGTGGATGCGGCGTCGGTACTCGGGGAGGCTGGGGCTCCAGGGGGCGAGGTATTCAAAAAACACATCGCCGTGGGTGAGCCAGATCTGGCCGCCTGCCAGGAGGAGTTCGTTGACGGAGGAGATGTCGGGGTCGTGATTGCCCGCGATGAAGAGGGCTTCGGGGGTGTGGGCGGCGAAGAATGTTTTCACCTCGCGGATGAGTTCGGGGCCGCGGGCGGTGACCTGGGAGTCGAGGGCGTCGCCGTTGACGATGATGCGGTCGGCGCCGTCGATCAACGGGCGGAGCATGGCGAGCGAGCGGACCTGACTGGTGGCGTCGTCGAAGTGGAGGTCGGAGAGGATGCGGGTGAGCACGGGAGCGATGCGGAGTTTTTTAACCACTGATGAGCGCTTAGGAACACTTATCCGGAAAGAGGCTGAATTCGAAAAAGAGGTTGAGCCGGGAGGGCGGAGTTTCGTGGGGGAGGATACGGGGAAGGACAGATATTTTAACCACAGATGGCACGGATGGGCAGGGATGCTGAGGAGGTTTTGGGGAGGATGGAGTTGTTGTGAAAAGACGGCATCGCGCGGCTTGCGTGGGCGGGGGCGGGCGGCTGTTGTGCGCGCATGGCTTTATTTGGCTCCATCGCAACGGTCCGTGCGCAGCTCGCGCACGCGGCTCATTTCCAAGCGGCGTTTGCTTATCTCGACGAGGTGCTGGCTCCGGGAAGCGCCGGGATGAAGCGCATCCTGGCGGTGGCGGCGGGGAAGACGGAGCGGGTGGAGCTGAGCGGCGGGGCGTTCGCGCTGGAGCAGGCGTATCTGACGAAGGAGCGCGCGCAGGGATTTTTCGAGTCGCACCGCGCGTACATCGACGTGCAGGTGATCGTGAGCGGCGAGGAGCTGATGGAGGTCGCGGATGTGGCGAAGCTGACGGTGGGCGAGGATTTCACGCCGGGGAAGGACTTGATCAAGTATCAGATGTTTGGAGCGGCTTCGGTGCTGCGGCTGGGCGCGGGGGAGGCGGCGGTGTTTTTTCCGGTGGACGGGCACATGCCTTCGCTGGCGGTGAGCTCGCCGGCGCTGTTGCACAAGACGGTGATCAAGGTGCCGGTGATCCGGTGAAAAAGATCTGCGGCGCAGAGTGAGCGGATTTTAGGCAGCATGAATTACCGGCATCAGTTCCATGCGGGGAATTTCGCGGATGTGATGAAGCATGTGTTGCTGCTGCAGCTCGCGCGCGGGATGCAGCGGAAGGAGAAGGGTTTTTTCTATCTAGACACGCACGCGGGGCGGGGGCGGTACGATCTGGCGGCGGCGGGGCTGGGGGATTCGCTGGCGCGGAAGGCGGAGCATCCGGATGGGATCGGGCGGTTGCTGGGCGCGGACGGTGCGGAGCTGCTGGCTCCGATTGCTGAATACGTGCGGGTGGTGCGGGCGTTTGACGGGCAGCCGGTGGCTGGTGGCGAGGCCGGGGAACCGGCGCTGGAATTGCGGGCTTATCCGGGGTCGCCGTGGATTTTCGAGGCGGCGGCGCGGGAGCAGGACCGGCTGGCGTTGTGCGAGAAGCACCCGGAGGAGGCGGCGTTTTTGACGGAGGAGTTTTCGCACAAGCGGCGCGTGACGGTTCACGCGATGGATGGCTACACGGCGGTGCGCGCGATGCTGCCGCCGCTGGAGAAGCGGGCGCTGGTGCTGATCGATCCGCCGTTCGAGGCGCAGAACGAGTTTGGGCAGGTCGTGGAGGCGCTGGGCGAGGGATTGCGCCGGATGCCGGCGGCGACGTTTGCGGTGTGGTATCCGCTGACCGAACGCGCGCGGGTGGATGAGTTTTTATTCAAGCTGGAGGCGTTGAGGCCGCCGCCGTGTTTCGCGGCGGAGCTGACGATCGCGGGCGAGGATGCGCCGGTGAAGCTCAAGGGTTGCGGACTGCTGGTCATCAATCCGCCGTGGCAGATTGATCGTGAGATCGCGCCGGTGCTGGAGGTGCTGGCGAAGCGGCTCGCGGTGGCACCAGGCGGGGCGGGCAAGTTGCGGTGGGTCGTGGCGGAGTGAGCGAAGCCGAGGTTGGTTTCTGAGTTTCTTCTCAAGAAGGCCTTGGACGGACCGATGATGCGAGGTTAGCAGTACGCCTGACGCAGCTGCGATGCCCCCACTCCCCAACCCGCGATGAAAGCCCTCGTCATCGACGACGATCCGTCGACGCAGAAAATCATGAAGCTCCTGCTGGAGAAATCCGGGTTCGAGCCGGTGATTCATTCCGACGGGCAAAAAGGGTGCGAGGCTGCGCTGGCCCCGGATGCGCCATCGTTGGTGATCCTCGACTGGATGCTGCCGGATATGGACGGCCTCGCGGTATGCAAAAAATTGCGCGCGGCCGCTCTGAGGGTGCGGCCGTATATTTTGTTTCTAACATCGAAGAAGGAGAAAGCTGACGCGGCTTCGGGGCTGGATATCGGCGCGGACGATTTTGTTTCAAAGCCGTTTAATGTCGCGGAGCTGCAGGCGCGGTTGCGCGTGGCGCAGCGGACGCTCGAGTATCAGCGCGAGCTGCAGAAGAAGGCGGAGGCGTTTGAGGTTCACGCCCAGCGCAGCCAGCTGCTGGGGGAAATCAGCGTGAAGCAGAAGGTGGCGGATGCGCCGGTGCAGGCGGCGAAGGCGGCGGTGGCTTCAGCGCCGGGCAAGAAAGAGATCAAGCCGACGGATTTTTCGAATCAGGAGATCCGGTTTTTGCTTTCGGCGACGTTGATGGAAATGCGTCTGGTGCTCGAAGCGGCGAAGGTGCGCAACGGTGCGGAGCCGTTGAGCCTGAAGTCGTGCGATTATTGCGCGTGGGGCGGGCTGCTGCTGGGGAACGACAACGCGTGGCTGGACATCATGGTGGCGTTAAAGGGGACGACGTTGACCGCGCTTTTCGGGAAGGCGCTGGATCGCAAGGCGACGAGCGAGGTGGAACACCGGTATTTTTTGGCGGAGATCGCGCGTGCGATCATGATGGGGTTCATGCGTACGCTGGAGCGGCGGAGCGGGGGTGTGCAGCATCCGTTGATGTCGCGTACGGTGAAAGTGGAGACGAGCAGTGCGTTCCCTCCGCTGCCGCCTGAGAGCAAATCCTACGACCTGGTGATCGAGGGCGAGGCGGTGCAGTTGATCCTTGCGATGCATGAGTGTCCGGCTCTGGAGCTGGCGCCAGGCGCGCTTCGTGAGCTGGATGTGCTGGCGGAGCAGTTTCCGTCGAGAGAAGTGAGCGAAGTTCCGATGTTCATGAGTGGCGTGGTGCTGACGCCGCGGTTCATCGAAAAGCTGGTCTATCACGTGGAGACATCGCAGGTGGGAGAACTTGTGCGCGTGCGCCGGCCGTCGGGGATGGCGCAGTATTTTAATTACGCGGACTGAGCCCTTGCTCGACGATTTGATCAGAGGCTGCCCCCTGATCTAACGGTATCAGTTCTCGCGACCGGCGGCCCAGAGGAGGCCGTGGGCAAGGAGGGTTTGGAAGACGGGGTCTTCCCATGTCGCGTTGCCGTGGCCGAAGGTGGTGCCGAAGACGCGGGTGCCGTGGTAGTCGTTGGTCCAGATGACGGGGTGGTCGGCGCCGTCTTTTTCGCTTTTGGAAACGGCGAGGGCACGGGCGGTGGGCCAGAGTTTTTCGATGATGTAGAGTTCGTCGAGCGGGGTGACCCAGGGGGCGGACGCGGGGAATTTTTTCAGCGCGGGGTGGGTGGGCTCGACGGCGTGGACGAGGTAACGGGATTGGTGGTCGTGGCGGCGGCTGGTGACGCCGAGGAATTCGCGCCAGTCGTCGATTTGCGCGGCGCGGTAGCTGTGCATGGCGCAGTGAATGACGACGGCGGGTTTGCCGGCGCGGTGGGCGGCGGTGATTTTGCGGATGTAGTCGGGGGTGGCGGTGTCGGCGAAGCACTCGTTGTGAACGATGACGTCGTAGGGGCTGGCCCAGTCGGGGTTGTCGTAGAGGGGGAGTTCGGCGCGGGTGCCGGTGCCGCCTTCGTGGACGATGGTCCACTCGGTGGCGGGGGCGATTTTGGCGACGGCGGCGGTGAGGTGCTGGGTTTGGGTGGCGTAGTCGTGACAGCAGCCGCCGGTGATGAGGAGGGCGCGGAGGGGCGGCGTGGAGAGGCTTTGCGCACGTGGTTGTTCGGTGGCGGAGCTGAAGGCCGGGAGGCTGAGGGCGAGGAGGAGGGCGATGAAGAATGGTAGGGGTGTCATGAGGGAGCGTATGGCCCGGGGGGCGGGAATTTGGAGGGAGGATGCGGAAGGACGAACGACGGAAATTTAACCACTGATGCACACTGACAGGCACTGAAGAAGAGGAATCCGGAATCGGAATTTCGGAGTTCGGATTTTGTCACAGAGGGCACGGAGCGCGGACACGGAAAGTACAGGAGAGTCGCGATTGGGCGGGAGGAGGCTGGGCTTCGTTAAGTTCGGTTTCTTCGGGGAAGTTCAGGGGAGGAGATGGGACATGGACGACACGGAGGTCGTCCCTCCAGGGGGAGTCAGGGCGAGAGGGCGTCGGCGGCGAGGCCCCAGCGGAGGTTGTAGAGGGAGTTGTGGAGGCCGGGGAAGTGGCCGAGGTCGGTGAGGGCGAGGAGTGTGATGAGGGCGGTGGGGAAGACGTCGGCGCGGGCGGGGGGTAGGCCGGGGATTTCGCGGCGGGTGGCGAGGGGTTGCTGGCCGGTGAAGTCGAGGAGTTCGCGGAGTTGGGCGGTGGATACGAAGGTGTCGGTGTCGGCGAGTTCTTTGCCCGCGCGCTGGCCGAGGATGGTGCGGGCGGTGGTGACGGTGCCGCCGGTGCCGATGGTGGCGGCGGTGGGCGGGAGGTCGAAGCGGAAGCCGGAAACGTCAAGGGTGTCGCGGGTGTGGGCGGCGATGCGGGCGATGGTTTCGGGTGAGAGCGGTTGTGCGGGATCGGCGATGAAGCGTTCGGTGAGACGGACGCAGCCGAGCTGGAGGCTGACGGCCTGGGTGATCTGGCGGTCGCGGAAGGCGAGGCATTCGAGGGAGCCGCCGCCGAGGTCGAAGACGTAGAAGTCGCGGAGGTGGGCGAGCGCGGGATCGCAGGTGAGGCCGCGGCCGATGAGGGCGGCTTCTTCGTCGCCCGAGAGGATGCGGATGGGGTGGCCGGTGGCGGCGAGGACGCGGGCGCGGAAGTCGGAGCCATTGGCGGCGTCACGGACGGCACTGGTGGCGACGAGGATGATTTTCGCGGGAGAGAAGGGCGCGGCGTCGGCGAGGAGTTCCTGGATAGCGGCGAGGCCGCGGGTCATGGCGTCTTCGGTGAGGCGGGGGTTGGCTTTGGAGATGCCGGTGGAGATGCGGGCGTCGAGGGTTTTGTATTTCTCGGCGGTGAGCTGGCCGGTGGCGGGGTCGCGGCGGGCGATCAGGATTTTGATGGAGTTGGAGCCGATATCGAGGATGGCGACGGTGGGAGAGACGGAAGGCATGAATCGGAAAGAATAATATGGAACTCAGGAAGGCTGGAAACGGAGGGGGCGAGGAAGTCGGAGTTCGGAGTTTGAATTAACCGCGGAGACGCGGAGGGCGCGGAGTTTAGGAAATGGAAGGATATGTCTTATAGGTCTCATGGGGCCTATAGGACTTATCTTCAGAGCACAAAATCAGGTGGGGCGATGAGGAGGGCGAATTCGCCTTTGAGGGAGGTTTTGGCGAGGCGGGCGTGGACGTCGCTCGCGGTGCCGACGAGGAAGGTTTCGTGGAGTTTGGTGATTTCTTTCGCGATGCAGATGACGCGGTCGGGGCCTAGCGTGGCGAGGATCTCGTCGGCGAACTTATCGATGCGGTGGCAGCTTTCGTAGAGGGCGAGGGTGTAGTCGAAATCCCGGTACTTTTCGAGGAAGGCGGTGCGGGCGGCGGTTTTGGCGGGGAGGAAACCGGCGAAGAGAAAGCCGTTGGTGGGGAGGCCGGAGGCGCTGAGGATGGCGGCGAGGGCGCAGGGGCCGGGGACGGGGACGACGGGGAGGTTTTTGCGGCGGCAGGCGCGGACGAGACGGAAGCCGGGGTCACTGATCGCCGGAGTGCCGGCGTCGGAAACGAGGGCGATGGATTTGCCGGCGGCAAGTTGTGCGGAGAGGTGTTCGGCGGCGTCAGTTTCGTTGTGGTCGTGGTAGGCGATGAGAGGCTTGTGAAGACCGAGGCGGGTGAGGAGTCCGCCGGTGGTGCGGGTGTCTTCGCAGGCGACGAGATCGACGGCGGCGAGGATGGCGCGGGCGCGTTCGGTGAGGTCGGCGAGGTTGCCGATGGGGGTGGCGACGACGTAGAGATGACCGGGGAGGGGCGTGAGAGAGGCGTTGGTGGGCGCAGGCGCGAGAGCAGTGGTTGAGGCGGGAGTTGGCGCGGTCATCGGCTTCGGAATTTTGGACAGGATTTACAGGATGAACAGGATGGGAACCGCGTAAAGGCTTCGCCACGCGGCCGCAGGTGTGGGCGGGGTGCAGGGATTTTTTTCAACCGCGAATGGACGCCAATGGACGCGAATTTTTCGGAGGGAAATTTTTAACCACAGATTACACAGATGGGAATGGATGACGGAGGGAACGAGTAAACGCTTCGCCATGCGGGTGGGGGAGGCGGGCGACACGGAGGGCGTCTGGCCAGGGGAGTTTTTGGGCGCAAAAAATCCGGCTGCGAGATGCGGCCGGATTGGAAAGGGGAGATGTGAGGAAGTTTAGCGACCGGCTTCGGGGTTGCCCATGCCGGGGATGCCGCCTTCCCAGCTGGCGGGGCGGGACCAAGGGATCGATGAGTCGCGGGCGGTCTTGGTGGTGCAACCGGTGAGGATCGCGCCGAGCGCAGCGGTGAGGAGGACGAGCAAAAGTTTTTGCAGCTTCATGATGTTGGGTGAACTGAACGGACAGCGCGGGCGGTGGCAAGGTTTCGGATTTTTTTGGGGCTGAACGCGGGCGATGGTTAAGTGAAGCGCGAAGACGCTAAGACGCAAAGGTCGGAGCGAAGGGGAGCGGGTTGCGGGAGGGAATAGGGCGTATGGGTCTTCTGTGAGTTATAGGACCTATGGGAGGAAGGTGGAATGCGGGTATGAAAAAGGCGGCGCTGGTGAAGCGCCGCCGGGCGAAAGTCGGAAGGCTCGACGCGAGGTCGAGCCCTACAACGGAAACGGAAGTCGGAGAAGTTAGGCGCTGTAGGTGGAGTCGAAGACGTTCGCGGCGGGGGTCTTTTTGACGGAGCCGTTGGCGGCGAGGTGTTCGAGGATCTTGAAGGTGAGCTCGGGGTTGCCGCCGACTGAGGTGGCGAGGGCTTCGGCGGTCTGGGGTTTGCCGGCGGCGGATTTGAGTGCGGCGTCGAGTTTGAGTTTGAGGGCGATGACGCCGCCGGCGGCTTTCTTGCCGGCTTCGACACCGGGCTGGTGGTAGGCGTTGATGCCGACGAGCGAGGCGTAGAAGCCGACGACGCGTTCGTAGAGGCCGATGAGGATGCCGATCGTGCGGGCGGAGACATCGGGCAGCGTGATGGTGACGGAGCTGCGGTCTTTTTCGCTAAGGGCGTCGCGGGTGCCGAGGTAGAAGCCTTGGAGGTAGTCGCCGGCGGTGATGCCGGGTTCGACTTCGAGGGATTTGCCGGAGCGGTCTTTGAGGACCTCGATGAAGGTGACGAAGAAGTTGTTCACGCCCTCGCGGAGCTGTTGCACGTAGGCGTGCTGGTCGGTCGAGCCCTTGTTGCCGTAGACGGCGATGCCTTGGTTGACGACCTTGCCGTTGAGATCGAGCTCCTTGCCGAGAGACTCCATGACGAGTTGCTGGAGGTAGCGGGAGAAGAGGAGGAGGCGGTCTTTGTACGGGAGGACGACCATGTCTTTCGCGCCGACGCCGTTGGTGGCGTAGTACCACATGAGGGCGAGGAGAGCGGCGGGGTTTTCGGAGGTTTTCGTTGAGCGCGTGACGACGTCGATCGCGGCGGCGCCATCGAGCATGGCCTGGATGTCGAGACCTTGGAGAGCGGCGGGGAGGAGGCCGACGGCGCAGAGTTCGGAGGTGCGGCCGCCGACCCAGTCCCACATCGGGAAACGGGCGATCCAGTTTTCTTTGATGGCGGTCTGTTCGAGTTTCGAGCCGGCGCCGGTGACGGCGACGTAGTGTTTGGTGTAGTCGAGACCGGCGGCTTTGAAGGCGGCGGCGGCTTCGAGCTGGCCGTTGCGCGTTTCTGCGGTGCCGCCAGATTTCGAGATGACGATGGCGAGCGTGGTGGCGAGGTGGCCGGAGAGGGTGCCGAGGACGTAGTCGATGCCGTCGGGGTCGGTGTTGTCGAAGAAGGTGACGGCCATCTTGTCGATGCCGGGCTGGCCGAGGGCGTGGTTGACGAATTGGGGGCCGAGGGCGGAGCCGCCGATACCGATGACGAGGACGTGCGTGAATTTCGCACCGCCGGGGGCTTTGATCGCGCCGGAGTGAACCTTGGCGGCGAAGTCTTTGATCGAGTTGAGCGTGCTGGAGATTTCGTTGCTCAGGTCTTTGGTCGGGGCGAGCTGCGGAGCGCGGAGCCAGTAGTGGCCGACCATGCGTTGCTCATCGGGATTGGAGATAGCGCCTTTTTCGAGCGCGCCCATATCAGCGAAGGCTTTCTGGATGGCGCCTTCTTTCGAGGCGAGGAAGTCATCCGGGAAAGGGATGCGGCTGATGTCGAGGGACAGGCCGAGCGCGGCGTTTTGGTAGTAGTACTTTTTGAAGCGATTCCAGGAAGACATGGTGGTGAGAGAGAGGGATGAAAGGTTTCGATGGGTAACGGGTGAGGCGGGGGTTGCGGAGAAAAAAGCGGCGGGCGTGGATGAAAGTTACCGTTGGATGGGATGAACGGGATTGGGGTCCGCGTAAAGGCTGCGCCCACGCGGTTTCAGGCAGGTGCAGGCTGGATGATTTTGGGGAATGAAAAAGCGCCGCTTGATTGGCGGCGCTTTAGGGGTGGAGGAATGGTTACGAGTGTTTTTTTAGCTGAGGAGGCGGAGTGCGCTTTGGGAGCTTTGGTTGGCTTGGGCGAGCATGGCGGTGCCGGCCTGAACGAGTGTGTTGTAACGGGCGAGCTGGGTGGATTCCTGGGCGACATCCACATCCACGATGCGGCTGACGGAGGCTTCGAGGTTGGCTTTGTTGGTGGCGAGAAGTTCGGAGGCGAAAGAGACGCGGCTTTGCTGGGCGCCGTTGGCGGCGCGATGGGTGGCGATGTCCTGGAGCGCGCCGGTGATGGTGGTGAGCGAGAGGGCGGAGAGGGAGCCGGCGTTGGCGACGTTGCCGGTGTTGGTGGCGGAGGCGGCTGCGGGCGTGAAGGTGGCGGTGCCGCCGAGGTTGTTGTCGTCGATGTTGACGCTGGTTCCTGAGATGGCGCCTGAGCTAAGAGAACTCCAACCGCCAGCTCCGTCGTAGGCCACGGACTGGCCGGCGTAGAGATCGCCGATAATATCGCCCCAGCCGCCGCCGCCGGTGAAAACGAGCGAGGCACCGGTGGCAGTGAGCGTGCCGGGGCCGGAGGGGCTGAAAGGAGTGACGGTGGAGTTGGTGTTGAAATTGATCGTGACGGGTGTGCCGGGGGCGCCGCCGAGGAGGTCGATCGCGGCGACGGACATCGTGGCGGTGACGTCGTCGGCGGTTTGCACGCTCAGGGAGCTGGTGCCGAAGAGGGAGACTCCGTTGAATTTTTCGGTGGCGAGCGAGGTGAGCTGGTTTTTCAGCGCAGTGAACTCGGTGTTGTAGTTGGCGAGGTCGGACGCGTTTTTGGTGACGTCGCCGTTGAGCGTTTTGAGTTCGCCGATGCGTTCGAGAATTTTGCCGGCGACTTTAAGGACGCCGTCCTGCGTCTGGAGGAAGGACGTGGTGTTGCCGAGATTCGTGTTGATCGCGGCGAGGCGTTTCACCGCGGCGCTTTGTTTCATCGAGACGGCGAGTCCGCCGGCGTCGTCGGCGGGGTTCACGATTTTGCTGCCACTGGAGAGCCGGTTGAGGCTGCGGGAGAGCAGGGCGTTGGAGCTCGCGAGATTGGAGCTCGCGAGAGTGGCGGCGGTGTTGGTGTTGATGACTAGGCTCATGGCGGTTGGCGTCCGTCGGGCCGGTGGTTGGGCGGTTTAGTTGGAAGGAGTGGAAAGATCGAAAATGGAGGTGGTGTTCGCAGAATAGATTTGGACAGCGGGAGGCCAGGCGCGGGTTTGCGTGAGCGCGCTGGTGCGAAGTCGGTGGCGCGGCTGGGCGAAGCCGAACTGCGCAGCGGATTTATTACCGGGCTGCTCCAAAGGGTGAGCGTGGGCACACCGTGTTTCGCGAACAGGTGTGAAAATTATGCGGTGCGCGGTGTGGCGCGCTGGGAGCTGTGAATCGTCATGATTGGAGAGGTTGGTCGCGGATGGCGCGACGCCAGGACACGTCCATGTGCCCGGGATGTTTATCGGCCGGGTGGATCGAGACTTGAGTGGATTTCCGAATACACGGCGGCGACGAAGTGCAGTCCTCCACGGGAAGATGAGCGGGACGAGCGACGCATCGCGGTGTTGATGATTGGAAAGAAAAAGGCGCCGCTGCTGGGCGGCGCCTGAAGGGCGGGGGAATATCGACGTGTGAGGTTTTCGACGTCGAACCGGCGCGTTAGGGCTAACGCGCCCTACCTCAGAGGTACTTGTCGGTGACCGCGCCTTCGGAGGCGGTGGCGACGAGTCTGGCGTATTTCGCGAGGACGCCGCGGGTTTCTTTGGGTGGTAGCGGTTTGTAGGCGGCTAGACGCGAGGCGTATTCGGCGTCGGGGATGAGGAGGCTCATGGTGTTTTTGACGGCGTCGATTTCGATGAGGTCGCCGTTGCGCACGATGCCGATGGGGCCGCCTTTCGCGGCTTCGGGGGTGATGTGGCCGACGTCGAAACCGTGCGAGCCGCCGGAGAAGCGGCCGTCGGTGATGAGGGCGACGTCTTTGATGAGGCCGCGGCCGGCGATGGCGCTGGTGGGCGAAAGCATTTCTCTCATGCCGGGGCCTCCGACCGGGCCTTCGTTGCGGATGACGACGACGTCGCCTTTGACGACATCGCCACGGAGGACGCCTTGGAGCGCGTCTTCCTCGCTCTCGTAAACCTTGGCGGGGCCTTTGAAGTAGAGGCCTTCCTTGCCGGTGATTTTGCCGACGGCGCCGCCGGGGGCGAGGTTGCCGTGGAGCACGCGGAGGTGGGTGTCTTTCTTGATGGGCTGGTCCCAGGGGCGGATGACGTCCTGCTGGTCGGGGTAGGACGGGTAGGGTTGAACGTCCTTGAGGGACTCGGCCATGGTCTCGCCGGTGACGGTGAGGACGTCGCCGTGGAGGAGGCCGCGATCGAGGAGGATCTTCATCATCGGGCGGATGCCGCCGATGCGGATGAGGTGGGCCATGCCGTATTTGCCGAATGGTTTCACGTCGGCGAGGAGCGGGACGCGGTCGCCGATGGTTTTGAAGTCGGCGAGGGTGAGCGGGACTTCGGCGGAGTGCGCGATGGCGAGGAGGTGGAGGATGAGATTGGTCGAACCGCCGAGCGCGAGGCAGACGGTGATGGAATTTTCGAAGGCTTTTCGTGTGAGGATGTCGCGGGGTTTGGTGCCTTTCTTGAGCATGGCCATGACGGCGGCGCCGGCGCGTTCGCAGTCTTCGCGTTTCTCTTTGCCGACGGCGAGTTGGGCGCTGCTGTTGGGGAGGCTCATGCCGAGCGCCTCGATGGCGGTGGCCATGGTGTTGGCGGTGTACATGCCGCCGCAGGAGCCGGGGCCGGGGATGGCGCTGGCCTCGACGTCGCGCAGGCCCTTGTCGTCGATCTCGCCTTTGGCGTGTTTGCCGACGGCTTCGAAGACGGAGACGATGTCGAGAGGCTTCTTGTGGTCGCAGTCGCCGGGGGTGAAGCCGGGGAGAATGCTGCCGCCGTAGATGAAGACGGCGGGGCGGTTGAGGCGGGCGATGGCCATCATGCAACCGGGCATGTTTTTGTCGCAGCCACCGATGGCGACGAGGCCGTCGAAACCCTCGGCGGCGACAGCGGTCTCGATGGAGTCGGCGATGACGTCGCGGGAGACGAGCGAGTATCTCATGCCCTGCGTTCCCATGCTGATGCCGTCGGTGACGGTGATGGTGTTGAAATAAACTGCTTTGCCGCCGGCGGCGTTGATGCCTTTTTGCGCGTGCTCGCTGAGGTCGCCGAGGTGGACGTTGCAGGGCGTCATGTTGCTCGCGGAAGAGGCGACGGCGATCTGGGGTTTCTTGAAGTCCTCGTCGGTGAAGCCGACGGCGCGGAGCATGGAGCGGGCGGGGGCACGGTCGTTGCCGTCAACGACGACGGACGAGTGGGGGCGCAGGGGATCAGCGGGCTTGGTGTTGCTCATGGAAAGAAGGGCGAACGACACCAAACGCGGGCGAGGCGGGCAAGAATTGAAAGCGGGGCGGACCGAAACAGTGGCGGGAGGAAAGGAGCGGATGCTGTGTGGATCGCGGAGGCTGAGGAAGGGGGATCGCGGAGGCGCGGAGGGGCGGAAGCGGAAGATGCAGAGAGGAAGTGGCGGAGCGGAGGAGGTCGGAATTTTTGGACAGGATTAAGAGGGACTAACAGGATTGGAGGAGGAAGATGGGAAGCGGGGAAATTGGGGTTGCTTCACCGGGAGCGCGCCGCATTCACTGACCGGCTTTACCGCATGGCTTTCAATCTGCAAAAAGTGCTCAAGGCGCTGCTCTTTTCTTCGAGCCAGCCGCTTTCGGTTAAGGACGTTCAGGCGGTCTTCGCGCGCTTTCATGACCAGGCGGTTTTGCCGGTGGTGAACGAAGGCGAAACTGAGAGCGCAGCGACTGCGGAGACTGGCGGGGAAGAGAAGCTGGAAGCCGGAAGCCAGATGCCAGAGGCTACGGCGGGCTCGGTGGAGGCGACTGAGGTTGCCGTGGTTTCGCCGGAAGAAAAGGACGCGGAGCTTTATCAGGATGTGCCATCGCTGATCACGGCGACGCAGATTCGCGAGGCGATGGCGGCGATCGGAGAAGAGCTGCGCGTGGCGAACGATATTTATCTGCTGATCGAGGGACCGACGGGATTTCGCATCGTGACGCATCCGCGTTTCGCGCGGTGGATTCGTATCCAGCGTGATGAGCCTGCGCCGGTGAAGTTGACGCAGTCGGCGCTCGAGACGCTCGCGATCGTGGCGTACCGTCAGCCGGTGACGCGCACGGAGCTGGAGGCGATTCGTGGTGTGTCGGCGGAGGCGGGGTTGAACAAGTTGATGGAGCGCGAGCTCGTTTATATCACGGGGCGCGCGGATTTGCCGGGACGTCCGTTGCAGTATGGGACGACGGACAAGTTTTTGGATTTTGTCGGTGTGAAATCGCTCGTGGAGTTGCCGGCGTCGGACGTGTTGTCGCCGCGGCAGATCGACGAGTGGATGAAGAACGCGATCAATCCCAAGACGCCGACGGATGCGGAGATGGGACTGCCGTTGGAGGAGGGCGAAGGTGATTCGCCCAATCTCGAAGCGGTGTCGGTGGAGCATCACGATCACTCGCAGGATGCGATGTCGGAGTCGGCGGAAGAGTCTGTTGAATCCTCAGTGGAAACTGTGGTCTCTGAGGCTGCGTCAGAAGACGCGAGTGATGCGGATGAAGCGGCGGCGGCAGATGAGTCGGAAGAGAAACCTGTTTAATCAGCCAAACGACGCACGTCATGGACCTCACACCTTTTCGCGAGAAGATCGATGCGCTTGACCAGCAGATCGTGGAGCTGCTCAACCAACGTCTGGCGGTTGCCGCCGAGATTGGGAAAGCGAAGCGCGGCTCGGGTGGGCAGATCTATGTTGCCGAGCGTGAAGACGCGGTTTTCCGCAAAGTTACCGGGCTGAACCAAGGACCGATCAAGGATGACGCGCTGCGCGCTATCTATCGTGAGATCATGTCGGCGGCCATCGCGTTGGAGCAGCCATTGCTCATCGCGTATCTCGGGCCGGAGGCGACGAACAGTCATCAGGCGGCGCTTAAGAAATTCGGAGCGAGCGTTAACTATCACGCGTTCTCGACGTTTGCGGACATTTTCACGGCGGTGGAGAAGGGCGAAGCGGATTACGGGATCATCCCGATTGAGAACTCGACGGAAGGGTCGGTGCGCGATGCGCTGGATCAGTTTGTCGGATCGGATCTGAAGATCGTCGCGCAGCTTTATCTGGAGATCTCGTACACGTTGATCTCGAAATCGCCGCTGGAGAAGATCACGAAGGTTTACTCGAAGGATCAGGCGCTCGCGCAGTGCCGCATGTGGCTGCAGCGGCATTTACCGCACGCGCAGTTGATCGATACGGCGAGCACCGCGCGGTCGGTGCAGATCGCGCGCGATGAGGAAGGCGCGGCGGGCGTGGCGCCGGAAATCGCCGCGACGCACTATGGCGTGCCGGTGGTGGCGAAGGGCATTCAGGACAAGGCGAACAATACGACGCGGTTTTTCGTCATCGGAAAAAAGCCGTCGGGGCCGGTCGGCAACGGGCGTGATATGACGAGCCTGTTGATCTCGCTCGGTGATGAAGACGCGGCGAATTCGGGCGCGCTTTTGAAGATGCTGAAGCCGCTGGCGGATCGCGGGATCAATTTGTCGAAGATCGAATCGCGGCCGAGCAAGCGGCGGGCGTGGGATTACTATTTCTTCCTCGATGTGGCAGGGCATCACGACGATCCGGCGATGCGTGAAGCGATCACGGAGCTGAAGCAATTTTGCACGATGGTGAAGTGGCTGGGGAGTTATCCGGTCGCGGGGTGATGAACCTTCAATGAACACTGCCGCAAAATTAACTGGGGCGGTGCTTCAGGCTGTGGCATTCCCGTTATTTACTGCGTCAGTCGCTTTTTCATCCGCGCCCTTTATTTACTTGGACGGCACCGCTGTGCCGAAAGGAGAAAGTCACTTGGGTTTGGAGCGGGATTACCATTTCAGGAAGGGGCGAGTACCCGGATTTACTGAAACAGCTGTGGTTCGTTATTCGGTTCAGATTAGAGACGAGAATGGAGCCCCGCTGATTGTCGTGCCGTCAGCTCAGTTACTTCAGATTGAAACCCCGATAAAGTATGTGGCCGGTTTTCCGTCCTTCTACGTTTTCACTACCGACTACAGTAATCGCTCGTACTGGTTTGCTGCGCTGTTCAGTGCGGTCGGTGGAATAGTTTTTTTTAGGTTAGGTAGGAGAGTTCGACTGAGTGGCGACGTTCGCACAGGTTAAAGCAACATGCCAATTAGCGCGGTGAGTTAGGTTCAAGGCACTTTTCTTGCAGCACCGTCGGCGAGGTTCGGAATGGATTGTCGAGCGAGCCTGGTTACAGGCTGAAGTATCGCACAACTTTGAATTCCTTACGCAGGACTGATGGGCAAAAAAATGGAGCACGGGATCGTGCTCCATTTTTTTTGAGCGGACGTGTGATTTACGTCTGCCTTTTGTGATTTGGTTAACGCGTTTATGCCAGCAGGTGCTGCCACTGGTTTTCGCGGGCGGCGCGGGCGGCTTTGAGGGCGCCCATGGCGACGTAGCGTTTATAATCCTGACCGGCGAGGCGGACTTTCGGGGACTCAAAACCATCGGCGGCGAGGCGTTGCTGGAGGACGGTGTCGATGCCTTTGATCTGCGAGCCGCCGCCGGTGATGATGATGTTTTGAAGGAGGGCGACGACGCTGTCGGAACCGGCGCGGGCGATGAGCGCGGTGAGCGACGGGTAGATTTTCTCGATGAGGGCATTGCAGGCGTTGCCGATGGTGTCGCCGAGATCGAGGGTGTGGCTCTTGCCGCCGATGATGACTTTGACGTCGAGCGGTTTGCGGACAGGGCCGACGTAGGAGTGGGATTCCTTGAGCTCACGGACCTTCAGGCGAGAGAGTCCGTTATTCGGATACGTGCGGTTCAGGTCTTGCTGGATGAGTTCGTCGATGGCGTCGCCGGCGAAGGCGATGCAGGCCTGGTCGTCGCGGGTGGGGAAGTAGCCTTGAACCAAGCAAAGGTCGCTCGTGCCTCCGCCGATGTCGATGAAGAGGGAGTTGGTGACGGGATCGACGTAACCGGCCTGACCGACGCGGCTGTCTTCGCGGAAGCCGAGGGCGGCGAGGAAGGGCTCGGGGATGAGGAGGATGCGGTCGAAGACGCCGAGGGCGCACTGGCGGATGTCTTCGCGGGCGGCCTGGTCGGCGTTGGCGGGGACGCCGATGACGGCGCGGATCTCGGCGGTGCCGGAGGGATCGACGAGGCTGCGGATGTGTTTGAAAAGATCACGGGCGGCGTCGGCGTGAGCGACCACACCTTCGGCGAGCGGGGCGACGAGGTTGACGTGGAGAGAATTTTTCAGCGCGTCTTCGCCGAAGAGGATGGAGGCGTTGCCGGTGATGATGCCGTCCACGATGCCTTCCTTCACGTAGCCGATGACGCTCGGGACGACTTTGCTGAGAGCGATGTCGGTGGTGCCGGGCGCGCCGGCGAGGACGCAGGATTTATTGGTACCGAGGTCGAAGCCGACGAGGAGGGTTTTGGTTTTCGCGGACTTGGCAGCGGGGGGATTGGGAAACGGCGAGGCGCTGGCGGCGGGGAAGCCGGAGGAGGGTTTTTCGAGGGTGGCGGAGGATGTGCTCATGACGTGATCGGTCGGATGGGTTTCGGTTTATCTGCGCGCGCCGGGGCGACGGGTGCGTTCATCGCGGCGGTCTTGTTCGAGCATGCCATCGAGGAGATCGGCGATGCCCAGGGGACCGGCCGGAGCGGCGGGCAGAGGTGACGAAGCGGAGAGTGGTGAGCGCGCGGGCGCGGACTGCGGAGCGGGGAATGGTGCTGCCGAGGGCGGCGTGAAGCCTGGGAATGGCGAGGAGGAGAGACCGTGGTTGCGCAGGAAGGCGGCGAGCTTGGGCGCGAGGAGTTCGGCGAGGAGGGCGGCGTCGGTGACGCGGAGTTGTTCGGCGCGGTAGAGATCGAGGAGGTCGTTTTCGTGGATGCTATCGGGGCCGTGCGCGGCTCGGACGGTGGCGAGGGCTTCGGCGAGGTCGCGGTCGAGCGCGTGGTGGTCAGCGGGCGCGGAGGTTTCGATGTTGAGGCAGATCTGGCGGCAAAGCCGGGCGAGCTCGATGCGCGGGGCATCGATCTGGGCGAAGGGGATTGCGGATACGGCGGTCAAAACTCGACGCGCTAGACCACGCGATGCGAAGGTGGTTCGCGCGAATTTCCGGGGCCTTGATGACTCGTGAGGGTAAGCGGCACTTGGGTAAGTGCCGGTCCGTGCGGAGGGCGTCGCCGACCTGCGGGCATAAAAAAAACGCAGCCGTTGCGGGCTGCGTTTTTGAGAGTGAAGCGGTTGATCGCTTAGACGATGGCGACCTTGCGGTGGGCCTTGTCGTACTGGACGGTGCCGTCCTTGAGTGCGAAGAGGGTCCAGTCGCGGCCGGTGCCGACGTTTTTGCCTGCGTGGAGTTTGGAGCCGCGCTGACGGACGAGAATGTTACCGGCGAGAACGGCTTGTCCGCCGAACTTCTTGACGCCGAGCATCTGTGGCTGGCTGTCGCGACCGTTACTTGTAGAACCTGCACCTTTTTTATGCGCCATGACTTAGTGTCTCCTAGTTTAGATTAAGCGTTGATAGATTGAATCTTGATCACGGAGAGATCCTGACGGTGGCCTTGCTTGCGCTCCATGCCCTTACGTTTCTTCTTTTTGAAGACGACGATCTTTTTGCTGCGCTTGTTTTCGAGGATCGTGGCGGTGACGCTGGCTCCGTTGAGGAGGGGGGCGCCGACGCGGAAGCTTTCGCCTTCACCGACGGAGAGAACCTCGTTGATTTGAACGGAGGAGCCGGCTTCGGAATTGGGGTAGCGGTTAACGATCAGGATGTCGCCTTCGGAAACGGCGAACTGCTGGCCCTGTGTTTTGATGGTCGCTTTCATAAAATAAAGGGGCGAACTAAGTGAATCTTAGTCCGCCCTAGCAAGGATTTATTTGGGAAAAACAGCGTCCGAGATCCGGTTAAGGTTTCTTGTCGGTGGCTTTCTCGCTGGCGGGTCTTTGAACGGCGGCTTCGGCATCGGCATTTTTCATATCGACGTCGAGGTAGTAATGGGTGCGGCGCTTGTAGTCGCTGGGGTAGATGGAGCGGGAGAGGAGTTCGGCTTTTTGGGTGATCTCCTCGGCCTTTTGTTTTTCGAGTTCTTGCTGGCGTTTGAGAGCGGCGAGACGGGCGGCTTCGCGGTCGGCGGCTTCTTTTTTGGATTTTTCGTCGGCGGCGAGTTTTGCGAGGGCGGCTTGGCGGGCTTTTTCGGCTTCGATGGCCTGGCGTTCGCGTTGTTCGGCGATGCGGCGGGCTTCGCCTTCGGCGGCGGCCTTTTCGGCGGAGAGGCGTTCGCGTTCTAGGGTGGCGAGGCGGGCTTCTTCGGCGGCGGCGAGGCGTTTGGCTTCGGCGGCGGCTTCGTCGGCGCGGAGGCGGGCGAGTTCGGCTTCGGCGGCTTTGGCGTCTTTCTCGGCTTGAAGAGAGATGAGGCGTTGCGCCTCGGCTTCTGCGGCGGCGCGCTTGCGGGCGGCGTCGGCGAGGCGGGCGGCTTCGGCGTCGGCCTCGGCTTGCTGGCGGGCGGCGAGTTCGCGGTCGGCGCCGGCTTTGTAGCTACGGTAGCCGAAGAAGCCACCGGCGAGGACGATAAGGAGGGTGAGGATAATGACGACTTTACGGTTCATGGTGTGGGAAGTGACCTCGATTGAGGAACTTGGTTCATAGGGAAGTCCGCGATTCCCGGGCTGGCGGCGTTGGCGGAGGCGAAGGGAAGCGCGAAGGCGACGGCGTCGGCGAGGATGAATTTTTTTATTAACAGAGCGTGGAGGACGCAGGCGAAGAGGACATCGCCGGAGCCGGTGGGGGAGATTTCGGCGATGGGTGGTGGGCGGAGGGACGACGGTGTGGAGGCGGTGGAAGACGGAGTGTTTTCGATGAAGCAGACTTCGCCGGGACCTTCGGTGATGATCCAGCGCTGAACGGGCCAGCGGGTGCGGGCGGTGGCGAGGCGGGCGAGCACGGGGGTAGATCGTTCGGCGGGGGGGAAGAGAAGGTCGAATTCATCGCGGTTGATTTTGATGAGGCTGACGGGGCGTTCGACGAGCCAGGTGAGGGGAGCGCCGTAGGTGTCGGCGCAGATGATGGCGCGAGGGATGAGTCGTTCGAGGGCGGTGCGGAGTGGGGCGGCGTCGGGAGTATCCAGGCCGGGGAAACTTCCGCAGAGGGCGAGGACGGAGTTGTCGGGCAGGGCGTCGAGGTAGTCGGCGCAGGCCTGGAGGGCGATGGAGTCGGGTGGGGAGTCGGGGCCGAGGAAGGTGGTTTCGGGCTGGCCGGGCGCGCGGATGACGAGGCCGGTGCGGGTGGCTTTTTGCGTGGGGAAGGCGTGGAGATTGAAGTTGTGATAGCGCAGCCAGGCGAGGCATTCGGCTCCGGAGGCGCCGCCGGGGAAGCAGAGGGCGGTATTTGGCGTGCCGAGACGATTGAGCATCTTTGAGACGTTGATGCCTTTGCCGCCGACTTGGAATGATTGGGACGTGGCGCGGTGGGTTTTGCCGGGGGACCAGGCGGCGAAGTCTTGGGTGCGCTCGGCGAGGAGGTTGCCGGTGAGCGTGTAGATGTGAGGTGTCGTGGGGGCGCTCATGATTTTTTGTCCTTGGGGTTCTGAACGAAGATGAAGTTCACGACGTAGGTGAGGCCGAAGATGGAGCCGAGGGTGCGGATGTTGCGCATGGCACCGAAGACGGTGGTCAGCTCGCCGGATTGCGGTTCGCGGACGCGGGAGAGGAGGAAGAGGCAGGCGGCGATGGCGAGAACGGGCTGAAGGAGGAAGAGGCGGTGGTAGACGGTCATAGGATCGTGACCGGCGGAGAGAAATGTTTCGAGGATGCGACCGCCGAGCATCGGGGCGACGGCGGTGACGAGGGAGGCGATGGCGAGGTTGAGGCTGATGGCGGCTGTCTTGGCGGTGGCGGGGATGAGTTTGAGGAGGATGTTAAAGATGCCGAGCAACACGCCGGCACTCATGACGCCACCGAAGATCCACATGGGCCAGAGCAGCCAGGCGTTGTCGGGGTGGAGAAAGCACCAGAGGAAGTTTTGAACCTGCCAGGTGACCATGCCGAAGAAGATGACGGGTTTGTTGCCAAAGCGGTGGGCGAGCGCGCCCCACGCCGGATAGGAAAGGATGCCGCCGATACTCGTGAGGATGGTGAGCCAGCTGAGGGCTTCTACGGTGAGCCCAAGATGTCGATACATGAAGACAGCGTAGAAGGGACCGATGCAGTTGGCGGCGAAGCCCCAGACGGCACCGAAGGCGACGAACCAGAGCAGGGATGACGAGTGACGGAGCTCGGCGAGTTGGTCGCGCCACGGGCGTTTTGCTTCCTGGGTGGCGGCGGAAAGTTCCGGCGTGCGCATGATCGCCTGATACCACGCAGAGAGCGCGCGGAGGGCGACGGCTCCGAAAATCACGAGTTGGAAGGCGAGGACGGAGCTGTTGTTGCGCCGCAGGAGTGTGCCGACCGCGATGAGGAAGACGGCGGTGGCGACCTGGATGACCTGATTGCGGATGCCGAAGTATTTTCCGCGCACGCGGCCGGGAACCCATTCTTGTATCCAAGAAGTCCAGCCCACGCCGGCGAGGGCCGCGGTGACGCCGAGCAAGGCGAAGAGCGCCATGAACCAGGGCGCGCTGCGGCCGGGGTCGTTGACGGGCAGCCAGAACATGACGGCTCCGAGGACGGCGAGGAGGGCTGTTTGTGCGGCGGCGCTGAAGCAGGCGAGGCGTTGCGGACGGATTTTGGAGAGGAGAGGGGTGAGGCCGAGCTGGAGAAAATTGCACCAGAAGGGCATTGAAACGATGATGCCGTAGGTGCTCGGAGGAAGCTGATAAAGGCCGGTGAGGAGTGCCGCAGCGACGAAGTTTCCCGGAGTGAGCAGGAAGACCGCAGGCATGGCGGCGAGGCCGTCGTAGGTGCAGCGACGCAGGTTTTGGCGAAGGAGAGAAATAGGGGCGGTCGTTGCGTTGGTGCTCACGCGGAATATGAAAGGGGCACTCAACCAGCATGCCGGAAATCCTCCAAGCGAAAGTCTTTCAGCGCGTAAACACGGTGGCGGTGGCGCGCGGGTTGATCGGACGAGTGCTCGTGCGGCGGCGGGAGGATGGGAGCGTAACGCGGCATGTGATCACGGAGACGGAGGCGTACTGCGGCGAAGAGGATCTGGCGTGTCACGCGCGGGCGGGGCGGACGGCGCGGACGGAGGTGATGTATCGCGCGGGCGGCGTGTGGTACGTGTACCTGTGTTATGGGATTCACGAGATGTTGAATCTCGTGACGGGGCCGGAGGATTTTCCGGCGGCGGTGCTGATCCGTGGCGTGGCGGATGCGAAGGGGCCGGGCCGGTTGACGAAGCGGCTGGAGATCGGGCGGGCGCTCAACGGGCTGGCGGCGACGGAGGAAAGCGGGCTGTGGATCGAGGAGGGCCAGCGTGTGCCGGGAAATCGAATACAGGCGACGCCGCGCGTGGGTGTGGATTTCGCGGGGGCGGAGTGGGCGGGGAAACCTTGGCGGTTTGTTTTGAAACCGACGGAAGTGAAGGAGGTGAAGAAGACTTAAGGCAGGACAGCGAGCTTGCTCGCGCGGTTGGAAAAACCTGGGCGGAAGGACGGATGACGTGATTTTTCCGAGCGCGTGCAAGCACGCTGGCCTACGGCGGCGTTATGCGAGCCATTCGGGGAATGGGCGGTCGTCGTCGAGCGTGGGGCGGAATCGTCGGGCGTCGTCTTCGTGCAGCCAGAAATGCGGGTAGATTTCAGTCGTTGGAACGAGGCCAGCGCGGTAGGGGTTCAGGAAAATATACTGCAGGACGGTCCCGACCTCATCGCCATCGCGGAGTCGATGTTCGTAGTAATTTCCCTGCCAGCGGAGACCGGCGGCGATGAGAGCAGACCGAGTTTTGGTTTTGAGCCTCGCTACGACGCGGCCGAGTGGGAGAGCGCCTGTGAGTTCGATGAGGAGGTGCGTGTGGTCGGGCATGATGACTGTGGCGCGGGGGCGCCAATGGCCGTCGTGGGCACATGCATCGACTTGCTGGCGAATCGCGGCGGCGACCGGGTTTGATGTGAGTCCGACGGCGCGATCAGCTGTGCAGAGTGTTAGAAAGTAGCTCGAATAGCGCGATGACCATCGATGGCTACGGAGCGACTCAAACCCTCGGGGCGGTTGCACGTTGGCGACGCTGCGAGGCAATGGCGGTAATACAAGAGCGGGCGAGCAGATCACGAAGCGCGTGCAAGCACGCTGACCTACGGGGGCTGAAGCGCGCGGATTCAGGGTTGGCGGAGGGCGACTGGCGTGAAGGGTGGGCGGTAGTCGGTGAGCCAGGCGGTGCCGGTGCCGTATTTGAGGGAGACTTCGAGTTTTACGGGGAGGTGTTTTTCGTCCTGGGAGATCCAGACGCGGACGGTGCCGCCGCGTTTGAACATGCCTTTGGGGTCTTTCTCCATGAGGGGGACGATCACGAGGGTGTCGTAGGTGCCGGTGGGGGTTTCGACGCGCTCGATTTTTTCGGCGACGAGGGTGAGGTCGTAGAACTCGTCGTCGAACATCACGGTGGTGGGGCGGCGGTCGCCGACTTTGAGATTCCAGGCGCGCGATTCGATGAGGCTCGTGATGAGGTCCATCGGCTGGCCGGCGGGCAGCGGGATGTTGAGGGAGCGGTGTGGACGGAGATAATCTTCGTAGCGGACGTTGGCGGCGGTGTAGTCGAAGACGGCCATCGCGTGGGTCTTTTTCTTTTTGGTGGAGGTGCTGGCGACTGCGGCGAGCATGCGGCCGTCGGTGCTGTCGAAGACGGATTCGGCGCGTCCGTCGAAGGAGTAGAGTTTGCGGATCATCCCGCGCGTGGCGGTGGTGGTGGTGACGCGGATCTGGGAGAGACCGGCGGATTGTTCGGCGCGGGCGGCGATGGTGATCTCGGCGGCTTCGCTGAAGAGGCCCCAGCTGACGCGGAAGTTGAATCGTTCACCGTCGCCGAAAGAAATGGGAGCGGCGCGGAGGGCGGCGGAACAGACGAGGGTGGTGAGTGAGAGGAGAAAAGCGGGCAGGAGTTTCATGGACGACCGCGGAGGATTCCGTGGTGCTCGGGTTTGACTGCGAAAATCCGGGAAGGTGCAATTGCCCAGAGGAATTCTTTGGGTTCCACGTAGTTGAGCCAATTGGTGCCGGCGGACCACGGGGAGAAGGCGGGTAGAATGAGACGGCTTGAGGAAGCGACGAGGGCGGGAAGTTTCAGGCGCGTGCCTGCTCCGTCATAGAGCGAGACGGCGGGGTGGTGGTGGCCGATGATTTCGAGGGTGTCGGCGGGGGCTTTGAGTTTGGTGTCGTCGCCGTGGTGGAAGAAGAAGCCGGGGCGCTGGAGTTCGCGGAGATTGGCGCGGGACCAGCGGTGGTCGTGGTTGCCGGCGAGGATGAAGATGTCGGGGCCGGTGGGCGTGGATAAGTCCGTGAGGAATTTTTCGGCGGCGGTGCGGCCGGTGGGGGCGTTGAGGGAGTCGCCGAGCCAGATCATTTCGCGCGGTTGGTAGTCGGCGATGAGGGAGCGGAGTTGGGAGGCGATCTCGGCGTCGCCCCAGTGGGGGAGGAGGTTGCCGCGGGCGCGGTGGGATTCGACGTAGCCCCAGTGGAGGTCGGCGACGACGAGGATGCGGAGGGACTCGATGAAGAGGGCGCGGCGGGAATCGAGGTGGATGCCGGGGGAGATTTGGTGGCGAGGTGGCGTCACTTTTCGGAGGGGGTCACAGAGGGCACGGAGCTAGGACACGGAGAACTGGGAGGACGGAAATTTTTGGACAGGATTACAGGATGAACAGGATTGGCGATGGGAAGATAGTGGCTCGTTACGAGAGGCGGCTGAGTGAGGTGAAAACGGGCGATGGTGAACAGCGCGCTCGGAGTGCGCGCTCCACCTCGATCATTGGTCATTCGCGGACGGGACGTTTGCGAGGTCGGCGCCGTACCTGTCGTGGTAGAGGCGCTCGATGGTGGTTTCGGGGTCTTCGAGGGTCATGGTCTCTTTGATTTTACTGACGAAGATGCCAAAGGAAAACGGGCTGACGCGGTCGGTGGGGACGAGTTCCCACGGGACGTTGTGGACGTCGTCGAGGAATTGGAGGGCGCGGGGTGTATCGAGGAAGCGGAGCGTGGCTTCGGCGTAGGCTTCTTCAAGGAGCGGGTGATCGGGCTCGTGGCGGCGGAGGACGTCGAAGATGATCTCGGCGCTCCACTGGAGTGAGCGGGCGCCGCGTTCCTGGCCGTGGACGCGGCGTGGGACCATGAGGCCGGTTTGAGCGACGCCGCGGAATTGCCATTTGACGAGGTCGGCTTCGGAGAGGGCGGAGCGAAGGGCTTCCTCGGCGCCCTCGCGCACGAAGAGTTTTTTCCAGGTGGGCAGATCGATGGCTTGGAAAGGTGCGACGGTGAGAAGAAAGCCGTAGTCATCGATGGTGACGCGGGCGTTGCCGCCGACGATCTGGTTGACGCGCCAGACGATGATGCGGGAGAGCGCGTCGTTGGGCGAACGACCTATGAGGGAGTGAACGAAATAGTGCAGGAGGCCGCGTTCTTCGTAGCGCTCGATGAGGAAGAAGCCGGTAGTGGGGACGCGGGAAATTTGGGACTGAAGAAGGAAGTGGCGGACGATGGCTTCGGAGTTCGCGCGGGAGAGTGAGTAGCCGGTGGCAAGCCAGTCGGTGGCGGACTCGATCCGGCCAACGTTGGCGGCGAGTGACGCGTGGAGATTGATCGACGTGGGGGAATTCGCGGGGGGCGCGGGCAGGCGGGAAGCGAGTTCGGTGCGGAAGCGGGCGACTTCGAGAGCGATGCCGCTGGTGAGGGGCATTTTGTTGGCGTTCCAACGGGGGACGGTCGGGAGGGAGTTTTTAGCTTCGGCGACTTTCGCGGTGAGGAGACGCGTCTCGATGAGGCGGACGGTGCGGCCGTTGAGGACGAAAGTGTCTCCGGGGCGAAGGCCCTTCATGAACATTTCCTCGACCTGGCCTAAATTGCGGCGGCCGAGGCGGACCTGGATCATCGGTGAGGCGGCGATGGTGCCGACGTTTTGGTAGAAGTCGCGGGCGGTGCGCGGCGACGGGATCGTGAGTTGCCCGTCGACAAGGCGGATCTTGCCGAAGACGTCGCGGTAGTTGCGTTCCAGTGACACGCCGCCGCCTTCGAGGTAGCGGAGAACGCGGTCGAACTTTTCGCGGGTGAGTTCCTTGAAGGGCTGGGCGCGGCGGAGAAGGGCGAAGGCTTCGTCGGGCGTGACGGAGCTGAAGATGGCGAGGCCGACGAGATGTTGGGCGAGGACATCGAGCGGATCGGCGTGGAGGCGGACGGGTTCGAGTTCGCGGCGCTCCATCATCTGCGCGGTGACGGTGCACTCGACGAGGTCGTTGATGTTGGTCGCGAAGAGGACACCGTGGCTGGTCTGCTTCATCGAGTGGCCGGAGCGGCCGATGCGTTGGAGGGCGCGGGAGACGCCTTTGGGCGCGGAGACCATGACGACTGTATCGATGGAACCGATATCGATGCCGAGTTCGAGACTGGTGGAGCAGACCACGGCGCGGAGTTCGCCGCGTTTGAGTCGGTCTTCGACTTCGAGGCGGACGGCACGGTCGAGCGAGGCGTGGTGGACTTCGATCTGCGGAGCGAGGTCAGGGAGGAGTTGTTTCAGGCGGAGGCCGATGCTTTCGGCTCCGCTGCGGGTGTTGGTGAAGATGAGCGTGGTGCGTTTCTGGAGGAGCAGCGTGCAGAGTTCTTTGTGGAGACGGGCGCCGCCCCAGCCGGCGGGTGGGTAGGGATTTTTGCGGAGCGGGGAGAAGAGCTCGATGTGGGCGCGTTTGAAGGGGGCGATGTCGATGATGCGGCAGGGGCGGTCGGTGCCGACGAGGAATTCGGCGACCGTTTCCAGTGGGGCGACGGTGGCGGAGAGGCCGATGCGTTGAAGAGTGAAGGGTGAAGAGGGAAGAGTGAAAGCGGAGGATGAGCCGGAAACCGGGGTGGAGGGCGTCGGAGAACGGTGCGCGGTTGCGATGACGTCTTCTAGGCGCTCGGCGGAGGCCATGAGGAGGGAGCCGCGTTTGTTTTCGGCGAGGGCGTGGAGTTCGTCGATGATGAGGAAGCGGACGGTTTTGAAGGCGGCGATCCAGGTCGGCTGGCTGAGGAGAAGCGTCAGACTTTCGGGCGTGGTGACGAGGATGTGCGGGGGCTTGCGGCGTTGGGCGGCGCGCTCTTTGGGCGTGGTGTCCCCGCTGCGGGAAGCGACGCGGATGTGTTTCCAGCCGAGTTCGTCGAGCGGGCTTTGGAGATTTTTTTGGAGGTCGTACGTGAGCGCGCGGAGAGGCGAGACGTAGATGGCGACTAGTCCGGCGGGGAGTTCTTTGCGGTCGTGAGCTTTGGCGAGGTAATCGAAGACGCCGAGGAAGGCGGCGAGGGTTTTGCCGGTACCGGTGGGCGAGCAGAGAAGGGCGGAGTGGCCGGCGAGGATTTCGGGGACGGTGGTGAGCTGGCCGGGGGAGAAGTGGGTGAATTTGTTGGCGAACCAGGTGGCGAGTTCGGGGTGGAGGGCGGAGAAGAGGCGCGGCTCGGTGAGGGCGGGTTTTTCTACGCGGGTGAACATTGAGAGGGGCGAAAGCGGGCGAACTTTAGGTTAAGCGCAAAGACGCGAAGACGCTAAGGTCGGAGCGAAGGAAGGAATCGGAGTTTTTGTTTTAACCACAGAGGCACAGAGGACACGGAGCTTGGAGTCGTAGAGAGTGGGGACGGAGTTCGGAAGTTTCACAGAAGAGACCGAAGGGAACGAAGAGGCGCAGGTGAGAGACGAGTAAGCACGTCGGATGAGTGATGTTTTGGACTCTTAGCGTCTTCGCGTCTTCGCGATTCAAACGGTTTTGGTTGGGGCGAACGCGTTGGGGCCGGCGAGGCGGCGGCAGGTTTCGAGGGTGTCGATGTCGGCGAGGGTCTTGTCGGTGCGGATGCGGGCGATTCTCGGGAAGCGGAGGGCGTAGCCGCTGGGGTGGCGTTTGCTTTCCTGAATGGAGTCGAAAGCGACTTCGAGTATGACGTCGGGCGTGACGGTGCGGAAGCGACCGTGTTCTTCGAGGGTGTTGGCGAGGAAGTGTTCGGTGTATTGGGCGATCTCGGCATCGGTGAGACCGGAGTAGGCTTTGCCGACGGTGAGGAGGGCGCCGGTGGCGTCGTCGCGGATGGCGAATGTGTAATCGCTGAGGACGCCGCGTCGTTTGCCGTGGCCGTACTCGACGCCGGTCACGACGACGTCGAGCGTGGCGTAGGCTTTTTTGAGTTTGAGCCAGGCGAGTCCACGACGGCCGGGCGTGTAGGGGCTTTGTGGATCTTTGGCCATGAGGCCTTCGTTGCCGCGCTGGCGGGAGGCGAGGAAGGCGGCGTCGATTTCGCCCGCCGTTTGGGCTGGTTTGACCGGGGCAAGGTAGAGGGCGGAATTATGAATTAGGAATGATGAATTAAGAATGGATTCGAGGGCGGTACGGCGGTCTTGGAGAGGGGATTTTAGGAGTGAATTTCCGTTCAGCCAGAGGAGGTCGTAGGTGGAGAAGGAAATGGGAATCTCTTGGCCTAGGAAGAAGTCGTCGCCGCCTTTGCGACCGAGGCGTTTTTGGAGTTCGGCGAAGGGGAGGGCGCGGCCGTCGCGCCAGGCGAGCAACTCGCCGTCGAGGATGACGTCGGCGGGGAGCGAGGCGGCGGCGCGGGCGAGGTCGGGGAATTGGGCGGTGATGTTGTGGAGGTCGCGGGAAAAGAGTTCGACGCACGGGCCTTGTTTGTGGAGCTGGCAGCGGATGCCGTCGTATTTTTCTTCGAGCCAGACGGGTGGGGTGAGGCGTTCGAGGATCGCTTCGGCTGTGGGCTCGGGGCTCGCGAGCATGAACTGGAGCGGGTGGAAGATGCGGAGCGAGATGCTGGCGAGTTCGTCTCGGCGGGCGGCGCGGACGACTTGAGCGAGGTCGCCGCTGAGCATGTTGGCTTCTCGGACGGATTCGAGAGGGCGGCTCGTGGCGGCGGCGATGGCTTCTTCGACGAGGCCTTCTTTGAGGCCGATGCGGAGATCGGTGGTGATGATCTTGATGAGGTATTTCGCGGCGGCGGGCGTGAGGCGGGCGAGACGGGTTTGGAAGAGGTCGAGCTTGGCGGCGGGGCCGCGGGCGGCGGCGAGGGCGGCGAAGAAGTCGGCGGTTTCGGAGAGAGTGAATGGCTCGGGTGTGGTGCGGCCGGTGAGCAGGGCTTCGGCGGTGTCGCCGCTGTCGCTGTAGCGCAGATACGTTTGCTTGAAGTCGGCGACGTTAAGGCGGGTGACTTCGAGGATGGCGCGGCGAAGGAGGGACCAGCCGATGTTAAGTGTGCGCGGATCGGATTGGGGGAAGGGGCGGCCGGTGAAGAAGACGGCGGCGAGGGCGGCATCTTCTTCGGATGGGAGCGAGACGAGGTAGTCGCGGAGGAGGGCAATTTTTTCGAGTTTGGAGGGGATGGCGCGGATGCGGTCGGCGGTTGTCGCGAAGGAGGTGAGGTCGGAAGGAGAAGTAGCGAGTAGCGGGTAGCGAGTAGTGGGTAGGTCGGAGGGAATGTCGGAAGGAGTTGTCTCGCGAAGGTCGGGCGAAGGGATCGAAGGGGAATCGGAGGGAGTTTGTAGTTCGTAGTTGGTAATTGGGGCGGAGACGGCGAGTGGCATCTCGAGTTGGTTGTCCTGGTTGATGGCCCAGGCTTCGATGCCGCGGTCGCGGAGGGTGCGGGCGAAGTCGGAGGAGAAGCCGTGGAGGGTGAGGACGCGTTTGGGGGCGACGAGTTCGACGAAGCGGAGTAGGTCTGGGAAGTCGGCGTGATCGGAGAGCGGGAAGGCGGCGTCGCATTGGTAGCGGAAGATCGCGCCGGGATCGAGGGCCCAGCCGGTGATCATGGCGGTGCGGCGGGCGCGGATTTTTTTGAGGAAGGGAGACTGCGCGGCCTGGGGCGGGCAGATGACGACGTGGCCGGAGAGTTCGGCGGCGGAGAATTCGCAGTAGGGCGGGAAGGTGAGACCGAGCTCTTCGTAGATCTGGGTGAGCTTGTGGGTTTGCGGGTGGAGCATCACCGGGAGTTTCGCGGCGGCGAGGCCGCTGAGGAGTTCCTGGGATTTGCCGAGGCTGTATCCGAAAAGTACGGGCGTTTCATTGTCTTCGAGGGCGGCGCGGCAAAAGGCGGCGATGTCGGCGAGGATTTTTTCGGTGGGCGGGAAGACGTACTGCGGGCGGCCGAAGGTGGTCTCCATGATGAGGACGTCGGCGTGCGGGGTGGCGCAGGGTTCGGCGGAGAGGCCGCGGCGGAGTTTGAAGTCGCCGGTGTACAGGAGCGTGCCGTGGTCGGCGTGCGCGAGGAGGCTTTGGGCGGAGCCGTAGATGTGGCCGGCGGGATGCAGCGTGACGGTAGTGTCGGGCGTGAGTGGTTCGGTGTGGCCGAAAGGGATGACGTGTTCGCGGCGTTCGGTGTTCATGCGGGCGCGCATGAGGCGGGCGGTGCCTTCGGAGCAGAGAATTTCTTTGTGCGGCGCGAGGTGATCGAAGTGCGCGTGGGAAACGAAGGAGCGCTCGACGGGGTGGTGGGCGTCGAGCCACCAGTCGATTTGCGGGAGGTAGATCCCGTTGCGAAATTGAACATCCCAAGAGGACATGTACGGGTGAAGGCAGGCAGTGGATGCGGGGAATCGTACGGCGCAAGTGGGCGGGAAAGAGAAAGTTGAAAACGGGCTTTGAGGACTTGCTTCGCGTGAGGTGCGCGGCTCTTTCGCAGCCGTGAAAGTTTCCTCAACGATCATCTGGTTCCGGCAGGATTTAAGGTTGCAGGATAATGCGGCGTTGCAGGCTGCACTGGAGCGCGGCGGCGCGGTGGTGCCGGTTTATATTCTGGATGAGGAGGGCGAAGGGCGATGGCCGATGGGCGGGGCGTCGAGGTGGTGGTTGCATCAGTCGTTGAAGGCGCTGGATGCGTCGCTGAAGGAGCGTGGGTCGCGGCTGGTGGTGGCGCAGGGGAAGTCGCTGGAGGTTTTGCGGAAGCTCGTGAAAGAGACGGGCGCGGGGGCGGTGTATTGGAATCGTCGCTATGAACCGGCGGTGATCGCGCGGGATAAGGTCGTGAAGGCGTCGCTGGCGGAGCACGGGCTGGAGGTGAAGAGCTTTAACAGCGCGCTGTTGAATGAGCCGCACACGATCGTGAACAAGGCGGGCGGGCCGTTTCAGGTGTTCACGCCGTACTGGCGGCATTGCCTGAGTCTGGAGACGGCGGAAGAGGTGGTGGTGAAGGCGAAGACGTTTCCGGCGCCGGAGCGGTGGCCGGAGTCGGTGGAGATCGAGGCGCTGGCGTTGTTACCGACGATTCCGTGGGACGCGGGATTTTATGCGGCGTGGACGCCGGGTGAGGCGGGCGCGAAAAAGCGGCTGGGATATTTTTTGAAGAAGCTGGCGGCGGATTATGGCGAGCAGCGCGATCTGCCGGGGGTGGACGGGGTGTCGCGGTTGTCGCCGCATCTGCATTTCGGGGAGATCGGGCCGCGGCAGATCTGGGCGGCGGCGCGGGCGCAGGGGAAGGAGTCAGGCGTTTTCCCGGCGAATGCGGGCGTGCAGACGTTTTTGAAGGAGGTGGGCTGGCGGGAGTTTGCGCATCATCTGTTGTATCATTTTCCCAAGACGCCGGTGCAGCCGTTGCGGGAAGAGTTCGCGGAGTTTCCGTGGGCGAGCGATCCGGGCGGGAAGAAGTTGAAGGCGTGGAAGCGCGGGCTGACGGGTTATCCGATCGTGGATGCGGGGATGCGGCAGCTGTGGGCGACGGGGTGGATGCACAACCGCGTGCGGATGGTGGTGGCGTCGTTTTTGGTGAAGCATCTGCGGCTGTCGTGGACGCACGGGGCGGAGTGGTTTTGGGACACGCTCGTCGATGCGGATCTGGCGAGTAACACGCTGGGCTGGCAGTGGAGCGCGGGGTGCGGAGCGGATGCGGCGCCGTATTTTCGCGTGTTCGCGCCGGTGTTGCAGGGCGTGAAGTTCGATGGCGGCGGCGAGTATGTGCGGCAGTGGGTGCCGGAGCTGGCGAAGATGCCGGATGCGTTTTTGCATGCGCCGTGGGAAGCGCCGGAGGAGGTGCGGTTAAAAGCGGGCGTGCGGTTGGGGGAGAATTATCCTGCGCCGGTGGTGGATCATAAGACGGCGCGGGATGCGGCGCTGGAGGCGTTCAAGGCGCTGAAGGCGGAGCGGCCGGCGTGAGTGTGCGGGGAGATTGAGAGAGGACGGAATTTTTAACCACTGATGGGCACTGATGAACACTGATGCGGAAAAGAAGAAGCGGCTGAATGGTGGGGTGAGGAATTTGGTGGTGGTGCTGGGGGATCAGCTGGATGCGGGCGGGGCGGCGCTGGAGGGGTTTGATGCGACGACGGATGCGGTGTGGATGGCGGAGGTGGCGGAGGAGTCGACGCATGTGTGGAGCACGCAGCCGAGGACGGCGTTGTTCCTGGCGGCGATGCGGCATTTTCGCGACGAACTGCGCGGGCGGGGCTGGCGGGTGGAGTACTCGGAAATCGGCGACAAGGAAAACTCGGGAAGTCTGGCGGGGGAGCTGGCGCGGGCGGTGAGGCGGTTGAAGCCGGAGCGGATGATCGTGACGCAGCCGGGCGACTGGCGGGTGCGGGCGGCGCTGGAAGCGGTGGCGGCCGAGCTCGGTGTGATGTGGGAGGAGCGGGCGGACCGACATTTTCTGTGTTCGCTGGAGGAGTTTCGGACGCACGCGGCGGGGCGGAAGCAGCTGCGGATGGAGTTTTTTTATCGGGAAATGCGGCGGAAACACCGCGTGCTGCTGGATGCGAACGGAGAGCCGGAGGGCGGGCAGTGGAACTACGATCCGGAGAATCGCGGGAGTTTCGCGAAGAGCGGACCGGAGGGGTTGAGGGCGCCGAAACGGTTTCCGCCGGATGCGGTGACGCGCAGAGCAATCGCGGATGTGGAGAGGATTTTCGCGAAGCATCCGGGGCGTCTGGAGGCGTTTGACTGGCCGGTGACGCGGGTGCAGGCGCGGGAGGCGCTGGAGGATTTTGTGAAGTACCGGCTGGAGAGATTCGGGGAGTTTCAGGATGCGATCTGGTTGGGGGAGCCGTGGCTGTTTCATTCGCGGCTGTCGGCGGCGATGAATCTGAAACTGCTCGATCCGCGTGAAGTGATCGCGGCGGCGGAGGCGGCGTATCGCGGAGGGAAGGCGTCGCTGGCGTCGGTCGAGGGATTTATCCGGCAGATCCTCGGGTGGCGCGAGTATGTGCGGGGCGTTTATTGGCTGCACATGCCGGAGTATGTGGAGCGAAACGCGCTGAAGGCGGAGGAGGCGCTGCCGGGGTTTTATTGGACGGGGGAAGTGCCGATGGCATGTTTAAGGGATGCGATCCGGCAGACGTTGGATCTCGGATACGCGCACCACATCCAGCGGCTGATGGTGACGGGGCTTTATTCGCTGATGCTCGGGGTGAAGCCGCAGGAAATCCATGCGTGGTATCTGGCGGTGTACGTGGATGCGGTGGAGTGGGTGGAGCTGCCGAACACGCTGGGGATGTCGCAGTACGCGGACGGCGGGGTGATGGCGTCGAAACCGTATGTGGCGACGGGCAACTATATCAAACGCATGAGCAACGCGTGCGCGGGGTGCCGCTTCGATCCGGCGCAATCGACGGGGGAGCGGGCGTGTCCATTCACGACGTTGTACTGGGATTTTTTGCTGCGGCATGAGCGGCGGCTGGCGGCGAATCCGCGGATGGGTTTGCAGGTGAAAAATCTGGCGCGGCTCGATGCGAAGGCACGGGAGGCGATCCAGGCGCGGGCGGAGACGATCCGCAAAAACGGCGGCGTGCCGCCGGGCGCGGGAGCAGAGGCGCGGGCGAAGGGGAACGGGCAGGCGGAGTTGCCGGGGCTGTGAACGCGGAGTGGGCGACGATGAGGATGATGAGTGCGGGCGGCTGCGTGGGATTGAGGATTGCGGGTGCGGTGGGCGGTACGTATGGCGGTGCGCTCCAGACATGAGTCTTCAGACGTTTTCCCGATCCATCCGTATCAGCCGGCCTGCGAGCGAAGTGTTCGCGTGGCATCTGCGGCCGGGGGCGCTGGAGCGGTTGATGCCGCCGTGGGAGCGGGCCGAAGTCGTGAAGCACGTGGGCGTGGCGAATGGTGCGCGGGTGGTGGTGAAGTCGAAAGTGGGGCCGTTCTGGCCGGCGTGGGATGTGGAGCACTGCGACGTGATCGAGGATAAACAATTTCGCGATGTGCAGATCAGCGGGCCGTTCAAGCGGTGGGAGCATACGCACCGGATCGAGGCGGAAGGATCGGCGGAGTGCGTGCTGACGGATGAGATTATTTATGAGCTGCCGGGCGGCGTGATCGGAAATGCGGTGGCGGGCGGCTGGGTGCGGCGGAAGCTGGAGCGGTTGTTCACGTACCGGCATGAGGTGACGCGGGCGGATGTGGAGTTGGCGTTTCGATACGGTGCTGTGCGGCCGATGACGTTTCTCGTGGCAGGAGCGTCGGGGCTAGTGGGCGGGGCGTTGGTGCCGTTTTTGAAATCGCAAGGGCACACGGTGGTGCGATTGGTGCGGCGCGAGGCGGCGGGCGCGGGGGAGATTTTTTGGAATCCGGCGAAGGGTGAACTCGATGCGGCGAAGCTGCGGGGGGTGGATGTCGTTATCAATCTGGCCGGGGAGAACGTGGCGGGCGGGCGTTGGACGGCGGCGAGGCGTGAGGCGATTTTGAGCAGTCGGGTGGCTGCGACGCGGACCCTCGTCAGCACGATCGAGAAGATGAAGCACCGGCCGTTTGTCTTGGTGAGCGCATCGGCGACGGGGATTTATGGGAATCGCGGCGAGGAGCGTGTGAACGAAGAGTCGATGCGCGGGACGGGATTTTTGGCGGACGTGTGCAAGGCGTGGGAAAAGGAAACGGGGGCGGCGGAAGCGCTGGGGCTGCGGGCGGTGGCATTGCGCGCGGGCGTGGTGCTGACGCCGGCGGGCGGGGCGCTGGCTAAGATGTTACCGGCGTTTCGCGCGGGGCTCGGTGGAAAGATGGGGAGCGGGCGGCAGTGGATGAGCTGGATCGGCGTGGAGGATTTCGTCGGGGCGATTTATCACGCGGTGATCGATCAGCGGTGCGGTGGGCCGGTGAATGCGGTGGCGCCGGGAGCGGTGACGAATGCGGAGTTTGCGGAGACCCTTGCGCGGGTGTTGGGGAAACGGGCGTGGTTGAGTGTGCCCGCGTGGACGTTGAAGGCGGCGCTGGGGCAGATGGCGGAGGAGGCGCTGCTCAGCGGTGTGCGGGTGGAACCGGCGCGGCTGGATGAGGCGCGGTACGAATTTCGACACGGGAAATTGGAAGACGCGTTGCGTCATGTGCTCGGGCGGTGATGGTGCGGGCGACATGAACAAAACTATCGCGATCATCGGTGCAGGCATGGCGGGACTGATGGCGGCGCGGGCGCTGCGTGAGCGTGGGGCGAGCGTGGTGGTTTTGGAGAAGAGTCGCGGGGTCGGCGGACGGATGGCGACGAAGCGGGTGGGGACGGCGGTGTTCGATCAAGGGGCGCAATTTTTCACGGTGAGAGATGCGGCGATGGAGAGCTGGCTGGCGGACTGGGAGCGGTCGGGCGTGGCGGCGAAATGGCCGGGCGAGGTTAATGAACGCTGGACGGGGCGGCCGGGAATGACGGCGGTGGCGAAGCGGTTGAGTGACGGGCTGGACATCAAACGGGAGCACAAGGTCACGGCGGCGATGCGGGTGGCGGACGGTTGGGAGCTGATGATCGAGGGACATGGATTGATGCGGGTGGAGCGGCTCGTATCGACGGCGCCGGTACCGCAGACACTGGCGTTGCTTGTTGCGGGCGGCGTGGCGCTCAAGGAGACGCTGGCGGCGGAGCTGGGGCGGGTGAGCTATCATCCGTGTCTGGCGTTGCTCGTGGTACTGGACGGAGCGAGCGCGGTGCCCGTCGAGGGCGTGGCGATCAAACAAGGGCCGCTACGGTGGGTGGCAGATAACGCGAAGAAAGGGATTTCGCCGGAAGGGCAGGGGGCGGTGACGTTGCTGGCGACGCCGGCGTTTTCGGCGGAGCATTATGGGAAAACGGAGAGCGAAGTGGCGGAGCTGCTCGTGCCAGCGGCGCGGGAGTGGCTGGGGAGCGCGGGGGTGGTGTCGGTCGCGTTGCATCGCTGGCGTTACAGCGAGCCGGTGACGACGTGGGCGGAGCGGTGCGTGTGGCTGCCGGAGATTTCGCTGGGGCTGGCGGGCGACGCGTTTGGGGGGCCGAGGGTGGAAGGTGCAGCGTTGTCGGGGCTGGCGCTGGCGGCGCGGATCGCGGACACGCTGGAGCATGAGGAGTCGGCGGATTGAGGCGACGGCCTTGACTGAGCGGGCGGTGGGGCGCGTGATTATGCGCACTATGTCATCCCAGGCTTATCCGAACATCACTGCCACGATTGGAAACACGCCGCTCATCAAGTTGAACCGGATCGCGGCGGCGGCGGGGGTGGTAGGCGATGTTTATTTGAAAGCGGAGTTTTTTAATCCGCTAGCGAGTGTGAAGGATCGCATCGGACTAGCGATGATCGAGGCAGCGGAGAAGGAGGGGAAGCTGCGGGCGGACTCGGTCGTGATCGAGCCGACGTCGGGTAACACGGGGATCGCGCTGGCGTTCGTGTGCTCGGCGCGGGGATACAAGTTGATTTTGACGATGCCGGAAACGATGTCGATCGAGCGGCGCGTGTTGTTGCGCATGCTCGGAGCGGAGATCGTGCTGACGCCGGGCGCGGAAGGAATGCCGGGAGCGATTCGCCGTGCGGGGGAATTGCTGGCGCAGCATGGGAGCCGCGGATTCATGCCGCAGCAGTTTGAAAATCCGGCGAATCCGGAAGTGCATCGCCGGACGACGGCGGAGGAAATCTGGGCGGCGACGGGCGGGAAGATCGACGCGTTTGTCGCGGGTGTCGGCACGGGTGGAACGATCACGGGCGTTTCTGAAGTGATCAAAGCGCGTACGGCGATGAAGACGTTTGCGGTGGAACCGGCGGCAAGTCCGGTGCTCGCGGGCGGCAAACCGGGTCGCCACAAGATCCAGGGCATCGGCGCGGGGTTTATCCCGAAGAACTGCAATACGGCGATCATCGACGAGATCATCGCGGTGACGGATGACGATGCGTTCGAGACGGCGCGGCAGCTGGCGACGCTGGACGGAATTTTGGGCGGCATCTCGACGGGGGCGAATGTGTGGGCGGCGTTGCAGGTGGCGAAGCGGCCGGAGTTCGCGGGGAAGACGATCGTGACGGTCGGGTGCAGTTTCGGTGAGCGTTACCTGAGCACGGCGCTGGCGGAAAAAGCCCGTCAAGAGGTCACGGTTTGAGCCGATAGTTGGTGCGTTCTGCCCGACGATGGAATGAAGCGTTCATCGCCGGTTGCGGAAAATCCCCATGCATTGAGGAAGATTACCTAGTTGGGCCGGGATAAGTTCGGATGCTGTTTGGGCTAAAGTGGCCGGGTGATTGAGGAACACACTCAATAGAGAATTTTTGGAGGGATCGGTAGAGTGTGGGCATGACGTTCGCCTCCACAGTCCGCAGCCTGCTTGCCGCAGTGCTTTTTTCTGCGGTGGCGACGGTGGCGGGTGCGGCGATTGCGGAGCGTCCACTGACGGGTGAGTCTTTCGACACGACGATCGCTGATGCTTACCGCATCGCGGCCAAGCGCGCCGATCTGAGCGTGTTGAAAGTAGAAGGCCGCTCGATGCTCCCCTTTTTCGGCGAAGGCTCGGTTCTTCTCGTGAAGAAGATCGATGCTGCGGCTTTGAAGGCCGGTATGGTGGTGGCCTATAAAAATCGTTTTGGCGAAATGGTGGCTCACCGTTTGATCGAAGCGAAGGCCGATGGCTGGGTCGCTCAGGGTTACAACAACTCGAAGGCGGACACGACGCTGGTGAATGCCGACAATCTGCTCGGTGTGGTTTATATCACGCTTCACTCGAATGGCCTGACCGAGAACGCGGGCGCGATCGCTTCGCTGGTCAGCAATACGACGACTGTCCTCGCGGCTCCGGCCAAGTGAGTTGGCGAGACGGTGCTGAAGCGCGTCGCTCGGCGGACTCAACGACGGGCGAAGGTGGGCGCTGGAAATTAGCTAACTAGCTGACCGGTTGCTGCAATCTGCAGAGCGTCGATTGTCTTTTTGAGACTAAAGACCGGAGGCGACTGTGCCGCAGCTGACGGATGCCTCGATTGGTTCTTCATCGTTCATTTACGCGCCTTGTCAGTGCCGCCTGCCTTCTGGCTGCGGCTACGAGTGGAGAGGCGGCGGTTTCGGTGGAGGATCAGCTGCGTGAACTGGCTGAGCAGAACCGGCAGTTGATGGAGCAATTGAAGACCCAGCAGAAGACCATCGACGAGTTGCGGACGCGCATGGATGCAGCGGATGGCGTGAGCGCGCGGCGGGAAACGCAGCTGTTGGAAATCAAAGAACAGGTGGCGGAAAACGCGGGCTCACCGGCGGCGAGCGCGGTGCGGTCGGAAGGTGGCGGGCAGAAAGTGATTTTGAGCGGCGTGGCGGGGCTGGCGTTTTTCGACAGCGGATCGCAGGGGCAATTTCCCAATGCGGAGTTTCGCGTGGATGAGGCGAAGTTGTTTCTCGAAGCGCCGGTGTGGACGGACACGTACTTTCTGGCGGAGATCGATCTGACGCTGCGCGAGCAGGACACCATCGCGCTCGGCGAAGTGTATATGGATTTTGAACGCGCGGGGCGTGCGTTTGGGCTCGGGCGTGAACTGAATGTGCGCGTGGGGCGGATCAATCTGCCGTTTGGCGAAGAGTATCTGGTGCGTGACGCGATCAACAATCCGCTGATTTCGCACTCGCTGGCGGACGTCTGGGGCGTGGATGAAGGCGTGGCGCTTTATGGCGAGAAAGGGAAATGGAGTTACGTGCTCGCGGTGCAGAATGGCGGGCGGGCGCTGGCGCGGGATTTCGACAAGGACAAGTCGGTGACGGCGCGGGTGAGCTACGATCCGCTGGCATGGTTGCATGTGAGTGCGAGCGCGCTGCGGACGGGCGATCTGAGTGTGGCGGGCGATGGCATTTCTGAAGTGTGGTTTGCCGATGGCGTGTTCGTGCCCATCGGCGGGCCGACGACGACGGTGTTTTCGGGAAAGCTTTATGAACTCAATGCGACTGGCCGCTGGAAAAGCGGGCATCTGAATGTGGCGTTGGGACGGGGCGAGTATTCGGATGATGACCGCGCGGCGGATAACTCGCGGCGGATGAGTTATGGCTCCGTCGAGTTGATGCAGACGTTTGTGGACGGATTTTTCGGCGCGGCGCGGTACAGCTGGATCGACGCGAAAAAGGGTTACCCGTTGAGCGGGCATGGGGATCGCGGGCGCTATTTGTTCAGCGGCGCGCTGACGGACGAACTCCGGAGGCTGGGGCTTGGTGTCGGTTATCGGTTCGGTGAACCACTGGTCATCAAAGCCGAGTACATGATGGAGGACGGTTCTTTGCTGAACGGTACCAAGCGCGACAACGAAGATCTGTTCGCGGCGGAGATCGGCCTGAAATTTTGAGCGAACGCGCGCGATGAACGATCACCTGACTTCACGATGAAATCCTATTCTGCATTGGTGGGCTGTCTGTTGATGACGGCGCTGGCGGCTGACGTGTGCGCGGGGACGATCACCGGCACCGTGCTGGCGCGTGGCGCGGATGAAGCGGCGGGCGCGGGTGGAGGAAATTATCAGAGTCGTCGCTATAAGTTCGTGGAGAAAATCGACTACGACTCGCTGGAGGATTTCGTGGTCTATATCGATCAGGTGATGCCGGCCCGGAGCGGGGCGACGACGCAGGCGAAGATGGTGCAGAAGGAGGCCGCGTTTGAGCCGCATGTCTTACCGGTCGCTGTAGGAACGACGGTGCGCTGGCCGAACGAGGACGACATTTATCACAACGTGTTTTCGATGTCAGACACCAAGGAGTTCGATCTCGGGATGTACAAGAAGGAGAAAGAACCGGCGTTGGTTTTCGACAGGACGGGACGTGTGGACGTGTTTTGCAGCATTCATTCGAAGATGCACTGCATCGTGCTGGTGGTGCCGAATCAGTATTTCGCGAAGGCGGATGCGAAGCGGAAATTTGTGATCCGGGATGTGCCGGCGGGGACGTATAAGTTGCGCGCGTGGCATGAGCGGCTGCCGTCGCGTACGCTGGATGTCGTCGTGCCGGAGACGGGTGACGTGAAAGTCGATTTCGTGCTGGGGCTCGGCGAATTGCCCAAGTATTGAGTGAGTCATGCCCCTGATCGATGCGCGCAAACTCCGGGTGAGTTTACAGGCGAAGGTACTGATCGTGGTGCTCGCCTTTCTCGTGCTGGTGCCGGCGATCACGCTGTGGCTGGTGAACCGACATGTGAGCCGGCAGGTGCAGGATGAGGCGCGGCTGACGCTCGAAACGGCGGAGGCGGTTTTTAAGCAGTCGTTGGAAATTCGTTCGCGAAATCTGCGGGCGCGTTTTCGCAATGTCGTGAATGAGCCGCGGTTCAAGGCGGTCTCGCAGCTGGGGGATTCGAAGACGATGACGGCTTACTTGAACGACCTGCTGGAGGAGTTCGGCGAGGATAACGAAGTGATTTTGTTCACGCGTGAGGATGGGGAGTTGCTCGCGTCGGCGCGAAGAGATGCGTCGCTGTCTATCGAGGATTTTTCGAAGACGGTACGGCCGACGGTGGTGCTGGCGCTGGAGGGCGGGCAGGGCCTGGACTACCTGGCGTTTGGGAACCGCATTTATACGGTGGTCGCGGTTTCCGGGACGGTGCGCGAACGCGGGCCGCTGACGGGCGCGCTGGTGGTGGCGGTGAGGCTCGGTGAGAGCGCAGTGCAGGAAATGAAGGCGCTCACGCGCACGGAAATTTTGCTGGTGGCGAACGGGCAGGTGGCGGCTTCGACGCTGCCGGCGGCGGATGCGTTTGAAGCGATGACCGACGCGGCAGCGGCGCAGGCAGAGGGAGCCGGCGCGATTCGGGACTTTGAGATCAAAGAGGAGTATTTTCTCGCGCTCGCGACGGATGACAGGAATGCGCCGGGGTTTCGTTATGTGCTGTTGTCGTCGTATGAACAGCGGTTGCGCGCGCTGGCACGGACTCAGCGGTTGCTGGTGGGCGTGAGCGTGGGTGGCATTTTGCTGAGCGCGCTCGTGGTGTGGTTTTTCGTGAGCCGGGCGACGAGGCCGCTGCGGGAATTACGCGATATGGCGGAGGCGGTGGGGCGCGGCGATTTTTCGAAGAAGGTGGAGAAGTTTTCCAACGACGAGTGCGGGGAGGTGGCGGTGGCGTTTAACCGGATGACGGTGAATTTGCAGAGCTCGCGCGCGGAGCTGGAGAAGGCGGTGGTGACGTTGAACAACACGCAGGCTCAACTCGTGCAGAGTGAGAAGTTGTCGGCGGTCGGGCAGTTCGTGGCGGGCGTGGCGCACGAGTTGAATAATCCGCTGACGGCGGTGATCGGGTTCTCGGATTTGTTGAAAGAGACGGTGGACGATCCGGCGATCCGGCCGCAGATCGATCTGATCGCGCGGAGCGGGCAGCGGTGTCAGAAGATCGTGCAGAGCTTGCTGAGTTTTTCGCGTCAGCATGCGCCTGAGCGGAAGCTGCTGCGGCTCGGAGCGCTGATCGACGACATCCTGGAGATCATGGCGTATGATCTTCGCACGAGCGGTGTCGAAGTGGTGCGCGAGTTTGGCGAGGTGGATGCGCTGCCGCCGATCGTGGGGGACGCGCATCAGCTGCAGCAGGTGTTCGTGAATTTGCTCAGCAATGCGCGGCAGGCGATTCAAGGGTTTCGCAAAGACGGGCGCATTGCGGTGCGGGCGTTTGTCGCGGGCGAGACGATACGGCTGGAATTTCAGGATAACGGGCCGGGGATCAAACCGGAGCATCTGGCGAAAATCTTCGATCCGTTTTTCACGACGAAGCCGGTAGGCAAGGGCACGGGACTCGGGCTGAGTCTGGTTTACGGAATCATGCAGGAGCATCGCGGCACTATTCGCGTGAAAAGCGAAGTGGGGCAGGGCGCGGTGTTCATCATCGAGCTGCCGGTAGCGACGGCAGCGGAGCAGGCGTCGATGAAGTTGAAAGGCGGCGGCTCGCGTCCACCGATGGCGGCGACTGTTTCAGTGAAGTCGGGCATCGGCAAAAGCGTGCTGGTGATCGACGACGAGGAATGGATTTTGAGTCTGACGGAAGAGCTGCTGCGCCGCGAAGGCTATGAGGTCGTGGCGTTGCTCAGCTGTGAGAAAGCGCTGGAAATTTTGAGCGGTCGGAAATTCGACGTGATCGTGAGCGACTGGAAGATGCCGGGCTTGAATGGCATTCAGCTCTACGAACACCTGCGCGTGCACGATCCGGAGAGCGCGCGTCGGCTGCTGTTCATGACGGGCGACGTGATGAGCGAGACGTTCGAGCGTTTCCTCGAGCGCAACGCGAAGACTTATCTCTCGAAGCCTTTTGCGCTCCGGGATTTCAGAGCGGCGGTGGCGGCGTTGCTAGGGGCGGCGTGAGGTATTACCTCAATTTTTTCGCTTACGAAGAAGTCTCCAGACAGGTTCAGTTAGGATAAAACCAATGGCCTTTTCTTCCATTACGGGACGGCAAACGGTTTCTATCGAAGCGACAGCGCTATCTACACGATCCCGGATAGGGTCAGGCTTTTGAAAACCGGACCAAAACACGGCCTCATGTTCGTGCATCTCTTTCAGATGCCTTTGAAACTCATCGTCGGTCATTTGGACCCGCCCTTGACGCTGCCAGTAGTGCGATCCTAGGCGATTCGCGGAGAAAAAAAGTCTCCAACGACTTTGCGCAGTTCTTCGAATGGCTTGGATGCTTCGATTCCAATCCTCGCCATCACCTGATAGCGTAGCGCATGTATTCCATTGAATAGTTGTTGCTCTTTTTCATAGCGAACGAACACGACGTGAGCGCTATCGAGGATCTCAGACTCTTCTTTGGTTTCTCCGTCACGCCGTTTACGTTGCGCGCCTTCAGATGAGTAGCTGAACGGGGATCTGATGCGTTCGATAGCGTCGCGAGCTTCGTAAAAGCGAGTGAGTACGTCTTCAGCTAGCTCGATTTTTCGTTTGCCGATGAACTCTCTACGCCACGCATCGATTCCTAGGACGATAGTGATGCAGGTTAGAATAATACTTACACTTTGAATGATATCGGCGATCTCCGTCATCTTAGTGGGCTAGGATGAACTCTTTTCTACAGGTGGAGTTGTTTCCGACCAGAGCGATGATTGCTTTGGCGCTTTTGCAGCACGCGCAGCGGCTTCTTCTTCTGGCGTGGAATTCAAGTGGCGTGGTGGGCGCGACACTCGCGAGGCGACGGCGGCTTCGCGGTCGGAGACGATGCGGTCGCACATGGCTTGGATGTGGAGCTTGAGCCATTGGGCGGTGCTGCTCGTTTCTGTGTAGTCGGCCGGTCCGTAGTGGTCGATGCGGCCGACCTGGCGGAGGCGGTCGTTTTGGGCGAATTCGTCGGAGCGGGCGGGGTTGTAGACGCCGTAGGCTTTGCCGCCGCCTTTCTTCACGACGGAGAAGCTCGGGATGTCGCTCGGGCCATCCGCGATGTAGATCATGTTCTGAAACGGGATGCGGCGGTCTTCGAGCGTGATGTTGGCGTTCACGTCGATGGCGGCGTTTTTGTTGGTGCCCTTGTTGATCTCGAAGAGGGCCTTGGTCTTGGTCGTGTTGTCGATGACCATGCCGATCTGGGCGATCTGGGACTCGGCGGAGATCTCGAGTTCTTTTTGTTTGAGGAAGCCGGGTTGGAGCGGGTTCTCGATGAATTCGCAGCCCCAGATGCCGTCGACGTATCTGGCGATGGCGCTGCCGCGGACCATCTCGGCGAGGCCGGTGGAGACGATGTAGTGCTCCACCTGGATCTCGTGTTTGCGGTAGGCCTCGCGCTCGGTGGCGAATTTTTTGGCGCGGTCGAAGAACTCGGGGAGGCCGGGGTAGAACTTAATGTCGGCGCCGCACTCGCGGAGGATTTTGTTGCTCAGCTTCGGCATAGCGCCGGCGAGGACGTAGGTGAGCAGATGGTTGAGGTAGGCGATCTCGCCGGAGATGAGGTAACCGCGGCTGCGGTACTTCTCGAGGAGGTTGTTGGTCTCGGTCCAGAAGTTGGACTCGTTGACGCCGTAGCGCCGGAAGAGGGGAGACTGCATGTACTCCGGGATTAGGGTCTTGTCGAAGTCCCAGATGCAGGCGATGATGTTCTGAGTGAAAAGCGTCGTAGCCATGTTTGATCGGCACCTGTAGCGGGCCGTTCCTTTGTTGAGGCTGAAGCAAGCCCGCGGGTGCGGGTCTGCGCAATTCGCAAATGGGGAGGCGCGCCCCGGGCGGAAACGAAGTTACACGACGCGCCGAGGATTGGTTTGGATTTCACTCACTCATTTCAGGACATGGAGAAGCTTCCCGATATTTTCCCGTTTCAGCGGCGTCTCGACGAACTCGATGCGCAGATGGCGGACCCGTCATTCTACAACAATCCGCGTAAGGCTGCGGAAGTGTCGCGCGAGCAGCAGAAGACGCAGCAGCTCGTGAACGATTATCACGCGCATGAGAAAACGGTGCGGGAGATCGCGGAAGCGCAGGCGCTCATCAAAGATCAGGCGGGCGATCCGGATTTGAAGGAGCTGGCGGAGATGGAACTGCCGGATTTGCAGAAGCGGCGCGACGAGCTGAAGGAGATTGTGCTGCGCGGGATGATCCCGCCGGAGCCGAGTGATTCTCGGAATACGGTGATGGAAATCCGCGCGGGAACCGGAGGAGATGAGGCGAGCCTTTTTGCGGCGGAGCTTTTTCGCATGTACACACGCTACTCGGAAGGGCGTGGGTGGAAGATCCAGCCGATGAGTTCGAGCGCGTCGGAACGTGGAGGCATCAAGGAGGTGATTTTTTTGATCACGGGGCAGGACGTGTACAAGCAGCTGAAGTTCGAGAGCGGGGTGCAGCGGGTGCAACGCGTGCCGACGACGGAGGCGAATGGACGCATTCACACGTCGACCGTGACGGTGGCGGTGCTGCCGGAGGCGGAGGAAGTCGATGTGCAGATCGATCCGCAGGATCTGGATATTATGGTCTGTCGCGCGAGCGGGCCCGGTGGCCAAGGTGTGAATACGACGGACTCGGCGGTGCAGATTTTCCACAAGCCGTCGGGCTTGATGGTGCAGTGCGCGGACGAGCGTTCGCAGCTCAAGAACAAGGCGAAGGCGATGACGGTGCTGCGGTCGCGGTTGTTGAAGCTGAAGGAAGACGAGGAGCACGCGAAGTACGCGGCGCATCGGAAGAGCCAGATCGGATCAGGCGGGCGCAGTGAGCGCATCCGCACGTATAATTTCCCGCAGAACCGGCTGACGGATCATCGCATCGGGCTGACGCTGTACAGTCTGCCGCAGGTGATGGAAGGGCGGATCGACGAGGTGGTGGAGTCGCTGCAGCGCGCGGACTTTGAGGAGAAGCTGGCGGCGTTGACGGGAGTGGAGTTTGCGGGGTTTGCGGGGAAGCGGGGCGGCACGGAGGACGACGAATGAACAAGAGTATGCTGAGCGTTTTGGAGATCATTAAGAAGACGACGGACTTTTTTGCGTCGAAAGGCGTGGAGAGTCCGCGGCTGAATGCGGAGTTGGTTATCGGGCACGCGCTTGGGCTGAAGCGGATGCAGCTTTATTTGCAGTTTGAGCGGCTGCTGGCGGAGGCGGAGCTGGAGAAGATTAGGCCGCTGGTGAGGCGGCGGGCGCTGCGGGAGCCGTTGCAGTACATCCTGGGCGAGACGGAGTGGTACGGGTTGAAGCTCAAGACGGACAAGCGGGCGCTGATTCCGCGGCCGGAGACGGAGTTGTTGATGGAGTTTGCGGTGAAGGCGGCGAAGGACGCGGGCGCCGCTGGCACGCCGGTGACGCGTATTTTGGATCTGGGCACGGGAACGGGGGCGATCGCGCTGGCGCTGGCGAAGGAGTTTCCCGAGGCGAAGGTGTTCGCGGTGGATGCGAGCGAGGAGGCTCTGGCGCTCGCAACGGAGAATGCGATGGCGCTCGGGTTGACGGAGCGGGTGACGTTTTTGAAGTCGGACTGGTTTTCGGCGGTGCCGGAGCCGAAGGATGTGACGGAGCGTTTCGGGCTGATCGTGAGTAATCCGCCTTATCTGACGGAGGCCGAGGTCGCGGAGGCGGAGCCGGAGGTGCGGGCGTTTGAGCCGGTGAGCGCGTTGATCGCGGCGGATGCGGGGGCGGCGGATTTGCGGAGGATCATCGCGGGTGCGCCGAGGTTTATGGCGGAGGGTGGCGTGCTGGCGTTGGAGACGGGGATCGCGCAGCACGCGGAGTTGGTGGCGGCTTGTGGGGCGGCGGGTTTTGCGCGTAGCGAGTCGAAGCAGGATCTGACGGGGCGGGATCGGTTCGTGATGGCGTGGCGGTGAAATAAAAAAGGCGCGGTGTGTGCCGCGCCTTGGTGAAAGGATGACGTGATTGTCAGCTGCGCTTCACTGCCTGGGCGGTGAGGGGCGGGGCGTCGGTGAAGGTGCGGGCGGATTTGATGGCGAGCTCGATGGCGTCGTTCACGACGCGGAGGGCTTCGCGGAGATGGATGTCGAGTTTCTTGGCGTCTTCTTCGGTCTCCTGGCCATCGGCGATCTCCTCGGGGGTGAGCTCGGGTTTGATGTTGGCGGTCTTGGGTGGCCCGAGGGTGAAATCGCGGGAGGCGTATTCGTCTTTGGAGAGGCGGGCTTTTTCTTCGCGCATGAGCTTGCGGAAGGCGGTGTCGGCTTCGCGTTGCTGGCGGCGGTCCTCGAGGTTGATGGAGATTTCTTTCTGGTCCTGTTTGGTTCTGAACCAGTCGATGTTCTTTTGCTGATAGGCGAATTCTTCGAGGGTCTTCTGGCGCTGGTTGCTGGCGTTGAGCAGCGGAGAGACGACTTCTGATTTAAGAGGATGGCCTTCGAAGTTGCTGGAGGGGATTTCGTCCCAGACTAGAGCGCGGGTGAGGTCTTTTTCACCGACGGGGAGGAGGTCTTCGATCGAGGGGAGGATGATGTCGGGGACAACGCCTTTGAGCTGAGTGGAGTGGCCGTCGGGGAGGTAGAATTTCTGGATGGTGAGTTTGGCGGCGCCGGCTTTGCCAGTGGCGCGGGAGAGCATCATCGGAGGGGCGGCGTTTTTCATTTCGATGAGTTGCTGGACGCTGCCTTTGCCGTGGGTGGAGCTGTCGCCGATGATGATGGCGCGGCCGTAATTCTGGAGAGCGCCGGCGACGATCTCGGAGGCGGAGGCGGAGAATTTGGATACGAGGACGGCGAGCGGGCCGGTGTAGGCGATGGCGGCGTCTTCGTCGTTATCGATCTTCACTTCGCCGTAGTAATTTTTCACCTGAACGACGGGGCCTTGTTTGATGAAGAGGCCGGTGAGGTCGATGGCTTCGGAGAGGAGGCCGCCGCCGTTTTGGCGGAGGTCGAGGACGAGACCGTGAATGCCGGCTTTTTTTAGCTGGTTGATGAGTTCGGCGACGTCGCGGGTGGCGCTGGCTTTGTCGCCGCCATCGCTGCCACCGTCGGGGCCGTAGAAGGCGGGGAGGGTGATGACGCCGAGGGAGGTAGTTTTACCGGAGGCGCCGGGGACTTCGTAGATGGAGGCGCGGGCGCGGGCGGAGTTGAGGTTAACGACGTCGCGGATGATGTGGATCTGAGTGCGTTCGGAGGGATCGGTGGCGGCGGCTGGCTTGATGGTGAGGGAGACCTTGGTGCCTTTTTTGCCGCGGATCATGTCCACGATCTTGCGAAGTTTCATGCCGGTGACTTCGACGGGTTCGGCTCCGTCCTGGGAGACGGCCATGATTTTGTCGTTGGGGCGTAGTTGTTTTCCCAAGTCGGCGGGGCCGCCGGTGATGAGTTCTTTGATGACGCAGACATCGTCTTCGATGCCGAGGAGGGCGCCGATGCCGACGAGCTGGAGGCGCATCTGGATCGCGAAGTCCTCGAAGGTGGCGGCGGAGAAGTAGGTGGAGTGCGGGTCGTAGAGGCGCGTGATGGAGGAGAGGAAGATTTCGCCGATCTCGTGGTTTTCGAAATCGGTCATGGTTTTGAGGCGGCGCTCGTAGCGTTTGCGGATGTTTTGTTTGGCTTCGTCGATGGTGACGGGAGCAGAGGCGACGGCTACAGGAGCGGAAGAGGCTTCGGCGGGTTTAACCTCGGGTGTGGGCGCAGGCGTGGGCGCGTTGGTGGAGGCGTCGGGTGCAGGCGTGGTGCTGGCGACGGGGGCGGGCTTTTTTTCGAGGAGCTCTTGAATGAGTTCGAAGGTGAGGCGTTTGCGCCAGAGGGCGTCGGCTTCTTCGGGGGTGGCAGGCCAGGCGCTCTTGGAGCGATCGACGAGGTAGGTTTCCTTGGTGGTGAGATCGAAGTCTTTTTTGAGTTCTTCGAGTATCCAGTTAATGCGGGCGGTGGTGCGTTCTTCGTAGGTGCGGAAGATTTCGAAGGCGGGCTCGATGCGGCCTAGGTTGGAGATGTTGTTGTAGAGCCAGGGGGCGGGCCAGCGCTTCTGGAAATCCTGTTTGTCGGATTCGAGGAAGAAGAGGCGGAGGCCGTCGAACTCGGCCATGAAGTCGGGGATGATTTGCGCGTAGTCGGCAGATTTCACGCCGTCGCGGTTATAGTGATACTCCTCGAGGAGGCGGATGAGCTGGGTGACCTCGCGCTCGAAGTAGGCGTCGGGCTTGTAGGTGCGCTCGGCGGCGTGGAGTGCAGGCTGGGCGAGAACGAATGCCAGCAAAGAGAGGGTGAGTGAGCGGAGGTGGGAGAACTTCATCGCGGTAGAGAGACGTGGAGAGTGGAAAAATGTTTCAAGAGCGGGTGGGCAGAAAGCGGGGAGCGAGGCGCGCGAAGCTCAGACTTATTTCGGCTGTTTCGGGGCCGATTTTAGCGCCGGATGGCCAGGGGCGGATGCCTGGGGAGCGAGGCGGGGCGTCAAGGTGTTGGCGCTCAACGGCGGCTGATCTGGTTGCGCGCGTCGTCGAGAAGACGCTTTTCCTGGGCAGTGAGAGCGGCGAGGCCTTCGGAATTTATTTTATCGAGAATGCGATCGACCTCGGCTTTGAGGCTTTCACGGGTGGGCGCGGTGACGTTGACAGTGTATTTAGCAGGCTCGGCGGCGGGGGCGACTTTGGCGGTTTTTGAGAGCCAGCGGGGGAGCTCGATGTCGGCGCGGCCGTCGGGTGTGCGCCATTCGCGGAGGTGGACGAAGCGATAATAAAGCAGTGCGGCCAACATGCCGCCGAGGTGGGCGGAGTGGGCGATGCCGAGATTGAAGCGGTCGCCGGGGATTTCGCTCACGGCGAGTCCGAGGGCGGAGATACCTGCCACGGCCCAGGCGAGGTGCTTGGGCCTGACGGTGACGGGCATGAAGAAAAACAGGAACGGCAGGGCGCGGTTCGGGTGCAGGCAGGCGAACAGCATGAGGAGCGCGCAGACAATTGGGGTGGCACCGATGAGGGCGCCGCCGCTGCCGTGCGGGACGAGCAACCAGACGAGTCCGCCGCAGACAGCGGAGAACGCACTGAACCACGCGAAGCGGCGTTCGCCCATGAGTGGGAGGAGTTCGCGGCCGAGGAAAAAGAGGGTCACGAGACTGGCGAGCCAGTGCAGGACGTTGCTGTGAAGGAGCGGATACGTGACAAAGGTCCAGAGCCAGATGCGTTGCAGGCCGCCGAGGGATAGCGCGGTGAACTGGTTGAAATGGGGAGACCCGAGAGCGCGCTCAAAAACGGTTTGAATGAGGAAGCCGGCGGTCAATGCGCACAGCATCCAGGTGAGTGTGGATGTGGTGGTGCGCCCGTAGCTGTCGCGCATGTAGGACCGGTCTGAAAGCATCTCGGGCGCAAGCTAGGTATCCGCTCTGGCAAACACAAGCAGTGTCCCGGGATTTTGAGGTGGTTTAGGCAGGTGGAAGGCGCGGGGGAATGGGATTCACGTTTTTTCTGCAAAAGGGGCGAGTAGTGGGTGATGCACGGGTGGATGTTCGGATTGGATGGATAAGAAAAGCGGCGCATACGAATGCGCTCTGTTAGTTATGGCGCTGATTATCGCAGCGCGGGGCTGACCGCTTGACAGCGATTTCATTTCCTTTTTCTTGCCGGACACCATGGCAAACAAAGCAGACAAATGGGAACCGAACGTTCCGGGTAAGTTTTTTGTCGATCAGCAGTGCATCGACTGTGACCTGTGCCGCGAGACGGCACCGGCCTTCTTTACCCGGCATGACGAGGGAGGCTACTCCTTCGTGCATAAGCAGCCTACGACGGAAGAGGACGTTTCGCTGTGTATGGAAGCGCTGGAAGGCTGCCCGGTCGAAGCGATCGGCAACGATGGCGACGAGTAAGCCGCAGGCGACCAAGCCCTAAAAATTTGAAACCTCCCGGTTCGCGCCGGGAGGTTTTTTTGTGAATGGACGGAGCGGCGTGTGGATTTTGGGGGCATGATTGTCGTACCGGAGTACGTGACGGATTGGGACTTTGGGATGGATGGACTGTCCTGTTAACAAGAAATGCGGACGGCTGTTAACTGGGGCTTGTTTTGTGAAAGCTGACTGGTAGCGATGCCAGCGATCATGAACGTTTCCGCTTTTGTTACTGCTTCGTTGATGTTGGGTGCTGCGACCACGGTGGTGGTTGCGCAGAGCACGCCGGTCGAGCTGCCGCAGCTCTCGGTTTATTCGCCGCGTGTAGCGTTGCAGGAGCCGCTGGGGACGTTTGCGATGCCGGTGTCGGCGTTGCGGTTCGAGCCGTTGGTGGATGTGCAGTCGCGGAACATGGCCGAGGGGCAGGCGGACATCGCTATCCGCGGGGGGATTTTTGAGAACACGGGATTCAAGGTGGGCGCGCTGTCGCTGTACGATCCGCAGACGGGGCATTATTTCGCGGAGATTCCGGTGGCTCCGGCGATGTTGACGGCGCCGGAAATTTTGGTGGGCGCGGAGAATGCGGTGCGCGGGTGGAATGCGAACGCGGGTACGGTGGCTTATCAGTGGAAGCCGGTGCGGACGGGCGGGCAGGTGACGGCGGCGGTGGGGGAGTTCGCGACGAGGCGGGGAGAACTTTATCAAGGTTGGAAAAGCGGCGTGACGTTCGCGGGGCGCACGCTGGCGGTGGATGGGGCGTTCGCGCACTCGCGCTCGGACGGGGCGCTGCGGTTCAGCGAGCATGAGTTCACGCGGTACAACGCGCGCGTGCAGCTGGCGGGCGAGCAGGGGCAGACGGATTTGTTTTACGGATACCAATCAAAGTTCTTTGGCTGGCCGAATCTATACACGCCGTTTGCGAATGTGTTCGAGACGGAGAATCTCCAGACGAATCTGGTGGTGCTGAATCACCGCGAGGAGCTGGGTGACGGAGACTTTGTGGCGGTGGGCGGGTACTACCGGCGGAATAAGGATCACTATGTTTTCAATCGTGGAGACGCTGGCGCGTTTAATCCGGCGTTCGGAGCGGCACCGGGACCGTCGTATCATACAACCTGGGTTTACTCGGCCGGGGCGGAGGCGCGGATCACGACCGGGGAAGTTCACTGGAACTCGGTGGTGACGTTTGTGGATGACGAGCTGAAGTCGTCGTCACTGACGTTTGGGAATTACCGGTGGCGCGAGCATGTGAAGCTGGCGGTTGTGCCGGAGCGTTCGTGGGCGATGGCGGAAGGGCGCGTTTTGAATGTGAAGGCCGGCGCGGCTTACGATGACACGGACAGGAATGGCGCGGAGGTTTCTCCTGTGGCGCAGATCACGCTGGATCGTGTGGCGCCGGGTGTGGGAATCGAGGCGGTGTATGTGTCGTTTGCGAAGAGTTCGCAGACGCCGACGTACACGGCGTTGAATTCGCGGGCGTCGGCGGGATTGTTTCGCGGCAATCCGAATCTGGGGCGGGAGACGGCGAAGAATTTCGAGGTCGGCGCACGGGGGGCGTTTGGCGGCTGGAGCGTGACGACGGCGGTTTTCCACCGGAGCGATGACCAACTGGTGGACTGGATTTACAGCACGAGCCTGCCGAATGCGCGCACGGCAAGTGCGGTGGATATTGCGACGACGGGGTTCGAGGCGGTGGCGCGCTACGCGAGCAAGCGGGCCGATCTGGTTTTCGGATACACGGGGCTGACGAAGGATGCGGATTATGGGTCGATGGCGGTGAATGCGAGTTTCTATGCGCTGAATTTCCCGAAGCATCGGCTTACGGCTGCGGCGGTGGTGCGGCTGGGCGCGGGTTGGGAAGTGCGCATGGATAATGAGGCGCGCATCCAGGAAGAGAATGCGCTGCGGAAGTCGGACGACGAAGCGGTGATCAGCTCGGCGGGGGTCTATTTTTCGCCAGCGTTCGTGAAAGGTCTGCGGCTCTCAGTCGAGGTGGAGAATCTGTGGGACTCGGAGTTTCAGGAAGTGCCGGCAGTGCCTGCTTCGCCGCGACAAGTGTCGGCGGGTGTGAGCTACGCGTGGTAAGCTGGTCTCGGACTGACAAATCTTCCCGTTGACAAAGGTGCGGGGCGGAAAGTCAGTGCGGGATCATGGCTAATCCGTTTCTCCAAACCGATTTTGAAATCCGCTGGTCGCAACTGACGCCCGAGCACATCGCTCTGGCGATCGAGCAGGCGCTGACGGACGCGCAGACGGCGATCGATGAAATCGCCGGGCGCGATGTGAAGACGGTGACGTTTGAGAACACGTTTCTGGCGTTGGAGAAATCGACGGAGCGGCTGAATCAGGCGTGGGGGAAGGTGACGCATTTGCAGCTGGTGGCGGACTCGCCGGCGCTGCGTGACGCGCACAATGCGATGTTGCCGAAGGTGTCGGCTTTCTTCGCGCGCATTCCATTGAACGCAGCGTTGTGGGAACGGTTGAGGGCGTTTTGGAACACGGCGGCGGCGGATGAGTTGAGTCCGGTGCGGCGGCGTTATCTGGAGGAGACAGTGGCGGATTTTCGGCAGCAGGGCGCGGATCTGGCGCAGGAGAAACGGGCGCGGTTCGAGGCGTTGCAGAGCGAACTGGCGCAGGTGACGCAGAAGTATGCGGAGAACGTGTTGGATGCGACGAATGCGTGGGAGCTGATCGTCGAAGACGAGGCGCGGCTGGCGGGTTTGCCGGAGCACGCGAAGGCGGCGGCGCAGCGGAGTGCGGAGGCGAAAGGGAAGGCCGCGTGGCGGTTCACGCTGCACATGCCGTCGCAGGAGCCGTTCATGACTTATCTCGAAGACGCGGAGTTGCGGCGCGAGATGTGGACGGCGGCGGTCGCGGTGGGCGGGAAAGCCCCGCACGATAATTCACCGCTGGTGCTGCGCATCCTGGCGTTGCGGACGGAGAAGGCGGCGATGCTGGGGAAGGCGAATTTTGCGGATCTTACGCTTGAACGGCGCATGGCGAAGTCGGCGGCGACGGCGCTGGCGTTTGTGGAAGACATGGGCGTGCGGGCGAAGACCGCGTTCGCGCATGAGTGTCTGGAGCTGGAGGAATTCAAGGCGCGGAGTCTGGGGACGTCGGCCGGGCGGCTGGCGCCGTGGGAAATCGGATACTGGGCGGAGAAGTTGCGGAAGGTGCGGTACGATTTCGACGAGGAGCAGCTGCGGCCGTTTTTCCCGATGGATCGGGTGATCGGCGGGTTATTCGAGCTGGCGAAGCGGGTGTTTGGCTTGGCGATTGTCGAGCGGACGGATGGCTCGGCGGAGGTGTGGCATCCTGAAGTGAAGTTTTATGACATGCGCGATGATGGCGGGCGGCATGTCGGATCGTTTTATGCCGACTGGCATCCGCGTGAGTCGAAGCGGGGTGGGGCGTGGATGGATTCTTTTATCACGGGTGGACCGCGCCCGGATGGTTCACGCGCGCCGCATTTGGGATTGATGTGTGGCAACATGACGCCGCCGGTGGGCGACAAACCGGCGCTGCTCACGCATCGCGAGGTTCAGACGATTTTTCACGAGTTCGGTCATTTGATTCATCACTTGCTGGGTGAAGTGGAGATCAAGGCGCTGAATGGCGTGAATGTGGCGTGGGACTTTGTGGAGCTGCCGTCGCAGATCCTGGAGAACTGGTGTTGGGAGCGGGAGAGTCTGGATTTGTTCGCACGGCATCATGAGACGGGCGCAGCGATTCCGGAGGAGATGTTCACGAAGATGGTGGCGGCGCGGAATTTCCGGTCGGCGTGTGCGGTGATGCGGCAGACGGCGTTTGGGAAAATGGATTTGTTGCTGCATGCGAAGCCGGAGCTGACGGCGGGATTGACAGGCGATGTGGAGAGCGTGGCGCGGGCAGCAATCGCGGAGTGTCTGATCCCGACGGAGCCGGCGTCGCCGACGATCGTGAAGCGGTTTACGCATTTGTTCTCCAATCCGGTGGGCTATGCGGCGGGTTACTATTCGTACAAGTGGGCGGAGGTGCTCGATGCGGATGCGTTCACGCGGTTCAAGAAGGAAGGCGTGTTCAGCCGGAAGGTGGGCGCGGCGTTCGTTGAACACATTTTGAGCAAGGGGAACTCGGCCGATCCGGCGGAGTTGTTCCGGGCATTCATGGGACGCGATCCGGAGCTGACGGCGTTGTTGAAGCGGTGCGGGTTGGCGGCGTGAGCCGGACGTGCGGGGGATTTCATTCTAATTTGCCGGGGCGTTTCCAAAGTTGGCCGCCCGGCTTGCCAAAATTAGTTTTTGAATGATTTGAGAGGGCATTCACGTTTCACCTTACAACTATGACTACACTTCTCGCCTTCGTTTATCTCCCTATGTGGCTGGTTTGGGTTCTGCTCGGAGCCACGTTTATTTTTGGGCTGTACGCGCAGATGAAGGTTTCGAGCGCCTATAACAAGAATGTCCAGATACCGTCTCGTGGCAGAATCACGGGGCGCGAGGCGGCTGAGGCGGTGATGCATCGCGCGGGCATTTCCGATGTGACGATCGAAGAAACGGGCGGGCATCTGACGGACCATTACGATCCGACCAATCGTCGCCTGGTGCTGTCGTCTGAAAACTATCGGGGCACCAGTCTGGCGGCGCTTGGCGTGGCGGCTCACGAAGCGGGCCATGCGATCCAGCACAAGGTGGGTTACTCGATGTTGAAAACGCGCATGGCGCTCGTGCCGATCACGCAGATTTCGTCGCAGATCCTGCCGTTCGTGATGATGGGCGGTCTCTTTTTCGGAGGCTTCCGCAACAACATGATCCTGGACATCGGCATCCTGTGCTACGCGGTGCTCACGGTGTTTCATTTTGTGACCTTGCCGGTGGAGTTCGATGCGAGCCGTCGTGCGAATGTAGAGCTGGCAGGGCTCGGGATCGTCGAGCGCGATGAAATACCGGGTGTCAAAGAGACGTTGAATGCGGCGGCGCTGACGTATGTGGCGGCGTTCCTTTCTTCGCTGATCAATCTTCTGTATCTGTTGTCTATGCGTCGCAGCGACGATTGAGCCTAGGCGACACGCCTGGAGGTGAAAATTTTTTGGATCACGCGAAGTCGTCCTGAGAGGGGCGGCTTTTTTTGTTTGGTGGCGGGGGATGTTTATCGAGGTGAATGGACGACACGGAGGTCGTCCCTCCATTTCGGAAAGAGAGAGTGTTTGATGGGAGACGGGTTGCGCGGTGGGAGCGGGCGGGCATGGTGCGGGCATATGAAAGCTGTCGTTTTATCCGCGGTGAATCAGTTGAGCGTATCCGAAGTCCCGGCACCGGTGGCGGGGGCGGGGGAAGCGGTCGTTGCGATCAAGGCGGCGGCGCTCAATCACCGGGATGTGTGGATCAAGGCGGGGCAGTATGCGGGGCTGAAGTTCCCGAGCATCCCGGGATCAGATGGGGCGGGCGTGGTGAGCGCGGTGGGCGAGGGAGTCGATGCGTCGTGGATAGGGCGCGAGGTGATCATCAATCCGAGTTTTGGCTGGGGTGCATCGAACGCGGCGCAGGGGGCGGAGTTTTCGATTCTTGGTTTGCCGCGTGCAGGTACGCTCGCTCAGGCGGTGGCGGTGCCGGTGGGGCAACTGTCGGCGAAGCCGGAGCATCTGTCGTGGAAGGAGGCGGCGGCGTTGCCGCTCGCGGGACTGACGGCTTACCGGGCGTTATTTACGCGGGCAGGGTTGAAGGAGGGCGAGCGCGTATTGATCACGGGGATCGGTGGAGGCGTGGCGTTGTTCGCTTTGCAGTTCGCGGTGGCGGCGGGAGCGGAGGTGTGGGTGACGTCGAGTTCGGCGGAGAAGATCGCGCAGGCAGTGAAGCTGGGGGCGAAGGGGGGATTCAACTACACGGAGAAGACGTGGACGGCGGAGGCGTTGAAGGCGGCCGGAGCGTTTGACGTGATCGTGGACAGCGCGGGTGGGGATGGTTTCGACGCGGTGATCGATGTGGCGGCACCGGGCGGGCGGATCGTTTTCTTCGGGGCGACGCGGGGGAATCCGCAGCTGCTGGCGATGCGGAAGGTTTTCTGGCGTCAGCTGACGTTGCTCGGGACGACGATGGGGAGTCCTGAGGATTGGGCGGCGATGGTGGCGTTTGTGAACGCGAAGAAGATCAGGCCGGTGGTGAGCGCGCTGCTGCCGATCGAGCACGCGGAGGAGGCGTTTGGGCTGATGGAGCGCGGGGCGCAGTTTGGGAAGATTGTGGTGACGGTCTCTGCGTGAGGTGCGACCGAGGCGAAGGCCGCGGATGGCTCACGCAAAGGCGCGAAGGCGCAAAGAAAGGCAGAGGAGTCAGACCGGGCGGGGTTTGGTTTCGGCGACGGCGACGGCGGCGATGAGGAGGGCGCCGCCGACGGCGAGGCGGGGGAGGTCGGCGGTTTCACCGAAGAAGAGGAGGGAGCAGGCGACGCCGAGGGGGACTTTGGCGTTGTTGAAGACGGCGAGGGTGCCGGCGTTGACGCGGGTGGCGCCGAGATTCCACCAGAAGAAGCAGAGGCCCGAGGCGAGGATGCCGAGGTAGAGGAGCGTGGTGATTTGCGTGGTCGTGAGCGCAGGGAAAACGAGGCCGGAGCGGACGAGCACGAAGGGCAGCGTGATTAGGAATGCGCCGATATAGAGGAAGCCGAAGATCTCGCGGTCGCGGACGGCGGGATTTTGCGTGCGGAAACGACGGTAGAGGATCTGGCCGAGGGCGAAGGCGAGGTTGGCGAGTTGGACGAGGCCGAGGCCGGTGAGCGTGGTTTGGAGAGTGGCGCTTTGGATGACGATGAAGGCGGCGCTGACGGTGGCGAGGAGCGCGGCGGTGAGGGCGCGGGGGCGGAGGGTGCGGTCAAAGGCGTCGGCCAGCAGTGTGACGAGGATGGGCGTGGTGAGGGTGAAGAGGGCGACTTCGTGGGCGGCGAGGTGGCGGTAGCTTTCGTTGTAGGCGAGGTACATCAGGCCGAATTGGAGCGCGCCGATGCCGATGAGGGAGACGATGGCGCGCGGGGAAAGATCGCGCGGGCGGAGGAAGGGCAGGAAGACGAGGAGGGCGAGGCCGAGGCGGACGGCGGAGATGAAGGCGCTGTCGAGTCCGGCGAGTTTTTTGACCAGGCCAAAGGACATGGCCCAGATAATGGATACGGCGAGGAGGTAGAGCACGAATTACCGGAAGGGTGATGCTTGGGGGGCAGAGCGGGGAAGCAAGGCGGGGAAAAATTGGGCGAGGCCGAGCAGGCTGAGGGCGAAAAGCGTGTCTTTGTGGGGGCCGCCGAGGAAGATCCCGAGAACTCCGCAGCCCTCGGCGAGGGCGACGCCGGCGATAAAGAGCGGGAGGCGTTTTTGGGGGTCGGTGACTCGGGGCAGAAGTACCCAGCGGAGAGCGGCGCTGAGGAGAAGTGGAAAGAGTCCCACGTAGGCGAACGCGGCGGGAAGTTCGCGGGCGGTGGGAGCCGCCGGCCGCTGGCCGATCGTGAAGTAGATGACGATCAATCCGGTGGTGATGCCCGACCAGACGATCCACTGAAGGAGCGTTGGGGGGATTTGTTTTGTCGCGGGGTTGGTCGACATGGAGAGGTGCGAGGGGCGCGGAGGTAACTACACGCGGAAGATGGCGCCGAGTTTTTTGCCGAGGAGGAGGCTGAGGCCGACGATGGTGACACCGAGGAACGCCATGGCCCAGACGCCGAGGGCGGAGGCAATGAATTTGCCGTCACCGAGGAGTTGGAAGAGTTCGAGGATGGCTTTGGTGATCGGGTAGAAGACTTGTTTTTGCGCGAGGATGAGCGAGTCGCTGACTTCGAGCATGGCGAAGGCGAAGGCGAGGAGTCCACCGGCGATGAGGTTGGCCGTGATGAGCGGGAGGGTGATCTTGAAGGTGGCTTTGAGGGGAGGGCAGCCGAGGTTTTGGGCGGCTTCTTCGAGGGTCTCGCTGGTTTGCTCGAAGCCGGCGGAGGCGGAGCGGACGACGTAGGGGAGGCGTCGGACGGAGTAGGCGATGATGAGGAGGATGGTCGGGTCTTTGGTGGGGTTGAGGAATTCGAAGAATTTCCCTTCCTGACTCATAGCGAGGTAACCGAAGGCGAGAACGAGGCCGGGGACGGCGAGGGGGAGCATCGCGAGGAAGTCGAGAACCTGGCGTCCGGCGATTTTTGTGCGGACGACGACGTAGGCGATGGCGATGCCGAGGATGATGTCGATGAACGTGGAGATGCTGGCGAACTTGAGGCTGTTGGCGATGGCGGGGACGGTGAGGTCGTGGCCGAGGGCGATCTGGAAATTTTCCAAGGTGTAGCTCTTCGGGAGGACGCTCGCGTACCAGTCGCTGGAGAAGGCGACGAGGACGACGCCGATGTGGGGAAGGACGGCGATGAAGGTGACGCCCGCGAAGAGCGCGGTGCAGAGCCAGGCGCGGCGCGAGGGGAGTTTGCGGGGGCCGCCGGAGCTGGTGGCCTTGGCCATCATGGCGTGGCCCTGGCGGCCGAAGAGGCCTTTGCCGAGCGCGTAGAGCAGTGTGGTGCTGGCTAGCATCACGGCGACGAGGGCGTAGGGGAACGGGTTTCCGCCGATGTCTTTCAGGCCGTAGAAAATCTGGACGGAGGTGACGTGGGGGTAGTCGAAGATCAGCGGGACGCCGAGTTCGGTGAAGGCCCAGATGAAGACGATGGTGCCGCCGGCAAAGAGGCCGGGGCGCATAAGTGGCAGGGTGATTTTGAAGAAGCGGCGGAAGCCGGTGCAGCCGAGGTTTTGCGCAGCCTCTTCCATCGCGGGATCGATGTTGGCGAGGGCGGCGGTGGCGTTGAGGTAGATAATTGGATACAGCGAGAGGGCCTGGACGACGGCGATGCCCCAGAACTGGTTCGCGGCAAACCAGTCGTAGGTCCAGCCCTCGGGCTGGATGCCGAGGTTGATGAGGAGGGCGTTGAGCGCGCCGTACTGGCCGAAGATTTGTTTGATGCCGATGGCGCCGACGAAGGGCGGCAGGATCATCGGGATCAGGACGAGGGAGCTGAGGATGCCTTTACCGGGGAAGAGGAAACGGTCAGAGACGAAGGCGAGCGGGAGCGAGATGAGCAGCGCGAGGGTGGTGGTGGCGCAGGCGAGGAGGAAGGCGTTGCCGAGGCCGCCGAGGTAGGTGGGGTCGCTGAGGAGGAGGCGGAGATACTCGAAGGTGAGTTTGCCGTCGGCGTCGATGAAGCCGCCCTTGAGGATCTGGAAAATGGGCCAGATGAAGAAGGCGGCGAAGAAGGCGGCGGTGAGCGCGAAAACGACGCGGGCGAAAGTCTGCGACATCGGGCGCGAAGTAAGGGGAGAAGACGTGCGGTGGGAAGCGGGAAAGCGGGGCTCGGGCGGAACGGGGAGAGGCTAGAGGGTAGCGGGTAGATCGGAGACGGAGCGGAGTTTTTAGACAGGATGAACACGATTCACAGGATTGGGCGGAGGCCGACGGGTGATGCTGGGGACCGCTCGCTGGCGCTCGTGGCTACGGGCATGAAAAAGCCGCCGGGGGTTTCCGGCGGCTTGGGGAGCGATGTTTGTGATCGAACGCGGTCAGCCGTGGGGCTGTTGTTTGGCGGCGGACTTGGATTGGATGAACTCGCGGATGACCTGCATGCGTTTGCGCTCGCGGTCCTCGACTTCGATGTCCTCGACGGTGCGCTGAACCTCATTTGCGGAAATCGCCTTGCGCATTTTCGAGAGCGCGAGGTTTTGCAGCTGACGGACGCGCTCGCGGGTGACTTTGAATTTCTTGCCGACTTCTTCGAGGGTGAGCTCGCTGGAGCCGTCGAGACCGAAGCGCAGCTTGATGATCTCGGCTTCGCGCGGGTCGAGGGAGGCGACCATCGAGTGGAGATCGGAGTTGCGGTTACGTTCCTTGAGGCTGTCGGCGGGGCTGATGGCGTTTTCGTCGCCGACGATTTCGCCGAAGGTGGACGAGTCGCCGTCTTCGCCGATGGGTGCGTCGAGGGAAGTCGGGCGGACGGAGACGGACTTCAGATGCGCGACCTTGTTGGTCGGGATCTGGAGCTCCATGGCCAATTCTTCGTCCGTGGGTTCGCGGCCGAGTTCTTCGGTGAGGGCCATCGCGGTGCGGCGCATCTTGGAGATTTTGTCTACCAGATGGACGGGCAGGCGGATGGTTTTACTCTGGTTGGCGAGAGCGCGCTTGATGGATTGTTTGATCCACCATGCGGCATACGTGGAGAGCTTGCCGCCCTTGCGTGGGTCGAAGCGTTCGACGGCTTTGATGAGGCCGATGTTGCCCTCGCTGATAAGGTCGAGGAGCGGGAGGCCGAAGTCTTTATAGTCGTGGGCGATCTTCACGACGAGGCGGAGATTGGCCGAGATCATGTGATCGCGGGCGGCCTTATCGCCGCGGCGGATACGGCGGGCGAGGGAGATTTCCTCCTTGATGGTGAGAAGGGGCGTCTTCCCAATCTCTTGTAGATAGAGTTGAAGGTTGCTGCGCTCCGAAGGGCCGGAGTTTTTGGCGGGCGCTTCGGGAGCGGCGCGTTCGTTTTTCTCCAAGAAGGAGGGCGGTGCATCCAGAGGAACTGGTTGCAGGGCGGTGGTGGAGGCGTGGTTCGTCTCTACTTCGTCGGCCTCGGCGTACTTGCGGGTTTTAGTCTGTTGCTGAGCCATGACAGGTTTCCTCGAGTTTAAGTTTCGATGCACACGGTCGGTCAGAACGGCAGAACAGCGTGCGGTATGATTTTGTGACGACCATACCCCAGCCGGAATCGTTCCATGGAGTTATACGCATGGACTCCTCTGAACGATGCAAAAATTTATAAGCAGTCTGTGACTTTCCTGCGACAGCGTGGCGCGGGGAAGGCTGGCTGGTGGCTCAAAAGAAAATTTTCAGAGGGAAAATAGCGCGAAGTGAGAGAAGCGCAAATGAGTGCAGAACGAGGCGTGCCGGTGGCGGTATCGGGATAAATGCAGGCGATGGATAGGAATTGCGCGAACGGGATGAAGTGAGGATCATGAAAAAACCGCGTCGGTGAAGACGCGGTTGGAGAGGGAAATGGCGTGCGGGGAAGGCGCGGTTTGGCGGGAAGCCGGTTTAGAATTTTTCGGCGATGGCGACGGCTTTGAAGAGAGCGGAGGCTTTGTTGACGGTCTCCTGGTACTCGGCCTCGGGCACGCTGTCGGCGACGACGCCGGCGCCGGACTGGATGTGGATGTGGCCGTCTTTGATGAGGGCGGTGCGGAGCATGATGCAGGTGTCGCTGTTGCCGTCGTAGCCGAAGTAGCCGAGGGCACCGGCGTAGAAGCCGCGCTGGGAGGGTTCATTTTCCGCGATGATCTGCATGGCGCGGATTTTTGGCGCGCCGCTGACAGTGCCGGCGGGGAAAGTGGCGCGCATGAGATCGTAGGCGTTTTTGTCGGGGGAGATTTTCCCCTCTACTTGCGAGACGATGTGCATGACGTGCGAGTAGCGCTCGATGACCATCATCTCGGGGACGGTGACGGAGCCAAACTGGCAGACCCGGCCGATGTCGTTGCGGGCGAGATCGACGAGCATGAGGTGTTCGGCGCGCTCCTTCTGGTCGGCGAGGAGGTCTTTTTCGAGGGCGAGGTCGTCGGCGTGGGTGAGACCGCGTTTGCGGGTGCCGGCGATGGGACGGATCTCGACAAGGCCGTCGGTGAGGCGGACGTGGACCTCGGGCGAGGCGCCGACGATGGCGAAGTCGCCCGTATCCAGGACAAACATATACGGCGACGGGTTGACCGTGCGGAGGGCGCGGTAGAGATCGAGGGGGGATTTGGCGAAGGGCTTGGTGAAGCGCTGGGAGGGGACGACCTGGATGATGTCGCCGGAGCGGATGTATTCTTTGACGCCGTCCACGACGCCCTCGAAGACGGGCTGGGTGAAGTTGCCGGGAGGGACGATGATCTTGCCGGGATCGACGAGAGGCGCGGGGGCGAGGGAGCTTGGGCGGCGGAGGAGAGAGTGGAGATGATTGAGTTCGGTGACGGCGGCGTCGTAGGCGGCGGCGGGGTCGGCGGCGATGTGGGCGTTGACGCAGAGGCGGAGGGTTTGCTTCGCGCGGTCGAAGGTGAGCAGCGAATCCGTGAGCATGAAGTAGATCACGGGGAGGCCGAGGACGTCGGACTTGGCAGTCGGGACCGAAGGCTCGATGCGAGAGACGTATTCGTAGCTGATGAAACCGACGGCACCGCCGGTGAAGCGGGGGAGGCCGGGAATGTTGACCGGCTTGTGCTGCGCCATCTCGGTCTGGATGAGCGTGAGCGGGTCTTGCGGCGTCGGGATGGTCTGTATCGGTTTGCCGGGCACGCGGATCTCGGTGGTCTTGGGGCCGCAGGCGAAGATCTTGCGGGGGCGGCAGCCGATGAAGCTGTAGCGCGAGAGGTTTTCGCCGCCTTCGACGGATTCGAGGAGGTAGGACGGGCCGGTTTCCTTGAGCTTCGCGTAGGCGGAGACGGGCGTTTCGAAGTCAGCCATCAAGTCGGTGTAAACGGGGATGACGTTGCCCTGACTGGCGAGGCAGAGGAAGGCGTCTTTGCACGGGAAGATGTTCATGAGGACGGAAACGGGAGCGCGGCGTGGCGGCTGGAGATTCGCGTGAGGCGAAGCGGGCGGAAGGGTTATTCGACGGTGACGGACTTTGCCAGGTTGCGGGGCTTATCGACATCGCAACCGCGTTCGCAGGCGATGTAGTAGCTGAGAAGCTGAACCGGTACAGTGGCGACGATGGGGAGGACGGCTTCGTGGCAGTCGGGGATGTAGATGACGTCGTCGGCGACACCGGGCGGGAATTCGCAACCCTCGGTGGTGATGACGATGGTTTTGCCGTTGCGCGCTTTGATCTCCTGAATGGAGGAGACAATCTTGTTGAAGATCTCGCTCTTGGGGGCGAAGAAGACGGACGGACATTTCTCGCTGATGAGGGCGATGGGGCCGTGCTTCATCTCGGCGGCGGGATAACCCTCGGCGTGGATGTAGGAGATCTCTTTAAGCTTCAGTGCGCCCTCGAGGGCGATGGGGAAGAGCGAGAGGCGGCCGAGGAAAAGCATGTCGGCATACTGGGCGTAACGCTTGGCGATTTCCTTGATGCGGGGGGCTTGTTCCAAGGCTTTGCGGACGAGATCGGGGGCGGCCTTGAGGGCTTTCACGTACTCGACGCCGTCGCTGAAGCTCATGTCCCTCATGCGGGCGACGTAGAGGGCGAACATGGCGCCGATCAGTAGTTGAGAGGTGAATGCCTTGGTGGAGGCGACGCCGATCTCGGGGCCGACGTGCTGGTAGATGCCGCCGTCGGCTTCGCGGGCGATGGAGGAGCCGACGGTGTTGTTGATCGCGAGAACCTTGTAGCCTTTGCGCTTGGCTTCGCGGAGAGCGCCGAGGGTGTCGATGGTTTCGCCGGACTGGCTGACGACGAAGAAGAGGGTGTTACCGTCGAGCGGGGAATTGCGGTAGCGGAACTCGGAGGCGTAATCGACTTCGACGGGGACGCGGGCGAAGCGCTCGATGAGGTGCTCGGCGACGAGGCAGGCGTGCCAGGCGGTGCCGCAGCCGCAGAAGGCAAAGCGGTCGATCTGGCGGACCTCGATGGGCGTGAGATTGAGGCCGCCGAACTGGGCGGTGGAGCCGTCGGCGGAGAAGCGGCCGCGCATGGCGTTTTCGAGGGCGACGGGCTGCTCGAAAATTTCTTTCTCCATGAAGTGCGAGAAGCTGCCGATCTCGGCGGCCTCAGCGCTCCAGGTGACTTTGTTGACGATGGGGGAAACGTCTTCCTCGGACTGCGTGATGATGGAAAAGTTTTTTCCCGTGAGGTGGACGAGTTCGCCGTCTTTTAAGTAAACGACGTTTTGCGTGCGGCTGATGAGAGCGGAGACGTCGGAAGCGATGATGAATTCGCCGTCGCCCACGCCGAGGATGAGGGGCGAGGCTTTGCGGGCGGCGACGAGTTCGCCGGGGGAATCGGTGCAGATGACGGCGATGCCGTAGGTGCCCTCGACGTGCATGAGGCTGCGGCGGACGCTTTCGAGAAAGCGGCTTTTGTCCTCGGCGGCGGGCTCCTTCTGGTAGTGGTAGGCAATGAGGTTAACGAGCGCCTCGGTGTCGGTCTCGGAGGAGAACGTGTAGCCTTTGGAGAGGAGAAATTTTTTGATCGAGGAGTAGTTCTCGATGACACCGTTGTGGATGAGGGCGAACTTGCCGTCGCTGGAGACGTGGGGGTGGGCGTTGGCGTCGGTGACACCGCCATGCGTGGCCCAGCGGGTGTGGCCGATGCCGGTGGTGCCGGTGAAGCGGTGGCGAGCGGCTTCTTTAGCGAGGATTTCGACGCGTCCGGCTTTTTTTGCGACATCGATGCGGTCGTTCTGGAGAACAGCGACACCAGCAGAGTCGTAGCCGCGGTATTCGAGACGCTTGAGGCCCTCGATAATGATTGAGGCGGCTTTCTGTTTCCCAACGTAACCAACGATTCCACACATAGTTTTTTTGCTTTTGGCTGGCGAAACTACCGACCGCGATAAACGTGGAGCAAGGCTTTAAGGCCCACAAATATGGCAACACCCAAAGTCATCTCGGTAATCATGGGCGGCGGTCGCGGCACGCGTCTTTATCCGCTCACGATGGAGCGCTGCAAACCCGCCGTTCCTCTCGCCGGCAAGTACCGCCTGGTCGATATTCCGATCAGCAACTGCATCAACTCGGGGTTGAATCGCATCTTTTTGCTGACGCAGTTTCACACGGCCTCCCTGCATCGTCACGTCCAGGCGACGTATCATTTCGATCCGTTTGGCGGTGGTTTCGTGGACATTCTTTCGGCGGAGCAGACGGAGAAGAGCGTCGATTGGTATCAGGGCACGGCCGATGCGGTGAGGCGCAATCTCCAGCATTTCCGCACGTTCCCGCATGACCTGGTTTTGATTCTCTCGGGGGACCAGCTGTACCGGATGGATTTCCGGAAGATCATCGAGCAGCACATGTCGACTGGAGCGGATGTGACGATCGCGGCGATTCCGTTTCCTGTTTCGAAGGTCGAGGGCCTCGGCCTGACACGCGTGAACGATGATCTCTCGATCGCTCAGTTCGTGGAAAAACCAAAAGATCCAGCGGTGATCAACAGTCTCACCCTCAGCGCGGCGCTCGAAGCGAAGCTGGAGCAGCCGGTGGCCGGTGAGAAGCACTGCCTGGCGTCGATGGGTATTTATGTTTTCAACCGCACGGCACTGGCCGAGGCGTTGGACAACAATATGACGGATTTCGGCAAGGAGATCATTCCCGGCCTGCTCGGGAAGAAGAAGCTCTTCGCCCACATTTTCGAGGGATATTGGGAAGACATTGGAACGGTGAAGGCGTTTTTCGATGCGAACCTCGCGCTCGCGCAGCCGCTGCCGCCGTTTAATTTCTTCGATGCGAAAGATCCGATCTACACGAAGGACAACTATCTGCCTGCATCGAAGATCAACAACTGCGCCATCGACTATGTCGTCATCGGCGACGGTTCGATCATCGAGGATTCGACGCTGAAACATTGCGTGCTCGGAATCCGGTCGTTTGTGCGTGAAGGCACACAGTTGCAGGATGTGGTGATGATGGGCTCGGATTTTTATGAAACTCCGGAGCAACTGGAGGCGAACGTGGAGCAGGGGCGTCCGCATCTGGGGCTCGGGAAAGGCTGCATTATTCGTGGCGCGATCATCGATAAAAACTCGCGTATTGGCGATGGGGTGACGTTGACGGTGGATGGCAAGCCAGACGGCACCTATCCGCATGGCGTCATCATCCGCGACGGCGTTCTTCTCGTGCCGAAGGGCGGAGTGGTGCCGAATGGAACGGTGATCTGAGCGCGCCGTTTTTTTGAATCGTGTGTGAGCGAAACAGGCGGCCGAGGGGCCGACTGTTTCGTTTATGGGAGGGCCGGGCTCGTTGCCGACCGTGGACGGCACGGAGGGTTTCCCTCGAGAATAGGGCCCTCACTTTTTTGAACTGCTCAAATCACGTTCTTTGGTGACGCAACGAGTGCAGCGGCCATGTTGCGACGAATAAGAGAACGATGAACACCGAAACCTCAGGAGTGGCGTGGCTGGCGGGGATGCTCCAGATGGGGGATACGTTTTATCCGACGGGGGCGTATGCGCACTCGTTTGGGCTGGAGGGGATGATCGAGCTGGGAGCGGTGCGGGATCGGGAGACGTTGCGGGAGTTTTTGCTGAGGTCGGCGCTGCCAGCGTTAAGGCAGGCGGAACTGCCGGTGGTGATTCATGCGTGGGGGGCGTTGGGAGGCGGTCGTAATGCGGAGGTGTCGGGGGATGGAGTTTTGGACAAGATTAAGAGGATTAACGGGATTTCGGAAAATGAGGATGGGAGGAGAGCGGTGGAGTGGGTGGATTGGAGGAAGGTCGGGGAGCTGTGTGTGCTGGCGTCGGCGTTGAAGTCGGCGAAGGAGGCGCGGTTGGCGGCGGAGAATATTGGGCGGCAGCGGGCGGAGCTGGCGGCGAAGTTGCGAGGACATCCGCTGGCGGTGGAGTTTGTGCGATGGGCGGAGGCGGAGAAGTGGCCGTATTCGCCGGCGGCGGCGGCGGCGCTGGAGGCGCGGGTGTTGGGGGCGCCACTGGAGGCGGCGCTGGCGTCGGTTTTTTATGCGAGCATCGCGGGGCTGATGGCGGCGGCGATGAAGCTGCTGCGGCTCGGGCAGAATGGGTCGCAGACGTTGCTGACGGAAATGATGGGGAAAGCGCCGGAGATCGTGGCGGCGGCGAAGAAGGTGCCGGTGGGGGAGATCGGGTGGTTTAATCCGTGGCTGGATATCGCGGCGGCGCGGCATGAGCGGGCGGCGGCGCGGTTGTTTATTTCGTGAGACGGACGATCGAGCGGAGTTTTTAACCACTGATGAGCACTGATGCACACTGATGATTGGGAAGGATTGCAGACGGGCGATCCGCGGTGAGCATCCTGCTTCCTTAAATGTCTATGTCTTCTAAACGTCCTCCTCGAATTGGTGTTGGTGGCCCGGTGGGGTCCGGCAAGACGATGCTTTGTCTGAAGCTGTGTCAGCGGCTGAGGGAGCGGTATAGCTTGGGCGTGGTGACGAACGACATCTACACGTCGGAGGATGCGCGGTATCTGAAGGAGGCGAAGGCGCTGCCGGCGGAGCGGATCGTGGGCGTGGAGACCGGCGGGTGTCCGCACACGGCGATTCGCGATGACACGACGATGAATGAGCAGGCGGTGCAGGGGCTGGAAAAAGCGTTTCCTGATCTGCAGCTCGTGTTGGTGGAGAGTGGCGGGGATAATCTGACGGCGACATTTTCGCCGGAGCTGGTCGATGCGTTTATCTATGTGCTCGATGTAGCGGAGGGGGAAAAGATGCCGCGCAAGGGTGGGCCGGCGATCAAGTACTCGGATCTGCTCTTAATAAATAAAATCGATCTGGCGCCGTATGTGGGGGCGGATCTCGGGGTGATGGAGCGCGACGCGAAGGTGCAGCGGGGGACGCGGCCGTTTATTTTTTGCGATCTGAAGCGGGAGCATAATCTCGACGCGATCGTGGCGTGGATCGTGCGCGAGGTGTTGTTTGGTGCGAGGAAATCGGGCGCATGATGAGGAGCGTTTTTAATGTGGAAATCAGGAAGACTGGAAACGGAGAGGATGCGAAATTCCCGGTCCTGTTTTCTGGGTTTCACATGATGAATCATCATGGGTGAGTTTTCCGGACATCTGAAGTTGCGCGCGGAGGTGCGTGAGAACGGGAAAACCGTGCTGGCGGGGCAGTCGTTTCGCGCGCCGTTTCATGTGGGAAAGGCTTACTGGGACGAGGAGGGCGCGGCGTTGCGCGTGCAGGTCGTGAATCCGACGGCGGGGATTTTGGAGGGAGATAAGTTGGAGACGGAGATCGCGGTGGGAAGTGGCGCGGCGTTGCTCGTGACGACTCCGAGTGCGAGCCGGGTTTTCCATATGCGGGCGGGCGAGGCGGTGGCGTCGCAGAAATTTTCGGTGGAGGCGGGTGGGTGGCTGGAGTTTTTGCCGGAGCCCCTCGTCCCGCATGACCGGTCGAGTTTCCGGCAGGTGACGGAGATCGAGGTGGCGGAGGGCGGGGAGATCGCGTTTGCGGATTTGTTGATGCCGGGGCGGATCGCGCGCGGGGAGATGTGGTCGTGGTCGCGTTTGCGGCTGGAGCTAAGCGTGCGCGTGGGCGGGGAATTGATTTTGCGGGAGCGGCTGGATCAGAGCGGGGAGGAGATGAAAGCGCTCGCGAAGCTGGCGGGTGTGGGCGAGCTGAAGAGTGAAGAGGGAAGGGGGAAGGGTGAAAGCGGAGGCGGCGGAGTTTTTAACCGCGAATGGACGCGAATGGACGCGAATGCGGCGGCGGAAAATGGAGCGAGCGCGGAGAGCGGGGCGTGTTGTTTTGGGAATGTGGTGATTGTGTCGCGCAAGTTGGAGGAGTGCGGGGCGTGGAGGGAATGGATCGAGGCGTTGCACGGGGCGCGGGCGTGGGTGGGGGTGAGCGCGCTGCGCGGCGGGTGCGGGGCGTGGAGTTTGAAGATTGTGGCGGCGGATGGGGCGGAGCTGCGTCGGGTGCTCGGTGAAGTGCGGGAGATCCTGGCGGAGCGGTTGCCGAGGATGCGGGCGGCGCTCAGGCGGGTGTGAGTGTGCGTAGGGCGGGATGGGGCGGCCGTTGGGAGGTTCTGGAGGGCGACGATTAGGTTAATCGCAAAGACGCGAAGACGCTAAGTCGGAGCGAAGGATCGGGTGCGTGGCGTTGGGAAATAAAAAAGCGCCGCGGGTGAGGCGGCGCTGAGATCGCGGCGTAAAGCCGCTCCGACAGGGAGCGAAAAGGTCAGCGGCGTTTTTGGGCGAAGCGGTAGGCGAGGGCGGCGGCGCAGAGGCCGCCGATAATCAGCGTCAGAGGATTGTCCCAGAGGCCGTGGCCGTGGAAGTCCCACGTGAGTTCGTGTCCGTCGTGGCCAGGGTGGGCTTGCGCGAGTGAGGGGAGGGTGACGAGAAGCGCGGTGAGGAAACGGCGGGCGGTTTTCATGGGCGGTATTGGTCGAGGTATGAAAGAGGTTTCGGCAAGAGATGGGCCAGTGGGACAGGTGGTCAAAGGTGATCAGCACAAGCCGAGATTGCGAGGTGCGAGACGGCCCATGGAGGCATCGGTCCAGTTGAGGGCGCTGGCGTACCGTGTTGATGCGGAAATCGTGAACTTTAGAAAGCTTCTTTGAAGAACACCACTAGATCACCGTCCTTCAACTCGGACGATTGAAGTTTGGCCATGGAGCCGCGAAAACCAATCGGATGCGACAGTCCATCTTTGCTCTTTCGATAGACCAGGCCGATCCAATAAAAAGCGAGATCAGCGGGTGGCTTATCTTCGCTGACTCTCTGGTTCAGCAAAGCAAACGCAGATAAGCCCTGCTGTTCGGGGCCGACTGCCACGTCAACGCCGACAACCATTCGCTTCGAGCGTTCATTGTTCAATTGCTCATAGGTTCGCACATGCTTTGGTCCCTGACAGAGGCACCCTTCCCACATCTCCAGCCGAACTTTGGTTGGAGGCTCTGACGAAAAAAGCGGTGTAAAGGATGTCAGAAGCAATACAGCAAAAAGGCGGAGTGTTTTCATGGGGTTGTTCTTGAATGAGCGGACTTGATCAGGCTTCAGACCACGAGCCGTCATTGCTCATCGGGATAAGCGAACCGAACCAAATTGGGTGCACCCCGTAGCAACCAGATGGTGAGGGCCAGCCAAACCAGAAATTTCATGATGATCATGAAGGCTGGTACTCCAACAAAGCCGAAAAGAAGAACCGAGGCAGACAACATATACAGCAGGCTTACGAGGCCCGTGATCCTGACGGCTAGACCGAATATTTTAGGGGGTGTCATAAAGAAAATATCTCCGCTAGGTGAGGCCGCGTGGAATTGATCAGAGGCCATTAGATGAGCGTGGAGTTCAGCCGAGTTTTAGGGTGCTGAGGAGTTGTTTGGTGAGGAAGGCGGTTTGGGCGGCGGAGACTTCTTTCAGGCCTTTTTGGGCGAGGACTAAGAGACTTTGTAGTTGGTCGTGGCTGAAGGTGGTTTCTTCGCCGGAGCCCTGGACTTCGACGAATTTGCCCTGGCCGGTCATGACGATGTTGAAGTCCACTTCGGCGTCTTTGTCTTCGAGGTAGGCGATGTCGAGGAGCTCGCGGCCGGCGACGACGCCGACGCTGACGGCGGCAACGGAATCGGTGAGGGGATTCTCGCGGAGTTTTTGTGAGTCGAGGAGTTTTTGGACGGCGAGGCGGGCGGCGAGGTAGGCGCCGGTGATAGAGGCGGTGCGGGTGCCGCCGTCGGCCTGGAGGACGTCGCAATCTAGCCAGAGAGTGTTCTGCCCGAGTTTGCTGAGGTCGATGACGGCGCGAAGGGAACGGCCGATGAGGCGCTGGATCTCGACGGTGCGGCCGTCGATCTTGCCGCGGGAGATGTCGCGGGATTTGCGCTCGTGGGTGCTGTAGGGGAGCATCGAGTACTCGGCGGTGAGCCAGCCTCCTTTGACGCCCTGCTGTTTCATCCAGGTGGGGACGCCGGGCTCGATGGTGGCGGCGCAGATCACGCGGGTTTTGCCGAAGCTGACGAGGACCGAGCCAGTGGCGTGCGGTGCGATGTCGGCTTCGAAGGTGATGGTGCGGAGCTGGTCGGCGGTGCGGCCGTCGTGGCGGGCGGTGGTGGACATGCGAAAAGGAAAGGAAAGTAGGAAGATGCGGAACCGGAGCTGCGGAGTTTCAAAGGGGCCACAGAGGGCACAGAGCTATGACACGGAGAGCACGGAGTTCGGAAATTTGAATAGGAGGGAAAGGAAAGAGCAGAGGCGGCGGAGGGTCAGGAGCGGTCTTCTTCCGAGCGGCTGCGATCGGGGTCGAGGCGGATGGTGCGGGCGGGGGTTTCGGACTGTTGCGTCATGTAAGCGATGAGGCGGTCGTTGAAAGTTTTCGCGGGATCGTGGCCCATTTTCTTGAGGGCTTGGGTGAGGGCGGCGACTTCGACGAGGCGGGCCATGTCGCGGCCGGGGCGGACGTAGAGGATGATGTGGGGGACTTTGAGCTCCAGTATCTCGTAGAAGTTTTCTTCGAGGCCGGTGCGTTCCTCGACGGCGTCGGGAGTCCATTCGAAGAGGGAGACGACGAGGTCGATGCGTTTCTCGGGGCGGACGCTCTTCACTCCGAACATGTCGGAGATATTGATGATGCCGATGCCGCGGCACTCCATGTAGCCGCGGTTGAGCGGGCGGGAGGAGGCCATGAGTTCGCGTTCGTCGAGGAGCTTGATGACGGTGAGGTCGTCGGCGACGAGGGAGTGGCCGCGCTCGATGAGGGCGAGGGCGCATTCGCTTTTGCCGACGCCGCTGGAGCCGCGGAGCATGACGCCGATGCCGCGGATATCGAGGGTGGTGGCGTGCTCGGTGACGGAGGGGGCGAACTCGTTGTCGATGCAGAGGGTGGCGAGGTTGATGAAGTTCATCGTGATCAGCGTGGTGCGGAACACGGGGAGGTTTTTCTCCTTCGCGACGCTGAGCATGGCGGGCGTGGGGTGGAAATTACGCGTGAGGACGAGGCAGGGGATCTGGCGCTCGACCATCTCCTGGAGGATCTCGACCTGGCGGGCGTGATCGAGCGTCTTGAGGTAGGTCATCTCGGCCGCGCCCAGAACCTGGATACGTTTGTTCGCGAAATATTTGAAGAAGCCAGTGAGGGCGAGGGCGGGGCGGTTGATGGAGCCCTCGCGGATCATGCGGTGCAGGCCGGGCTCGCCGAGGACGAGCTCCATCTTGAGGCGCTCGCGGTAGGTGTCGAAGAAGTGGGCGACGGTGATGCCTTGGATGGATTTGGGCATGGGGTTTGGGAGAAGTAGCGAGCAGTGAGTAGCGGGTAGCGAGTAGGTCGGAAGGGGGCGGCACTTGATAAGTGCCGGTCCGTCAGAGGTTGAAGTCTTTGCCGAGGTAGAATTCGCGGGCCTGGGGGTCGGTGATGAGGAAACTGGCGGGGCCGTTGGTGAGGACTTTGCCTTTGTGGATGATGTAGCCGCGGTCGACGATCTTGAGCGTTTCGCGGACTTGGTGGTCGGTGATGAGAATGCCGATACCGCGTTGTTTGAGGGCGAGGATCATCTTCTGGACGTCGGCGACGGAGATGGGGTCAACGCCGGCGAAGGGTTCGTCCATGAGGAGGAATTTCGGCTGGGTGACGAGGGCGCGGGCGATCTCGAGGCGACGGCGTTCGCCTCCGGAGAGCGTGAAGGCTTTTTGTTTAGCGACGTGGGTGAGGTGGAGTTCCTCGAGGTGCTGCTGGACGCGCGCGCGGTGTTCCTTTTTGGCGAGGCCAATGGTTTCGACGATGGCGAGGATGTTGTCCTCGACGGTGAGTTTGCGGAAGATGGACGCTTCTTGCGGGAGGTAACCGACGCCGAGGCGGGCGCGCTCGTGCATGCGGAGTTTGGTGGCGTCGCTTCCGTTGATGAGGACTTTGCCTGACGTCGCGGGGACGAGGCCGACGATCATGTAGAACGACGTGGTCTTGCCGGCGCCGTTGGGCCCGAGGAGGCCGACGATCTCTCCGGCGCGGACGGTGATGTCGACGCCGTTGACCACGTTGCGCTCGCCGTAGGTTTTGACGAGGCCCTGGGTGGAGATCTGGGCCTCGGGGGCGGAGGTCGGCGACGGGGAACTCATGGTTTGGGAGCGGCGTCGGCGGGCTTGGCGGGGGCGGGGGAGTTTTTGTCGAATCCGAGGTCGGGTACGGAGGGCAGGATGATGCGGACGTTTTCGCCCTGAACACGGCGTTCGTTTTTGAGGAGGGTCATGGGTTCGCCGGTGAAAACGATATTGGCGCTGCGGTCGATGACCACCGGCTTGCCGGTGAGAACGATTTTGCCTTCACGCGGGAGAACTTCGGCGCGCTCGCAGTTGGCCTCGCGGTCTCCCTGGACGATGTGAACTTTGCCGGTGGCGAGGATGGTTTTGAATTTTTCGACGTCCTGCGCGGTCGTGTTTTTGGCCGTGGTATCGTTGCTGCCAGCGGCTGTGGCGTCGATGCGATCGCAGGTGATGCGGAGGTTGGTGCCGGTAACGACGACGTTGCCCTTGAAAATGGCGTAGGTCTCGGTGCCCGTTTCGTTACTCCAGATCTCGGCCGAGGTGGCGGTGATGACGGTTTCGACCAGGGGAACGGGAGTGGCGGGGGGCGTTTGCGCGCCGAGGGGAGCGACGGCGAAAGCGAGAAGGGGAAGGAGGCGGAGGAGTTTCATCAGTCGAGGATGCCTTTGAGTTCGGTGTGAAAGACGACGCGGACGTTTTTGTTCATGATAAGGCGCTGCGCAGAGTAATCGTAGGTCCAGTCTTCGCCGGTGGCCTCGGCGTTTTTGGCGATGAGGCGGACGCTTTCCTTACCGGAGATGAGGTAGCGGTTTTTCTCGGGGATGGTGACGGTGGCGGAAGGAGCGAGGAGGAGGTTGACGGTTTCGGTGGAACCGTCGCCGACGAACTGGGCGAAGTTGAGTTCGAGGACGTCGATGTGGGTGTTGCTGATATAGCGGGCCTCGCCGGCGCGGAGGAGGCTGGTGCGGTGGCCGGCGTCGTTAAAGGACGGGAGGCGCATGTTTTTGACGGGGGCGTTGGCGATGACGGAGGCGGATTGTGCCTGGACGGCGGATACGGCGGAGAGTGCGAGCGCGAGTGCGGGTATGAACATGCGGGCGCAGGCAAGGCGAGACGGAGGAAGATGGCGGGCGCGGGTCATGGGACGAAGGTGAGACCGCGGGCGGCGAAGATATGTTCACAGACTTCGCGGACAGCGCCGTATCCGGCTTGCCGAGTCGTGACGTAGTCGGCGGCGGCGAAGGCGGCGGGCATGCCGCCAGGGACGGTGATGCCAATGCCGGCCCAGCGGAGGGCGGCGGCGTCGATGTCGTCGTCGCCCATGTAGGCGATGTTCTCGGAGGCGATGCCGAGCTGGGCGGCGAGTTCTTGGAGGGCGACGTGTTTGTCGGTGCGGCCTTGGATGAGATGCGGGATTTTTAATTCGCCGGCGCGGACGGTGGTGGCACCGGAGAGGCGGCCGGAGATCCAGGCGGTGACGATGCCGGATTTGGCGCAGCGGGTGAGGCCCATGCCGTCGAGGACGTTGAAGATTTTGGTCTCGGAGCCGTCGGAGCAGATGTGAAGCGTGCCGTCGGTGAGGATGCCATCGACGTCCATTGCGAAGAGGCGGATCGCGGCCCAGCGGGCGGGTGGGATTTTTTTTGACGCGGGAGCGGAGCGAGAGGACGTGCGAGCCGGGCGTGGACGTGAAGCTGCGCGGCTGGCGGATTTATTTTTAGACTTAGATTTGGCGGGCACGGCGGGAAGGCTGCTGGAGGAGCGGGGCGCGGTTGTGGAACGGTGGCGATTCGAGCGGCTCAGCCCATCCAGGTGGCGATGCGGTCGATAATGGAGTCTTTGGTGGGGCGGTAGGCGTGCTCGAGCTCGGGGGCGAAGGGGACAGGCAAGTCGAGCGAGGCGATGCGCAGAGGGGCGGCTTCGAGATCGAAGAACATTTCCTCGGTGAGACGGGCGACGAGTTCGGCGCCGAAGCCGTGGGTGCGGCGGCCTTCGTGGATCACGATCAGGCGATGGGTGGCGGCGAGAGAGGAGCGGATGGCGTCGAGCTTGAGGGGGGCGAGGGCGCGGAGGTCGAAGACGTCGAAGGTGCGTTCGTACTCGGTGGCGAGGTAGTCGGTGGCGTCGAGGGCGAGGTGGACCATTTCGCCGTAGGTGACGACGGTGGCGAAGTTGCCGGAGCGGAGTTGCTGCGGGTGCCAGATGTCGCGGTAGTTGGCGTCCCAGGACACGTCGAATTTGCCGCGGCGGTAGAGGCCTTTGTGTTCGAAGAGAAGGACGGGGTTGTTGTCTTCGTAGGCGGCGAGGAGGGCGTTGAAGGCGTCTTGCGGTGTGCTTGGGTAGAGGGCTTTGAGGCCGGGCATCGCGAGGAAGAAGGAGTCGAGTTCCTGCGAGTGGAAGGAGCCGAAGGTGAGACCGCCGCCGGTGGGGAGGCGGAGGACGAGGGGGACGGCGGCGCCGGAGCGGAAGTGGTAGGTGGCGGCGTTTTGGGTGATCTGGGTGACGGCTTCAGTGGAGAAGTCGGCGAACTGGAATTCTTCGATGGGGCGGTGGCCGTTGAGGGCGAGGCCGATGGCGTAGCCGGTGCAGGCGCTCTCGGCGAGGGGCGTATTGAAGACGCGGGCACGGCCGAAGTCTTTGAGGAGGCCGTCGGTGACTTTGAAGGCGCCGCCGTAGGTGCCGATGTCCTGACCCATGACGATGGACTCGGGGCGTTCGGAGAGGATCTTGCGGTGAGCGAGGCCGATGGCCTGGGCCATGGTGATGTGCTGAGGCTTGGCGGGCTCGGCTTTCCACGGGAGCGGCGCGGAGTCCGGCGCGAAGAGGTCGGCCTCCATGCCGTCGGGTGTGGGGCGCGGGACGGCGAGGGAGACTTTGATACAGGCTTCGATGAAGGCGTTGAGCTCGGCGTCGAGGGAGTCGAGTTGCGCGGAGTGGCCGGAAGCGGCGAGGCGGGCGCGGAGTTTGGGAAGAGGATCGCGGGCGAAGAAACCGTCGCTTTCGCCGGGGAGAAGGTAGTCGCCGGTGTCGTAGGCGGCGTGGCCGCGAAGGCGGAGAGTGTGTGCCTCGATGAGGAGAGGGCGGCCGGTGGTGCGGACTTTTTCGATGGCGGCGGCGAGGGCTTTGGCGGAGGCTTCGGTATCCGTGGCGTCGATGCTGAAGCCCTCGATGCCGTAGCCGGCGGCGCGTTTCCAGAGTTCGGTGCCTGCGGTGAACTGTTCGCTGACGGGCGTGGAGTACGCGTATTTGTTGTTCTCGATGACGAAGAGAACGGGGAGAGAGAGGAGCGAGGCGAGGTTGAGGGATTCGTGGATGTCGCCGGTGCTGGAGCCGCCGTCGCCGAAGAGGGTGAAGCCGACGGCGGGTTTGCCGAGGCGGCGCTGGGAATCGGTGGAGCCGAGGACGTTGGAGAGCATGGCACCGAGATGGCTGATCATCGGCAGCGAGCGGTTGGCGGGATCGCCGTGGTGGATGTTGCCCTCGCGCGCTTTGGTGGGGCTCTGAGCGTTGGCGCAGTACTGGTTGAGGTGATCGCAGAGGTGACCGCTCCAGAGGAGGTGGCCGCCGAAGCCGCGGTGCGTGAAGGAGACGACGTCGATGGATTTGTCGGCGAGGAGCGCGAGCGGAACGATGAGTCCTTCGTTGCCCTGGCCGCCGGTGACGGTGCCCTTGATCAAGCCCTGGCGGAAAAGATCGAGGATGCGGTTATCGGCGGTGCGCGCGAGGTGCATCCAGGCGTAGATACGCAGGAGGGCGGCGTCGGTGTTTGCGGCGAGTTCGGCCGGGCGCAAATCACGTTGGGCGAGGCAGGCGGGAAGAGTGGGAAATGCCATGTCCAAAGCGCGACGGTGAGGGGCGAAAACGGCTCGGGCAAGCGATAGATTTTTGCCTGCGCCGCGAGCGGTGCAGGCAAATCGCAAACGCCAAAAAACAAAGGCCAAAAAAAGTGGAGACGACTGCCTCGTCGCGCGGGAAGCTCGGTGGAAAGAAGGTGGGTATTTTTTAACCGCGAATGGACGCGGATGGCGGAAGATTTTCCAAGCGAGCGGAAGGGAGCGTGAAGCTGGCGTGAGCGGGCGGGCTCAGTAGCGGTCCATGACGTGAAACATGACCCAGTAGAGGCCGAGGTTGGCGATTGTGAGATAGGAGAGGAGGAAGACGAGGATGACGGGGTTGTGCGGGAAGATAAACCAGGCGGCCGCTCCGAGGGCGTTGGCGAGGAGGGCGGAGAGGGCGTAATCGCGATTGCGGGCGCGGCCGGGTGGGCGCGTGGGCTGGGCGATGTAGTCGGGCGGAGGCGTGGTGAGGGCTTCGGCGGAGAGATTGGTGCGGAGGATTTCTTCGACGGAGACGGGGGTGACTGAGTCGGTCGTGAGCGTGATGGCTTTGGCCTTGAGCTGGAATTTCGCGGCGGCGGGGAAGAGGACGGCGGCGAGTTCGGCGTGGGCGTGGATGGGCTGCCAGTTTTCGGTGCCTTCGAGAGTGGCGGGGGTGTCGCGGGTGAAGGCGTGGACGGAGGCCATGTCGCGGAGGGCGTCGAGTCCGTGGGGGCCGGAGACCTGGCCGTCGAGGGCGAGGTAGTAGCGGAGGGCGGCTGTAGTGGGGCTGGGCGGCTCGAGTGACATGTGGGGTGTTTAGGACGATGGATGGGAACAGCGGCGCGAGGCGTGGCGGATGAGAGCCGATGGGACTTATAGGACGGATAGGACTTATGGGAAATTGAGTGGAAAATAAAAAGCCCTGCGGCTCGGGGCGGCAGGGCTGAGGGAATATCGTGCGGCGCGGGTGTGTAGTTTGCGCGCGGGAGAGGCGGAAAGTTACTCGATCTTCTTGATGCGGGCGATGTGGCGGCCGCCTTCGAATTCGGTGGCGAGCCAGACTTTTACGATCTTGAGGGCTTCGGGTTCGGTGACGGTGCGTTCGCCGAGGGAGAGGACGTTGCCGTCGTTATGGGAGCGGTTCCAGATGGCGACTTGTTCGGTCCAGCAGAGACCGCAGCGGACGCCTTTGACTTTGTTGGCGACGATGGCTTCGCCGTTGCCGGAGCCGCCGAGGACGATGCCGCGCTCGAATTCGCCGCGAGCGACGGCTTCGGCGGTGGGGCGGATGAAGTCGGGATAGTCGCAGGACTCGGCGGAGTAGGTGCCGAAGTCGCGGACGGTGTGGCCCTCGGCGAGGAGCATGGCCTTGATGGCCTCTTTGTATTTGAAACCGGCGTGGTCGGAGCCGATGGCGATCTTGAAAGTCTTCATGTGGGTTGAACTCGGGAGAGGATACGCTGTCCTGATAGAGTCGTTTTCGGTTAACCAGCAAAAAATCCCACCCCATGAAATCCTCCCGCTTCCTTGTTTTGTTTCCGGTGCTCGCGTTGGCGATGTTGAGCGCCTGTTCGTCGCCCGATTCGCGCATCAAGAAGAACCAGGCGTCGTTTAACGCGCTGCCGGCCGAGACGCAGGCGAAGATCCGCGCGGGCAAGGTGGAGGTTGGTTACACGCAGGCGATGGTGCTGATGGCACTGGGTGAGCCGGACCGGCGGTATCTGCGGACGAGCGAGAAGGGGCAGACGGAGGTGTGGGCGTATCGGGACAAGGGGCCGGCTTTTAGCATCGGCCTCGGTATCGGCGGAGGTGGCGGGCGTTCCAATGTGGGCGGTGGCATTGGCGTGAGTACGGCGGGAGACCGCGAGGAGGATAAGATCCGGGTGTTGTTCGAGGGCGGTAAAGTGACGGCCACCGAGACGAGTACGCGATGATGAGGGGGCTCGGGATGTGTCGTGTTAATTTTGAGAAGTTGAGCCGTCCGGCTGCTTGCGGGCTGGGCGGGACGCGATAGGTTTACGACATGAAAATCGATCTTGTGCATTTCAGAGCAGCCTCGCTGGTGGGGGTGCTGCTGGCGGCGATTTCGCTGGCGGGGTGTGCGACGCCTGAGGCGCGCATTCAGAGGAGTCCGGAGCTTTTTGCGGGTCTGACGGCGTCCGATCAGCAGACGATCAAGGAGGGGCGGGCGGCGCTGGGGTTCACGCCGGAGATGGTGAAGCTGGCGCTGGGCGATCCTGACCGGATCACGACGAAAACGGATGCGGCGGGTGTGAGCGAGGTGTGGCGTTACACGACGTATGAATCGGATGCAGGGCTGTATCTGTATCGCGGGTACTATCATCGCTACTACAGCTATGGTGATCCGTTTTTCCCGTACTACATGAATTACTCCAGCCGGAGAGATCGGGATTATCTGAAGGTGACGTTTACGGGCGGGCGTGTGTCGGCGATCGAAGAGGAGCGGTGACGAGCGAGGCGTGAACTGGTGAAGGCTTTGGCCGGTGCCGGGAGCGTGATTGTTTGCGGAAAATAAAAAAGGCGGCCCGAGTGCCGCCTTTTTTGTGAAGCGTGATTGGTTCGCGTCAGCTTTGTGGCTGGAACTTGAACGGGATCGAGACGCGTGAGCGGACGGGTTTGCCCTTGATGGTGCCTGGCTTGAAGCGCCACTTGGCGGCGGCGGTGAGGCACACGCGGCCGAGGTTGGGATTGGAGGCTTGATCGACTTTGAGGTCGGAGGGGACGCCGTCTTTGCCCACGGTGAGCGAGATAAGGACGGAGCCGCCGTCGGCTTGCTGGGCGCTGGTGAGCTCGGGTTCGACGATGGTGATCTGGACGGGACGCTCGTCGAGTTCGGTGAGTTTCATCACGCGGTCGGAGTCGAGGAGGGTGGCGTTGAGCGCGAGGGTTTTGCCTGGCTCGATTTTGCCGGTGAGGGGGACGGGGTCCATGCCGCGCTGGGTGACGGTGTAGGTCACGGTGCCGGGGATGAGGTCGTTGATGGTGAGCGGGGTGACGCCGACTTGGGACTGATTGTCGCGCAGGACGGTGGCGCCGCTTGGCGAGCTGGTGATGGTGACGCTGCCGCCGACGAAGGTGCCTTGGACGCGGGCGGTGCCATTGCGCTCGATGTTCACCGTGGAGGTGTAGGCGGGCCAGTTGGCGCGGCTGATGGAGACTTGGTAGCTGCCGACGGGGAGATCCTCGACTTTGGCGGGAGTCTGGCCGGTGCGGACGTCGCCAGCGTTTACGAAGAGCGAGCCGGAGGGTTTGATCTCATAAGCGAGACCAGCGGGATCGCTGTTCAGATCGACACTGCCGACCTGGCGTTTGAGGGCGACCACACCGAGGTCGGTGATGGCGCTGTCTTTGATTTCGACGGAGCGTTGTTCGCTGTCGTAGCCATTGAGCGAGATGGTGATGTCGTAGCGGCCGAGGCGGAGGTCATTCCAAGTGACGGGGGAAGTGCGGGGGGCGCGGTCGCCGAGCGAGATGGATGCGCCGGCGGGCTCGGTGGCGATGCTGAAACCGCCGCGGGCGTTGAGGAGGCGCTCGGTGGTGGATTTGAGATTTTGTTCGGACTGGAGGCGGAGGGCCTCGGCATCGGCGAGGGCTTTCTGGCGGGCCTCGTCGGCTTCTTTTTTGAGGCGCTCTTCGTTGGCCTTGGCCTTTTCGGCGTCCTGGCGGCGGGCGGCGGCCTCTTCGGCGGCGCGGCGTTCGACCTCAGCGAGACGATCAGCCTCTATCTTTGCCTTATTGCCGCCACTAACGACGAAGAAGGCGACGATGGCGATCACCACAGCGGCGGCGACGGCGATGATGATTGGCGTGTTGCTCTTTTTCTTGGGGAAAGGAGCAGGGGTCGCGGGGCGTGCAGCGGAAGGAACTGGAGCGAGCGCGGGTTTGGTTGAGGGAGCGGGCGCGGGCGATGGCTTGGTTGGCTCGGGCTTGGCCGGGCCTTTTTGCGCGGGAGCGGGGGCGGGTTTCGCAATGACTGGAGCTGCTTTGGAGTCGGGTTGTTTGCCCTGTGCTTTCGGGTCGGCGGGCTTGGCCACTGGCGTGGCGGGCTGAGCGGGTTTGGCGGCGGCTGGAGCTGCGGCTTTGGCCGGTTCGGCGGGTTTGGCAGGTGGCGTGATGACGGCCGCAGGTTTGGCGGCGGGAGCTGGCTCGGCCGGTTTGATGGCGGGAACGACGGGCTTGGCGGGTTCCGCAGGTTTAGCGGGGGGCGTGATGACGACCGCAGGCTTTGGTGGTTCGGGGGCGATGGCGGGAACGAAGGGAGGAGCGGCAACAGGTGTGCCGGTAAGCGCGGAGTGCCAGGGAGTGGCCGCCCCGGGGGTGCGCTGATCGTAGGCGGCGACCGCGCCGAGCACGCCGAGCCAGGAGGGGGCGACGGTATCGGCTTTCACATTACCGCCGAATGAGAGGCCGAGGGTTGATGCGAGCGCGGCGGTGTCGGGCGCGAACGGTTTGAGGCCGAGCGCGGAGGCGAGGGCCTGGGTGATCCATGCCTGTTTTGCGAGGATGCCGCCGCAGACGATCGAGGCTGGGGCGACTGCGCCTAGTGAGGGCAGGGAGTTTTTGATGCCGGAGGCGAGAGGCTCGACGATTTTAGCCGCAGAGTCGGCGAAATCGTAGGTCTCGTTGAAGAGAAGGCGGGCGGCTGAGCCACGGAACTTGAGGCCGAGAGCCTCCTGGGTGGAGCCGGCGAGGGCGTCGAAGCCGGCCTCGGCGGTAGTGTGGGCACTGATACCCTGGGCGGTGATCAGGTAGAGGTGGGTGCGGGCTTCGGCGACATCGCAGAAGAGGACGGGGACTCCGGCCTGAGCGGTGCGCACGGCGGTGGCGAGGGCACCGGCAAGCGAGAGGGGCGCGGACTCGGAGCGGAGCAGTTCAAATGACCACGCTTTGATTTTGGCGAGAGCTTCGTCGGTGGCGGAAACGGGGGTGGCGTCGAGCACCCATTGAGCTCCGTTTTCTGGGAGGCGGCCGTCTTTCGAGGCGGCCCAAGCCCAGTTGGCTGGAACGTTTTCGGCTCCGAGTGATTCCTTGAGGAATTCTTCGACGGCGATGGGTGTCTTTATTTTTTGCGCCTGAGCAGAATCGGCGAGAAATGAAGCGCGGGGTTTGAGGCGGAGGAGCGTGACTGCTTTGCCAGTGGAGCCGGTGGGTTTGATTTCGCCGATGAGTCCATCGACGGCGGCAGCATCGCCGAGCCACACTTCGCGCAGCTCATCGACCGTGCGCGGGCGCTGGCTGAGGTTAGTGCGGGCAATGATTAAGTTGTTTTCACCTAGTTCGATGAAATATCCGGTGGAATCAGTGGCGCTCATTTAGGTTCTGAAATAAGGAGAATGAAGGTGCTAGTCGCACGCGACGGGGATGTCTGGTGAGGCGTAGTCCCTAACATTCGGCTGTAAAGGTTAAAGTCTTAGTGTCGTTTTGTATCATAACGTTAAGCTTGAAAGCTAGATAAGGTGTATTGCCTAATTTTACGTTGGATTGACGGAATTAGTCTTAACGTTCCCCTAACTTTCCCCGACAAACATACTTATGGTCAGCGCGAAAATTTTGCTCATTCAGCACAACGAAGTACTCCGTCAGGCCCGATCATTGGTATTCGGCGGGGCTTTCTTCCATGCATTATCCCTGCGTGAGTCTTCCCAAGTTCGTGATTATCTCGCTCGTGAAAGCGTCGATGTGATTCTCGCTGATTGCCGTGGGGCGGATGCGAGCGGGCTGGATTTCGTCGAGTCGCTGCGCAAGGCACAGCCGCGCGCTAAGGTTATTTTGGTGGCTGATGGGCTGGATCTTCCGACGGTCGTGCGCGGTATCCGGCTGGGCATCAAGGATGTTTTCCAACCGCCGCTGGATCTTGAGGCGCTCATGAAGCGGATCACTGATTTCGCTGGAACGCGCGAGGGGGCGGGCGAGGCTTTGCGCAATGCGGACTGGAGCAGTCTCGAAGAGTTTTTCTCGGATGGTTCAGCCGCCGGCAGTCCTGATGCGTCGGCAAAAGCGAGTCCTCCAAGTGCGGCGCGTAAAGAGCGCGCTCGTCCCGGGATTGAAGGCGATGCGATCCGGGATGAACTCGCGAAGGAGCGCGCGTCTCTGGCGGCCGAGCGCACGCGCCTCACGGAAGACGCCAAGAAACTTGAGCAGCGGGTGTCGAGTCTCGACGCCGAGCGGGCCAAGGTCGCCGACGGGCTGGCGCGCCTGGCGGACGTTTCCACGGCTGAGTCGAAACTTGCGGCGCGGGAGGCGGCTCTAGCCAAGGCTCAGGAGAAGCTCGCCGCCGATCAGGAGAAATTGGATACTGAGCAGGTGGTGATGAAGCAGTCTTCCGCCAAAAAGAAGACGGAAGCGGTCGCTTTGGACTCGGTCGAACGTGAACGACTCGAAGAGGAAAAGAAGCGTCTGGCCGAAGAGGCCAAGGCGCTTGAAAAGGCGCGAGAGGAACTCGGTGACGCGGAGATGCGCGTCATGGAACTCAAGCTCGAAGCCCGCAAACTTGAGAACGAATCCAAGGCGTTGAAGAATGAACGTGAGAGCGTCGCAGCAGCTCAAAAGAAGCTTGCCGAAGAGCAGTCTAATCTGGCGAAGGCGCTCGAAGAGCTGGAGTCGAAGCGCAAAGCCGCCGCCACGCGCACGAGTGAGATCGAGCGCGAGCAACAAAAGCTCGCGGATGCGGAAGTGGCGATCGCGGGAGAACGCTCCGCTTTGAAGAAGGCCGAGCAAAAAATCGCGACCGAGCGCGCTGATCTGGAAGCGCAGCAGGAAGTTTTTTCGAAGCGTGAAGAGTCCCTGCGCAAGCAAGAAGCTGAGGCGAAGGCGCTGACGGCCAAGGCGCAGGCCGAGGCCACGACGTTGGTGAGCACCGCGAAAGAACAGGCGGCGAAAGAGCAGGCTCGTCTGGCCGAAGCGGAGACCGCGCTGGCCGCCGAGCGTACCAAACTCAAGAAGACCGAGCAGAAGCTTGCACTGGATACCGCCGAGATCGAGCAGCAGACGGCTGCGCTGGCTGAAAAAGAAGCCGCGCTCCACGCACAGGAGGGCAAAGTTAAGTCGGCGCTGGAGAAGGCGCAGGCGGAGTCCGCGGCGATTCTTGCGAAGGCCAAGGCTGAGGCGGAAAAAGAAAAGCAGCGTATCGCCGAGGCCGAAGAGGCTCTCGAAGGCGAACGCATATCGCTTAAGCAGGGCGAGAAGAAGCTGAGCAGCGAGAAGGACGCGTTTGGAAAAGATACGGCGGCTCTCAGCGCGCGCGAAACCGCTTTTGTTGAGAAGGAAAAGAAGCTCCGTGAAGACGAGACCGCGGCTAAGGCGGCGTTTGCCGCATCGAAGGCGGAAGCGGATGCCTTGTTGAAGAAGGCGAAAGCTGAAGCAGAGGCTGAGCAGAAGAAACTTGCCGAGAGCGAGAGTGCGATCGTCACCGCTAAAGCGGGACTGAAGAAATCTGAACAGCAGCTGGTCGCGCAGCGGGCTGAACTTGAGTCAATGGAGGCCTCGCTCACGGACCGTGAGGCCACAGTGAAGTCTCAAGAAACCAAGGCCAAGGCGCTGGTTGAAAAGGCGCAGGCGGATGCCGCCGCACTGGTGGCGAAGGCCAAGTCTGATTCCGAGAAGCAGCAGCAAAAGCTCGCCGAGATGGAAGAGTCGCTGCTCACCGAGCGAAACCAAATCAAGCAGGCCGAGAAGAAGATCGCGGCTGAACAGGCGGCGCTGAACCAGCAGACCGAAGAATTTGGCCTGCGCGAAAAGGCGTTGAAGGATCAAGAGGCCAAGGGCAAAGCCGCATTGGAAAAGGCTCAGTCCGAGGCCACGGCGATTATTTCCAAAGCTAAGGCCGAGGCGGAAAAAGAGTCGCAGGCGCTGGCCGAGCTCGAAGCATCACTTTCCACCGAGAAAGAGGCCCTCAAGAAGGCGGAGCAACATTACGCCAAGGAGCGCATCGAAATCCAGAAGCAGACCGATGGTCTGGCTCAACGCGAAGAGGCGATTTTCAGTCGCGAAGCGAAAGTGAAGCAGCAGGAAGCCGAAGCGAAAGCGGCACTATCGAAAGCGCAGGCCGAAGCCGATGCGCTGCTCGCCAAGGCGAAGAAGGATGTCGAGAAGGAGCAGGCCAAACTGGCCGATCTCGAAACGACGATCACTGCGGAAAAAGCCGGTCTCAAAAAGGCTGAGCAGAAGCTCGCGATCGAGAAGACCGAACTTGAGGAGCATGTCGCATCGCTCGCGGCAGAGCGCAAGAAGCTCGCAGGCGAGCAGGCGGCGGTTGCGGCCGAAAAGACCAAGCTTCAGAAGGAGCGCATCGCGGTCGAAGAGGATCAGGAGCAGGCGAAACTTGCCGTCTCGCAGAGCGAGGCGAAGGTCAAAGCTGAGATGGCGAAGATCGCGGCCTCGGAGGCCAAGGTCAAAGAGCTCGAATCCAAGATCAAAGCCGAGCAGGCCGAGATCGAAAAGATCGGTGCCGAAGTGGAAGTCGCCCAAGCGAAGCTCAAGGCCGATCTCGCGAAGATTGATCAGGCCAACAAGACCATCGCCAAGCGCGAGGCCGAGTTGTCCGACATCGAGTCGCGCCTGCAAGCGGACGAAAGCAAACTCAAGAAGGAAGCCGCCAAGACGACTCAGGAGCGTTCACTTTGGGAAGCCGAGGTTATCGCTTTCCAGGACGAGAAAAAGAAGTTCGGCGAGCAGACGATCCAGTTCGAGAAGCGCCGCAAGCAGGTGCTTGAACAGGCGAAGGCGCTGCTGGAGCGCGACGCGGCAGGCTGAGCGATCTTTTTTTGCCCAAGCACTCAAAGCCCCGGACGTCTTTGCACGCCGGGGCTTTTTTCATCTCGCTCGTGGAGGATTAGACGTGCTGGACTCGTGTCCTTATTCCCATGAGCTCCATCAACTCCTTCCTGCTCCAAAACAACCTGCGCATCGCGAGCAATCCGTGTGTGAGTCCCGACTTCTGCCTCGATTGGGCAACGCTCAGTGCGAATGTCGTGAAAGGTGCCGTGAAGGCCTGGCCGAAGAGCCAGTTTGAAACGGCGGCAGGCAAGTGGACGCTCGTTGAGGACACGACTGGCGACACGGCTTGGAAACTCGAAGCCAAAGGCGGCGTGGACGCGGTGAAGGTGCTGGCGAGCGGTGTGGCGGTTGCGGGTGGCGCGGCGTTTCCTGCCACGTTCGCGAATTTGCTGAAGCTCAAGAATCTCATCCAGGAGCACAATCCGGCTTCCACAATTTTCCCGAGCGCTTCGCAAAAGCTCGGTCAGAGCACGCTGGGCATCGGTGCGCGTTTCACGACATTGCACTGGCCGGCGGTTGAGTGGGCGATGAGCGCGCTCGAGATCGGCGTGACGGCGAATCAGAACTCGATCCCGCGCGAACTTGTTTACGACGTCGATGCGATGCTGGCGGGAAAACTGGATACGGTTCCTTTCCCGTTCATCGGCACCAACGTTCCGGAAGGTCACCAGGGTCAGAGCGTCGAAGGCATGAGCCATGGCTGTGTGCTCTCGAAGTTGAAGACCGGTTTCCATCGTCACGGCATCGCGTGGAGCTTCAACGCCGACCACCAGCCGATCGGCGGCAAGTTCGATGTGCGCGAAGATCAACTCGTCACGGGTTGCGTGCTCGCGAGCTACATCACGTTCGATCTTTCGCCTGAACTGGCTCAGACCAAAGTCGCCGACGATGCGGCGGGTTGGGTGAAGGCTAATGTGCCTGCTGAACTCGTTACAAAGGTGAAAGCACGGGTCGCTTCGGTGGGTCTTACGCTGAATGAAGCGGAGTTCGCCAAGCTCCTCGCTTACGTCTGGCCGTCGTTGCAGAAGATGAAGGTGCGCGACGAGAAGTACGCCGCTGCCCGCGCGAAATTGTTCACGACCGACGCCGGTCGCGCGTATCTCCGTGAACTTTCAATCGACGAACTGCCCGGTCTCACGACGCCGGAAACGACGGCGATCATGCTGGCGCTCTGTGAAGCGCTGGGAATGAAGATCAGCTTCGTGGCTCCGGCTTTTGGTTTCCAAAAGAACATGCCGTATCCGGACAACGCTGCGCTGAAAGTGCTCATCGAGAAGCAGTGGAATGTCTGCAAACAGTTTGGTTCGAGCATCGGTTTCCACTCGGGCTCCGGAAAATCGGCTGAGAATTATCAGGTCATGGGTCAGGTCACGGGCAGCAAGCTCGAGATCAAGACGAGCGGTCGCTACACTTACGAGATGGGCCGCGCGCTCTTCGCTTCGAAGAATGCGGACGACCAGAAGCTTTGGAGCGATTGGTATAAATTTACGGTCGAGCTCGCGATCAAGGGTGTGTTCAGCGCAGATGCGACGGAGCAGAAATTTGCCCGCGTGTTTGTCGTCGATGCGCTCACGAAGTCGGGCAAGCCGACGGATGTTTTCGCCAGCGAAGCGACGGCTCGTTCAGCGATCGAAGCGCTCAAGGCCGATCCGGAGCACATGTTCTGGTTCGAGTATAACTTCCTCTACGTGCTCGCCGCTAATGGCAAAGCGGAGAAGAGCGCTCTCGGCGATCACTCGCCGGCGGGTTATCAGCAGCGCGCGCGTTTTTATACGATCAGCGACGAAGGCCGGCTGAACTTCTCGAAGAACATCGCGAGCTACATCGTATTCCTCGCTGAAAATACCGGTCTCGCCGCCAAGGAACGCTGTGCCGGGGCGCTCAAGGTGCTGAATGGCTATACTTCCATGGAGCAGCTCTTGAACGACATTAGCCGCTGAGCTGACTGAAATTTGGATAACAAAAAGCCCGGGCCAATTGGTCCGGGCTTTTTTGTGGGTGAGCAGCGCGTTTAGGAAAACGTGCGCGTGGTTTAGTAACCCTGCTTTTGCAGAGCGGCGCTGAGTTCTTGCATGAAGGCCTGGCCGTCTTGCGGCGTCGGGCGATAACCGGGCTGGCTGACTTTGGTGAAGCCGGGGCGGCCTTGATTATCGACGATCCAGTCGGCGGTGACGCCGTCGCTGAAGGTGACCGTGCCGCTCGCGAGTGCTCCGGGAATCAAGTTCACCTTGTTTACTTCGACGGTGACGTTGCCGGGGATAGTCTCTTCGGGGAAGGCGTTGGGGTCTTCGGCGAGTTCGCCGTCTTCGAGATCGGCCGGTACGTCTTGGTCGGCAACGGCAGGGCCGCTGGCTCCGGCGGGCGGGGTTTTGGCGGCGGGAGATTTTGGCTTCGCGGACTGGGCTTTGGAGACGTCAGAGGTGTCGACTTTGGGGGCGGCGTCTTTGAGCGAGAGGTCGAGGTCATCGACGAGGAAGCGGACGTCCATGTAGGTCATGGAGATTTTGAGCTGCTCGGAGAGTTTTTTCTGGATCGCGGAGAGGTTGTCGCCAGCGGCGACCCAGGAGGCTACGGTCTGTTTTTGCTCGGGTGTGAGGGACATGGAGAAAAGTGGAAGGGTGAAGAGTGACGGGTGAAAGTTGAGAGCGGGATGACGATGCGAGGCAAGGTGTGTCTACGCGGGAAATTGCCAAGTCGGGTTGCCGCTTGTCGGAATAATGAGCGCGGGGTAGTTCGTTAAGCATGAACGCCGGCATCCGTCTGCTCTCCGTAAATATGAGAAGTCTGGTCGTGTTGGTTTTGGCTGCTGGCGTGGGACTGGGACTGGCTGGATTGACGGCGGTGGCCGCAGGCGCGCCGGTGGGGGCGAACGAAGTCGTTGCGCGCAGAGCGGTGCGGCCTTTGGCGAAACCGGGCGAGGTGGCAGGGCGTATTGAATCGGTACACACCATCGAAAGTGCGGAGGCGTGGGCGAAGATGGCGGCGAGGCCGGCGTCGCAGACGGTCGCGCGGACGGAGGTCGTGAAGTTTCTCCTCGATCGGGAGACGGGGAGGACGCTGTGGTTTGTGGATTCGGAGCGGTACGATATGCACTACGCGTTTGCGGCGGAGAAGCTATCGACGCTGAGGCGGCCGGTGGAGTCGCATGCGGTTTTTAATGTCCGTGAGTACCGGCGGGAGGATCGACGCTTCGAGCTGGGTTCGATCGTTCATTATCTGGATGGGGATCTTTGGACGTTGGAGATGATCGGTGGAGACACGCTCGCGGGGGAAAAAGTGCTGGCGCTTTATCAGCAGCTGCGCGGCGCGCTGTGGATCGGGGATCGGCTGCGGTATCGGCCGCTGTCGGGGTTGCACGAAGAGCTGACGAAGGCGGTGCGGGATAAGTTGGCTGTGGTTTCGACCGAGGAAGTTTTTGCGGGTGTGAAGTATCAGCCGCTGACGGAAGGGAAGGCGTGCGGGTATTTGCGGATCGTGCGCGGGGCGCTTGAGCCGGGCTCGGTGCGGCCGGATCAGATTTTGGTGCTGGAGCAGTTGCCGGAGGAGATTCCGGTTTCGGCGGCGGTGATCTCGCAGCCGTTGCAAGCCCCACTCGGACATATCGCGGTGCTTTGTGCGGGACGGAAGACGCCGAATATGGGACTGCGCGGTGCGCTAGATTATGCGGATGTGGCGAGGCTGGAGGGGAAGTTGGTGGAGTTGTCGGTCGGGCCGCAGGAGTTTGGGTTGCGGGAGGTGTCGTTGAGCGAGGCGGAGACGAGCTGGAAGCAGCGGCGGCCGAGCGAGGCGTTGATTCCGAAGCTGGATCGCAAGCCGGTGAAGTTGTCGGATTTGAAGGAGCTGAGTTTGTATGACGCGGATTTTGCGGGGGCGAAGGCGGCGCAACTCGCGCAGGTCGGGCGGCTGGGAAAAGAGGTGCGGACGCCGGGCGGGTTCGTGATTCCGATGGCGCATTATCTGAAGCATTTTCGGGCGACGGGGGCGGAGCGGTGTGTGGATGGCTTGTTGATGGATGAGGCGATGCTGGTGGATGTCGCGGGGCGGACGGCGCGGCTGGCGGAGGCGCGCGCGTTGATCGAAACGAAGGAGGTGGATGCGGAGTTGCTCGCGAGCGTTCATGCGAAGATCCAGGCGACGGCGCCGACGGCGAAATGGATTTTGCGCTCGAGCACGAATGCGGAGGATCTGGCGGGGTTCAGCGGCGCGGGGCTGTATCGCTCGGTCGTGGTGAAGGCGGGCGCGACGCCGGAGCAGCTGGCGAAGGCGATTCGCGAGGTGTGGGCGAGCGTGTGGTTGGCGGGCGCGTTTGAGGAGCGTTCGTGGTATCGGGTGGATCACCGGCGCGTGGCGATGGCGATTCTGGCGCAGCCGTTCGTCGATGGGGCATTGGCGAATGGCGTGGCGATCACGGCAAATCCGTTCACGGAGGGGCGGCCGGGATTTTTGGTGAATGTGCAGACGCGCGGAGGGAGCGTGACAGGCGCGCATGGCGATGAAGTTCCCGAGCAGGTTTTAATCTACACGTATAGCGAGGACGTGGAAAGCGAGGTGCTGGCGCGGAGTTCGCGGACGGGCGGGAAGGCGATCTTGAGCGAGAAGCAGATCGCGGAGCTGGCGAAGGTGCTCGGGAAAATCCATGACGAGATGAGACCGCGTTGGGGTGGGACGGTGAACGCGGTGGATGTGGAGTTCCTGCTCGCGGGTGAGGATGCGCACGTGGTGATCGTGCAGGCACGGCCTTACACGGTGAACTATGGGGCGGGGCGGCGGCTGGAGTAGTTTGGTCCGGATTTTTTAACCACAGATGGCACAGATCCGGATGGATGGAGAGCGGTGGTTGGGGGAATTGCGAAGATGCGAAGAGGCCAAGGCTGGAGCGGGGTGGAGGAGGTCGGAATTTTTTTAACCACAGATAGCACAGATGGGGACCGGATATCGGAGGGAGAGGTTGTTTGTTGAAGGCGCGATGTCTCCGGTGTGCTTTGGGCGTGAATCGCGATGCGGTTAGGCGCGACGGGCGCGTCGCGCCTCCATCGAACTGGGGGAAGCGGGTTGGGGTGAATCGCGAAGACGCGATGGCGCCAAGGGCGGGGCGAAGGACGGAGTCGGATTTTAGTTTACCGCGGAGGCGCGGAGGGCGCGGAGAACGGAGGCGGAGAACAATCAGATAAGAGGAGAGAGCGCGGAAAAGGGCCCGGTCTTTTCTCTGTGAACTCTGTTTCTCTGTGGTTCAAAAACTCTCACTCAGGGGCGGCCGCCGAAGGTGAGGTAGTCGTCGAGGTCGAGGCGGTCGAAGAGGGTGCGGATGTCTTCGCGGCCGGGTGCTTTTTCTTTGATGAGATCCGCGGCCATCTGATGGCGGACGGCATCGCCCGGAGGGAGGTTGAGCAGCCAGTTGGACCAGGTGGCGATTTCGAAGTCGGTGCGCTTGTTGGCGGAGTTTTGGTTAAACCACGCGAGCATTTCGGTGTCGCTCAGGCCGGATTTGGCGGCGGCGAGGAAGGCGTCGGCGTCGATGCCGGCGAAGGTGAAGAGGCGTTTATCGAGGGGGTTGTTGTATTTGAATTCGCCGGTTTTGCCGGCGGCGTGGGCGCGGGCTTTGTCGATGATGCGGGGGAGGACGATGTAGCCGCCGAGTTGAACGCGCGGGCTGCGGGGCGGGTGTTGGGTGAGATCGGGTGTGGCGTAGGAAATCATGGTGAGTGAACGATACGGGCGGAAGGTATGCGTCGGTGAGTTAAGCGCGAAGACGCAAAGACGCTAAGGTCGGATGCGAAGTGAGGAATTGAATCGCGAAGGCGCTAAGCTGCAAAGGGAGGAAGCAAAGAGTCCGAATGGGAAGGTTCAGGTCTTTGCGTCTTCGCGGGTGGCTTCGTCAGATTCAGGAACGGAGTTTACGTCCGTTCATGTCTGAGGCTTAACTTTTTTGAAATAAAGCGGCGCGAACGGTAGCAGCGTCACCCAGAGCTTGTCGCGCTCCGGAGTCAGGTAGAAACCGATGAACGCTGCGCGCCATGAAAATTCAATCCGTTGAAACTTCATAAGCTGAGTTTTTTGTTGGTCCCATATTCCGCACAGCGGCGTGTCAACCTTTGAGGACTTCGGGGAGTTTGGCGGTGTCTTTGCCGCCGCCCATGGCGAAGTCGGGTTTGCCGCCGCCTTTGCCGCCGAGTTTTCCGGACAGGTCGGCGATGATTTTGCCAGCTTGGTGGCCGGCTTTGATCGCGGCGGGTGACGCAAATGCGACGAGGGAGACTTTGTCGGGAGCGACGACGGCGCCGAGCTGGACCACGCCTTCGCCGAGTTTGGCGAGGACCTGGCTGCCGAGGCTGCGGAGGGTTTCGGGGGCGTCGACCGTGACGACGGCGCTGACGAATTTAAGGCCGTCGCGATCGGCCGCTTTCGACGCGAGTTCGGCGGCGAGTTCGTTGATGGCTTTTTGTTGGAAGACCTTCAGCTGCTTCTCGGTTTCCTTCTGCTGGGCGAGGAGGGATTCGAGTTTCTTGGCGACTTCGAGCGGGCTGGCGGCGAGCGCGGTGGAGACGGCGGTGAGGGCGGCTTCGCGTTGGGCGATGTAGTCGAGGGCGGCCTGGCCGGCGACGGCTTCGATGCGGCGGGTGCCGGCGGCGATGGCGGCTTCGCTGACGACTTTGATGAGGCCGATTTCGCCGGTCGTGGAAACGTGGGTGCCGCCGCAGAGTTCGCGGCTGTAGCCGCCGATGTCGACGACGCGGACGAATTTGCCGTACTTGTCGCCGAAGAAGGCGAGGGTGCCTTCGGGTTTTTTGTCGAATTCGGTTTCGTAGGTTTCGACTTTGGCGTTATCGAGGACCTTCTCGTTGACGAGCTGCTCGACTTCGCGGAGTTGCGCGGGGGTGACGGCTTCGAAGTGGGAGAAGTCGAAGCGCATGCGGTCGGGCGTCTTCGAGGTGCCGGCCTGGCGGACGTGGGTGCCGAGGACTTTGCGGAGCGCCCAGTGGATCAAGTGCGCGGCGCTGTGGTGGCGGCTGATGGCGCGGCGGCGGGAGTTTTCGACGGTGAGGTGCGCGGTCGCACCGGCGGCGGGGAGCTGCGCGGGAGCAGAGGCGAGCTTGTGGAGGTAGCGGCCAGATTTGTCTTTGATCGTGTCGGTGATCTCGACGGTCTGGCCGGCGATGACGGCGGTGCCGGTGTCGCCGGCTTGTCCGCCCATCTCGGCGTAGAAGGGTGTGCGGTCGAAGACGACGAAGGTGTCTTTGTCGGTCTTGACGATGTCGGTGAGGATGGCGTCGACGGGTTTGGTGGTGTCGATCGTGTAGCCGGTGAAGAGCGAGGCTTCGTAGGCGGCGGATTCAGCGCCTTCAGTGGCGGCAACGACGATTTCCTTTTTCGTCGAGGCGCGGCCGCGTTCTTTCTGCTGCTCCATCAAGCGTTCGAACTCGGTGGTGTCGACGGTGAGGCCGCGCTCGGTAGCGAGCAACTGCGTCATGTCGAGGGGGAAGCCGAAGGTGTCGTAGAGCTCGAAGGCGGCTTTGCCAGGGAACACGGCAGCAGAGATACGGTGTTCCGATAGCGATGATTGAAGCGGGTCCTTGAGAGCGAAATGCTTCTTCGGTGGTTCCTCTTTGTTCGTCAGTCGGACATGCGCATGCTGCCGTCCACGGTAGCTGACCTCGAGCGAGCCGGTTGGATATTTTTCGCCGATCAAGCGCGAAAGTTCGCCGAGCAAACCCTGTTCAAATTGTTCTAGCCCGCGATCGAGCGTGCGGCCGAAGGATTCTTCTTCGGATTTAATCACACGACGGACGAGGTCTTGTTGTTGCTTCAGTTCGGGGAAGACGTTGCCGAGGGACTCGACGACGGGGGCGACGAGTTGTTCGAAGAAGCCGACTTTGAGGCCGAGTTTTTTGCCGTACAAAATGCCGCGGCGGAGGATGCGGCGGATGACGTAGTTGCGGCCTTCGTTGCCCGGAAGAATGCCGTCGGCGATGGAGCAACTGATGGTGCGGGCGTGGTCGGCGAGGACGCGGAAGGCGATGTCGATGTTCTCTTGTTCGCTGAGGCCTTCGCGTTTTTCGGGGACGGTGCCTTGGAAGGTTTTGCCGGAGAGTTCGGTGACTTTGTCGAAGAGGGGTTTGAAGACGTCGGCGTTGTAGTTGGAGGGCTCGGGGGAGAAGTCGGTGAAGTTTTTCGTCGTGGCCATGATGCCGGCGACGCGTTCGAAGCCCATGCCGGTGTCGACGTGTTTGGCGGCGAGGGGGGAGAAGGTGCCGTCGGCGTTGGCGTTGAACTGGATGAAGACGTGATTCCAGATCTCGATGCAGCGGGGGCTGGAGGAGTTCACGCCTTTGCGGCCGGCGGCTTCGTCGTCGGAGGGGAGGAGGTTGAAATGGATCTCGGAGCAAGGGCCGCAGGGGCCGGTGTCGCCCATCTGCCAGAAGTTATCCTTGCGGTTGCCGTGGACGATGTGGATGGCGGGATCGAGGCCTTCTTTTTTGAAGAGTTCGGTCCAGATGGCGGCGGCTTCGTGGTCGAATTCGGAGGGGTCGCCGGGCTTGGGGGCGTAGACGGTGGCGAAGAGGCGTTTGGCGGGGATGCCCCAGACTTTGGTGAGGAGTTCCCAGCCCCAGGTGAGTGACTCTTTTTTGAAGTAGTCGCCGAAGGACCAGTTGCCGAGCATCTCGAAGAGCGTGTGGTGGTAAGTGTCGTAGCCGACGTCTTCGAGGTCGTTGTGTTTGCCGCCGGCGCGGATGCATTTCTGGGTGTCGGCGGCGCGGGTGTCTTTCGAGGGGCGGGCGCCGGCCCATTTGGAGACGTCGGGGGCGCGGTCACCGAGGAAGATGGGCACGAACTGGTTCATGCCGGCGTTGGTGAAGAGGAGTCCGGGGGAGTCGGGCAGGAGCGACGACGAAGGGACGATCGTGTGGCCTTTTGAGGCGAAGAAATCGAGGAAGCTCTGGCGGATCTCGGCGGAGGTCATGGAGGAAGAGTGAAGAGGGAAAGGTGACGAGTGAGAGTCGGAAACGGAGGCGGCGGGTGGCGAGTAGGTCGGAGTACGGAGGGCGGCGCGCTGGGTGGTCGGGAAAAATGGGAAGGGGGAGCAAAGAGGGTGGGTGCGCTTGGGGGAAGGAGATTTTGGGGAGGGAGATGCCTTCACGTCGCAGGGAGGCAGGAGGGGAAGTGACCGGGGCGCTTGCAGTCCGGACGGGGGTGGCGATACTGTGGGTCAGTGAAGTTCAGCCGTGGCAGGTGGCACAGGTTTCCCAGAGGCGAATGTCACTTAGAGTCTGTGGACTTCGGTGTTACCCTCGACATGAACGTGGCGAAACGAAACTACCCCCCGAGGCGTATTGTTCCCCTGCAAGTCCAGTTTGGCGCGGCCGTGCGAGCCTCGCGCGAGAGCCTGGGAATCACGCAGGAGGAACTCGGCTGGCGGGCGGGCCTTCACCGGACGTACATCACGGATATCGAGCGTGGCGCGCGGAACCTGACGTTGAAGAGCGTGGAGGCGCTGGCCAAGGCGCTGGAGGTGCCCATCGCGAGCTTGCTGGCGAGAGCGAGCGGGGAGGAGGTCGGGGTCGCAAACGTTGTGGCGAAAGCGGGGCTGGGAGAAATTTTGATGGTGGAGGATAGTGTGGTGGATGCGCAGCTGGCGGTCCGGGCTTTTAAGAAGGCGAAATTCACCAATCCGGTGTACACGGTGAAGGACGGCGCGCAGGCGCTGGATTATCTTTCGCGCGAAGGGGCGTTTGCGGAACGGAGTCCGAATGAGCTGCCCGCGCTGGTGCTGCTCGATCTGCATCTGCCGAAGGTTTCGGGCCTCGAGGTCTTGCGGCGGATCAAGGAGGAGCCGGCGACGCGAAATGTCCCTGTCGTTGTATTGACGGCTTCGCGACTGCATCGGGATGTGGAGGAATGTCTGCGGCTGGGGGCGGAGGCGTACCTGGTGAAGCCGGTGGGATTCGAGAACTTCAGCAAAGTCACGGCGGGGCTGAACATGACCTGGGCGTTGTTCAAATCGGAGCCGGGCGCGCAGGCGGGGCGCAGAGCGGTCGAGCAGCGCGCAGCCGACAAGATATGAACGCTGCGTATTCCAATCCCGACAAGTTGTGGCGGGCGCTGGCGGTGAGAACCGGGGGGCAGGAGCCATGAACGACTGGTGGGGCAATTTTTGCACGAAGGCGGGATTCATGCCGCACGGACATTGTTACCAATGGACGCCGGGGCTGGTGTGGTTGCACGCGGTGGCGGATGCGTTCATCGCGCTGGCGTATTACTCGATCCCGGTGGCGCTGGTTTATTTTGTGAGGAAGCGGCGTGAGATGGATTTCGGGTGGATGCTGGTGTGTTTTGCGGCGTTCATCATCGCGTGCGGGACGACGCATGTGCTGGAGATCTGGAACATCTGGCATGCGGAGTACTGGCTGGCGGGCGGGCTCAAAGCGGTGACGGCGGCGGTGTCGGTGTTGACGGCGATTTTATTGATGAGGCTGCTGCCGGTGTTGGTCACGCTGCCGACTCCGGGTGAGCTGAAGCGGCTGAACCTGGCGCTGGGGCAGGAAGTGGCGCAGCGGCGGCAGGCGGAGGAGAGTCTGCGCACGCTGAACGCGGAACTGGAGCAGCGGGTGGCGGAGCGCACCGCGCAGTTGAATGGTGCGAACGAGGATTTGTTGAGGCAGTTTGCCGAGAGCAGACGCACGGAGCAGGAGTTGAGCGTGTCGTCCCGGGAAGTGGCGGATCTGCGGGCGGCGCTCGATGAGCACGCGATCGTGGCGATCACCGATCCGCAGGGGAAAATCACCTTCGTGAACGACAAGTTCTGCACGATTTCAAAGTATTCGAGGAAGGAGCTGATCGGACGGGATCACCGGATCATCAATTCGGGGCATCACTCGAAAGCGTTCATTCGCGACTTGTGGACGACCATCGCGAAGGGCGAGGTCTGGCGCGGTGAGATCAAAAATCGCGCGAAGGATGGGTCCTTTTATTGGGTGGCGACCACGATCGTGCCGTTTCTGGACGAGGCAGGGAAACCGCGGCAGTATGTGGCGATCCGGGCCGACATCACGGAGCGGAAGCGGGCGGAGGAGGCGTTTCGTGAAAGCGAGGAGTTATTCTCGAAGGCATTTTTGATGAGCCCAGACTGCCTGGTGATCACCCGGATGTCCGACCGCACTGTGGTCCGGGCCAACGACGCGCTGTGCTCCCTGTGGCAGCGAACGGCCCACGAAGTGGTGGGCAAGCCGGCGCCGTTTTATACCAACTGGGTGAGCGAGGGGGAGCGGTTGATCTTTATGCGGGCGATCAACGAGCGCGGCGAATGCCTGAACTATGAAACCAAACTCCGCATGGCTGACGGCCGGGAGATGGACTTCACGCTGTCGTCCCGGCTGATCACTTTGAAGGGCGAGGCCTGTGTGCTCAGCGTACTGCGGGATATGAGCGAGCAGAGGCGGGGGGAAGCCGCGGCGGCACGTCTGGCCGCGATCGTCGAGTCGTCGGAAGATGCGATCATCGGCAAGGATCTTTCCGGTGTCGTCACCAGTTGGAACACGGGGGCGGAAAAAATCTTCGGGTATGCGGCCGCGGAGATACTGGGGCAGCCGATTACGCGGCTGATCCCTGCGGATCGGCAGCACGAGGAGAGGGATATTCTCGAACGCATCCGGAGCGGGGAGAGCGTCAGGCACTTCGACACGGTGCGGGTGCGCAAGGACGGCCGTTTGATTGACGTCTCTATCGTCGTGTCCGCGATCAAAGATCCTTCGGGGAAAATCATCGGTGCCTCGAAGGTGGCCCGCGACATCACCGAGCGGACGCGGGTGGAAAATACCTTGCGGGAAAACGAGGAAAGGATGCGTCTGGCCACTGAGGCGACGGGTGTCGGGATCTGGGAGTGGAACGTAAACACTCATCAAATCCGATGGGATGCACAGATGTTTCGAGTCTACGGCGTGCCTCCGACGCCCGACGGGATTGTGCCTTACTCCATATGGAGCGGCGCGGTTCTGCCGCAGGATCTTTTGCGCCAGGAGGAGTTACTCCATGCAACCGTCCGGAACAAGGCCCGCGGCTTTCGTGAGTTCGGAATCAAGCGGGGACGTGATGGACAGGAGCGGACGATCGAAGCGGTTGAGGATGTGCGTACGAATAGCCGGGGTGACGTGGAGTGGGTGGTTGGGACCAACCTCGACATCACCGAGCGAAAACGTGCGGAGCAGGCCCTGCGGGAGAATGAGGAGCAATTTCGGACGATGGCTAATTCGATCCCGCAACTGGCGTGGATCGCGCGGCCCGACGGGTTTATTTCATGGTACAACCGCCGCTGGTACGAGTACACGGGCACCGTTCCAGAGCAGATGGAGGGGTGGGGGTGGCAGAGCGTCCATCATCCCGCTGCGCTGCCCACGGTCATGGAGCGATGGGAAGCGGCGATTGCCGCCGGAAAGCCGCTCGACATGGAGTTCCCGTTGCGAGGAGCGGATGGGCGATTCCGCACCTTTTTAACCCGGGTGGAACCGTTGCGGGATTCGGAGGGGCGCATCGTGAGGTGGTTTGGAACGAACACCGACGTGGAGACGCTGAAGCAGGCGGAGGAAGCGGTTCGTCAGCTCAATGCGGAGCTTGAGCAGCGTGTGACGCTGAGGACGGCCCAGCTGGAGTCCGCTAACAAGGAGCTGGAGGCGTTCTCGTATTCGGTCTCGCATGACTTGCGGGCACCGCTACGGGGTATAGACGGGTTCGCGCGCATCTTGCAGGAGGATTGTGCGGAGCGGCTGGATGACGAAGGCCGCCGGGCGCTGTCAATTATCTGCAGCGAATCGAAACGGATGGGGCAGCTGATCGACGATTTGCTGGGTTTTTCGCGCATGAGCCGGAAGGAGCTTGAAGCGACGGTGGTTGATATGGCCGATCTGGCGCAGAGCGTTTTTGACGGACTCATCACGGAGACGGTGAAGCATGCGCCGGAGTTGGTGTTGAAACCGCTGCCCAAGGTGCCGGGTGATCGCGCGACGCTGCGGCAGGTTCTCGTCAATCTGCTCGGGAATGCGGTTAAGTTTACCGCGCACCAGGCAAAGCCGGTGATCGAGCTGGGAGCGATGAGCGAGGGCGGGGTGGCGACGTTTTATGTGAAGGACAATGGCGTGGGTTTTGATGAGAAATACCGGGCGAAGCTTTTTGGCGTTTTCCAGCGGCTGCATAGTGAGGATGAATTTGAGGGAACGGGCGTAGGGCTGGCTTTGGTGCAACGGATCATCCACCGTCACGGCGGCAAAGTCTGGGCGGAGGGACGACTCGGGGCTGGCGCGACGTTTTATTTCACTCTGCCGGAAGCCACGGAAACCATTTTATGAATACTCCCTCCGAAGTCGAAATCCTGCTGGTCGAAGACAATCCGCGCGATGCCGAGCTGACGTTGCGGGCGTTGAAAAAGCGGCACCTCGCCAATCACCTAGTTCATGTGAAAGACGGGCAGGAGGCGCTGGACTGGCTGACCGGCATGGGCGCTTATGCGGGGCGGGATCTGAAGCAGATGCCGAAGGTGGTGCTGCTCGATTTGAAGCTGCCGAAGATGAACGGGCTGGAGGTGCTGGCTGCGATCCGGGCGAACGAGGTGATCAGCATGGTGCCGGTGGTGGTGCTGACGTCGTCACAGGAGCAGCGCGATGTGATCGAGAGCTACCGGCTTCGGGTGAACAGTTACATTGTGAAGCCGGTGGATTTCGAGAAGTTCTCCGTAGCGGTGGCGGAGGCCGGTCATTACTGGCTGCTGGTGAATCACAACGTGAGCTGAGGGAGCGGCTCTTTTCGCCCGATGAATCCGCAGGAAACTCATTTGAAAGCAAAGATACGGGTCCTGCTTTTGGAGGACCGGGCGGTCGACGCTGAGATCATGATGCGCGAGTTGAAGCGGGCGGGCTTCGAGCCGGAGTGGGAACGCGTTCAGGACAAGGAGGGGTTTTGCGCGCGGCTCGATGCTTCGCTGGATCTGATTCTGGCGGACTTTAATCTTCCGGCGTTCGACGGGCTGCGGGCGCTCGATGAGGTTCGTCTCAGGGATCTGGATGTCCCGTGCATTGTTGTTTCGGGATCGATCGGTGACGAGAAGGCGGTGGAGTGCATCAAGCGTGGGGCGGTGGATTATCTGCTCAAGGACCGGCTGGCACGGCTTGGGCAGGCGGTGACGCAGGCGTTGAAAGACCGGCGCCAGAAGAGGGAAAGCAAGGCGGCGGCGGAGGCTTTGCAGCGGAGTGAAGAGCGGTTTTCCAAGGCATTTCACTCAAGTCCGGCGGCGCTCATGATCAGCCGGAAAAGCGATGGCGTGATTCTGGAGGTGAACCGGGCGTTCTCGGAGCTGTTCCGGTGTCCGCGTGAAGAGGCGGTGGGGAAGACGTCGCTGGCGCTGAACCTGGTCGATCCGGTCGTGCTGAGCCGGTACCGGGCGTTGATTGGAGCGACGGACTCAGTGCTGAACTATGAGATGGACATGCACACGAGGACGGGGGAGCCGTTGAGCGTTTTGTTGTCGTCCGAGGTCGTGGAGGACGGAACGGAGTCCTGCATTTTGACGACGGGCGTGAATATCACCGAACGCAAGCAGGCGGAGATTCGGATGGAGCTGGAGTATGCGGTGACGCGGGCGCTGGCGGATGGCGCGGCGTTGCGGGTGACGGCAGTGAAGATCCTAGAGATCATCTGCCGGATGCTGAGGTGGGACGCAGGCATGCTTTGGAAAGTGGATACAGCGGGGAAGGTGCTGCAATGCGTGGAGCTGTGGCATGCGCCCTCGGCGCGCGGGGCGATGGAGCGTTTCGCTGAGGAGAGCCGGAAGCGCGTGTTTGTGCAGGGACAGGGATTGCCGGGGAGGGTCTGGGCGACGCGGGCACCGGCGTGGATTTCGCGCCTGTCGCAGGACACGGCTTTTCTGCGGCGGGAGATCGCGGAAGAGGCGGGGATGCAGAGCGGGATGGGTTTCCCGGTGTTGTGGCAGGGAGAGGTGCTGGCGGTGGTGGAGTTTTATAACGCGCGCTGCGTGCAGCCGGATGGAAAGATGCTGACGCTGCTGGCGACGCTCGGCACGCAGCTCGGACAATACATCGAGCGGCAGCAACTGGAGGAGCAGTACCGGCATTCGCAGAAAATGGAGGCGATCGGGACGCTCGCGGGCGGCGTGGCGCATGATTTCAACAACATCCTCACGGCGATTTACGGTTACTCCGAGATCGCAAAAATGGATGCGGGAGAAAATGACGCTGTGCGTAATTCGCTTGATGCGATTGTCAAAGCGGCGAGGCGGGCGACATCGCTGGTGAGGCAGATTTTAACGTTCAGCCGTCAGCAGCCGCAGCAGCGGTCGGTGGTGCAGATGGGGACGATCGTGGGCGAGGTGCTGACATTGTTGCGGGCGACGCTGCCGGCGACGATTGAGATCAAATACCTGTCTGCGAGGGAGTGCTCGAGCGTGCTGGCGGATGCGACACAGATCCATCAAGTGCTGATGAATCTTGGGACCAACGCGTGGCATGCGATGAGAGATCAAGCAGGGCGTCTGGAGATCCGGTTGGAGGATTTCGATGTAGATCGTGAGTTCGTGCAGGCGCGGCCGGCGTTGCGACCGGGCCGGTATGTGCGGCTGTCGGTGAGCGACACGGGGAGCGGAATGGACCAGGCGACACAGGCACGGATTTTCGAGCCGTTTTTCACGACCAAAGGTCCGGGCGAGGGAACGGGTCTGGGGCTGGCGGTGGTGCACGGCATCATGCAAGGGCATGACGGAGCGATCACCGTTTATAGTCAGCGGGGGGAAGGGACGACGTTTCATCTCTATTTCCCGGCGCATGGGGCGATGCCGGTTTTGGGGGAAGTGGAGGGCGCTCCGGTGCCGCGCGGTAACGGACAGCGCATTCTCTACGTGGATGACGAGCAGGCGCTGGCCGAGATGGGGCAGAAGATGCTCGAGCGGCTGGGTTACGCGGTGGATATCTGCTGCGTGCCGCGGGAGGCGCTCAGACTTTTTGCGGAGAATCCGGGTGGATTCGATCTGGTGGTGACGGATCAAACGATGCCGGGGATGACGGGAATCGAGCTGGTGCGAGAGCTCCTGCACATCCGGCCGGGCCTGCCGGTTATTCTGACCACGGGGTATGTGGGGACGCTTACGGTGGAACGGATTCGAGAGCTGGGCATCCGTGAGTTGATGATGAAGCCGCATTCGGTGCGAACGACGGCGGAGACGGTCAGGCGGAGTCTGGAGGGGTGAGGTGTTTGCCGGAGGGGCGGGCCGGGGTGTGGCGAGCGAACGGGGTCTTGCGCGGGGCGACGGAGGGTGTCTGGGTGGGGACAGGACTTTGACGGCTGAGACTGGGTGGCACCTCGCCGGGGTCTTTTTTTAACTGTGATGAATCCGAAAAATCCCGCACGGATCGCCTGGCGCATCGCAGGTGCCTACATGGTCGTGGCGGGGGCGTGGATTTTGTTGTCGGACCAGATCGTGATGGCGCTTTGGGGGAATACGACGACGGCACTGACGGTGGTGCAGACGTACAAAGGATGGTTCTTCGTGGTCGTGAGCGGGGGGCTGCTGTTTTGGTGGGTGCGGGGAGAGATGCGGAAAAGCGGAGAGGTGGAGGCGCAAACGACCGGAATCGAGGAGGAGGCGAAGCGGCTGGAGATGATGCTAGAGGGGGGGAGCGAGGCGTTTTTCCTGTTCGATCATGCCTGGCGGTACACGCATGTGAGCCGGCAGGCGGAGTTGATGTTAGGGAGGCCGGCGTCGGAATTGCTGGGGCGGGTGATTTGGGAGGCGGTGCCGGAGACGGTCGGCAGCGATTATCAGAAGGCGTGTTTGCAGGTCGCGCAGACGCGGAAGGCGGGAACCTTCGATGCGTATTTCGCGCCGTGGGAAAAATGGTTTGAAGGCAGAATCTACCCGAGGGCGGAAGGCGTGGCGGTCTTCACGCGCGATGTGACCATGCGGCATACGGCGGAGGAGCGGTTGGGCGAGGCGACGCAGCGGCTGAAGCAGAGCGAAGTGCGGCTGAAGGCGGCGCAGGCGCGGGCGAAGATGGGGAGCTGGGAGTCGGATATGGCGACGAAGGAGAACTGGTGGTCGGAGCAGCTGTGCCGGATGTTTAACCGCGATCCAGCGCTGGGACCGGCGCCGCTTCCGGAGTTTCTGGAGATGCTGCATCCGGACGATCGTCCGATGATTCTCAATACAGCGGCGGAGATGCCGGTACTCAGGTCCATCAAGACGGAGAAGTTCCGCTCCAATCCGGCGCACGGGCCGGTGAGGTATTTCGACGCGATCGTGGAGGCGATTTTCGACGAGAAGGGGAATCGCATCAAAGCGGGAGGCACGATCATGGATGTGACGGAGCAGCGGGAGGCGGAGGTCGCACTGCGAGACAGCGAGGCGAAGTACCGATTGATCGTGGAGACGGCGCATGAGGGCATCTGGCTGATCGACGCGGAAGATCGCACGACATTCGTGAACAGGCGGATGGCGGAGATGCTGGGTTATGCGTCGGAGGCGGAGATGCTCGGGCGGAAGGTTTTCGATTTCATGGACGAGGCTGCGCGTGCGGAGGCGAATGAGGTGCTCGCGCGGCGGAGACGGGGGCTGCGGGAGGATCATGATTTTCGTTTCCGGTGCAAAGATGGCTCCGATCTGTGGGCGTCGCTCAGCGCGTCGCCGATCCATGATGAGAAAGGCGGCTATGCGGGTGCGCTGGCGATGGTGATGGATATGACGGAGCGCAAGCGGCTGGAGGAGCAGCTGCGCCAGGTGCAGAAGATGGAGGCGATCGGGCAACTGTCGGGTGGCGTGGCGCACGATTTCAATAATCTGCTGACGGTGATCAAGGGGCAGATCTCGTTGTTGCAATGCGCGGGGCCGCGCGACCCGGAGACAGACCAATCGCTGGAGGATATTTCGCTGGCGGCGGATCGGGCGGCGAACCTGACGAGGCAGCTGCTGGCATTCAGCCGGAGGCAGGTACTGCAGTTGCGCGATCTCAACATCAACGAAGTGGTCGAAGGCATGGGCAGCATGGTGCGGCGGATCGTGGGCGAGGATGTGACGGTGGAGCTGGCGTGCGCGCCGGGGGCGATCGGCGTGCAGGCGGACACGGGGATGATGGAGCAGGTGATTTTGAATCTCGTGGTGAATGCGCGCGACGCGATGCCCAAGGGTGGGCGCCTGAGGATCGAGACGGCGCGGGTGGAGATCGACGCGGAGACGGCGCGGAAACGACCGGAGGGGCGGGCGGGAAGTTTTGTGCGTCTGACGGTGGCGGATACGGGAACGGGGATTCCTCCGGAGACACTCCCGAAGATCTTCGAGCCGTTTTTCACGACGAAGGAGTTTGGCAAGGGGACGGGGCTAGGGCTGGCGACGGTGTACGGGATCGTGCAGCAGCATCGCGGATGGATCTCGGTGGAGAGTGTGGTGGGCGCGGGGACGCGTTTCCACGTGCATGTGCCGGCGCTGGAGGGGGTGGCGCTGGCGGTGGTGGTCGGGCTGGAGGAGCCGGCGGGTGCGGCGGGGGGCGGAGAGATGATTTTATTGGTGGAGGATGAAGCGGAGGTGCGCGCGGTGGCGCGGTTCGCTCTTGTGCGGCAGGGATATCAGGTGATCGAGGCGGAGCATGGGGCGAAGGCGCTGGAGGCGTGGGCTCAGCATACCGGGAAGATCAAGTTGCTGCTGACCGACGTGGTGATGCCGGGCGGGATCAGTGGGGTGGATCTGGCGTTGCGGCTGCGTCAGGAGCAGCCGGGGCTGCGGGTGATTTATATGAGCGGATACAGCCCGGAGATGGCGGGGAAGAATTTCGCGCTGAGAGAAGGCGTGAACTTTTTGCCGAAGCCTTTCGACATGACGACGCTGACGCGGGTGGTGAGGGCGTCGTTGGATCGGGCGGGGTCGGCTGCGCCGTTTTAGGAGGAGGGCGAAGCGATTTTTTTATTTCACCGCGGAGGCGTGGAGGGCGCGGAGTTCGGAAGGGACTGAGTCAGGGCGAAACGTTTGAGGCCGTGGCGGAGTAACGGGACGTTGAAATTGATGAGGAGAGCTATTGGGAGTCGACTGAGACGGAGGTAGGTCAGGACTTGAGCTTCGTGGATAGGCTCCAGGTGGGAGACTGATTTGAGTTCGAGGAGCACTGAGTTGTTGACGACTAAATCGAGGCGATAGGCGGCGTCGAGCTGGCGGCCTTTGTAGGAGATTGGAAGCGGCATCTGGCGTTGCAGAGTGAAGCCGGAACGCTCCAGTTCGTCGGCGAGGCAGACCTCGTAGGCAGACTCCAGCAGGCCGGGACCGAGGTGGCGGTGCACCTCGATCGCGGCTGCGATGATTTTATCGGTCAGAGCTTTTGACTCTAATTCCATCCTCCGCGCCTCTGCGGTTAATTTGAACTACAGGTTTTTGATGATGGCGTCGGCCATGGCTTTGGTGCCGACGGCGGGTTTGCCGAAGGCGATGTCGCCGGTGCGGACGAGGTCCACGGTGACGGTCTTGCGGACGGCGGCTTCGATCTTCGCGGCGATGGCGTCGAGGCCGAAACTGTAGCGGAACATGAGCGCGGCGGAGAGGATTTGCGCGCAGGGATTGGCGATGCCTTTGCCGGCAATGTCGGGCGCGGTGCCGCCGGCGGGTTCGAAGAGGCCGAAGGGTTTGCCGTGGGAGTTCTGGATCGTGCCGAGGGAGGCGGAGCTCATCATGCCGAGCGAGCCGCAGATGACGGCCATCTCGTCGGAGAGGATGTCGCCAAACATGTTTTCGGTGAAGAGCACGTCGAACTGGTTCGGGTCGCGCGCGAGCTGCATGGCGGCGTTGTCCACGTACATGTGGCTCAGCGCGAGGTCGGGGTGGTTTTTCGCGAAGTAGGCGGTGACGGTCTTGCGCCAGAGGACGGAGGTTTCGAGGACGTTGGCCTTGTCGACGGAGCAGATTTTTTTGCTGCGCGTGCGTGCGGTCTGGGCGGCGGCCTCGGCGATGCGTTCGATCTCGGAGGTTTTGTAAACCATCGTGTCGGTGGCCTGCTGCTCGCCGTTTTCGAGGGTGATGGTGGACTTGGCGCCGAAGTAGATGCCGCCGGTGAGTTCGCGGATGCAGACGATGTCGATGCCGTTGGGGATGCGCTCGGACTTGAGCGGGGAGGCGTCGGCGAGGTCTTTGTAGAGGAGTCCGGGGCGGATGTTGGCGAAGAGATTGAAGGCCTTGCGGAGCGGGAGGAGGGCGGCGCGCTCGGGCTGTTCTTTGGGCGGGAGCTTTTCCCATTTCGGTCCGCCGACGGAGCCGAAGAGAATGGCGTCGGCCTGCTGGCAGGTGGCGAGCGTGGAGTCGGGGAGGGCTTTGCCGTGGTTGTCGATGCCGGCGCCGCCGACGTCGGCGTGCTGGTAGGAGAGCGTGAGGTTTTCTTTTTTCGCGACGTGCTCCAGCACGCGCAGGGCCTCGGTCATGACCTCGGGTCCGATGTAGTCTCCAGAAAGAACGGCGAATTTAAGAGTCGGCATAAAGGGCGGACGTTAGCGAGCGGGAGTAGCGGGAGGGAAGGCGGAAAGTTAGTAGCGAGTAGAGCGGAGTACGGGTTGGGACACAGAGATCATGCGGGCGAAGACGCAAAGGCGGGGCGCGAGCCGGGGAACGCTTAACTCTCAACACTCAACATTGAACGCTCAAGTGTCGGAGGGGGCGGCGAAGAGCGTGCGGTGGTGGCGCCACGAGTCACTTTGGAAGCGGTGGTGCGGATCATGGAGATCTTTGAGGCGGAGAAATTCGCGGAATTGCGGGTAGGCGCGCTCGATCTGATCACGGCGCGCCCAGCGGTGGTAGGTGAGGAAGTAGCTGCCATTGAAGGCGAGCGCGGTGTCGATGAGGGCTCGGAACGTGTCGGCGGCGCGGGCGAGTCCGTCGGGCGTGTGATCGACGTGGAGATTGAAGATGACGCAGGCCCAGGGTTCGCGGGCCCAGGCGAGGAAGGTTTCTTCGTCGCGCTCGATGAGGCGGATGGTGCCGTAGATCACGGCCATGCCGGAGGTGCGGAGGAGCGCGGCGGCTTTTTCCATGAAGGCGGTCAGGGAGGCGCGGGGAACGTAGAGCTCGCTGATCATCTCGCTCGCGCGGTGGGTGTGGGCGTGGCCGGAGCGTTCATCCTGGGCGACGTGGTAGTGATCGAGGTAGGTGCTGAGTTGGTGGGTGTCGCTCCAGTAGCGCTGTCGGTCGGTGGAGAGATAATAGCGGGAGTATTCCTGGAAGACGCGGGCGCGGTCGGTGTGGGCGAGGTGGATGAGGCGTTCCCAGTCGTCGGCGCGGAGTTGTTTTTGTTCGTCGGGGACGGACTCGTCGTCGGCGATGCGGTGGTAGGCGGAGAAGACGCCGAGCTTCAGGAAGTCGGGAGAGTTTTCGTCGATGGCGTATTGGAAGTCGCCGAAGAGCCAGGTGGAGGTGTCGCGTTCCTCGGGGACGCGGACGAGAGCGTCGAGGGTGAGGATCTCGACGCGGCGCTCGACTTTGGCGCGCGGGATGAGGCGCAGGGTGACGTCGGCGATGATGCCGAAGAGACCGTAGCCGCCGATGACGAGGCGGAAGAGATCCGGATTTTCACTACGCGAGCAGCGGCGGATGTCGCCGCGGGCGTCGATGAGCGTGAATGCTTCGACGTCGCTGACGATGGGCGGGTAGCGGAGGCCGCGGCCGTGGATATTGGCGGAGAGGGCGCCGCCGAGGGAGAGGCGGTCGGCGCCGGTTTGTTTCTGGCGGATGCTCCAGGCGGGCTGGCCGGGGCGGGCGTGGGCGGCGCAGGCGGCGATGATGGCGGGCCATTGAATGCCGGACTCGGCGGTGAGGAGACCGCGCTCGGTGTCGAAGGTGAGGACGTTGTTGTGATGACTCAGATCGACGAGCCAGGTGTCGGTGCCGAATTGCTGGCCGCCCATGGCGTGGCGTCCGCCGCAGAGGGAGAGTGCGGCATTGGCCGTGATGGACTCGCGGACGAGCGCGACGATTTCGTCGAGGCCGCGAGGCGTGAGGATACGGGCGACGCGGGTGGGGTTGAGCGCGGAGTGGAGGTCGTTGACGAGGAGCGGATCGGCGGGGTCGCTCGCGGGGTGGTTATTCATACGAGACGCGCTGATGCGATTGTCCGCAGAAGGACTGACTGGCAAGTGCGGGAGTTCAGAGCGGGCTTGCGCGTCGAGGGCGGTGATCGTGTGCTGCGGTGATTACCGATGAAGATTCATGTGATGACCGCTGGCATGGTGCAGACGAATGCGTATTTGCTGACGCCGGAGGCGGGGGGCGAGGCGGTTTTGATTGATGCGCCGCTAGGGGTGTGGGCGATGGTGGCGAAGATTTTGGAGAAGGAGAAATGTGTGTTGAAGGAGGTGTGGCTGACGCATGGGCATTTCGATCACATCCAGGGTGTGGAGGAGATCGCGGCGGCGACGGGGGTGAAGGTTTTTGCTCACGAGGCGGATCGTGCGATGATGGAGCAGCCGGAAGTGGTGGAGGCGCGGATGGGGTTTCCGCTGGGACTCAAAGTGGTGAAGCCGGAGGGCTGGTTCACGGTGGGCGAGAAGCGGATGGCTGCGGTGGCGGAGGCTGAGGTGCGTTATGTGCCGGGGCATTGTCCGGGGAGCGTGTTGTTTTATTTCGCGAAGGAGGGCGTGGCATTTGTGGGGGACGCGATTTTCGCGGGAAGTGTGGGGCGGACGGATTTTGAGGGCGGGAGTTTTCCGCTGCTGGAGAAGTCGATCCGCGAGCAGATTTATACGCTGCCGGAGGCAACGGTGCTGTATCCGGGACATGGAGGGACGACAACGGTGGCGAAGGAGAAGCGTGGGAATCCTTACGTGCGGCCATGAGTGCGAACGACGAAAAGTTCATGAAGCGGGCGGTGGAGTTGGCGCGGAATGCGTGGGGAATGACGCATCCGAATCCGCTGGTGGGGGCGGTGATCGTGGAGGATGACGAGATCGTGGCGGAGGGGTTTCACGCGCAGGATGGCGGGCCTCATGCGGAGCGGGTGGCGCTCGCGAAGCTCGGACGCAGGCCGAAGCCGAAGGCGGTGTTGTACGTGACGCTGGAGCCGTGCTCGACGCATGGGCGGACGGGGGCTTGCTGCGAAGCGATTAAAGAGGCGGGGATCGCGCGTGTGGTGGTGGGGGCGACTGATCCGTTTGTGGCGCACGCGGGGCGCGGGTTTGGCGTGTTGAGTGAGGCGGGCGTGGAGGTCGTCAGCGGCGTGCTGGAGCGGGAATGCGCGGATTTGAATTTGATTTTTAATCACTGGATCGCGCGGCGGACGCCGCTCATCGCGGCGAAGTCGGCGGTGACGCTGGATGGGAAGATCGCGACGCGCACAGGTGAGTCGAAGTGGATCACGGGGGAATTGGCGCGAGCGGATGTGATGAAGTGGCGGCGGCTTTTTCCGGCGATCGCGGTGGGAGCAGGGACGGTGATGAAGGACAATCCGAAGCTCACGGTGCGGGTGGAAGGTGTGGAGGAGTGGTGTCCGTGGCGGTTTGTTTTCGACGGACTATTGCGGTCGGTGTCGGACCGGGTGATGCCGCAGGTTTATACGGATGGATTTCGCGAGCGGACGATCGTGGTGACGACGGAGCATGCGGGACTCGGATACGTGCGGAAGCTGCGCGATCAGGGGGTGCAAGTGTGGGCGTTGCCTTCGGCGACGCAGCGGGTGCCGATCGCGGAGTTTCGGAAGAAGTGCGTGGAGGAAAAAATCACGGGGGTGTATCTCGAAGGCGGGGCGCAGCTGGTGAGTGAATTTTTGCAGGAGCGGGAGGTGGATTATTATTTCATGTACCGGGCGCCGTTGTTGCTGGGCGATGAGCGGGCGAAGGCGGGGTTTTCGGGGTTGAGGACGGAGAAGCTGGAGCAGGCGGTGCGGCTGGCGGACGTGCGGCACGAGGTTTTCGGAGACGATCAGTTGATGCGCGGGCGGGTGGTTTATCCGCAGCGGATGCAGGTGGATGAGGGGGGCGCGGCGCAATGACCAATGAACTGGCGCGGTTAGCTGGAAAGCGGACGATGTCCAACCGGCGGGTTAGGGCTAACCCGCCCTACCTCGGAGAAGGCGGACGACACGGAGGTCTTCCCTCCAGGGATCGCGGCGTGAAGCCGCTCCGGCAGAGAGAATTTTTATGAAGATCTATCTAGCGTCGGGGAATGCGCACAAGGTGCAGGAGTTTCAGGCGATCGCGGATCGGGCGCGGGCGGAGGGGGGCGTGGCGGTTGAGTTTGTCTCGGCGAAGGCGGTGGGAGGGATGCCCGAAGTGGTTGAGGACACGGGGACGTTTGTCGGTAACGCGCGGAAGAAGGCGGTGGCGTTGCGGGCGAAGCTGGAGGCGTCGCCAGTTTCCAAGGACACGCTGTGGGTGCTGGCGGATGATAGCGGGATTTGTGTCGATGCGCTGGGCGGAACTCCGGGCGTGGAGTCGGCGTACTTCGCGGGGCCGGAGGGCAATCCGGCGGCGAATTTAAGGAAGTTGGTGGAAGTGATGCGCGGGGTGCCGGACGGAAAACGTGGGGCGCATTTTGTGTGCGTGCTGGTGTTGCTGGGGCCGGGCGGGGTGGAGCAGGTGGTGGAGGAGCGGGTGTATGGGACGTTGTTGGTGGAGCCGCGGGGAGGGGCGGGTTTTGGGTACGATCCGTTGTTCGTGCCGGTGGGGGAAAAAGAAAGCCTCGCCGAATTGGGCGAGGCTTTGAAGAACCAGATCAGCCACCGGGCGCGGGCGGCGGGGCGGCTGATGGGGTGGTTGGGGGCTAATGGCTCGGTTTGATTTTAGAAGCCGGAGTCGCTGATGACTGTGTTGTCGGTAACGTCTCCCTGACGGAGGAGGCGGAATTCTCGGGGAGAGGTGACGTAAGCCATCGGGGTTCCGGGCGGGAAATTCCCTTCGTAGAGCATGCGGTGGTAGCGAGAGGAGACGAAGGCGTTGGCACCGTGTTCCTGCCAGTAGGCCTGGATGTCGGACCCGGTACTGCGGCCGTAGGCCTGTTTGATGTGCTGGAGTTCGCTGTGAAACATGCCGACCATCGAGCCTTTGATAATGATGGGGGTGGGGGCGCCGCTGCCGGCCCAGTTTTCCAAGCAGTGGGTGAAGAACTCGAAGATGGGGAATTCACCAGTGGCGACGCAGGCGGAGATCTCGACGTATTTACTAGTGGCAGGATGAGTGACTACGGTTCCGTCGTTCTTTCTGGCTGTCGGATGGCTGAACAATGGACGAATCCGGATGGGGCGGCCGGGAGGACCGCCGACACGGCCGGGCTCGGCGTTAGCGACGGTGGATGAATTATTGGCTCCGTAGAAACTGCGGTTGCGATTACTTAAGGTGACCGTGGCGTCGCTCCATCCCCAACCGTTGGAGAGAATAGTGAAGGTGTCGCAGAAGATGGCGGCGGGAATCTCAGTGATGGCGGTATCTTTCTCAGAGTAGGCATCGGGAGCGGAGTTCGTAATGCTAGTGCCCGTGAGATAGTTGCCGTCGGAGTTATAGTTACCCACGAGGTAAACGGGGCCGTTGGTGGCGATGGTGAAGCCTTCCTCGTCGTTGCCGGTATTTGGATGCGGCAGCTCGCGGCCATTGATGATCTGGAGGGCGGGGATGGCGTAACGCTCGTTGAGGATAGTGGAGGTTTTACCGTAGTCGGCGGCCAAGATGTTGACGACGGGCAGGGTCGAAGTTGGAGGCAGCAGCCCGTATGGTCTCTGCGTCACGTGATTGGAATCGGGGTAATCACGAAGTTCTGGCGCGATGGGGACGATGCCGGGTTTCGGATTGGTTGCAGTGACTATGCTGTCCGCACGGTCGCCGCGGGATGCGTGATCGGTGATAAACCAGCGGTCAGGATGACGTTTCTCCTTCACGCCGTAGTCGAAGCGCCGGCTTTTGCCAGTGTTGCCTGCACCGGTGACGGGAAGGATGTTGGTGGGCAGGATGGCGGCGGCGTTCTGAAGATTAAGTGAGGTGGGAAATTCCACATACACGAGGCCGTTCCAAAGTGTGCGCGGGGCGGTCACGGTGCCGATGTTTTGGGCTGGGTTGAATTGGTTGCGGAAATCGAGGTCGGCACCTGAGAGGAGACCAATGGGGGCTTCGAGGACGTACTTGAGTTTCGCTATATCGATCGTGAGTGGGACCACGGCGCGACCCATGCGGGAGTCGAAGAGGCCTTTATCTACCCTGACGCGTTGATCGTTGTGATTGATGAGGGTGCGATTGGCGGCGACGGAGGAAATTGATGGAATCAGTTTAATCTGATCGACCCCGGCCCCTGTGTAGGCGCTAGCCGAGGCGGCGGTCAGGGTCACATCGAAGTCTTCGAATACGCCATCGCTTGCGATTGAAGTGACTGACGCATTTGCGGCACCGATGACACCGGTGGGCAGGGGGACGGCGATGAGATAAGGATTACCGCCTGAATCGAGGCCATGAATGTCTGTGCCCAAGCTGCGATCCCAAGTCGCCGAGACTTTGTAGGCGCGAACGATGAATGTTTTCCATGGGTTGGAGATGCGGGGTTCGTTTCCGCCGATGACGTTGTCGTCGTCGGGGTCGATGAGATAGTCGTTTTTGGCGGTCAGCGGGTTGCCGCTGCCGACTCCGGCAATGGAGCTTGTAGCCGAGGGCGGTACTCCGTCGGTGGTGCGCAGGTTTGCTGCAGGAGTGAGGTCGTTATGCTCGATGATGAAGATCAGGCTGGCCTTGGCCTGGAGGGAGTTTTCCAAGGTGGCTTTGTGCGAGGCGTGGCTGACGGGGAGATTGGGCTCGATGAGAGCGTAGGGTGAGTTGTTGAACTCATTGACGCCGGTGGTGGCTTTGACGTCCTGGCGGTAGCCTTCGGAGCCCACGGGGGTGAGCTCAGGGACCAGGTGGGCTTTGTCTTCGAGGTGACCTTTGAAGAGAGCGGTGGCGTCGTCTTTCCACGAGACGAGGCGGCTGTCCAGGGTGTTGGTGAGAGGCACGTATGTGTGCACGTTGCCGGGGCTTTCGGTGTAGATTTTTAGATCACCGGAGCCGCCGGTGGCGACGGGGTTCACGCCGGCGATGGTGAAGTCGAGCTGGCCGGCGGCATTGACGGGGGTGTAGCCGAAGGAGTCGGCACCGGTGCCGCCGCTGTCGAAGGTAGAGCCGCGGTAGAAGTTAGCGGCGGTAGTGACGGCACCGTTATAGATGGCACCGTCGCCGTTGTGGGCGTTGAGGAAGAGGTTGCCGTTGGCGTGAACGCCACCCATCGGGCGGAAGCCGCGGTGGAGGTGGAGCTGGCCCTGGAAGAAAATGGAGTACTGGAAGAGGGCGATTTCGCGGGAGGAGATGCCCTTGTGGACATAGGCGGTGTACTCCTGGGTGCCGTGACGGGCGGTGATTCTGGCGACGATGGGGACGAGGCTTTCGTTTACCCACTGATCTTTATTCGGGTCGGTGGCGTTGGCGGGGTCTTTGCCGTCAACGCGGTAGCGCTTTTTATTGCGAGGAGCGAGGACGCGGACCTCAAGGCCGGTGAGTGTGGTGACGCCGGGTTTGGCCTGGAGGCCGGACTGGAGGGTGATGGTGCCGAGGAGGAAGTCCTCAACGGCGGTGGGAAAGGTGAAAGTTCTGTAGCCGGTCGAGGGGATGGTGCCCGCGTTGGCGAGGGTGTTTTGCTGAATATCGTTGATGATATATGAGTAGGCGTAATCGAGGGCGGTCTCTGCTGCGGCGTTGGCCTGGAGCTGGACCTCGCGTTGGAGGTTCACGCGGCGCTGGGTGTTGATGAGGCTCAACACGGATGCAGAGATGATGGCGACGAAGAGGGTGGACATCAGCACACCCGAAAGAATGGAGCCTTGAGAATTGGTTTTCATGTTTGAGGAGGCGGATCAACCGCGGATGAAGAAGGAGGCTTCGATGAGTTTTTTATTCACGGTGCGGGCATCGATGCCCTGAGCTGCTTCGATGGAGAGGATGCCGGAGTGGCCGCGCTCGCGGACGAGAAATACGCCGAATCCTGTGACGGGGGGCGTGAGGTTTTCGCCGATGATGTGAGGAACGAGGGTCGTGTAATTGTTGACGAGGATCTCTTCGAGGGTGGCGGGGAGGACATTGGTGGCCAGGTCGCCTTTCTCTGCGGCGGTGACGGTGTATTCAAATTTCCGGAGATTTTTGGTTGTCGGGCTGTAAATGTAGCCAGTGATTTTGTCATAGGCGGCGCGGGACGAGCCGGCGTCCTGGCTGCTTTTCGTGAGGATGAGGACGTTGCCGCGGCCATCCTTGTTCAGGCGTTTGGTGCTGTCGGCCATATCGGCTGGCGTGAACGTCGAGTAAACGGACATGCCGTTGGCGGTTTTGGAATCGACCGAGATCGCGACGAAGATGCTCCATTGCGCGAGATCGTTGACGGAGTTATTGGTGGCTTTGAGTGAGGCGCGGGCGCCTTCCATCATAAACCAAGTGGCGGCGCCACCGAGAGCGACGCTGATGCCCAGGGCAATCAAGACTTCGGTGAGTGTGTAACCGCGTTTGCGGGAGCGTGAGCGGAGGGGGAAGGTTTTCATAATCAAAGGGCCGCAGCTGAGGCTACGTTTTTCACTGCCTGAGGGTTGATGACGACTAGACGGATGGTGCCTTCCTGCCAGTTGGTGCGTTGCGGCATTTTCCATTGGTAAATGAGTGCGATTTCTATGGCCTGAACGATGGGGGTGCTGAGTGACTCGTTATACTTCATCGAAAGCCAGTAACGTGTATCCAGTTTCGTGGTGTTAAGGCCGCTTTCCATCGGCAGTTTGATGTTAGTTCGATTGATGCTGATGACGGTACCGTCGAGGACGTTGAGGATTAGCTCTTCAGGTCGAAGTCCGGCAGGCAGGTTGAGGGATGCGTATGGGTTGACCGTGGGCGGGACGTAGAGTGGATCGCCGACAAGGACGGTCGTGGTGTGTGTTCCTGTGGGAGCGAGGAGGGCGGCAGCGCGCAGGGCTTTCAGCTCATTGTAATTTTTCAGCCTGAGTTGCTCGAGGATGTTGAGCGCGGTGTTAGTGACCTGAGTCCGGTAGCGAAGCCCAACCGACGCTCGCTGATTCTGAATAAAAAGCCCGGTGGCGGATACGGCGAAGATGGTGAAGATCGTGGCGGCAACCATCACCTCGACTAGGGAGAGGCCGCGTCGTAGGCGGGCTCCTGTGATGCGGGTGAAAGGTGCGTGCTGGCGGGGGCGGGAGGGAGAGCTTTCCGTGGTATTCACGGGAGCAGTCTAGCGGGTCACGCGGGATCGCGGTAGGGGCGATGGCGGGGCATTGGACCCGGGTCGGGTAGGGCCGTTTGGCCCTGGTCGCGGCCGCGTAGAGGCGTTGCCCACGCGGTTGGGGGCGCGGAGGCGAAGGTGGTTTATGCGCGACTGGGGCGTCGCGACGCCATCGGAAGGGGACGGGTCAGCGTTTGCTCCAGTCCAACATGCGTTGGAGGGGGATCAACGCGGCGGAGCGGATGTCGGCGGGGAGCTCAATCTGCGGGGTCATGTTTTTGAGCGCGTCGCGGACTTTCTCGATCGTGTTCATTTTCATGAAGCGGCAGTCGTTGCAGGCGCAGGTGTCGGTCGGGCCGGCGATGAAGGTTTTGTCGGGGACCTCGCGCTGGAGGCGGTGCAACATGCCGGACTCGGTGATGACGATGATTTCTTTCGCGGTCTGTTCCTTGGCGAATTTCACCATGAGCTCGGTGGAGCAGACTTCGTCGGCGAGGTCGCGGACGGCTTGGACGCATTCGGGATGCGCGACGACGGGGGCGTGGGGAAATTTGGCGCGGACTTTTTCGAGCGCCTTCACGGTGAACTGGACGTGGGCGTAACAGGAGCCGGGCCAGAGGCGCATCTTGCGGCCGGTTTTTTGCGCGACCCACTGGCCGAGGTTTTGGTCGGGGACGAAGAGGATTTCGCGGTCGGCGGGTATCTGGTTGACGATTTTGACGGCGTTGCCGCTGGTGCAGATGACGTCGCAGAGGGCCTTCACGGCGGCGGAGCAGTTGATGTAGGCGACGACGTACACGTTGGGATTCGCGGCTTTGTAGGCGGCGAGGCGGTCGGCGGGGCAGGAGTCGGAGAGGGAGCAGCCGGCGTCAAGATCGGGGAGAAGGACGGTGCGCGTGGGGTTAACGATTTTGGCTGTCTCGGCCATGAAGTGGACGCCGCAGAAGAGGATGGCGTCGGCTTTGGAGGCTTGGGCCTGATAGGCGAGGCCGAGGGAATCGCCGACGTAATCGGCGACCTGCTGGATGGCCTCGATCTGGTAGTTGTGCGCGAGGATGACGGCGTTGCGTTCGCGTTTGAGGGCGAGGATTTCCTGCTGGATGGGCGTCAGCGCGGGTGCGGCGGTGCGGGGGGCGAGGACGTGTGGCTCGTAGTCGAGGACGGGCATTTTTAGAAATGGAGGAAAATGACCAGTGACCAATGACCAGTGGGGCGGAGCTGGCAACTCTGGGGTGTGAATGGACGTCGCGAACTCCGCGTCTTAAATGACGCGGCTACCCGATCTCTTCAGCTCTGGGGTTTGAGCTGGCCGAGGAGTTTTTTGAAAGCGGGGTCGGCTTTCAGGATTTCGAGGTCGGGGTCTTGCGACATCCAGTCGAGGTCGTCGTAGCCGAGGGCGATGGCGTCTTTGAGGGAGCGAAGGGCGTCGGTCTTGCGTTTGCAGAGGGCGAGGCTGCACGCGAGGTTGTAGTGGGCGGTCGCATTTTTGGGGAGGAGGCGGACGAGTTTGCGGTCCATTTTCAGGCCGTCCTCGATGCGGCCGGTTTTTGTGTAGAGGCCGCCTAGGATTTCGATGACGTCGGCGTAGGTCGGGTCGCGGCGGAGGACCGATTCGAAGAAGGCGATTTCGAAGGCGGGATCGGATTTTTTTCCCATCGAGGCGAGAGGCTGCGGCGGTCAGCTGCGGTTTTTGCAGGTGCCGGTTTGCTTGAGCGCGTTGCAGTGCGCGTTCACCTGGAGACGTTGCGTGACGGGGGTGAGGCCGAGTTTGGTGGAGACGGAGTTGCCGTACCATTCCATGAAGGGGGCGGCGATTTCGAAGATCTTGTCGCAATCCATGCAGATGACCTGGGCGACCTGAGGATTGTTTTCGGCGTTGGGGAGGTAGTACTTCAGGTTTTTGCCGATATCGACTTCGCGGACGAGCGAGGCTTCGACCATGATCGGAAGCGTGCGGTAAACGGTGGCGCGGGAGACGGAGTCGTCGATGGCGCGGGCGTGGTCGAGGAGTTCCTCGGCGGTGAAGTGCTCTTTCTGGCCGAAGGCGGCTTCGAAGATCGCGAGACGTTGCTCGGTGACGCGAAGACCTTTTTTGGCGAGGTAGTTTTGGAATTTATCGCGGGCGGCTTCGTTGCTCACGCTGGGACGTTCAAGTTGGCGGTGGTGTCTGTCAAGAATGGGGAGGAATGCGAAAAGTGAGGTGTCGGCGTGCTTGCGTCGGGGATGAGTGGGCGGCGTCATCGCCGGTCTTTTCGCGATATGTACGTCGGTGTTCATCCTCTCGCTGGGTTCGATAAAGTCCTGCACTACCGGGTGCCGGAGTCGCTCGGCGCGGCAGTGGTCGTTGGATCGTTGGTACGCGTGCCGATCGTGAACCGGCTGCATCTGGGGATCGTGGGCGAGATCGGCGCGCCGAAGGATTTTCCGGTCGAGAAACTAAAAAACGTGGCGCAGCTGGTGCAGCCGTTTCCGGCGTTGACGCCGGATTTGCTGAGTCTGGCGAAGTGGATGGCGGCGTATTACGCGTGTGGAATCGATACGATCATCGAGACGATGTTGCCGGCGGCGGTGCGCAATGACGCGGGGCTGAAGATCGAGAAAATGCTCGTGATGGCGGAGAAGTTGCCGGAGGCGGAGCTGGAGAAACTGACGAAGCGGGCGCCGCAGCAGGCTAAGTTGTACCGGTTCATGGTGCAGCAGTTTAAGCCGGTGAAAAAATCGCTGGTGCTCACGCGGCTCGATCTCACGGCGGCGGTGGTGGCGGCGCTGGTGAAGCGCGGGGTGCTGCGCGAGGAAGCGCGGCGGGTGGAGCGCGTGGCGTATGCGGACGAGTGGGGGAGCGGCGAAGTGGTGGCGGCGATGCCCCCGTTGCTGAATCCGCAGCAACGCGCGGCGGGCGAGGCGCTGGCGGCGAGTTTGAAGGCGGATAAATTTGGCGTGACGTTGCTGCACGGCGTCACGGGCTCGGGGAAGACGGAGGTATATCTGCACGCTGTGCACGATGCGCTCGCGGCGGGAGGCGGGGTGATTTTTCTCGTGCCGGAAGTGGCGCTGACGCCGCAGACGGTGGCGCGGTTGCGCGGGCGATTGGAGGCGATCGCACCGGGGCAGAAGACGGTCGTGTGGCACAGTCATCTGAGCGAAGGCGAGCGGATCGACGGGTGGCACGCGCTGGCGTCGGGCGAGGCTCGCGTGGTGGTGGGCGCGCGTTCGGCGATTTTTGCGCCGGTGCAAAATTTGCGACTAGTCGTGGTCGATGAAGAGCACGAGCCGGCGTACAAGCAGGACGAGACGCCGCGTTATCACGGGCGGGATGTGGCGGTAATGCGCGCGAAGCTGGCGGGGGCGTTGTGCGTGCTGGGATCGGCGACGCCGTCGCTGGAGTCGTTCGCGAATGCAGAGGCGGGGAAGTATCAACTGCTTCAGCTCACGCAGCGCGTGGATGACCGGAAGCTGCCGCACATCAATGTCGTCGATATGAAGATCGAGATCATGAACTCGCGTGGGATGACGACGCTCTCGCGCAAGCTCGTGAACGCGATGCAGAGCCGTTTCGAGAAGCGGGAGCAGACGATTTTATTCATCAACCGGCGCGGTTACTCGTCGTCGATGATGTGTACGGATTGCGGGCATGTGGAGGAGTGCGAGCATTGCAGCATCACGATGACGTACCACCGCAGCGATGAGCGGCTGCGGTGTCATTTGTGCGGAGCGGAGCGGCCGGCGCCGATGTCGTGTCCGAAGTGCCGGTCGGTGAAAATCCGCTGGCGCGGGCTGGGCACGCAGCGCGTGGAGGAAGCGGTGCGGCGGGTGGTGCCGCGCGCGCGTATCGAGCGCATGGATGCCGACACGATGTCGAAGAAGCATCTGTTCCGGCAGGTGCTGGGGGATTTTCGCGCGGGGAAAATCGATGTGCTTGTAGGCACGCAGATGATCGGGAAGGGACTGGATTTTCCTAATGTGACATTGGTCGGCTTGATCGACGCGGACATCTCGATGCACATCCCGGATTTTCGGGCGAACGAGCGGACGTTTCAGTTGCTCGTGCAGGTGGCGGGACGGGCGGGACGGGGCGATCGCGCGGGCGAAGTGGTGGTGCAGACGTTCACGCCGCAGGCGGAGGCGATCCAGTTTTCGCGGCAGGCGGACTTCGCGGGGTTCGCGGCGAGCGAGTTGAAGATGCGGAAAGATTTCAGGTATCCGCCTTACCGGCATCTGATCCATCACGGGTTTCGCGGGCCGAATCCGGAGAAGCTGCAATTTTTCGCGGAGCAGTGGGCGAAACGCGTGGAGGCGGCGCTCGGCGACAAGGTTGAGTTGCGCGGGCCGTCGCCGTCGCCGATCGAGAAGATCAAGGATGAGTACCGGTGGCAGCTATGGTACTTCACGGCGCAGGTGACGAAGGTGGTGGCGGAGCTGACGAAGCTGCGCGCGGATTTCACGTGGCCGGACGACGTGACGCAGGTGCTCGATGTCGACCCGATGAACATGACGTGAGTGGGTGCGGAAACGGCAGGATTACGGCTAAGGCGTTTTGCAGCACGGGTCGGAAATCGGGACTGCAACATGCAGTTAATGGAGTGAGTGGATGAAGGAAGGGAGGAACGGGCTTTAAGATTTTTTTGCGTGAGTGATCTTTCCTAAGTCATTGGGCAGAAAATTTATCGGGGGAATTTTTCTTGGATGAAGGCTTGCGCCAAATGCAATTTGCCGTGAGTTGCCGGAGCGCGGCACGAACTTCGCGTTATCAGGCTCACAATACCCGAACCCTTATGAACATCCTCATCGTCGATGACCAAGTGAGCGTCCAGAAATCCACCTCGTATGCGTTGCGCGCGATGGGGCATGAGACGTTCATCGCCAACAACACCAAGCAGGCCGAGCGCATCCTCGAGGAGGAGCCGATCCATGCGATGTTTCTCGATGTGATGCTCGGACCGGAGAGCGGGTTGGATTTTTTGCCGAAGCTGCCCGAACTCGGAGTGGAGATTCCGGTGATCGTTTTTACGGCGCAGACATCGGTCGAGGCGGCGGTCGAGGCGATGCGGCGCGGGGCGCATGATTACATCCAAAAGCCTTTTATCCCGGAGGACATTAAACAGAAGCTGGCGAAGCTGGAGCAGCAGCGGAAGTTGACGACAAAGGTGCGCGAGCTCGAAGGCCGCGTGGCGTCGAATCAACCGGCGTTGCTGCTAGAGTCGAATGAGCCCGCGATGAAGAAGGCGTTCGACATGGCGTTTCGTGCGGCGCCGTCGGAGGCGACGGTGCTCATCCTCGGGCCAAGCGGCACGGGCAAGACGGTGCTGGCGCGCTCGGTTCACGAACGCAGTGCCCGCGCGGACAAGCCGTTCGTGACGATCAACTGCCCGAGTCTTTCCAAGGAGCTGCTCGAGAGTGAACTCTTCGGTCACGTGAAAGGATCGTTCACGGGCGCGCTCAAAGATACTTGGGGCAAAGTCGCGACGGCGGATGGAGGCACGCTCTTCCTCGATGAAATCGGAGAGGTGCCGCTGGAGATCCAGCCGAAGCTGCTGCGCTTGTTGCAGGATCGTGAATACGAGCGCGTGGGCGACACGCGTACGCGGAAGGCGAATGTGCGGCTCATCGCGGCGACCAACCGCGATCTCGCGAAGGAAGTCGCTGAGGGACGTTTCCGCGAAGATCTGTTTTACCGACTTAAGGTGATCGGCGTGGAGATGCCCGCACTCGTGGATCGTCCCGGAGATATGCCGGTGTTGATGGAAAATTATCTGAAGTTTTTCGCCGCAGCGAAAGGGCAGCCGAAGTTGAAGTTTTCGCGCGAAGCGGCGCTCGCGCTGGCGGATTATACGTGGCCGGGAAATCTCCGTGAGCTGCGCAATGTTGTGGAGCGCGCGGTGATTCTTTCGTCGGGCGAGGAAATTGAGCCCGCTGATCTGCCGGAGGAATTCACCTCGAAGAGCGAGGAGTCATCGGCGGTGCGGCCGGGGCATTTTGTGACGATCGACCGCCTCGAGGAAGAGCACATCCGGCGCGTGGTCGCGAAGGTCGATAGTCTCGATCAGGCGGCGAAGATCATGGGTATCGACATCGCGACACTGTATCGGAAGCGCAAGCGCCTGGGTATGGTGACGACGACGATCGACACGTCGAAACGAGTCGAGGCGTGAGCGGCGACATGGGTGAAGGCGCGTGAGCGTCTGACGGAAACTTAAGCCGATCTTTTTGATGCAAGCCCGCGAGTGATGCTCGCGGGCTTTTTGTTGGGCTGGAGGCTGCGCGCAGCCGAACGTGCGTAGCGTGGCGTGGTGTCTGAAGGACAAAAGCGGATGAAGGTTGTGCGGGGTGAGGGCACCGCCTACAGCGAGAACTCGTGAGAGTTTGCCTGAGTGCATTCCGCCCGGGCGGGTGTTTTGCGCGGGCTGCAAAGCGCAGCGTCCGTAAGGAGGGAAAAGCTTTTTGATGTGAGTTCTCCTCTGAGAACGCGCGCAGGGCAGTCGCTGGCACGCATCATGAGATAGGGAGCGCAGTTATCGAAACTCACTCAGACAACCCGCGAAAGCACGCAGGCATCTCTTCACTTCCAGTCATGAAAATTTGTTTCTTCACCAACACGTTTTTGCCGCACGTCGGCGGCGTCGCCAAATCGGTCCAGACCTTTCTAGAAGACTATCGCCGGCTGCGTCAGCGCGTGCTCGTGGTGGCCCCGCAATTTGCCGAAGGCGGTGCGCCGGAGCGCATCGAGCGTTCGGTGGAGCGCGTCCCAGCGCTGCAAAATTTTAATGGCAGCGACTTCTCGGTTAGCCTGCCGCTCAGCACGGAATCGACGGAGCGCATCACGGGGTTCAAGCCGGACCTGTTGCACGCGCATCATCCATTTCTGCTCGGGGACACGGCGCTGCGCGCCTCGGCGATGACGGGTGCTCCGGTGGTGTTCACGCACCATACGCTGTACGAGCAGTACACGCATTACGTGCCGTTTGATTCGCCGCGGTTGAAGGAATTCGTGATCGAGCTCTCGACGCGTTTTGCGAATCGCTGCCATGGTGTGATCGCGCCGAGCGAGAGCATTGCGGAGCTGCTCGTGAGCCGCGGCGTGACGACGCCGATCCGCGTGGTGCCGACGGGCATCGACACGAAGGCACTCGCCTCGGGCAGCCGCGCGCGTGGCAGGAAGCAGTGGAACATCCCGAGCGATGCGGTGGTGATCGGTCATCTGGGGCGGCTGGCGCCGGAAAAGAATCTGACGTTTCTCTCGGAGGCGGTGGTGCGCACGCTCAAGCGGGAGAAGAACGCGTGGCTGCTGGTTGTCGGGGATGGTCCGTCGCGCGAGGAGATGGAAAAAATCATGGCCACGCATAACGTTGCGGACCGTGTGCGGTTCGCGGGGAAGCTCACGGGCAAGGCGCTGCACGATGCGTACGCGGCGATGGATGTCTTCGCGTTTGCCTCGCAGAGCGAGACGCAGGGCATGGTGCTCGCCGAGGCGATGGCGGCGGGAAATCCGGTGATCGCGCTCGATGCGTCCGGTGCGCGCGAAATCGTGCGCGACAAGGAAAACGGCCGCTTGCTGAAGGCGGATGCGAGCACGGTGGATTTTTCACGCGCGCTTAATCAAGTGGTGCGCAGCGCGGAGCTTCGGAAGAAGTGGAGCAAGGGCGCGCGGGAGCAGGCGGCGAATTTCGACCGGGTGGTCACGTCGGTGAAAGCGCTGGAATTTTATCGCGAAGTGATCGCCGCTCATCGCCGCGACCAGCCGCGCATCGAGGAGCAATCGTTATGGGAACGCACGAAGGAGCGTCTCGCGATCGAGGGCCAGCTGGTCGCTGACAAAGTCGGCGCGGCGGTGAAAGCTATCACGGCTCCGCTCTCGCAACTGGCAGCCTCCTGACGCGCGCCATGCTTACCCGTATCGAAGCCGCGTGGTGGCGGATGCGCCGTCGTTTCAGTCGCAACGAATGGGCCGTGCGCGGGCTGAAGCTCGGCGTGACTGCAGATGCGCCGCACGCTCACGGGCTGCTGATGATCCAGATCGACGGGCTGGCGCGTGAGCAACTGGAGCGAGCGATCGCGCGCGGGCGGATGCCGTTTTTGAAGCGACTGCTCAATCGCGGGCATCAGCTGCACACCTTTTATCCAGGGCTGCCATCGAGCACGCCGGCGGTGCAGGCGGAGCTTTATTACGGGGTGCGCGGGGCGGTGCCGGCGTTCAGCTTTCTCGACAAACGCGTGGGCGGGATCGGCATGATGATGCATCCGGACTGGGCGAAGCGAATCGAGGCGGATCTGCAAACGCAGGCGACTGGGTTGCTCACGGGCGGCAGTTCGTGGAGCAACATCTACACGGGTGGAGCGGCGCAGGAGGAAAGCCATTTCTGCGGCGCTAGCATCGGACTCGGCGACATGTGGCGTACCGGAAAACTGAGGACGCTGGTGACGTTTGCATTTTTGCACTTCGGGGCGTTTGCGCGGCTGGTCGGGCTGCTGCTGCTGGAGATCGTGATCGGTTTTTTCGACGCGTTGCGCGGTGTGTTTGTGCAGGGGCGGAGCTTGAAGCGAGAGCTGTTTTTCCTGCTGGCACGCGTTTTTGTCTGCGTGGGACTGCGTGAAATGGTGACGCTCGGCGCGCGGCTCGATGTGACGCGCGGGCTGCCGGTGGTGCATGTGAATTTCCTCGGGTACGACGAGCAGTCGCACCGGCGCGGGCCGGACTCGGCGTTCGCGCACTGGACGTTGAAGGGCATCGATCGTGCGATCCGGGAGCTGCACCGCGCGGCGCGGCGCTCAGGGCGGCGGGATTATGACGTGTGGATTTTTAGCGATCACGGGCAGGTGCGCACGAAGGCGCTGGCGGGCGTGGTGGAGGGCGGGCTGGAAGGACTGGTGCGGAAGCACTGGCCGAATCAAGACGCGGTGAAAGCGGCGGAGGCGGCGCGGCCGCAGCGGCGGCCATCGCCCGGGCACTGGCTCGGGGGGCCGAAAAAAGAAAAGCGCGAGGAGACGCACCGGGCGGAGTCGCAGCTGAGTGTTTTTGAGAAGCAGGAGTTCGCCGTGGCCGCGCTCGGGCCGGTGGGGCATGTTTATTTTGGGCGCGATCTCGGTGAAACCGGCAAGCGGCGGCTGGCGGCGGCGCTGCTGCGGGATGGTGTAGGGGGCGTTTTGCTACGGCGCGAAGACGGGCGGGTGGACTGGCTTCATGCGGGTGGGGAGCAGGTGCTGCCGGATCTGCCTGAGGGACTGCCTTGCGCGGAGCCATTGCGCAGTGAGATCGCGAAGGATCTGGCGCATCTCTGCCACAATCCGCACGCGGGCGATCTGGTTGTTCTCGGTTGGGGAACGAAGGGCGAATGCTGGACCTTTGCGCAGGAGAATGGCTCGCACGCGGGGCCGACGGCGGCGGAGGCGCAGGGTTTCGCACTGCTGCCGGCAAACGTATGGCTGCCGGAAGAGGCGCGGCATTTTATCCGTCCCTCGGTCTTACGGGCGGCGGCGTTGCGTGCGCTCGGGCGTTCGGAAACGGGCGCGGTTGTGGCGGCGCAGCGACGGCAGCCGTCTGCAACGGCGGTGGCGATGCGGGTGGTGACGTACAACGTCCACAGCTGCCACGGCGGCGATGGGCGGGTTTCGCCGGCTCGGATCGCGCGCGTGCTGGAGCGGCTGGATGCGGATGTGATCGCGTTGCAGGAGCTCGACTGCGGGCGTGAGCGTTCGCGTGGCGAGGATCAGCTGGCGATTATCGCGGAGAAGCTGGGGATGCACGCGTACTTTTGCCCGGCGGTGACGTCGGGGAATTCCAAGTACGGGCATGGAGTACTGTCGCGCGAGCCGATCCGGCTGGTGCGGCGCGCGGTGTTGCCACGGGGCGGACGGATAAGGGGAGAGCCGCGGGAAGCTTTGTGGGTGACGGTGCCGTGGCTGGGAGAAGAGGTGCAGTTGTTGACGACGCATCTCGGACTGGGCTCGGCGGAGCAGGCGTCGCAAGTGGCTGATTTGCTCGCGCCGGAGTGGCTCGGTGGGATCGGCACGGACAAACCGGTGATCCTGTGCGGCGACATGAATTTTCCTCCGGGCTCGGCGGCTTATAGGAAACTGTCGGCGCTGATGAACGATGTGCAGGCGCATGCGCCGGGGCATACCGCGCGGAGGACTTTTCCGGCGCGCTGGCCGTTGCGGCGGATCGATCACATTTTTGCCTCGAAGCATTTCGAGGTGTGCGGCGTGAAGGTGCTCGAAGACGATCTCACACGCATCGCTTCCGATCACCTGCCACTGGCGGCGGATTTGAAACTGATCGTGCCTGAGAAAACGAGCGCGCCGTCCGAGGGCAGTCCCCGGACGGCGGTGAGCGCGGGGATCAGTCCTGTCGTTTGACCTCGACGGTGACCTCCATGGAGGAGGTCACGTTGAGGTTGTTGCCGATGTCGAAGGAACCGGAGATGGGCGGGAGCGATTCGGGATCTCGGCCGACGGCGATGGCGATGTGTTTCGGGCCGACGATGACGCCTCCGGTGCTGTCGAAACCTTTCCAGCCTGCGCCGGGCAGATAGACCTCGGCCCAGGCGTGCGTGGAGCCGAGAGCGGCGGGGATGTCTTCGGTGGAGGCGTAGCCGCTGACGAAACGCGCGGGCAGGCCTAGGAAGCGGCAGGTCTCGATCATGAGCGTGGCGAAGTCGCGGCAGGAGCCGCTTTGTGTGGCGAGTGTTTTGGAGGGGCGCTGGACGCCGGGCTCTTCGCGGCGGGCGTAGGAAAAGTTATTGGCGATGCTGCGGTTGATCTCGTTGAGCAGCGCGGAGGTGTCGGCCGTGTTACCGGCTTTCCAGAAGCTTTGGGTCCATTGATCGAGTTGCGACTGATCCTCGGGGTAGGACGGCGTGAGATACGGCATGAGGTCCATGCGCTCGGCGGGCGTGAGCACGAAGGGGAATTTCGCGGCGCGGTCTTCGATGACGAAGTCGAGGGGCTGCTCGTCGTAGTGTTCGACGATGACCTCGCTGAGGATGGAGAGGGAGTCGGCGGGTTCGCCGAAGACGACGGTGGCGACGGAGTTGCCGTGGACATCGCGGTGCCAGGTGATGGAGGCGGGCGTGGGGGAAATTTCGAGACGGGAACTGGCGATGAGGATGTCGTGGCCTTCGCGCGGGCGGATGAAGAGGCGATGCGGCCCGAGGATGACGGGCGCGGAATAGCTGTAGCGCGTGTGGTGGTTGATCTGGATTTTTTGCATAAAAGGAGGCGGGGGAATTTTTCAGGCTGCGGGTGCAGCGGTGGAGGAGTGTGCGGCGAAGGTGTTGCTGGCGGCGCGGTTTTCGCGGAGGCGGGTGGCGAGCATTTTGGTGAGGACGGCCATGATGATCCCGTAGGCGAGCACGCCGAAAGCCAGCGGCCAGGAAAAGTTCATCGTGGCTCCGCCGATGAGCAGTCCAAGCACGGAGGTGATCACGTGGATCGGATAGTAGCTCAGGAAGTAGATGGCGAAGGGGACGCCGGCGAGTGCGGGTGTGTAATTTTTCAGCGCGTACGAGAGGCCGGGCGCGAGAGCGAGCCAGGTGGAGAAGGTCCACGCCGAGCCGCGGTCGAGCTGCGGGAGTGACCAGCCGGCTTTTTCGAGCAGGGCGGTGACGGGGCGGCGGACGACTTTCGACAACGGGTAGCTCGCGACCAGATGGAACGCGGTGGCGGCGGCGGTGGCGGCGAGTCCTGGCCAGAAACCGAAGCGCGCGCCGACGGCGAGCAGCAGAAGCGTGACAGGAAAACCGGTCAGCGGCAGCACGGCGAAACACGCTAGCAAGGCGGCCGCCGGCAGCGCGTCCATGGCCTCCTTCCAGCGTGCTCCGCCGCCGAAGTGCGTGAGCACGGCGAATAGCGCGGCGATGCCGAGCGCGACCGCGATGATCGTGATGCGACGGCGTCGAAGAGCGGGGGAGGCGGGAGTGGACATGGTGCGGAGCGTTTCGCACGAAGTCTGCCAGTGGGTGAGGGCGAGTGGATTCTCAGACGAAAACCCGGGGAGAAGATTTTTTAGAGTGAGCGGGCGTCGGGCGGTGCACCGTCAGGCCGGTGCAAAGCGCAGGCATGGGCGCGGGAGCGCGGTTGCAAGATGCACCAGGCGGGTGGAGGAGAAAGCGTCAGGCTGGATTTGAACGGAGCACGAGCTGTTTTCCATCAGCTACTTAAGTGCGTATCCGAAACACTGGCACGCGGAGTGCGAAAGGGGTGAACAGTTTTTCTTAAACTGCCAAAATTGAATCTCCACACCATGACTCGCGAACAACTCTTCCTCCAGTTGCTGTCGGACGATCTTCACACGCTGCACGCCAGCGCGCTCGCTTTGGAAAAGGATCTGAATCGGCTTTCGCGGGAGATCGAGTCGCACAATATAGATTCTCTGTCGGGCTTGGTCGCGCGGATCAACTGCGTGGGTTTCACGCCGATCGAGGCGATGTTGCGCGAAGCGGGTATCCCTGAATCCAGGGACGGGAGCGAGCCGCAGGCGGTTTTGAACGGCGTGCTGGCCGAGGCGGGTGAAAAGATCCGTCGCGCAGAGACCAGCCGACTCGGGGTGGCAGGCGCGATCAGCATCATGCGACGCGCGGCACGCTACATGGAGATGTATTGCTCATCGGTCGCTGACTCGGCCCTACGTCTGCGCCTTGACGGCCTGTCAGATCATCTGCGCGCCTGGGCACGGGAGTGGATCGGGCTTGAGCTTAACTTGAACGCGTTTGCCGCGCGTCCGCGCATACAGGAACAAGTGTTCGCGGCGGCCTGAAGTCCGCGTTAGCGAAAAATATTTCACCTCCAACCTCAGCTCCTATCCGCCATGCCATCGACCTCCTCACTCAACACACTGAAAGATCTGCTCATCGCGCAAACGCGCGATCTCTACAACGCCGAGACGCAGTATCGCGAAATCCTGCCCAGCTTACTCAGCAGCGCGACCGATGATGAACTCCGCAAAGAGATTACCGACATCACCGAGCTGGTGGATGCGAACATCAGCTGGCTGGAGCACGCCTGCACGCATCTGAATGTGGAGCCATCGGGTGTGACTTGTGAAGCGATGCGCGGCTTGATCCGCGAGGCGCGCGATACGATTTCGAAATACGGCGACCCGTACGTGATCGACGCGGCGCTCATAGCGAACGCCCAGCGCATCGCGCATTACCAGATCGCGGGCTACGGGACGGCGCGGCAGTTCGCGAAGGTGCTCGGCGAAGATCGTGTGGCCGACATCTACGGTGACCTCGTGCGGCACGCGGGTAATGTTGACCAGCGACTGACTAAGGTCGCCACGGGTGGTTGGTTCGCGCGAGGCGTGAACCAGCGCGCGGAAACGGCTGCGTGATCCGGGCGCGTATTCAGTTTTTGAGCGTTGTATATGCGCTTACCGGAATCGCGCAGTCAGGTGCGATCGCGGTGAGGCGTGGGTTTGCGGCCTTGCTGTTTGCAGCAGGTCCAAGCGTGGCGGTAAGCGCTATTTTCGTTTCCCGGGGAGGAAGTGTTAGACAACTCCCGAGTCCGTGAGTCGTACTCGGGTGCGACGGCACTTTGCCGGAGTATTTATATGAAGAACACGATCCTCCGTTTCTGGCATGCCGGGCTGCTTGGTGTCGCGGCTTTGCTGCTCGTGCTCTCGGTGCTGACCGGTTTGTGGGCGGGCTGGCGCGCGTACGATCGTGTGCGATGGGTCAACCACACTTACCGCGTGATGGAGATGACGAGCCAGACGGCGTCGCTGATCAAGGATGCGGAGCTCGATCAACGCGCCTTCCTGATCAGCGGCTCGACAGCGTATCGGGAGTCTTATTTCGAGTCGGAGACCGCGGTGAGGAAAAGTCTGGCGGAGCTGAGTGAGATCGTGGCGGACAGCCAGCGGCAGGCGGCGCGCAGCGATGAGCTGAGCCGGCTGGTGGAGCTGCGGCTCGCCGCGCTGCGCAAGAGCGTGGAGATTTATGTGCGCCGCGACGAAGCGCCGACCAACGATGCCGGTCTGCGGCAGATGGCGGAGATCGATGCGCTCGTCCGCGTGATGCACTCCGAGGAAACGGCGCTGCTCGACCAGCGGCGGGAAAACATGCGCCGCGAACTTTGGACGACGGCGCTGATGATCGTGCTCTCGGGCGGCATGGCGCTGGTGCTGGGGATCAATTCGTTCGCGTTTATGCGCCGCGCGTTCAGCGCGCTGAAGCGCGAGGCCGAGCTGTTGCGCGCGAAAGAAAAGGCTGAGCAGGCCGACCGCGAGAAGAGCGAGTTTCTCGCGAACATGAGCCACGAGATCCGCACGCCGATGAATGCGGTGCTCGGTTTCGCGGAGTTGCTGCGGGGCATCGTGACGACGCCCAAGCAGCGCCAGTACATCGATGCGATCAATACCAGCGGCAAGGCGCTGCTCTCGTTAATCAACGACATCCTCGATCTTTCGAAGATCGAAGCAGGCAAACTGGATCTCACGCTGAAGCCGATGTCTTTGCGCGGAGTTTTCCACGGGATAGCGACGATCTTCGAGCAGCAGGCGGGCGAGCGAGGCGTGAAGCTGGAGTTCACGGTGGATGCCTCGGTGCCGCCTGCGGTGATTTTCGACTCGGTGCGGCTGAGGCAGATTTTATTCAATGTGGTGGGCAACGCACTGAAGTTCACGTCGCAGGGCACGGTCCACGTCCGCACATGGAGCCGGTTGACCGAGGGAGACGAGACATCGGTGACGCTTTATCTGAGCGTGGCGGATACAGGGGTGGGCATCGCGCCCGAACACCACGAGCTGATCTTCGAGCCGTTTCGACAAGTGAGGAACAGCCAGACGGCGCAGGCGGGCGGCACTGGATTGGGGTTGAGCATCACACGCCGGCTCTCGCATCTGCTCAACGGAAGCGTGCGCGTGGAGAGCGTGCCAGGACAGGGATCCACCTTCCTATTTGAGTTTGTGAAGGTTGCGATTTCTGCGGCGCTTCCTGATGAGGATCGCATGCCGTCGGAAGGTGAAAACCTCGATCATCTGCGGCCCAGCTTGATCCTGGTCGTGGACGATGTGTCGCTGAATCGCGATTTGATGCTGGGGTATTTTGAGGGAACGAGGCACCGGTTGCTTTACGCGAGCGGGGGTCTGGAAGGCGTCGCGATGGCTAAAAAATACCGGCCCGACATCATCCTCATGGATATGCGAATGCCGGACCTCGATGGGCATTCGGCGCGCAATGCGATCCGGGAGTTTCCCGAGCTGGCGTCCATTCCGATGATCGCGGTGACGGCCTCCAGTCTGCTGACGGAAGAGCTCAATCTGCGGAAAATTTTTGAAGGTTATCTGCGCAAGCCGCTCACGCGCGCTTTGCTCTACACCGAGCTCGCGCGACTGCTGCCGGCGGAGGGCGTGCGCCAGAGCGCATCGCCGCTGCCGGTCTCGCTGGAGGCGATCAATGTGCTGGTGGATGCCGCGCGCTGGAGGGATCTGGTCGGACACCTGCGCACGCTGGAGAAAAACACCTGGCCGATCCTCTCAAAATCAATGGGGGCGCGTGAGACGGAGGCGTTCGCGCGCGAACTCATCGTCGCTGGCAACGCCGCCGCGTGCGCGCCACTTGCGGATTACGCAGCGAAACTCCTCGCGGAAGTGCAGGCTTTTGACATTCAAGCGCAGGAAAAAACCATGAAGACGTTTCCCGAACTCGTCACAGGCATCGACCGGCTCGCACGGGAGGCCTCGTCATGAATCGTACCGCTCCCGGACATGGAGGTGTCGTGCTCGTGGTGGACGACGTCGCGCGCAATGTGCAACTACTCGGGGCCACGCTCACACGTGAAGGCTACGAAGTGTTGATCGCCACGAGTGGCGAAATGGCGCTCGAACGTTTGCAGGCGCGTCTCCCCGATCTGGTGCTGCTCGATCTGATGATGCCGGGGATCGATGGCATGGAAGTGTGCCGACGCATCAAAAAAGACCCGGGCATGCTGCACCTGCCGGTGATTTTCCTGACGGCAGCGAACGAATCAGAGATTGCGGCGAAGGCACTGACCGAGGGCGCGGTTGATTTCATCAGCAAGCCATTCAACACGGCCGAGCTGCTCGCGCGCGTGCGCACGCATGTGGATCTGAAGCGCACCCGCGATGAACTCCAGCGCATCATCGTGCAGAAAAACGAGCTGATGAGCGTGGTGGCTCACGATCTGAAAAACCCGATCTCCTCGGTGCGTTTCAGCGCGTTCATGCTCCGTGACGAAGGGTTGAAGGCCCCTGACCCACGTGCCGAGCTTGTCGATACGATCCTCGAATGTTGTGACGGGTTGTTGAAATTCATCCAGGACCGGCTGGAGCGCAGCGCAGCGGATGCGAAGCTCGGGCAGTTGCAGCTGGAGCCGGTCGATCTGGGCGATGTCATCAAACAGGTGATCCGCATCAACGTGGCTCCGGCGCACGCGAAGCAGCAGCGGCTCACGTGCGTGAGCGATCTGGACGGGCTGCCTGCAGTGCAGGCAGATTTCCACGCACTGGGCCAGGTGCTGGGCAATCTCATCTCCAACGCGATCAAGTTTTCGCTGCCCGGCACGAGTGTGACGATCAGCGTGACGGCCGACGAAAATTCTCCAGACCGATTGCGCGTGACCGTGCTCGATCAAGGGCCGGGGCTCACTGTCGATGACTGCAAGGATCTGTTCAAACCGTACCGCCGACTGAGCGCGCGGCCGACCGGTGGCGAATCGAGCACGGGGCTCGGGCTCTCGATCGCGCATGATATGATCAAGGCGATGGGCGGCACGATCGACTGCAAGTCGGACCCGGGCAAAGGCGCGGCGTTTTGGATCACGCTGCCGCTCGCGTGAAGCCGCCGGTAAGCGTGCGTCGAGCGCTCGCTCGAGAGATCCTGGCGTTGAGGATGCGAAGGGTGTACACGTATGAATGTTGTGGGCACGTGGCGATTTTCCGGTGGTGCATATCGCTGCACACTGCACGTCGGGCTGAATGAGCGTGGGTGCATTCTGCGCTGAAGGCGTAAAGTCGGAGTGGGCGGTTTTGGGCGTTACGTGATGTAAGCCGTTTGTGCGCAGCGCGCTCGGCGGCGAACGGGATTGAGTGGCACGAGGATAGCGAAGGTGGAGGGCGGTTCAGCTCAATCCCTCCGCTCAACAACACTCAACCTTAGAGGAAATTCCTATGCTCGGCTGGTCACTACTCTTCTTTATTTTCGCACTCATCGCAGGCGTACTCGGTTTCACCGGCATCGCTGGCACGGCGGTGGGCATCGCGAAGATTCTTTTCTTCGTCTTCCTCGTGCTGCTGGTCATTTCTGCTCTGGCAAGCGCGCTCCGCGGGCGTCCACCGGTTTGAAAACCGGGTGCTCCGCGTTCGGCGATTTGGAACGCTCACGTACATATTTAATTAACGCGAAACTCACGCACTCGATCTTCTTATCATGAAAACATCACTCACTTCATCAATTAAAGTTTCCTCACTGCTGGCCTGCTCGCTGTTTTTTCTCGCGGGCTGTCACGACAAGATGACCGCAGCCTCGCCTGAGGCGAGTCAGCCTAGCTCGCCCGCCAAAGAGGCGTGGCAGGAAACCAAGGCGACCGCGAAGTCGGCGGCTGCGGCGACCCGCGATGCGGTCAGCGATGCGTGGGAAAAATCCAAGGATGCGACTTTCAAGCAGCGCGAGATGGTGCGCGAACACATGAAGGCGGCCGAAGCGTCGCTCGATGCGAAAATCATCGAGTGGAATGCTAAAAAAGACGCCGCCAAAGAGGACGCCAAACCGGCGATCGCGGCGGCGCGCAAGGAAGTGGCTGAGGCACGCGAAGTGTTGAGCCAGAAAATCAACGCGCTCGATAATGCCACGGAAGAAACGTGGAACTCTGTGAAAGCAGAGTTGAACACGGCGTGGCAGCGCATGACGTCCGCTGCGGCTGATCTCGCGGCGAAGCTTCAGTCGTAAGCGACGGGCATGGTCGCGGGCTGCTTACCGCCCGTCTGGGCAGGCGATCCGTATCGGACGGCCAGCGTGGTTTCATACCGCGGTTGGTCGTGGTCTCGGGCCGAAATTTTTCATCGTTCACCGTTGAGAGGTTTCCGCCCGTCACTGGTTTTGTTTCTTCATCCAACTCTTGATCCTCATGCAATCCTGGCTTCCTTGGCGCTATCTGCTCCGGCGTGCGGCCCGCTCACGCGGGTTCATTGATCCGTTCGAGTTTCTCGCGCGGTTGCGGCAGTTTTCGCAGCCATCGGAAGTGCAGGAACCCATTGAGTTGATTCGTGCCGGCGTGGTTTTTCATGCGCGCGGATTGATCAACACGAAGGTCATTCAAAACAATCTCGACTGGGTCTGGCCGTACTGGGTGGCGCGTCAGTTCGATCCGGGAGACGATTCATTTTTGCCGCGCGCGTTTTCGTTCAGTCATGTGAATCTTACGCATCGTAACTGGACCGCTGTCGGCGTGCCGGGATTGGAGACGTTTCCGATCATCGATCCGCGCGGAATGGTGACGCCGCGTGAGGATCGCTGGTCGCTCGACTGGTGGTTTCTGCCCGATGAGGGGGAAGCGTTTTATCCGTCGCAGACAAAAGAGGCGCGGCAACGACTGGCCTTCGAACGCGGGCTCGAAGTGATCACGCAGACGAGTCGTGAAGGGTTAGACTTGGAAAGCCGGGCGTGGGTGGAAGTGGGGGACGATGGCCGGCCGGAATTGCGGTTGGAGGGACGCATCTCGTCGCAGCAACGTGGACGGCTCGTGCTGGCGGTGCGCCCGGCGAATCCGGAGGGCATCAGTTTCATCGACGAGATCCAGCGAACGACGGACAACCGTCTCGCAATCGGTGCAGCTCCGCCAATCCGCTTTAATGCGGCGCCCTCGCGCTGGCAGTTTTCTACGTTCGAGACGGGCGACATATCCGGGCAGTTGCGTGATGACCCAGCGATTGCCGCTGGAGAAGCACCGCGCGAAGCTGAGACCGGAGTGAAGTGTTCCGCAGGCCTGGCCACAGGCGGCGTGATTTATCCGGTTTCTGCGGGAGAGCCGCGTGTAGTGGCTGCGTCGATGCCGTTGGTAGCGGAGAACACTGCGCATCCGATCACGCTCAGTTGGAACGATGCGTTGGCGGGAACACCGAAGCTGAACGCGCCGCAGGCGGACTGGATTTTCTTGCACGAATCGGCGCTGCGCACGCTGGTACTTTTGTCTCCCGGCGAGATTTATCCCGGGCCGTACACATACCGGCGTTTTTGGTTTCGTGACGCGTGCCTGATTATGAATGGGCTGATCGCGGCTAATCTCCACGACCGGGCGCGGCGGGCGTTGGAAAGATTTCCTGCGAGGCAGCGCAGTGACGGCTATTTTCATTCGCAGGAAGGGGAGTGGGATGCGAACGGGCAGGTGCTGTGGATCGCGGACCGGCTGGAGCGCGCGACGGGTTCGCTGCTCCCGGCGACGCTGATGCGGTCATTTGAACGAGGCGCGCAGTGGGTCACGCGCAAGCGAGCGAAATCAAAAGGCGGACGCCACGCGGGGCTGCTGCCACCGGGCTTCAGCGCGGAGCATCTGGGGCCGAACGACTATTATTATTGGGATGATTTTTGGGGCATCGCCGGGCTGAAGGCGATAGGTGCGATGTATGAGCGGCGCGGTGACATCACGCGTGCGGCGCGTTACACGAATGAGGCGACGGCGTTCTGGTTCGACTTGCGCAACAGCCTGGCGGCGCTTCCGAAGAGTGTGGCGGAGTCCGGGATGCCGGCGTCGCCATACCGGCGGATGGACGCGGGCGCGATCGGTTCGCTGGTGGCGGATTATCCGCTGCATATCGACGAGGCGGGCGCGCAGACTTTCGTGAAGACGGCGGATTGGTTGTGGAAAAATTGCCGGCATGACGGCGGATTTTTCCAGGACATCATCCACTCCGGAGTGAATGCTTATCTGACGCTCGCGCTGGCGCAGACGTTTTTGCGGCACGGCGATGAGCGCTATCTGGGGTTGATCGACTCGGTGGCAAAACACGCATCGCCGACGGGGCACTGGCCGGAGGCGATCCATCCTAGGACGGGTGGCGGTTGCATGGGCGACGGTCAGCACGCGTGGGCGGCGGCGGAGTGGATTTTGATGATGCGGGCGCTCTTCGTGCGTGAGGAAAGCGAGCATCTCGTCGTGGGTGCTGGCGTGCCGAAACGGTGGTTCGAGAAGAGCGAACAGTTTTCCTACGGGCCGACGGCGACGGCGTGGGGACCGGTGACGATTTTATTCACGAGGCGCGGCGGGCACTGGTTTGTGAAGATCGATGGGGCGTGGACCGGACAACCGCCGCGCGTGCGGCTGGAAGCTCCGGGGTTTCAACCGGAGTGGGCGCAGCCGGTGAAGTGGGAAACGCCGCTGGTGGCGAAGCTGTGAGGCCGGTTACTTTTGCGCCTCATGCAGGGCGACGCTGCCAAGCGTGAGGCCTCGCGCGGTGACCGAGGTGAAGCCGGCGGCGCGGATCTCGGTGGCGAGAGCTTCGCGTCCAGGGAACTGCTCGATGGTTTCGTTGAGATAAACGTAGGCGGCCCGGTCTCCGGTGATGCCGCCGGCGATGAGTGGGAGAACGTGGCGAAGGTAAAAAAAGTAGAGCGGGCGAAACCAGCGCGAGGGTTGGGAGAACTCCAGGACGAAGAGGCGACCGCGAGGACGGAGTACGCGGTGCATTTCGGTGAGGGCTTTGTGGCGGTCGGACATGTTGCGCAGGCCAAAGGAAATGGTGACAGCGTCCATGCAGGCGTCGGGCAGTGGGAGCGCGAGGCCGTCGCCTTGGCGGAAGGTGACGTTGTCGAAGCGGCGGCTCTGGCGCTTTTTGATTTCGGCCTCATCGAGCATCGGCTGGCAGAAATCCATGCCGGTAATGGGAACGGTAGAGGGAAGTTTATTGCCCAAGGCGAAGGCGACGTCGCCGCTGCCGGTGGCGAGATCGAGGATGTCGCGTGGGGCGGAGCGCTTGACGGCGGCGACGAGCTTACGGCGCCAGCCGAAGTCCATGCAGCCGCTGAGCAGGTGGTTCGCGATGTCGTAGCGACGCGCGATACGGGAGAACATGGAGTTGACGGCTACGGGATCAGGCACGTTGGCGGACACGGTATGCGTGGAAAATGAAAGAGACGAAGGGACTGAGTGGATGCAGCGAACTATTCTTGGAGCGGAGGAACGGGCGTCGAGGGCGATTGCGAAGTATGTGGAGACAAAAAAGCCGCCGGGACAAAGTTTCCAATGTCCCGGCGGCTGATTGATCTTGAGAGTTACTTGGCGGCTGGAGCCGGGGGAGGCGTGGGCAGCTTGGTCATGGTGCTGTCGCTGGCGCGTTTCGCGACCATGTCAGCCATGCGCTGGACTTGGAATTCGGCGGTGCGCTTATCGACCATCGCGAGTTCGACTTTCTTGGCCATGTCGAAGGAGTCGCGGCCGAGTTTTTCTTTTTCGGCGCGGAGAGCGATGAGCTCTTTGTCCAAGGTGGCTGCCTGTTTGGTGAAGTCGGCGAGCTGGGCGTTGAAGCGTTTGGTGTCGGCGATGATCTTTTCGATGTCGGCCTTCTTTTTCGCCTCTTTGTCGTCTTCCTTTTTCTTCTCTTCGGCCTCGCGGACGGCGATGCGCTTGTCGGCGTCTTCACGGGCCTTGCGCTCGGCTTCCTGTTTCTTGGCGTCTTCCTCGGCTTTGATGCGAAGATTTTTGGCCTTAAGCTCGTTTGCCTTGGTGGTCATCTCGCCCATGTGCTGCCAGTAAAGGCCGCCGAAGAGGGCTAGGAGGATGACGGGGACGATGTAATACGAACGCTTCATGACGGGAGAGTGGGGGCTGGATTGGGTTTAGCTTTTATTCTTGGCGGCGAGGGCAGCGGCTGCGGCAGCGTCAGCGGCGGCTTTATCGACGGCGTCTATCTTGGCTAGGATGAGCTCGAAGCTCTTTTCGTTAGCCTGGGCTTGCTTGACGTAAACTTGCTGGGCGTCGATTTCGGCCTGATAGGCTTTGATCTGCTCCTTGATTTTGGCGACGGTCTCTTTCTCGGCTTTGATCTCGTCGGTGAGGCGTTTGACGACGGCTTCCTGGCGGCGCTGTTCTTGGAAAGCTTTCTGGCTTTCGTCGAGCAGTGCCTGACGGGCTTCGTTATCGAGGCGGGTCTTTTCCTCGCGGGCTTCTTTTTCCTTTTTGCGACGGTCGGCGAGGGCGATGGCGTCAGCGTAGGCTTTTTCGCGGTCGGCGAGTTCTTTGGCTAGTTTTTCCTTCTTCGCTTTTTCGACGATGGCCTGCTTTGCGCGCTGCACTTCGGCGTGGTGCGAAAGGAAGTTCCAGTAGATACCGGCGAATACGATACAGCCGATGACGGGGATCAGGAAGTAGACTTTCTTCATTGTAGTAAAGGGGGGTTAGCGGGTGACGGTAGTGGCTTTCAACTGAGCGTTACGCTCTTCGATGGCTGTGTTGACGGCGGCCTGGAGATCTTTGGCTCCTTTGGAATTGGGATCGAGCTCGATGGCTTTGTCGGCAGCCCATTTGGCGTCGTCGAGCTTCTTGAGCTCGAGGCCGAGGTATGCGATATAGCTGAGTGCTTGAAGCTGCTGGGGCTTATCGAGGCCTTTGGTGACGGCCGACTTCATGTACACAAGAGCGTCTTCGTACTTGTCGCCCATGTAGTAAAGATTGCCGACTTGAAGATCGAGGGTGGCGGCCTTGGGGAAGAGTTTGATGGCTTCTTTTAATGTTGCGATGGCCTTGGCGTCTTTGCGGGTCTGCTGGTAGCAGGTGGCGAGGAGCTCCCAGTTTTTTTGTTCGGATTCCAAGGTGCCGTTGCGGAGACCGGCTTCGAAGAGGTCGGCGGCGATGGCATATTCCTGGGCGTTGAGGTGAAGGCCGACGAGTGTGAAGTTGTCGCGCTTTTCGTTCAACAGGCCGAGCTTCTGAGCGCGTTCCAAGGTATTGATGGCGCTGACGTACCCCTTGGTGTCTTGAACGAGGTAAGCGTTCAGGAGGTTCTGCCAGTAGGATTTATTTTTGGGATACTCTTTGACGAGAAGTTCGAGGTATTCGGCCGTTTTTGGAAAGTCGCCGAGTTGTTGGGAGATCGCCATGAGCAAGGCATAGAACTGCTCCTTGGGCTTGATGCTCATGCGAAGACCTTTTTCGGCTTCGACCTGGGCCTGCTGGAGTATGGCCTTATCTACTTTATTATCGTAGAGGGCTTGATTGTAGAGGATCGATGCCGCGAAATATTGGGCGTCGGGGTTTGGCTTGGGAGTGCGATCAAGCCAGCGGCGGAGGGTGGTGTAAGCCTTGGCGTAGTTTTCGCGCTGGACGGCCGAGTTGGGTTCGGCGGCCGAGGCGATCTGGCCGTAGAGCTGAGAGAGGAGCCAGATGAGTTCGAGATCTTTATCACCGAAAAAATTGTAGCGCTCGGATAGACTTAGCGCTGTCTCGAGAGGAGCGATGGCTCCTTTGTAATCAGCCTTACCAAGCAGGCCCTGCACTTTAAGCTGGGAGAGATAGGCGGTATCGAAGCTAGCTGGTTCAACGGTGGCGAGAATGGTCGTAGTTTGAGCGATCAGCTCGTCCCATTTTTGCTCATCGATGAGCTTTTGGAGAACCTGAGCCGCTTGGTGAACTTTTTCAGTGAGTTCCCGTTTGGGGGCAGCGGGGGGCGGCGTTTGGGCGAAGGAGGCGAGCGGAGCAGCCAGCGCTAAAACTGCAGCTAGAAGGCTTGAGCGGACTCCACGAGAAAGAGGCGACGAGAAGAGTGACATGAAGGGGGCGGATTATTCGTCGTTAAGGTTGAAAACGATCGGGATCTGCATGCGCACGGCAACGGCTTTGCCGCCTTTGCGACCAGCTTTATACTTCCACTTGAGAACGGCTTGTTGTGCGGCGGACTCGAATTCGCGCTGGCTGGAGCGTACGACTTCGACGTCGCGGACATCGCCATTGGTATCGACCACATAGCGAAGAACGACTTCTCCATTCAAACCAGCACGGCGCATTTCAAACGGGTAGTTTGGCCGGGCTTGGACGCCGCGGATTTGAGGCTGTTGATCGAGATCCTTCAGACTGAAGATGTCTCCGATTTTGGTGCCGATGCCGGTGCCCGGGCGACCAGCGGGAATGTTCATGACGCCGGTCGGGCGGCCGAGATTAGGTGGAGGCGGGGGTTGGACGGCCTGGGTAAAGTCGTTGAGCTGAACGACGCTTGGCACGTCCGTTATGCTTGGGGGTGCTAGTGAGGCGACTTCGTCGTTGGTCTGCTCGGTGGCATCAACAACTTCTTCTTCCTCGGGCTCAACCGGTGGCGGGACGAGCACTTCGATCGCTGGGGTCTCTTCTTTGACGACAGCTTTTTTGGGTTTGGGCTTCATCAGCTCGCCGCCATAGCCAAAGAGGCCGTGAAGAGCTACAGAAACGATGATACCGATAATGAGGTCTCGACGCATGGTGCTTGAAAACGTTGAGGGTTACCGGCCGGTGCCGCGGTAAATAGTCTCGATGGAGACTTGTTCAATTTGGGCTTCACGGACTTTGTCCAAGACCATGACCAAGGAACCGAATTTGGCGCGCTCGTCTCCGGTGACCAAAACCTTGGGGCCGGTTGTCTGCGCGTACTGCAACAAGCGGGGAGTGACCTCGCTCATCGAGATAGGTTCACGATTCCAGAAAACGGAGTCTGCATCAGAGACCTGGATGATCACTGGTTCCTCGGGGGGCTTCGAGTTATCGGGTGGTGTCGCTTTAGGAAGATTGATCGGAATAGATTCAATCTTGTTCAGCGAGAGCGTGAATAGAACGAAGGTTGCAAGAAGGAAGAAAACGACGTCGATCAACGGGATGATCTCAATACGTGCTTTCTTAGGTCCTGAGGATTTTGCAGCAGATCCGGCACCGGCCATGTGGAAAGGAGTTAAATGCTAAGAGTTAAGGGAAGGAGGCTTTTATCGGCCACCAGCCGGTGCTACGCGTGTTTCGATCAGCACTTTATTGATGCCTACCTTGCGGATTTCATCGAACACGTAACGAGCGGAACTATAGAGGGCTGATTCATCTCCGTTTAAGAGGATGCGGGCATCAGGACCGGCGGTCTGCTTAAATTTTTGAAGACGGATGATAAATTCATCCAAGGAGATCGGGTCTTTATCCCAAGCGATCGCGTTTTCTTCCGTAATTGAGACGGTCACTGTGCCCAGTGGGTCACGCGGTTCGCTGGTCCCCGATTGAGGCAACTGAACAGTGACGCCGCTCGATTTGTTCAACGACAGCGTGAAGAGAATGAAGGTCGCGAGTAGGAAGAAGACGACATCGATCAAAGGGATGATTTCGATACGTGCCTTTTTAGGACCACCTGAAGAGGAACCGCCTGATGAACCACCGGCCATAATAGTGTGAGCTGAGAGTTAAACTGAGCGTGCGAAGCGCGGTCGCCATCGGTTGACGACGACCGCTTCTGAAGAAAACGCTTAGGAAGCGGTCGTTTCAGACTTCTTGATGATCAGCTCAAGAGCATTGGAGGCATCACCGATGTCGTGCTTGGCTTGTTCAGCCTGTGAGTTGAGGATGTTGTACGGAACCAAGCCGATGATAGCGATGGCGAGACCGGCAGCGGTCGCAATAAGCGCTTCACCGATACCACCCATGATTGCACCGGCACCGCTGGCGACGTCACCGCTGGCACCGAGAGCGCCGAAGGTAGCCATCATGCCTGTGACTGTGCCGAGAAGGCCGAGGAGGGGGGCGGCGGTGATGACGGTATCAAGAACAGCGACGCCTTGTTGAAAGCGTTTCAATTCGTTGTTGGAGGCGCGGACGAAGGCGTTGTGCAACGACTGATCTTTATGAGTCAGCGCGTATGTCAGAATGCGGGCGACGAAGTCTTTGCTGCGCTTTCCGAGTTCGATAGAACCTTCGACATCGCCGCTTTCAACGCGCTCGAGCATCTTCTCGACGACCTCAGGCTCGCGAGTCGAGTTTTCACGGATAAGGAAAATGACGCGCTCGACGACAACTGTAAGGCCGACGAGGGAGATGACCAAGATGGGCCACATGATGATACCACCGTGGTGGAAGAGCTCCATGGGAGACTGGTTCATCAGGAAGGCGAAGGGCAGGCTGCTAGTAATCATGATGGTGATTTCTTTTGGGATTTAGAGGTTGATAGAAAAAACGGGTAACGGAAACGGGGAAAGGGGTGGGGCTGCTGATGAACAGATACGCAGCAAGAAATACTTTCTTAATGGATCGGGGTTAAAAAGTGGCGGGGAAGCTCTGGATGTGTATGGAAAAAGAAAATTCAAAAAAGCAGACAGAGCGGGTTATAAGCAAAAACGTTTGTCGCTATTTGTTAACCGACGCCTGTGGCGGTCAATAGTTGCGAAATTTTCTTTAGAGCAAGCAGTCGAAGCGAATTCCACAAAAAGGATTTTCGGCGTGATTCACTCGTTAATAGTGATCGTTCGCTGGACGTGCGTTGGGGTTAATGAGGGCGGAATTGATGGGGCGCAAACTAGGCGTTTGCTGAAATTTTGTGTCAACGACGATCTCTCGGGTTTGAAGAGTATCGTTAGCGTGACTGGCTGCCCGACTAGGACTCGAACCTAGACAAAACGAGTCAGAGTCGTTTGTGCTACCATTACACCATCGGGCAGTGGAAAAAATTGTTGAGCAGGAGTGATCGTCGGAACGAGTGGAGCCGGCGATGGGATTCGAACCCGCAACCGCCTGTTTACAAAACAGGTGCTCTACCGTTGAGCTACGCCGGCGAAAATAAAAGCCTCGGGCGGCTGGTTCGTTTCCGACATCACGCTTTTCTCAGCAAGCTAAGTTTGAAAGAACCCCGGACCATCTGGCTGCCCAGTGGACCGGAAATTTGGTGGTTCCCCCGGGACTCGAACCCGGAACCAATTGATTAAGAGTCAACTGCTCTACCATTGAGCTAGGAAACCAAAAAACGAAGGGCGAAAAACTCAGATTGCGACCGGAGTTGTCAAACCCTTTTCCGATGAAAGATGCGCTCGAGCGCGGTCTTCACTCTTATTTTCGTAGTCGGCATGTTGATACGATTGGTTGCTGGTCCATGATCGGCCTTTTTTCTGGCCCGTGAAAATAGTGATTTTAGGCGGATATTGCCCTTGCCAACGCCACACACGGCCGCTGTTTTCTCCAACTCCTCACATGCAAAAGACCAAAAAGTCCGTTGCCAAGCGCTTCAAATTGTCCGCCAAGGGCAAGTTGATCCGTCGCACGCCCGGCTTCCGTCACTTGCTTGCCGCGAAGAGCACGAAGTCCAAACGCCGTGCCTCCCGTGATAAGCTCGTCGCCGAAGGCCATGCGAAGCCTCTGAAGCGCGCCCTGCCGTTCGGCCTCTAAAACCGACGCGCAAAACCGTAACTCGCCAGCCGGGTGAATCCTAACGAGACGACCCGGCGGCACCAAAACACATAAAATAACATGCCTCGTGCCACAAACTCGCCCGCTTCCCGCAAGCGCCGCAAAAAAGTCCTGAAGTACGCCCGCGGTTACTTCGGCAATAAATCCCGCCTCTTTCGCTACGCGAAAGAAGCCGTCCAGCATGCCTGGCAATACGCCTACGCTGCCCGCCGCAAGAAGAAGGGCGATTTCCGCTCTCTTTGGATCGTTCGTCTGAACGCTGCCTGCCGCGCTGCCGGTATGAGCTACAGCCGCTTCATTGAAGGCCTCGCCGCCGCCAAGATCGGTCTCGACCGCAAGGTCCTCTCCGATCTCGCGATCCGCGACGAGGTCGCCTTTAACGCCCTGGTCAAACAAGCCCAGGACGCGTTGAAGACCAAGGCCGCTTCTCTCAAGAAGGCCTAACTCCCAGCAACGCGAGCCGAACGGGCTCGCCCCAAGAAAACCGCGCCGCCTTCATCGGAGCGCGGTTTCTCTCCCGAGGACGGGCCTTTCGAGGTTCGTCCTTTTTGATTTTCCCGGCTCGACGTCGAGCCACCCGCTGCCGCTTCCTCTTCCTTTCGATGCAAGACCAACTCTCTGCTCTTCTCGCCAAAGCCCAGTCCGAGCTCCCCGCCGTCAAAACCCGCCCCGAGTTCGAAGCCGCCAAGGCCCGCTTCGTCGGCCCCAACGGCGAGCTTACCGGCCTCATGAAGCAGATGGGCTCGGTCCCGAAAGAGCAGAAGCCCGCTCTCGGCAAATTGATCAACGAGGCCAAGACCCAGCTCCAGACGCATCTCGACGCCGCGTTTCGCCAGATCGAAGCCGCTGAACTCCAGGCGCAACTCGGGCCCGCCGTCGACGCCTCGCTGCCATCGCCCGATTTCGGCCTGGGCACGCATCACCCGCTCACGCTCGTGCGCGAAGAAATGTGCCGCATCCTCCGCAAGGTCGGCTTCTCCGTCGTTGAAGGTCCCGAGGTTGAAACCGAGTACTACTGCTTCGACGCGCTCAACACGCCCGCCGATCACCCGGCCCGCGACGCGCAGGACACGTTCTATCTCCCGACCAACGCCCGCTTCGGAAACGTCTCCAAGAAAACGCCCGACGAAAAATACCTGCTCCGCACGCACACGTCGTCGGTCCAGATCCGCACGATGCTCAAGGGCCAGCCGCCCATCCGCATCGTTTCGCCTGGCCGCGTTTATCGTCGCGACACGACCGACGCCACGCACTCCGCCAATTTCCACCAGCTTGAGTGTCTCTACGTCGACAAGAACGTCACCGTTCGCGACCTGAAGGCGCTCCTCGACTACATCTTCGCCTCGCTCCTCGGCAAAGACACCAAGACCCGTTTCCGCACGCACTACTTCGGCTACACCGAGCCGAGTTTCGAAGTCGATCTCAGCGCCAAGCACCTGCCCAAGGTGAACAAGGAATGGATCGAGATCGGCGGATGCGGCATGGTCGATCCCTCCGTCTTCGATGGCGTCGGCTACGACTCGTCCGTTTGGAGCGGATACGCCTTCGGCATGGGTCTCGAGCGTCTCGCCATGCTCATGTACGGCATCGATGACATCCGCTATTTCTACCAAAACGACGTCCGCTTCCTGAAGCAGTTCGCCTGAGCGCATTCCGATGAAAATTTCCTTCAACTGGCTCCAATCCTACGTCGATCTCTCGGGCGTTTCCGCCGAAGACATTTCGCGCGCTATCACGCTCCTCGGCTTCGAAGTCGAACAAGTCATCCGCACCGGCGCGCCCGAACTCAAGAACGTCGTCGTCGGCGAAATTCTCACGCGCGGCAAACACCCGAACGCCGACAAACTATCCGTCTGCACCGTCGATGTCGGCCCCGATCACGGCGGCGTCCGCACGATCGTCTGCGGCGCGCCCAACTGCGACGCCGGTCACCGCGTTCCCGTCGCGCTCCCCGGCGCGATCATGCCCGGTAATTTCGAAATCAAACTCTCGAAAATCCGCGGCCAGGAATCGCAGGGCATGATGTGCTCCGCGAAAGAACTCACCATCGCCGAGGACGCCCAAGGACTGCTCCTCCTTCCCGGCAGCCCCGCGATCGGCACGCCGATCAACAAAGTTCTCCCGCCCGGCGACACCGTGTTCGATATCGAGATCACGCCCAACCGTCCCGACTGCCTGAGCCACCTCGGCATCGCGCGCGAACTCTCCGCGTGGTTCAAAAAAGAACTCCGATACCCCGAGGTGAAGTTCGAGTCCGCGCACGCCACCGCCGCCCGCGCCGACTTGTTGAAATCGGTCCGCGTCACCGCCGCCACCGAGTGCCCGCTCTACACCGCGACCGTGATCACCGGCGTGAAAATCGCCCCGAGCCCCGCGTGGCTCCAGGACCGCCTTCGCGCCGTCGGCCTCCGCCCGATCAACAACGTCGTCGATATCTCCAACTTCGTTCTCCTCGAGTACGGCCAGCCCACGCACGCCTTCGACGCAAAAAAAATCTCCGGCTCCGAGATCATCGTCCGTCTCGCCGCCGACGGCGAAAAACTCACCACACTCGACACCAAAGAGCGCGCGCTGACCTCCAGCATGCTCGTCATCGCCGACGCTGCGAAACCGCTCGTCATCGCAGGCATCATGGGCGGCCAAAACTCCGGCGTGGATGACACGACCACGGATCTCGTCCTCGAAGTCGCGTACTTCAAGCGCCAGTCCGTCCGCGCGACCTCAAAGAAACTCGCGCTCTCCTCCGACTCCTCGTACCGCTACGAACGCGGCGTCGATCCGCACTCGCTCGAGGAAGCCGCCCACCGCGCCATCGATCTCATCCTCGAAATCGCGGGCGGCAAAGTCGCCGGCGCCACGCAAAAAATCGGCGGCGACATTCCGTGGCAGCGCGAGATTGTCGTCACGCCCGGCTTCATCAACGAGAAACTCGGCTTCACCATTCCCGACGCCGACATGAAGGCAGCGCTCGAAGCGCTCGAGCTCACCATCGTCCGCGAAGAGCCCACCGAATCCCGCGGCCCCGCCTGGACCGTTTCGATCCCGAGCTGGCGCGACGACCTCGATCGCCCAATCGATCTCGTCGAAGAGGTGCTGCGCGTTTACGGCACCGAAAAAATTCCCGCGTCCACCGTCCTCGCTCCCGGCCTCGTCGGTGACGATGACGCCGTCGTGCTCTTCAACCGCCAAGTCGCCACCGCGCTCGTCGGTCAGGGCTTCCACGAGTGCGTCAACTACACGCTCCGCTCCGCGCGCGAACTCCAAGTCGCCGCCACCGCACCCGCGCTCGCCGAACTCGCCCTCGCGAATCCGTTCGTCGAAGACCAATCACACCTGCGCCCGACGCTCATCACCGGCCTGCTCGACACGCTGAAGCTCAACCAATCCCGCGGCGTCTCCGCCTCACGCCTCTTCGAAACCGGCCGCGTCTTCCTCGAGCGCAACGGCCAGCTCGTCGAATGCGTCGCCGTCGCCTTCGTCATCGCCGAAAACTCCGGCGACCGCGCCTGGCTCAAACGCGAGACCGCCGATTTCTACACCGCGAAAAATCTCACCGCCACGCTCACTGCGCCCGCCGGGATCGAACTCGCCCGCCAGCCCGTCGCCGCAGTCACCGAAGCCAACGCCTTCGGCTGGCAATCCGGCCACTCCGCCGTCGCCGGTGAAATCCAGCACGGCTGGACCGCTCGCTTCGGCCTCCTCGATCTCGCCGCCGTCAAAACCGCGGGCGTCGAAGGCAAAGTCTACGCCGGCCAGTTCGCGATTCTCCCCGAGAAACTCGCCTCGGCCTCCGCGCGCCGCCGCTATCAACCCTTCAGCCTTTTCCCCGCCGCACTGCGCGACCTTGCGCTCGTGGTGGACGACACGCTTCCCGCCGCCGAAGTCCAAAAGACCCTCGCCAAAGTCGCCCGCGCCGCCACCGGCACCGCGTTCACACTCGAAGGCGTGAACGTCTTCGACGTCTACCGCGGCAAAGGCCTGCCCGAAGGCAAGAAGAGCCTCGCGTTCTCCTTCGTCTTCCGCGCCGCCGACCGCACGCTCACCGACGACGAAGTGAACACCGCCTTCAACAAAATCCAGGACGAGCTCACCAAATCCACGCCCTACCAGATCCGAAAATAATCCCCATGTCCGCCGCCTCCGACCTGAACATCGACCACATCGCGAATCTCGCCCGCCTCGCGCTCACGCCCGAGGAAAAGACGAAATTCGCCGCCCAGCTCAACGACGTCCTCACCAACATCGAGCAGCTCAAAAAAGTCGACGTCACCGGCGTGGAGCCCACGGCGCACGGTTTCCCGATCTTCAACGTCTGGGCCGACGACGTCGCGCAACCCGGCCTGCCCGTCGAGGCCGCGCTCAAAAACGCGCCCGCCCAACGCAACCACATGGTCGTCGTCCCCAAGGTCGTCGAATAACACGCAGCCGCCTCGTGAGAGCGTGGCCTCCCAGCATGTCTTCCGAACTCATTTACCAGCCCATCTCCCAACTCGCCGATCAGCTCGCCTCGAAAAAGGTGTCTTCGGTCGAGCTCACGCAGGCCATCGTCGCGCGCACCAAAGCCGTCGATCCGAAGGTGAAAGCCTTCAACTCGTTCGACGAAGCTGACGCGCTCGCACAGGCTCGCGCTTCCGACGAACGCCGCGCCGCCGGGCAGGCGAGGGGACCGCTCGACGGCATTCCGATCGGCATCAAAGACGTCATCTCCGTCGAAGGTCAGCCGCTTACCGCATCGTCCAAGATGCTCGCTAATTTCGTTTCTCCCTACGACGCCACCGTCACCAAGAAACTGAAAAACGCCGGCGCCGTTTGCTGGGGCCGTCTCAACCTCGACGAGTTCGCCATGGGCTCGTCCACGGAAAACTCTGCCTTCCACACGACGTCGAATCCCTACGACCTCGACCGCGTTCCCGGCGGCAGCTCAGGCGGCAGCGCCGCCGCCGTCGCAGCCGGTGAAGCCATCGCCACGCTCGGCTCCGACACCGGAGGCTCAATCCGCCAGCCCGCCGCCCTCTGCAACGTCGTCGGCCTCAAGCCCACCTACGGCCTCGTTTCGCGCTACGGCCTGATCGCCTTCGCGTCATCGCTCGACCAGATCGGCCCGTTCACACGCACCGTCGAAGACGCCGCCATCACGCTCGGCGCCATCGCCGGTTACGATCCGCTCGATTCGACCTCCTTCAAAACCGAAATCCCCGACTACCTCGCCGAACTCTCGAAGCGCAAAGGCCCGTGGAAAATCGGCATCCCGAAGGAATATTTCGGCGAAGGCCTCGACCCCGAAGTCGCCGCCGCCGTCGAAAAAGCCGTCAGCTATTACGAGAAGCTCGGCTGCGAAATTAAGAACGTCTCCCTCCCGCATACCGAGTACGGCGTCGGCGTTTATTACATCATCGCGACCGCCGAGTGCTCCTCGAATCTAGGCCGCTACGACGGCGTCCGCTACGGTCACCGCTCGAAAGACGCGAAGGACATCACCGAGCTCTATTTCAAATCCCGCGCCGAAGGCTTCGGCCCCGAGGTGAAACGCCGCATCATCCTCGGCACCTACGTGCTCAGCTCCGGTTACTACGACGCGTATTACCTGCGTGCCCAAAAAGTCCGTACGCTCATCCGCCAGGATTTCCTGAACGCGTACAAGGAAGTGGACGTGATTCTCACACCGACCGCCCCGACGCCCGCCTTCAAAAAAGGCGAAAAAGCCTCCAACCCGCTCGCGATGTACCTCAGCGACATCTACACGATCGGCGTGAACCTCGCCGGCCTCCCCGGTCTGAGCATCCCGTGCGGCTTCTCGAAGAGCGGCCTGCCAATCGGCCTCCAACTCATCGGTCAGCCCTTCAAGGAAGCCGAACTCCTCAGCATCGCCCACACCTACGACCGCGCCCACGACTGGGCCACGCGTCATCCCAACCTTTAATCTGGAACTCAGGAACTCTGGGAAAAGCCAAGAAGTCCTGTGCCTTCCGTTCCAGCTTTCCTGAGTTCCACATTAACTCCCGCTCATGAAATACGAAGCCGTCATCGGTCTTGAAGTCCACGTCCAGATCAAGACCCGGTCGAAGATGTTCACCCGCGTTGCCGCCGGTTATGGCCACGACGAAAACACGCTGACCGACCCCGTCGTCCTCGCGCTGCCCGGCGTGCTGCCCGTCCTCAATAAGGCCGCGCTCGACGCCATCATCAAAGCCGGCCTCATGATCGGCTGCGAGATCCCCGCCGTCTGCAAATGGGACCGCAAAAACTATTTCTACCCCGACTCGCCGAAGAACTACCAGATCACGCAGTACGACCAGCCGATCTGCATCGGCGGACACGTTGAGATCGAACTCCCCGGCCCGTCGCGCAACGTGATGGGCGAGCACAAGAAGATCCCGGTCACGCGCATCCATCTCGAAGAAGACGTCGGCAAACTGAACCACGGCGCGATCGATTCGCTCGTCGACTACAACCGCGCGGGCACGCCGCTCATGGAGCTTGTATCCGAGCCCGCGATGCACTCAGCCGACGAGGCCTACGCGTTCCTCACCTCGCTCCGCAACACGCTTGTTTACGGCGGCATCTCCGACTGCGACATGGAAAAGGGCCAGATGCGTTGCGACGCCAACATCTCCATCCGTCCCATCGGCGAAAAGAAACTCGGCACCAAGGTTGAGCTGAAAAACCTGAACTCCATTTCGTTCGTCCGCGACGGCATCGAGCACGAGATCAAACGCCAGATCGCCGTCCTCGAAAGCGGCGGCACGCTCATTCAGGAAACACGCGACTACGACGGCCAGACCGGCGCTTCCCAATCCCTGCGCACGAAAGAAATGGCGCACGACTACCGCTATTTCCCAGACCCCGACCTCATGCCCGTGAAAGTCGACGCCGAGTGGAAGTCTCGGATTCAATCCGGAATTCCCGAGCTGCCCTTCGACAAACAACGTCGCTTCCAGGAGCAGCTCAGCGTTCCTTTCACGATTACATCCGTACTCGTTCCAGACCGCGACCTCAGCGCCTATTTTGAAGAAGCCGCCAAACTCGCCGGCCCCGGCAAAGCCCAAGCTGTGGGCAACTGGATCGTGAATGACCTCCTCCGAGAACTCGGCGCCTCCAAACTCTCGCTCGCCGATTCGAAGGTGAAACCCGCGCACATCGCCGCGCTGGTGAAGCTCGTTGATGCAGGCACCGTGCTCACCTCTGCCGCCCGCGAAATCTTCGTCGAGATGTTCGCCACCGGCGACCAGCCCGACGGCATCGCCGAACGCAAAGGCCTCAAAGCCGCGCCAACCGACGCCGGCGAACTGGAGCAATGGTGCCGCGACTCCATCGTCGCCAACCCGAAGGCGCTCGCCGAATTCAAGTCCGGCAAGGACAGCGCGATCAACGCCTTCAAGGGTCCGATCATGAAAGCCGCCAAAGGCAAAGCCAACCCCAAGGCCGTCGACGAAACGCTCCGCAAGCTCCTCGCGACGATGTGAGTTTAAGCTCCTGCTGAAATCTCCTCAAAGCCGCGTCCAAAACCGACGCGGCTTTTTCGTCGCTGGAACTCCGCCCCAAACTGGAACGCCTCCGCCCCAGAACGCAGTTGCCGCATCAGCGACCGCTGCGTTTTTCTCCGCGCGACTTTATGAAAACGTCTTCGCCCACGCTCAAATCGCAGCGCTCGCTCTCCAACCTCATCTTCCTCAGCCGCTGGCTGCAGGCGCCGCTTTATTTCGGCCTGATCCTCGCCCAAGCGGTTTACGTTTACCGCTTCTGCGTCGAGCTGTGGCACCTCATCGGATTCGCGATGCTCGGCCACCCCGCACCGGCTTCGGTGATCACGACCGTCAAAGACACCGAGACCATAGTGATGCTCACGGTCCTCGGCCTCATCGACGTCGTGATGATCGCGAACCTCCTCATCATGGTGATCGTCGGCGGCTACGAAACCTTCGTCTCGCGCCTCAATCTCGACGGCCACCCCGACCAGCCCGAGTGGCTCTCGCACGTGAACGCCGGCATTCTCAAAGTGAAACTCGCGATGGCGCTCATTGGCATCTCGTCGATCCACCTCTTAAAAACCTTCATCAACGCTAATGATATGAAGGAATCCACGCTTCTCTGGCAGGTGGTCATCCATATCACCTTCGTGCTCTCCGCTCTCGTGCTCGCCTGGATCGACCGCATCACCAATCAGACCGCTGTCGCCGTCAAAGCAGCGCACTGAGCAGCGGGTCGTCCAACCTCCGCTTGCCTTATGTCCTCCTCTCAACCCTCCCGAATCGTTCTCGTCACCGGCGCATCCAGAGGCTTGGGACGCGCCATCGCCGAGAAACTCGCAGCCGAGGGCCACCGCGTGGTGGTTAACTACTTCAGCTCCGCGCGCGATGCCGAGGACGCTGTCTCCACCATCACCCGCGCCGGAGGCAAAGCCCTCGCGCTCAAAGCCGACGTCCGTGAGCCCGCGCAAATCGCCGCGCTACTCACCGAAACCCAGCGCCACTTCGGCGGCCCCGTCGAAGTCCTCATCAACAACGCCACCGGCCCGCAGCCGATGAAACCCATCGAGGCCTACACGTGGCAGGATTTCCAGGACCAGCTCGATTTCTTCGTCAAAGCGCCCATGCTTCTCACGCAGGCCACGTTGCCCGAAATGAAAAAAGCCCGCTGGGGCCGCATCATCCACATCGGCAGCGAAGTCGTCGAACTCGGCAACGCCGACTTCAGCGCCTACGTCGCCGCCAAAGGCGCGATGCTCGGCCTCACCCGCGCCTGGGCGACCGAGTTCGGTCCGTGGCAGATCACGGTGAACAACGTCGCCCCCGGCTGGATCCCCGTCGAGCGCCACGCAGGAACTTCGAAGGAGTCGCTTGATAGTTACGCTGCGCAACTCCCGCTTCGCCGTCAGGGTGTGCCCGCCGAAATCGCCGACGCCGTCGCATTCATCGCGTCCGACGCCTCCCGTTTCATCACCGGCCAGACGCTCGCCGTGAATGGCGGCAACACCTTCTGATCTCACACGCGGCGCGTTTTAGGCAATGGAGGGACGACCTCCGTGTCGTCCGCCTTTCTGTTGTTTGTGCCCGGCCTTCCCACGCCGTTCACCAAAACGCTTGCCAGTGATTTTTGCGAGCCGCACAAAGCCTTTTTATCTCTATGGAAAAGCTCGCCCTGCTCTCAGTGAGTGACAAACGCGGCCTCGTCGAATTCGCGACCGCCCTCGTCCAAAAGCACGGTTTCCGCCTGCTCTCCACCGGCGGCACCGCCAAGCTCCTCGCCGAAAAAGGCCTGCCCGTCACCGAGGTCAGCCAGCACACCGGTTTCCCCGAGATGATGGAAGGCCGCGTGAAAACCCTTCACCCCAAAATCCACGGCGGACTTCTCTGTCGTCGCGACAAAGCCGAGCACATGGACGCAGCCAAAGCGCACGGCATCGGCATGATCGATCTCGTCGTCGTGAATCTGTATCCCTTCGAGGAAACCGTCGCGAAGCCCAACGTTCACTTTGAAGACGCCATCGAGAACATCGACATCGGCGGCCCTTCGATGCTGCGCAGCGCCGCGAAAAACTTCGAAAGCGTTTCCGTCGTCTGCGATCCCGCCGACTACAACGCAGTCCTTGCCGCCTTGGACAAACCGGCCGATCTCGCCGCGCTCCGTCGCAAACTCTCGCTGAAGGTTTTCCAGCGCACCGCCAGCTACGACGCAGCCATCGCGAAGTACCTCGAATCGCAGGCCGACGAGCCCGACATGAACGCGCTCTCCGGGCTGCCTGAAAAGTTTTCGCTCACACTCAAAAAAGCCCAGTCGCTCCGCTACGGCGAAAATCCCCACCAGCAGGCCGCGCTCTACGGCACGTTCCACGATCACTACCAGCAGCTCCAAGGAAAAGAGCTCAGCTATAACAACATCCTGGACATCACGTCGGCGACTTACCTCATCGGCGAGTTCGAGCGTCCGACCATCGCGATCCTCAAGCACACCAATCCGTGCGGTGCCGCCAGCGCGGATACTTTGATCGACGCCTGGCACAAAGCCTACGCGACAGACAAGCAGGCGCCGTTCGGAGGAATCATCGTCGTCAACCGGACGCTCGAAGCCGACATTGCAGAGCAGATCAAAGACATCTTCACCGAAGTGATCATCGCGCCGCGTTTCAGCGACGAAGCCCTCTCTATTTTCGCGAAGAAGAAAAACCTGCGCCTCATGATCGCGAAGGAAGGTCTCGGCGCGGATTCGCTCCAAGATGTGCGCTCGGTCGTCGGCGGTTTGCTCGTGCAGGATCGCAACAAAACCCTCGGCGATCCGCGTAACTTCAAGGTCGTCACCAAGCGCCAGCCCACGGCGGAAGAGTGGGCGAGCATGATGTTTGGCTGGCGCGTCTGCAAACACGTGAAGTCGAACGCCATTGTTTACTGCCGCGGCGAACAGACGCTCGGCGTCGGCGCCGGCCAGATGGCGCGCGTGGACAGCTCGCGCATCGCTGTATGGAAAGCAGGCGAGGCGAAGCTCGACCTCAAAGGCTCGGTCGTCGTGAGCGAAGCGTTGTTCCCATTCGCCGACGGCCTCATCGCCGCCGCCGATGCGGGCGCGACCTCCGCGATTCAACCCGGCGGCTCAGTACGCGACGAGGAAGTCATCAAGGCCGCCGACGAGCGCGGCATGGCGATGGTCTTCACCAGCCTGCGCCACTTTAAGCACTGAGTGCGAGGATTGGTTTGATGGTGGCGCGACGAGGGCGTCGCGCCTCCACCGATCATTCTGAAGGAAAACCGAGAACCGCTGGCTTGCTCACGAGTCTGCGAGCCAGCTTCTTTCACTCTCATGAATACCCGCGTCGCTTCCGCGCTTCTTCTCGTCCTTGGATTTTCTGCCTGCGCCGTCGTCCCCGAAACCGGCCGCCGACAGCTCATGCTCGTCTCGCCCGGCGAAGAGGCCCAGATGGGCCTCGCCTCGTTTTCTCAGATCAAGCAGCAGGAAAAAATCTCCACCAACGCGAAGGCCAACGCCCAGGTGCAGCGCATCGGCGCGCGCATCGCGAAATCCGTCGGCCGCGAGCTGCCCAACGCCCAGTGGGAATTCGTCGTTTTTGAGTCCGATCAGGTCAACGCGTTCGCGCTCCCCGGCGGCAAAGTCGGCGTGTACACCGGCCTGCTCAAACTCGCGGGCAGCGATGACGAAGTCGCCGCCGTGATCGGCCACGAAATCGCGCACGTCACCTCGCGTCACGGAGCCGAGCGCACATCGCAAAACTACGCTGTCGCCGGAGTCGCCGCGCTCACCGAGATCGGGATGCAGGCGAAAGACGTCGATCCCGAGAAACGCGCGATGGTGTTGGCCGCGTACGGGCTCGGTTCGTCGGTCGGCTTCATGCTGCCCTTTTCGCGTCTGCACGAGAGCGAGGCCGATGCGGTGGGCCTGCGTTTCGCGGCGGGCGCGGGTTACGATCCGCGCGCGGCGATCACCTTCTGGCAGAAGATGGCGAAGAACAGCGCAGGCGCGCAAAAATCCCCCGTCTGGTTCTCCACGCATCCCTCCGACGAGCAGCGCATCGCCAACCTCCAGAAACTCGCGCCGCAGTACATACCGCTCTACGAAAACGCGAAGACGCAGTATTGAGCGCGTGGGCTGGTGTAGGCGGGGTGCCCTCACCCCGCGTGGTGACAACAAGCGGGGCGATTTCCTCCTGGGATAAAACTTTTCTCCTCATCCGCTTTTCCCGCTAGCGCGCGCGCATGATTTTCGCCACGTTGCCCGGACATGTTTGACCCGGTCGAAAAGCTCAAGGAATTCATCCGTCACCCCAGCGTCTCCGCCGACCCGTCGTTCAAAGACGGCATGGTGGGCGCACGCGATTTCGTCGCCGGTCTCCTGACCTCGATCGGTTTCAACGTCGAAGTCATCCACACCAAGCTTCACCCCGTCATTCTCGCCGAGCGCCACGGTAAACCGGAGTGGCCGCACGTGATCATTTACGGTCACTACGACGTGCAACCGGCCGACCCGCTCAATCTCTGGATGAGCGCCGCCTTCGAGCCCGAGATCCGCGGCAACCGCCTCTACGGTCGCGGCTCGGCCGATAACAAAGGCCCGCTGATGACGCACATCTCCGCCGTCGCCCGCCTGCTGGAGCGCCGTCCCGACCTGCCGCTCAACATCACCTTTATGATCGAGGGCGAAGAAGAAATGGGTAGCCCGAGTTTCCCGCTCTTCCTCGAACAATATCAGCACCGCCTCCGCAAAGCGGACTTCGTTTTCCTGTCCGACACCGGCATCCCGCGCGAAGACCAGATCGTGATCACCTGCGGCCTGCGCGGCCTCGTCCTCTTCGATGTCGTTGTCACCGGCTCGAAAAGCGATCTCCACTCCGGCCTGCACGGCGGCGTATTGAGAAACCCGATTCAGGCGCTCGCCGAACTCTGCGCGACGCTCCACACGCCCGACGGCCGCGTCAACGTCCCCGGCTTCTACGACGACGTGCTCGAAGTTGAGCAATGGGAGCGCGACGAACTCGCGAAGCTCGGCCAGAGCGAGGAGCAGTACCGCGAGTTTCTCGGCATCCCTGCGTTCTACACGACGAAAGGCTACACGCCGTTCGAGGCCACGCGATATCTGCCCACGCTCGAATTCAACGGCATCGGTGGCGGCTACCAAGGGGAGGGGACGAAGACCGTGATTCCCAGCAAAGCCTTCGCGAAAATCAGCTGCCGCCTCGTCGCGAACCAGAACACGACGAAGATCCGCGAGCTGCTTTACAGCACCGTACGTGAGCGCATGCCGAAAGATGTCACCTTCGAGATCGTCGATCAGCACGAGGGCACGGCCTACGTCGTCGTCCCGCCCGGCCGCTCCAATACGCCCAAAGACCAATCGCCCGTTTTGGCGAAAGCCTTCCGCGCGGCCGACACCGCCATCGGCGAGGTCTTCGGCAAGCCGCCGCTCTATCTCCGCGAGGGCGGCAGCGTCCCGATCATCGCAGACATCAAACGCGTCCTCGGCCTCGACTCCGTTCTCATGGGCCTCTTCCTGCCAGAAGATAACCTCCACGCCCCCAACGAAAGCTTCCACTTGGGCGTGATGAAGAAAGGGATGCGCGCCTCCGAGAAAATCCTCGAAGCTCTGGCCACCCGCTGAGTTCCCCAAGCATGGCTCACTCGGCCACTGCTTATCTTTAGTAAGTCACTTAATAAACTAATTCCAACTTGAACCGCCCGCTCCCGTGGGCCACGTTTCCCTCCTTTTCCATGAGCACAGCACCTGCGGCAACCAAGCCCCTCGTCCACAATGAAGGCCTCAAGGCCGCCTCGAATTTCCTGCGCGGTAACCTCGCAGCCGAGATCGCGGACACCTCCACCGGCGCCATTACTGACGACAGCGGCCAGCTCACGAAATTCCACGGCCTCTATCTCCAGGACGACCGCGATCTCCGCCTCGCGCTCAAGAAGGCCGGCAAAGAAAAAGCCTTCTCGTTCATGCTCCGCATCCGCCTCGCCGGCGGCCGCGCCACCCCTCAGCAGTGGCTCGCGATCGACGCCCTGTCTGACACTACCGCCAACGGCCAGCTCCGCATCACCACGCGCCAGACCTTCCAGTATCACGCCGTCCTCAAGGGTAGCCTGAAGACACTGATCCGCGGCCTCGACGCCGTTCAGCTCGACTCCATCGCCGCCTGCGGTGACGTGAACCGCAACGTCATGGCCCCGCCGCTCCCCGAGCGTTCGCCGGCCCACGAGGAAATCTACCAGGCATCGAAGAGCTTCAGCGATTACTGCCTCCCGAAGACCCGCGCCTATCACGAAATCTGGATCAACGACGAACTCGTCTCCGGCGGCCAGCCCGAGGTCGAGCCCATGTACGGCACCACGTATCTGCCGCGCAAATTCAAGACCGGCTTTGCGCTCCCGCCGTCGAACGACATCGACATTTTCTCCCAGGATCTCGGCTTCATCGCCATCGTCGAAAACGGCAAAGTCGCCGGCTACAACGTCACCGTCGGCGGCGGCATGGGCACGAGCCACGGTAACGCCGCGACCTTCCCGCGCCTGGCGGACGTCATCGGTTTCATCACGCCCGACAGGGTCAACGAAGTCGGCTCCACCGTGATCATGATCCAGCGCGATTTCGGCGACCGCACCGACCGCAAGCACGCGCGTTTCAAATACACCATCGCTGACCGCGGCATCGCCTGGTTCATCGACGAACTTCAAAAACGCCTCGGCTGGAAGCTCTCTCCGGCGCGTCCCTTCGAGTTCAAGACCATCGAAGATCCGCACGGCTGGCACCGCACCGCTGGCGGCGAATGGTTCTTCGGCCTGCACATCCTCTCCGGACGCATCAAAGACATTCCCGGCTGGCCCATGCGCACCGCCCTCCGCGAAATCGCGCAGGTGCTCAAAGGCGATTTCCGCCTCACGCCGTCGCAAAACGTTTTGATCGCCGGCATCAGCGACGCGCAAAAACCCGAGATCGAAGCCATCCTCGCGAAACACGGCCTCACGAAGGAAAACGACCGCTCCGGCCTGCGCCTCAACGCCCTGTCCTGCGTCGCCCTCCCGACCTGCGGTCTCGCCCTCGCCGAAAGCGAACGCGCGCTCCCCGGCCTCCTCGAAAAGATCGAGCCTCTCTTCGCCGGCGTCGGTCTCGCCGCCCAGCCCGTCTCGATCCGTGTCACCGGTTGCCCCAACGGCTGCGCCCGCCCGTTCCTCGCCGAAATCGGACTCGTCGGCAAAGCGCCCAACAAATACGCGTTCTACCTTGGCGCGAAATACGACGGCACCCGCCTCAACAAACTCGTGCTCCCTTCGATCACCATCGACGAAGCCGTCGCCTTCCTGACTCCCGTCATCAAGCGCTACGCCTCCGAGCGCCAGCCCGGCGAATACTTCGGCGACTTCTGCCACCGCGTCGTTCTCTCAGAGCTCGCCGCCGCCGCGCCTGCCACTCCGGCCCCGACCGCTCCCGCCGCAGCGTCCTGAGCCAACGCACCGCTCTTATCAGTCTCTCGATAAATACCACGCGCCCATCCCGCGAAAGCAGGGTAGGGCGCGTGTTTCGTTTTCGCCCCAGCGGCCCGTCGCCGTGTCTTGTATCCCGCGATCTACTTTCGGCACCGCGCGTACTGTCTCCCGCTGTAGGTCAGCGTGCTCGCACGCGCCCTCCGATCTCCGTCTCGTCCGTCTCGATCTCCCGTCTCACCGCTCTATTGATCGAACCCTCCGATGGTCGCCTGCCGCTTTCCATTAGCGAAATTGCTGAAAGCTCAGCGCACGGACTACTCACTGCAAAAAACCCCAAACCTGAGCTTGAAAATATGATTAGCCTCCTAACTGTAAGCCCCCTTACTGTTTCGTTCCCGTACTAATCATGCCGCTGCTCCTGCTCAAAGATCTCCCGCGCTACGAGTGTCTCATCGATGCGGCCAAGACCTTCCCCGACCTCGATCCTTCCGCCTGCGAAGCCTATCTCTATCTGCTGCGCACCGGCGACGAGGCCTTCCGCATCACCGACGAAAATCTCTCGGCCCACCACATCTCCCAAGGCCGCTTCTCGGTGCTCATGCTCCTCCTCAACAAATCCGAGTGCTGCGGCGCCCAGCCCCGCACCCCCGCCGAACTCGCCGAGCTTTGCGGCGTCACCCGCGCCACCATGACCGGCCTCATCGACACTTTGGAGCGCGATGGCCTCGTCACCCGCGAGCCCGACCCCGTCGACCGCCGCATGATGTCCGTCAAACTCACCGCCCGCGGCAACGAGCGCCTCGGCGAAGTTCTTCCCGGCCATTTTCGCCGCATGGCCGCTTTGATGTCCGGACTGACCGAGTCCGAACGTAAGACTCTCGTGTCGCTCCTGCTCAAGATCCTCGACCGCGCCTCTGCCATCGGCTCCCGCCCGCCCTTCGCTCCGTCCGAGTCCGCGTCACCGGCCGCTTGATACCGCCTCCTCTCCCTTTCCCATCAGTTCTCACAGTCTGCATCACTCGAAACTCACTCCCATGATTAAGAAATTCATTATCGCTCTCGGCGGATTCGTCGTGCTCGTGCTCGGCCTCGGCGCGGTCAAAGCCACCCAAATCAAGAAAGCGATGTCTGTCGCTCACGTGCAGCCCGCCGCCTCGGTCACGACTTACGACGCCCGCGAGATCGAATGGCGCTCCTACATCAAGGCCATCGGCACGCTCGCCCCCGTTGAAGGCGTCACCCTCAGCGCCGACGCCGCCGGTCAGGTCGTCAAGATCGGTGTCGAAAGCGGCAGCACCGTCAAAGCCGGCGACCTCCTCGTCGAAATCGACGCCAGTGTCGAAACCGCCCAGCTCGCCGCCGCCCAGGCCCGCGCCGATCTCGGCAAAATCAGCCTCGACCGCGCCCAAAGCCTCCTCGGTAACAACACCGTCGCAAAATCCGAGTTCGACGTCGCCGACGCCACTTACAAGCAGGCCATGGCTGAGGTCACCTCCATCCAGGCTACCATCGACAAGAAACGCATCCGCGCTCCCTTCGATGGCCGCGTCGGCATCCGCCTCGTGAACGTCGGCCAGTACGTTTCCCCCGGCAGCCCGCTCCTCCCGCTCCAGAAACTCGATCCCATCTACGTCAACTTCAGCGTCCCGCAGCACCAGCTCGCCTCGCTCTCCGTCGGCCAGAAAATCGTCCTCACCGTCGATGCCGCCGGCGCCGGTTCCTTCGAAGGTGCGATCAACGCCATCAACTCCGAAGTCGATGCCGCCACTCGCAACGTCACCGTCCAGGCCACCATCGGCAACCCGAAGGAAATCCTCCGCGCCGGTATGTTCGCCCGCGTCGAAGTCGAGCTCCCTAACGCTGAGTCTGTCGTCGTCGTTCCCGCCACTGCGATCGCCTACGCCTCCTACGGCAACTCCGTCTTCATCGTGGAGAAAATCAAAGGCCCCGATGGCGTCGAATTCCTCGGTGTTCGCCAGCAGCCCATCACCATCGGCACCGCCCGCGGCGATCTCGTCTCCATCGTCAGCGGCGTCAAAGCAGGTGAACAGGTCGTCACCGCCGGCGTCTTCAAACTCCGCAACGGCGTCCCCGTGCAGGTCAACAATGCCGTGCAGCCGTCGAGCAATCCCGCTCCGAAGCCCTCCAACACCTGAGGCCGGTCTCCACTCACTCCCGCGGGCGGTCTGAGGCCGCCCGCCTCCCTCACTTCGCGCACTCATCCGCCGCGCCAACGCGGCCCAGTCTCTCGCTCCCCGCCAAGCTCCCGTCATGATTTCAAAAAGTTTCACGGACCTCTTCGTCCGCAAGCCCGTCATCGCGCTGGTCGTTAACATCGCCATCCTGATCGTCGGCGTCGTCGCGTACTTCCAGCTCAACACCCGCCAGTACCCGCGCAGCGACAGCGCGGTCGTCAAGGTCACCACCGTTTACTTCGGCGCCAGCGCCGAGACCGTCCGCGGTTACATCACCACCCAGCTTGAGCGTGTCATCGCCAGCGCCGACGGCATCGACTACATCGATTCCACCAGTTCGGCCGGCATGAGCACGATCAACGTGTACCTGCGCCTCAACTACGATACCAACGCCGCTCTCTCCCAGATCAGCGCCAAGATCGACCAGGTGCGCAGCGAACTCCCGCCCGAGGCCGAGGCCCCTTCCATCAACGTTGAGACCAGCGACAACCAGTTCGCCTCGATGTACCTGAGTTTCTACTCGGACACGATGGATCAAAACCAGATCACCGACTACCTGAACCGCATGGTCCAGCCGAGTCTCTCCTCGGTGAAAGGCGTTCAAAAAGCCGACGTCCTCGGTGGCCGCGTCTTCGCCATGCGCGTCTGGCTGAAGCCTGACGAACTCGCCGCCCGCAACCTCAGCCCCTCTGAAGTCCGCCAGGCCCTCCAGGCCAACAACGCCCTCGCCGCCGTCGGTTCCACCAAGGGCTCCATGATGAGCATGAGCCTCATCGCCAACACCGACCTCAAGAACGTCGATCAATTCAAGCAGCTCGTCGTCGCCGAGAAAAACGGCACCATCATCCGCCTCTCCGATGTCGCCGAGGTCGTCCTCGGTGCCGAGAGCTACGACGAAGAAGTCCGCTTCGGCGGCAAGACCGCCACATTCATGGGCGTCTGGGTTCTTCCAAATGAAAGTACGGTCGAAGTCATCAAGCGCGTCCGTGCCTCGATGCCTGAGATCCAGAGCGCGCTGCCTGCCGGTCTCAATGCTACCATCGCCTACGACGGCACCGCCTACATCGACGACGCGTTGAAAGAGATTCTCCGCACCCTGCTGGAGACGCTCCTCATCGTCATGGTAGTCATCTTTGCCTTCATGGGCTCGCTCCGCTCCGTGCTCATCCCGGTTGTTGCGATGCCGGTCTCTCTCGTCGGCGCGCTCATCCTGATGCTCGCGTTCGGCTTCACCATCAACCTCCTCACGCTCCTCGCGATCGTGCTCGCGGTCGGCATCGTGGTGGACGACGCCATCGTCGTCGTCGAAAACGTTGAGCGCCACATCCGAGAAGGCAAAACGCCCATCGACGCCGCCATTCTCGGTGCCCGCGAACTCGTCGGCCCCGTCATCTCCATGACGATCACCCTCGCCGCCGTGTACGCTCCCATCGCCTTCCAAGGCGGCCTCACCGGCGCGCTCTTCCGCGAATTCGCCATGACGCTTGCCGGTGCTGTCACCGTCTCCGGCTTCGTCGCCCTCACGCTCTCTCCGATGATGAGCGCCTACCTCCTCAAAGACGCCTCCCACGAAAACCAGGGCCTCAGCGGTGTGATCAACCGCACCTTTGATCGCGTTCGCAATGGGTATGAACGCGGGCTCGGCAGCCTGCTCGAGACCCGCAACGTCAACTGGTTTGGCGCCATCATTCTGGGTGTATTCCTGACCCCCTTCTACTGGCTCTTCTACATTTCGGATCGCGTTAACAAACGCCCCGCGAAGTGGGTTCCGGTGGTGACGGTGACGGCCATTCTGCTCGCGCTCCTCATCCTTCCTTTCGGTATGTTCGCTCAGCGCGAACTCGCCCCGATGGAAGACCAAGGCGTTGTCTTCGGCATTCTCCAGCCACCGCCTACCTCGACCATCGATCAAAGCGTGCTGTTCGCCGCTGAGGTTCAGAAAATTTTTGAGTCCGTCCCCGAGTACGAAAACTCCTTCCAGCTCACTTCGACCGCGTTCGGCTTCTCCGGCATCATCCTGAAGCCGTGGTCGCAACGCTCGCGCAGCTCCATCGAAATCCAGCAAGCCCTTCAAGGACCTGCTGCGACGATCCCCGGCATGAATGTAATTGTCACGACGCCCGAGCCACTCCCGGCCGGTGGCTCGATGCCGATCGAGTTCGTGCTGCGCTCCACCGCCGATCACCGCGAGATGTTGGAGTATGCGCAAAAACTCACGCTCTTCGCCAACACCGAGGCCAATGCTGGCGGCGGTATGCCCACCTTCTTCTTCGCGGACAGCGACCTCAAGTTCGACCTCCCGCAGGTCGAGATCGAGATCGATAAGGACAAGGTCGCCTCGATGGGCCTGAATTTGAGCGAAGTCGCTGCCGATCTCGGCTCGATGCTCGGCGGCGGTTACGTCAACCGCTTCGTCAACGACGGCCGCAGCTACCGCGTCATCCCGCAGGTCCAGCGCGGCCAGCGCCTCAACGCCGAGCAACTGCTCGACTACCACATCCGCGGTCCGCAAGGGCAGGTCATCCCGCTCTCCACCATCGCCACCCTCAAGCACACCGTGCAGCCGCGCTCGCTCAACCGCTTCCAGCAGCTCAACTCGGTCAAGATCACCGGCGTCGGTCCCAGCGTGGATACCGCGCTCAAGAAGCTCGAAGCTAAGGCCGCCGAGATCCTGCCCGCCGGCTACACCATCGATTACGGCGGCCAGTCGCGTCAGCTGCGCAACGAAGGCGCTGCGCTTTGGACGGCCTTCGTCCTCGCGCTCATCCTGATCTTCCTCGTGCTCTCCGCGCAGTTTAACAGCTTCCGCGATCCGTTCATCATCCTGCTCGGCTCCGTGCCGCTCGCGCTCGTTGGTGCGTTGCTCCCCGTTTTCCTTTGGAAGACCACGCTCAATATCTACTCCCAGATCGGCCTCATCACGCTCGTCGGCCTCATCGCCAAAAACGGCATCCTCATCGTGGAGTTCGCCAACAGTCTCCAGGAGCAAGGTGTCGCCAAGATGGAGGCCATCCGCCGCGCCGCCGCCACCCGTCTGCGTCCCGTGATGATGACCTCCGCTGCCACCGTATTCGGTCACTTGATGCTCATCTTCGTCACCGGTCCCGGTGCCGCCGCCCGTAACAGCATCGGCTGGGTTCTCGTCATCGGCATGGCGGTTGGCTCTGTCTTCACGCTCTACGTCGTCCCCGCCTTCTACGTGCTCATCGCCCGCGATCACTCGCTCGACCGCACCGCGCCCGCCGCTCAGCCCGCCGGCCTCCCGCTCGCTCCCGTCCCCGCCGCGGCCCATAAATAAAACTCAGAAAATACTCACCGCATGAACACCAAGTCCATGTTCCGCCACCGCCTCCTCCGCGCGGCCGCCATCTCCGCCACCGCCATGCTCGCCGCCTCTCCCGCACACGCGGCCGAGGCGCGCCGCCCGGTCGCCGTTGCGCCCGCCGCCGAGACGCCCGACATCCCCGCCACCCTCGACCTCCAGACCGCCATCACCTACGCGCTCGATAAAAGCTTCGCCATCCGCCAGGCCCGCGAACGCATTCGCGAACAGGAAGGCCTCATCGTCGAGATCAAGTCCCGCGCCTTGCCTAACGCCTCGCTCAACTCCGGCTACACCGTCACCGACCGCGAGCTCGGCAAAGACTCGCAGGCTCCCAATGCCGGCACCCGCGACTCCGAGTATTGGAGCATCGCTCTCGAAGTCCGCCAGACTCTCTACTCCGGCGGCGGCGTTCGCAACGCCCTCGACGCCCAGAAACTCGCTCGCGAGTCCGCGCTCCTCGAACTCGAAGGCGTCATCAACACCGCGCTCCTCGATGTCCGCACGCGTTTCTACAACGTCCTCTTCTCCCGCGAGCAGACCAAGGTGCAGGAAGAAAACGTGCGCCTTCTCCGCGAACAGCTCCAGACCGCGAAGAACCGCTTCGAAGCCGGCGCCTCGTCCAAATTCGAAGTGCTTCGCGCCGAAGTCGCCGTGGCCAACGCCCAGCCCAACCTCATCCGCGCTCGCAACGGTTACCGCATCGCCATCGACGAACTCCGCCAGGCCATCGGCTACTCCAATCCGCGCACCGAAAGCGTCCGCAAGCTCCCTGAATTTGTGGGCACGCTTGATTTCAAGCCGGTCAGCTACGACCTCCAGGACGTTCTGTCCCAGGCCCGCGCGAACCGTCCCGAACTCAAACGTCTCGAAAAACTTGAGCTCGCTCGCGAAGCCGGCGTGAAAGTCGCCCGCTCCGCCTATCAGCCCGACCTCGCCGTGGTCGGTGGTTATCAACTACGCAAAAATAACTTCTCGAACCGGTTCAATGAGTCCCTCGACGGCTGGTCCATCGGCCTCCAATCCAACTGGGCCATCTTCGACGGCCGCGCCACCGCCGGTCGCGTCGCTCAAGCCCGCTCGCAACTCAATCAGGCGAAGTTGCTCACCTCCGAAACCACGCTCGCCGTCGAAGTCGAAGTGCGTCGCGCGCACTCCTCGCTCCAGGAAGCTGCCGAACTCGCCGAGTCCGCGACCAAGGTCGTTGAACAGGCCGAGGAAGCTCTCCGCCTCGCCGATGCCCGCTACGCCGCCGGCACCGCCACCCAGCTCGACGTGCTCGAAGCCCGTGTCTCCCTGACCGATTCGCGCAACAACCAGCTCCAGGCCAACTACAGCCACAACGTCGCCGTCGCCGCCCTGCGCAAGTCCATCGGCGCCGCCGATCCCTTCGTGATTAAGCCCTGAGCGTTTCCCTCCTACTTCGAGGCGCGGCATAAAAGCCGCGCCTCTTTTATTTCCGGGCATGAGTTGCTACGTCCGCCGCGTTCAAAATTATTCTTCTGTAACACTATCGCTGACCCTGCGTCTAACCCGCACCTCCTTCACGCATGAAGCTCCTTCGCCCCCTGTTGATCGGCATCGGCATTCTCGCCTTCGTGCTCATAGTCGCGCTGGTCCTCGCTCTGCTCCCATCCGTCCAGACCTGGGCCGCCCGCCGCGTCATCGCCGGCGATCCGTCGCTCGGCGTCACCCAGCTCGGCCGCGTCTCTGTCGGCTTGAACCGCATCGAGGTGACCGACGTCGTCGTCAACCGCCCCGGACTCAATCTCACACTTCCGTCCGCCGTCATCGAGCTCCCGCTGCTCTCCGCCGCCCGCAGCGACATCCAGCTCAAAAACCTCGTCGCCAAAGGTTGGACACTCGACCTCACCGCCCCGGCATCTCCGTCCGCCTCGCCATCGCCATCCTCTTCCGCGCAGGAAAAACCCGCCGAGCCCTTCCGCTTTGAAGGCGTGTTCAAACTCCTCGAACTCCCCGTCGATCTCGCCGTCGGCTCCGCCGATCTCGACGGCACCGTGATCTTCCCCACCAAGACCGGCCAGCCCGCCGGCCGCGCCAAGTTCACCGTCTCTGGCGGACAACTCGCCGCCGGTCGTGAAGGCGTCTTCAAAATCACCAACGAAGCCACGCTCCCCGACGGCCTCGCCCCGGTCACCCGCCTGACCACGCAAAGCACGCTCGCGCTGCGCATGGACACGCCCCGCACCTTCACGCGCATCGCCGTCACCAACGAAGCCCACGTCACCGGTCCCGGCCTCCCGCAAGGCGCGCGCCTCCAGTCTGAAACCACACTCTCCCGCGAGTCCGGCCGCGAATCCTACGCCGTCCTTCTCAAAACCATCTCCGCAGGCTCCGAGAAAAAACTCGTCGCCCTCACCATCACCAACCCCGGCGAGGCAAAACCCTTCGCGGGCACCTGGACCTTCGATGTGAGCGACACCGATCTTTCTCCCTTCACCCTCGGCCACACGCTGCCCGCCTTCGCGCTCGGCGCCGGCGGAGATTTTCAGGCCGACCAGCGTTTTCAGGAAATCAAACTCTCCGGCAAAACCGATCTCTCCACCGAGAACCTCGATTCCGTTTACGCCGGCCTCTCCGCCCTCGGCCGCCTCCGTGTGCAATCCGACTTCGATCTGCTCTACCGCGCCGCCGGCATCCGCGTGAACCGTTTCGCCTTCGACCTCTCCGGCGCATCTCCCGTGCTCGCCGTCAAAGTCCTTCAAGCGATGGAAGTCGTCCCCGCCACCGGCGAAATCAAAGTCGCCGCCCCCGAAGCCGACCTCGTCCAAATCTCGCTCAAAGGCCTCCCGCTCGCTTGGGCCAAGCCCTTTGCCCCAGCCGATCTCGCCGTCACCGGTAACGACGTTCGCGGCGAACTCGTCGCCCGCGCCGACCAAGGCGGCTTCGCCGTCCGTACCGTTTCCCCTGTCCAGATCGACAAACTCACTGTCGTCCAGGCGGGCAAAGAACTCGTCCGCGCCCTTGATCTCTCCGTCGCCCTCGCCGGAAGCCACACGCCCGCCGGCTGGCAGGCCGACGTATCCGAAATCGCGGCACGCAGCGGCGGCGCCACCTTGCTCACGCTCGCCGTCAAAGCCGGCCAGCCTTCCGGCGCGAACCAGCCGATCAAAGCCACAGGCCGCCTCCGCGCCGACATTCCCGCGCTGCTCGCACAGCCCGCCGCGAAGGAATTCTCCGTACTCTCACGAGGCACTGCCGACTTCGAGTTCTCCGCCAGCGTCGCCGATGCGCTCCAGCAACTCTCGCTCAAACTCGGCGTGACCTCACTTCGCTCCAAGGACGGCAAAGACCTGCCCGCCGTCTCCAGCGATCTCCGCGCCGACGTCCACGCCGATGGACGCATCGAGCTGAATGTTCCGCTTGTCTTCGATCTCGCCGGCCGCAAATCCGACCTCGATCTCTCCGGCTCGCTCAAAACCTCCACCACCGGCCTCGCCCTCGACGCGCAGCTTCTCAGCCGCGAACTCTATGTCGAAGACCTCCAAACCTTCGCCGCACTCCAGCCCGCCAGCACCGCGCCCGTTCCGCAGCCGCAGACAAAACCATCGCCGACATCCACGCCGCCGACTGCGCCCGCTCCTGATCAGAAACCGATCTGGGACGGCATTACCGGCAACGTGAAGCTAGCACTCAAGAAAGTCGTCTACGCCGCGAATCAGCCGCCCGTCGAAGTCTCCACCTCGGTTAAAATCTCTCCCGACGTTCTCACCCTCGAATCGCTCAACGCTGTCTTCCCCGACGGTGCCGCCGCCAAAGTCGACGGCGTCATCAAATTCCAGCCCGGCGAAGCCGAGCCCTACGACGTCAGCACCAACGTCAGTGCAACGAACTTCGATCCACAGCCCTTCCTGAAAGCCGCCAATCCCGGCAAACCGCCTACCGTCGAAGGCAAATTCGATCTTATGGGCAAACTCTCCGGTCGCGCGACGTCCCTCGATAAACTCGCCGACACAGCCAATCTCGATGCGCAGCTTGTGAGTCGAGGCGGCCAGTTTAACGGCTTCGCGACATCCGCCCTGGCTGCGAATGCAGGCAAGGGACAGGAATTGATTTCCAAGGGGGGCGGACTTCTGAGCTTGGCGGGCAGCATGCTTGGGAAAAGCGAGCTGGCGCGCGCAGGCGAGAAAACCCGCGCCTATTCAGACACGATCAAGCGCCTGGTGAATTTTAACTTCGACCAGCTCAACATCGACATCGCCCACCGCGCCGGCGCAGCGACGACCGAGATCAAAAACTTCAGCATCCTCTCGCCCGACATGCGCCTGCTCGGCCTCGGCTCGATCGACAGCAAGTCCGGTCTTAAATCGATTCTTCAAAGCGCGATGAACCTCGATCTCCAAATGGCCGTGCGCGGCGCGCAAGCCGACGACCTCCGCATCCTCGATCTCCTGAGAAAAGAGGCCGACGAACTCGGCTACACCGCGCTCCTCGAACGGTTCTCCGTCAAAGGCACACCTTCTCAGCCAAACGCGATGGAGCTAATCCAGCAGATCATCGCTAAGATCCGGTAAGACTATCCATGTAGGCCAGCGTTCTCGCACGCGCTCCGGTCAAGCACAGCGCGCGTGCAAGCACGCTGGCCTACAGCACCTCAAAGTCCCGAGCCCAGCGGCGATTGGGTTTCCTCAGTGCGAGCAACTGCTGCTCGCCGGTTCTTCCATTCTTGCGCCGTGAGCACGCCGATCACCGCACCGAGCAAATGCGCGAGCGGCACCGGCTGAAACGCATCGCCCGTCTCAACGAACAACGTGCGCCCGCTGACGAGTTCATAAACGCACTTCGCGAGAAACCCGCTCAGCGCGAGCGCCCCGAGCCCGATCATGAGTTTGTCCTTCGAGCGCCGCCCCTCACGTACCAGATCCGTGGCGACAAACGCGAATAACGCCGAATCCAATCCAGATAGCCCGCGATAGAGCGTGAACTGCGGTTGGAGCCAGCTCACGCCGAACGAAATCACGACCGCGCTGATCGCCACGCAATAGATCCACGCCCGCCGCGAACGAAACTCCACCAGCGATCCAAACGCGACAAACGCGATCACATCCCACCGCAGATGATCCGCGCCGAAGTGAGTGAAATGCCCGGTGATCAACCGCCAGACTTCGCCCCGGCTGAACGCGCTCCGATCAAACTGCAGCGCCTCGGTCATTCCGGGGATCGCATGAGTAGCCACGGCTACAGCTCCAAAAAGCAAAGTAAGGAACGGAAATCGTTTCATCGAATGAAGGTGTTTGAGGAAACCGGGAGGCTGCTTGCGCAGCCGCCCGGTTGGACGGATTTCCCAACTGCACTCAGTCCTTTTTCTGACGCGAGCACCGGCTCATATGCTTGCGGGCGTAGAGCGCGGCGGCCGCGAGAAAGACGACGAGCATCACGGCGAGCGTGCCGCCATCGATGGCGCCGCCACCTCCGCCGCCACCGCGGCTGACGTGGGGAGCGGGCGCGGTGTACGTCGGCTGGTTCGCATCGACCTGATAGTTTTTCGGGGCCTGCTGGGCGCGGACGCTTTGCGCGGTGCGTTCGGTGGCGATGCGTTGCTGGTTGTTCCGCGCGATGCCGCGTTTGGCGAAGGTCTGGTCATCGAGGACGACCATCGAGGTGTGATCGGTGACGAGTTGGTAGGCGACGCCGAGATTCTGGATCGCGTCTTTCGATTCGCTGGGCGGGAGCTGGCCGGTGTTTTCCTTGAGTTCGATTTGCTCGATCTGGGCCATGGCCCAGAGGCGTTCGATCTCGGGATTGTCGGTGTCGGTCTCGGGGAAGTCGAAGGTCGTGGTGTAGGTTTTGTCTTCGCCGGTGAGCTTTGCCTTGAGCGCGACCGTCGCTTTGCCCGAGCCTTCGTAGCGGCCGAAAATCACGAGCTGCTGGCCGCGGTAGATTTTGTTCGGCATGTCGCCGGTCGTATCGAAAACGCGGGCACCGCTGAACTTGAACGAGGCGTCGTGCATCGACTCGAAGGTGATCTTCGATTTCGCGAGCAGGATCTGGCCGACGATGTCGTCGTCGTTGCTTACGCCGGCATAGAAACCGCCGGTGGCGTCGGCGATGACGCGCATGAGCGGCCAGTTGGCGCTGTTGCCCATGAGAAAGCCGAAGACGCGGACGTCGTATTGCTTGAGCAGTTTGTGGAAGGACGCGGAATCGACGATGCCCTGGTTGGTCACGCCATCGGTGACGAGCACGATGCTGGTGGCGCGGTCGGCATCGAGTTTCTCGGTGGCGGTTTTGAGGCCCGCGTAAACATCGGTGCCGCCGCTGGGCTGGAGGGATTTCACGAGGGCGATGGCGGACTGCACGTTCTCCGGCGTGGCAGGCGTCCAGTCGAGAACCTCGCGAGCTGAGTTGTTGAAGGTGACAATGCGGAAGCGGTCTTCGGGGCGCATCGTGCCGAGCGCCTGGCTGACGCCGTTGGCGAGCGTGTGGATTTTGCCCTGCATCGACCCGGAGACGTCGAGGACGTACACGTAGTCGGCGCCGGTGGTGATCGGCTTCAGGTCAACGCCGGGCGTGACGACCATCATGAAGGTACCGGGTTTGTCTTTGGATGCCCGATACGGAATAACTTCGACGCGGCCCGGGACGTTTTCGGCGAGGCGGTAGTAGAAGACGAAGTCGCGATCGAGTTTCGCGCCGGGGCGGTCGAGCGTGAGCTTGTAGTGACCCTCGGCGAGTTTCTGGGAGTTAGCCGCGCCTTCGAATCCGGGCACGCGCACATCGGAGACGGGCCAGGCGGATTTGAGTTCCACGTTGATCGAGAGCGCGCCTTCGACCTGGGAGTTCGTGGTCCAGAAACTTTTCGCGACATCGTCGGTGCCACCTTCTTCGAGTGGGTAAACGTAGCGGCCGACGCCGGTGTCGATTTCGAGTGGCTGGAAATAAACGAAGCGCAGTTTCACCTCGGAGTTGGCGCGCACGGGAGCGACGCGGAATTCGTAGGTGAGGAAGCTGTTCTTTTTGGCTATGCCGGCATCGTTGCCGGATTTCTTTTCCTCTTCGTAGATGGTCTCGGCGTCCTTCTTGGGAAGAACTTCGCCGTTCAGCGTTTTCTCGCCGGTCGTGATGGTGACTTCGGAGAGACTGGCGCTTTTCGGAACGGGGAAGGCGTAGATGGCTTCGAGGTCGGTACCGTTGGGGTTGAAGAACGTCTGGAGGACTTCGGTTTGGGCGAAGCCGTTGTTGATGGTGACGTTGACCTGATGGTCGCGGATCTTGATCGGCTGTTGGGCGGAGCCGGTGGGCGTGAGTGTGCCGCCGGCGAAAACTGAGACGGCGAGCAACGTCCAGACGACGACTGCGCTTAGGAGGATGGATTTTAGTTTCATGGGAATGACTGGTTGGGAAACCGAGCCGCTCCCTTTGCTGGAGGCGCGCCACGAAACGGTGGTTTTATGTAAGTAGCTGGTGAGCAGTTTTATGTATTTTCTCTGAAGGATTTGTTTACTTGTTCGATCTGACGTTTTGTGTCTATATGCTGACAAATTATGACGACATCGAGCAAAGCATGGTTTTCGACAGCGGATCGAAATTTCGCGAAAGCGATCGGTCGTGTGAATGCGGCGAATCCGTTTTTGCCGGAGCGCATCGCGGCGGAGCGGGAGGCGTTGGGCGCGGACTTCGTCGAGGCGGGCGCGGCGTGGAATACGCGGCCGCCGACGGCGGAGTCGCACGTTAATGTGAGCGCGATCACGGCGCGGTGCGGCGAGTTGATCGACCGGGCGGTGAAGGCGTCGGCGGGCGGCGCGAGGCCGACGCGTGAGGAGGCTGCGTTGTATGAGGAGATCGCGGGCTACTGGCTCTATCAGACGTATGCGGTGCGTTTTGACCGCGTGATTCTTACGGCGCTCGATGGGCGAGGGGAGGGCGGGCGTGTGGAGTTTTTCCCGGCGTTCAAGGCGGACGTGGAGAAGTGCTTTTCGGTGTTTGGAGCGGAGCGGATCGAAGGCGCGGAGCCGGCGCACTGGTTCGCGTGCGCGTTTCAGATCCGCCGGGCGTTTCATAATATCTTCCGCTCGCTGGTCGGCTCGTCGCCGTCGATGGCGCGGCTGCGGGCGGAGATCTGGCAGTCGATTTTCACGCACGATCTGCGGCGCTACCGGCGTGGGCTGTTTTCGCGACTTGGGGATTTCGCGACGTTGATCACGGGACCATCGGGCACGGGCAAGGAACTGGTGGCGCGGGCGCTGGCGCTATCGCGGTACATTCCGTACGAGCCGAAGCGCGGCGGGTTTGGGCGGGATTTTGCGCATGGTTTTTTCGCACTGAATCTGGCGGCGTTGTCGCCGACGCTGATCGAGTCGGAGCTGTTTGGTCATAAGCGCGGGGCGTTTACCGGAGCGCTGGCGGACCGGGCGGGCTGGATGGAGGAGTGTCCACCGACGGGCGCGGTGTTCCTCGATGAGATCGGCGAAACGGATACGGGAATTCAGGTGAAGTTGTTGCGCGTGTTGCAGGCGCGGACGTTTCAGCCGCTGGGCGGCACGGAGTCGCGGCGGTTTGAGGGGAAAGTGCTCGCGGCGACCAATCGCGATTTGCCGGGCGAGATTCGGGCGGGGAGGTTTCGCGAGGATTTTTATTATCGGCTTTGCTCGGACCAGATCGCGACGCCGGGACTGCGCGATCAGCTCGATGCGGCGCCGGGGGATTTGCCGACAATGGTCACGTACATCGCGAAGCGGCTGTTGGGTGGAGTGGAAGCGGAGGATTTCGCGGATGAGGCGGTGACGTGGATAGAGAAGAATCTTGGCGCGAGTTACGCGTGGCCGGGGAATTTCCGTGAGCTGGAGCAGTGCGTGCGCAACTTGATTCTGCGTGGCGAGTATCGGCCGGCGGGGCCGTTGGTGCGGAGGGTGGCGGATGATTGGAATGCGGTAATCGAGGGCGGGGCGCTGACGGCGGAGGAGTTGATGCGGCGTTACACGCGGATCGTTTTCGATCAGGCGGGGACGATTGAAGAGACGGCGCGGCGGCTCGATCTGGATCGGCGGACGGTGAAGGCGCGTTTACAGAGGCGCGACGACTGAATCAGGCATTGACCGGCCCGGGACGCGCTACCTAGCGTGACCGATTCTAACAGTGAAAAACCCGTCCGCATCTCCCATTGTGAACATCGAAATCAAAGACGTCTCCGAAACCCGCAAAAACCTGGTCGTTTCGCTCGATCAGGCCGAAGTCGCTGCCGAGCATCAGGCCACGATCGCCGAGTTCGGCCGTCAAGCCAGCCTCCCGGGCTTCCGTCCAGGCAAAGCGCCCGCCGCTTTGATCCTCAAGCGCTACGGCAAGGAGATCGCCGAAGAATTTAAGCAGAAGGTCGTCAACAAGGCGTACCGCGGTGGTGTTGAGCAATCGAAGCTCGATATTCTCGGCGTCACCAATGTGGACACCGGCACCATCGAGGCCAGCGCTGCTGCTCAGGTGACGTTCACCCTCGATGTCCGTCCTTCGTTCGTGCTTCCGGATTACAGCGATCTCGCGACCGAGATCGGCGCCAGCGAGCCGACCGATGCTGAAGTCGATGCAGTTGTTGAGCAGACCCGTGGCGAACGTGCAGACTTCAAAGTCGCCGAGCGCGCTGCGCAAAAGGGCGATTACGTGAAGCTCGCGTACGAAGGCAAAGTGGACGGCCAGCCGATCCTCGAGATCGCTGCCGAAAAACAGATTTACGGCAAAGTCCCGCAGACGTGGGAAGAAGTTGAAGGCGAAAACGAAGGGCTCATCCCCGGTCTCGGCAAGCAGCTCGCTGGCGTGAAGGCTGGCGACAAGAAGGACGTCACAATCACGTTCCCCGCTGAGTTCGCCGCTGTCCCTGCGCTCGCTGGCAAGACCGCCGTGTACGCCGTCGAGATCCAAGAGATCCGCGAACGCGTTCTCCCCGAGCTTAACGAAGAGTTCTTCAAAGCACAGCAGGTCGATAACCTCGAAGGCTTGAAGTCCAAGATCCGCACCAATCTCAAGGGCCGTAAGCAGTACGAAAACCGTCAGGCGCAGCGCCGTCAGGTGACGGAAGCGCTCAACGCGAAGGTCGATTTCCCAGTGCCAGAAAGCCTCGTCGAGACCGAGACGCAGAGCGTGCTCCGTAACTTTATCGAGGAAAACATGCGCCGCGGCGTGCCGCAGGAGCAATTCGAGAAGGACAAGAAGGAGCTTTTCGAAGGCGCCAAGAAGGCCGCCGCTGTTCGCGTGAAGACGCAGCTGATCCTCGCGAAGATCGCCGAGCAGGAAAAGATCAACGTCACCGAGCAGGACATCGACGCCTTCATCTACCGCGAGTCCATGATGAACAACACGAGCGCCGATAAACTGGTGAAGGATCTTACCAAGAATCGCGACCGTCTCCGCGCGGTGCAGCAGTCGATCATTTTCGACAAGGCCCTTGATTTGCTGGTCTCTAAAGCTAAGGTGTCGACCATCGAACCGAAGGCTTAAACGACAGCAAATTAAAGGAATCTGTGAGCTATTATCTACCTAGTGTTGTTGAAACGACCGGTCGCGGCGAAAAGATCCAATGGGATGTTTACAGCCGCCTTTTGAAGGACCGCATCATCTTCATCGGCTCTGAAATCGACGATCGCGTCGCCAACAACACTATCGCCCAACTCTTGTTCCTCCAGATGGAGGACCCCAAGAAGGACATCCAGCTCTACATCAACTCGCCTGGCGGTAGCGTCACGGCGGGCATGGCGATCTACGACACGTTGAACTTCCTTCAATGCGACGTGGTGACCTACTGCATCGGCATGGCAGCCAGCATGGCGACCGTGCTCCTGAGCGCAGGCACTAAGGGTAAACGTTACTCGCTGCCTAATAGCCGGGTGATGATTCACCAGCCTTCGGGTGGCGCAGGTGGCCAGACCTCAGACATCGCCATCGCAGCGAAGGAAATCCTCCGCTGGCGCAAGGTGCTCAACGAGATCCTCGCCAACCACACGGGGAAGACGGTTGAGCAGATCGCGAAGGACTCGGATCGCGATTACTACATGACTTCCCTTGAGGCGAAGGCCTACGGAATCGTTGATCACGTCTTCGAGTCGCCCAAGCAGGCAGGCCTCAAAGGCGCTGCTGCCTGAGTGATCAGATAAATTGACCAAGTTTTCGCAGGTCAGGCCAAAAGCCTGGCCTGCTTGCTTTTTAGGGTAGGGAGAAGGCCCCAGATGAGTGGGTGAAGCTTCAATGCTAAGCGCGTTGTGCCGTTACTGGCGGGTTAAAGTCTCACCTCGACAGTCCGGGGTTTCCAAACTCACTTAATTCCATGGCTAAATCGTCACGCATGACTCTCTGCTCTTTCTGCGGAAAGTCTCAGGCAGAGGTCAAAAAGATCATCGCCGGTCCCGGCGTGTACATCTGCGATTCCTGCGTTAACGTCTGCAAGACGATCATTGACCGTGAGGTGAAGCAGCCCGCCGTGGACAGCAAGCCGACCGTCCGCCTCATCAAACCTTCCGAGATCAAGCGCACACTCGACGATTTCGTCATCGGCCAGGATCACGCCAAGAAGGTCCTGTCGGTCGCGGTCTATAATCACTATAAACGCCTGATGTTCGATTCGGCGCAGTCGCCCAAAGACAGCGCGGCGCTTTCGCCGGAGTTCAACGACGTCGAAGTCGAGAAGAGCAACATCCTCCTGCTCGGTCCGACCGGTTCCGGCAAGACACTGCTCGCCCGCACGCTCGCGAAAATTTTGGACGTTCCTTTTGCCATCTCCGACGCCACCACGCTCACGGAAGCGGGTTATGTCGGCGAAGACGTGGAGAACGTAGTTCTTCGTCTCCTTCAATCGGCCAACTACGACGTGAAGAAGGCCGAGTGCGGCATCATCTACATCGACGAGATCGATAAGATCGGCCGCAAAACGGAAAACGTCTCCATCACGCGCGACGTTTCCGGTGAAGGCGTTCAGCAGGCGCTTCTCAAGATTCTCGAAGGAACGCTCTGCAACGTCCCACCGCAAGGCGGACGCAAGCACCCGAATCAGGAGTACGTGCAGGTTAATACGGCCAACATCCTGTTTATCTGTGGCGGCGCGTTCGTCGGGCTCGATCAGATCGTACAGCGTCGTCAGGGCCAGCGTAGCGTGGGTTACTCGGCGATCAAATCGCAGCAGGAAATCGCGATCAGTCCCGAGCTGATGATGAAGTCGCTCGCGCCGGAAGATCTCATCCGCTTCGGCATGATCCCCGAGTTCATCGGACGTCTGCCGGTGGTGTCGGTCCTCGATCAGCTCCAGGTTGCCGACCTTGAAAAGATTTTGCTCCGCACGAAGAATGCGATCGTGAAGCAGTACGCGAAGCTCTTCGCGATGGACGGCGTGCGCCTACGCTTCACGTCTGACGCGATCAAGGCGATCGCGCTCAAAGCCATCGAACTGAAGACCGGCGCGCGCGCTCTCCGCTCGATCATCGAAGGCCTGATGCTCGAAGCGATGTACGAGCTGCCACAGCGTGACGACGTCAGCGAAGTCATCATCGATTCGGCTGTGGTCGCCGGAAAGCGGAAGCCGACGCTGAAGCGAATTCCCAAGGGCGAGAGCACGCAGGACGCGGCTTAAGTCGCATAGAGCGTTTCCCCAGCTCTAGCCTGATCTTCCGATCAGGCTTTTTTGTTTTCGGTCCCGGACTACTGCTGGTGAAAGCAGATTCTCGCTTGACGTCCTACGTTTGTAGGAATCGTTTTTCCTACAAACGTAGGATTTATGCCTCCAAAAATTTCCAGTGCTGAGTGGGAAGTCATGAATGTGGTCTGGGATCGGCATCCTATCACGGCGCTCGAAGTGTTTTCGGCGCTGCCGAATGACAAGGAGTGGGCGCAGAAAACGGTGAACACGTTTCTCACCCGGCTTGTGGATAAAGGCGTTCTGGGAACGACCAAGGAAGGAAAAGCCAATGTGTATAGTCCGTTAATGGCCCGTGAGGAATGCGTGCAGGTGGAAAGCGCGTCATTTCTCCAACGGGTTTTTCAAGGCGCGGCGGGCTCACTCGTCCTGCATTTTTGTGAGAACTCCAATCTCACTGCGGAGGAAATCACGGAACTGGAGCGGCTGCTTAAATCGAAGAAAGGAAAGAAATGAACGCATGGGAATGGGCTCGGGAGGTTTTCGAAACGTCGTTGCGGGCGAGCTGGTTGATTCTTGCGCTCGTCTTGTTGCGGCCGGTTTTGCGGCGTTGGGTGCCGGCGCAGTTTGTTTTTCTCGGCTGGTTGGTCGTGGCGGTTCATCTGCTCGTGCCGGTGGGCATTCCGACGCAGTGGAGCCTTCCGCATTTTGCGCAGCCGATTCCGTTGATGGGTGAGACGCTGAAGACGTTGCCAACCACGTCAGCTCAAGGCTCGGAGAACGCGGGAGTTGGTGCGGGCGTAGCTGCTCGTCAGGCTTCCGTGACTTCAGGTGATAAACCTGCGGCTGCGACATTTTCAGTGAAGCATTGGCTGGTGATTGGGTGGGCGGCGGGCGTGGCGGCTCTTGTGATGATGCGCGTGATTGCATCGGCGCTCTTCGCGCGGACTTTGCGGCGTGGACGAGTGGCGTGCGATGACCGGCTGCGTGCGGAAGTTTTGGCAGGCTCACGGTTGCTGGGCTTGGAGCGCGTTCCGGAGGTTGTCGTTAGCAAGGCGGTGGAGGCTCCGGCGATTTTTGGGCTCTGGCGTCCGACGATCCTTTTTCCCGCGGGCTTTGCGGAGAAATTTTCCGAGATGGAGCTCAGGCTCATGATTTTGCATGAGCTCGGTCATTGGCGGCGGCGTGACATCGCGGCGAACGCGTTGCTTCAGGCCGCCCGGATTTTGCACTGGTTCAATCCGCTCGTCTGGGTCGCGACGCGACTGGCGCGGCAGGATTGCGAGCTGGCTTGCGACGAATTTGTCATGCGGCGCGCGTCTTCTGCAGAGACGCGCACGTACGGTGCCACCCTCCTGAAGGTCCTGGGAGTGGTGCGCGGACAGAACCGATCCCCGCAGGTGCTGGGGATTCTCGAAAACAAACAACAACTCAAAAGGAGAATTCAGATGATCATGAATTATCGGACCTCGACCGTCGGTCGTGTGGTGGCAGGTGTCGTGTTGCTGGCTGCACTGACGTTTGTGGCGGCGACGCGTGAAGCGCGGGCGGAGACTGCTGAAATGAATAAAGAACCCGAAAATGTAACTAAAATGACTAACACGCCTCCACCTGGCTGGTATACCAATGGCGATGCGAAGTCCTCATTTGCCGTCGGTTTAGATCCGACGCAGCCGCATGTGAAACCAGTGAGCGCTTACATCAAGTCGATCGAGCCGGTGGTAAACGGGTTTGGTGGAATGATGCAGTCGTTCTCGGCCGAAAACTACCGAGGCAAGCGCGTGCGATTTAGTGCGTGGGTGAAAAGTGCAGACGTGAACGAAACGGCGAATGTCTGGATGCGGATCGATGGGCCGGGAAAAGCGGAGGACCGCACGCTTCAGTTCGACAACATGAAGGACCGGGCGGTCAGGGGGACGACTGCTTGGGAAAAGCACTCAGTGGTTTTGGACGTTCCCCTGGAAGCCGAGGGCATCTTCATGGGCTTCTTCATCAGTGGAACCGGACATGCCTGGTTTAATGATGTCCAATTCGAAGTTGTTGGGGCGGATGTTGCTTCCACGAACATATGGCGCGCCGCTTCCAAAAGCGTGGTGCTGAAGTCGAAGGCTCCGCGCAATTTGGATTTTGGCGGAGGTGCCGAAAAGTAAGCGCGCGAATTCCGAAGGGCGGTTACCAGTGGTGGTAGTCGCCTTCTTCGAGGGAGAGGGCGAAGGCGACGAGGAGTTGGACGCAGTTTTCCACATCTTGCAGGTCCACGAGTTCGCTCGGGGTGTGCATGTAGCGGAGGGGAATGGAAATCAGTCCCGTCGCCACGCCGGCGCGGCCGACCTGGATGGCGCGGGCGTCGGTGCCGGTGGGACGCGGGTCGGCTTCGATCTGGTAGGGGATTTTCAACTTCTTCGCGCACTTTTCCAGGCGCTCGAAAACCTTGGGGTTGATGTTGGCACCACGGCAGAGGATGGGGCCGCCGCCGAGTTTGGTTTCGCCGTACTTGCGGTTGTCGCAGTCGGGATGGTCGGTCGCGTGGCCGACGTCAACGGCGATGGCGATGTGCGGGTTGACGGCGTAAGCGGCGGTAGTGGCTCCGCGGACACCGATCTCTTCCTGGGCGGTGGCGACGGCGACGACTTTGGCGGCGATTTTTTTCTTTTCCTTGGAGAGACGGATGAGGGTTTCGCCGACGGCGTAGGCGCCTACTTTGTTGTCGAAGGCGCGGGCGGCGCCGATGGTGCCGTGGATGAGTTCGAAGCCGTGGTCGTAGGTGGCGGTGTCGCCGATGGAGACGCGGGCGAGGGCTTCTTTTTTCGAGCGGGCGCCGATATCGATCCAGATCTCGTGAATCTCGGGGGCCTTCTTGCGGTCGGCCTCTTCCATGAGGTGGATGGCGCGTTTGCCGGTGACGCCTTTGACCGGACCGTTGGCGGTTTGAATGATAACGCGGCGGCCGGAGATCATGACGCGGTCGTGGCCGCCGATGGTGTCGAAGTAGAGGAAGCCGTCTTTGTTGGCGTAGGTGATGATGAGACCGAGTTCGTCCATGTGGCCGGCGAACATGAGGACGGGATCGCCGGATGGGTTGAGCGTCGCGAGGCGGTTGCCCATGGCGTCTTTGGCGTAGGCGTCGGCGGCGGGCTTCACGTGGTCGTCGAAGACTTTCTGGGCCTGGAATTCGTAGCCGGAGGGCGAGCGGGCGGCGAGGAGGTCGGTGAGGAAGGCGGGGGGCTGAAATTTGGACATGCGTGGGAGGGTTGGTGAATGTGGGAGGGCGGCAATTTTTTTAACCGCGGATGGGGAGTCGGCATTTGGACAGGATTAAGAGGATTAACGGGATTGGGGGGAGGAGGTGCAGGCGTTGGAGATTTTTCTTTGCGTCTGGTGGGGCGGGTGTGAGTTTCTGGGACTTTATTTATGACGATTTATCCAGCCATCGACATCAAGGGAGGGCGTTGCGTGCGCCTCACGCAGGGACGCGCCGATCAAGAGACGGTGTATTCGGAAAATCCGGCTGAGGTGGCGGCACAGTTCAAGAAGGCGGGGGCGGGCTGGGTGCATGTGGTCGATCTGGACGGCGCCTTTTCGGGTGAGTCGCAGAACTTGTCGGTGGTGCGTTCGATAGCGTCGCTTGGGATGAAGGTGCAGCTGGGCGGCGGGATGCGTTCGCGGCTGGCGGTGGAGCGGGCGCTGGGGCTCGGTGTGACGCGGGTCGTGATCGGCACGCGCGCGGCGGAGAGCGAAGAGTTTGTTGCGGAGCTGGTGAAGGCGTTCGGTGAAAAGATCGCGGTTGGTATCGACGCGAATAATGGGCAGGTCGCGGTCAAGGGCTGGGTCGATACGACCGGCACGAGCGCGCTAGGACTGGCGCAGCGGATGGATGCGATCGGCGTGCGGACGCTGATCTACACGGATATCGGGACGGACGGGATGCTGACCGGGCCGAATCTGGCGGCGCAGGAAGCGATGTTGAAAAACGTGAAATGCGGTGTGATCGCGTCGGGTGGTGTGTCGCAGCAGAGCGATGTCGGTGCGCTGGGCGGGCTGGCGAAGCGTTATGCGAATCTCGATGGTGTGATCATCGGCAAGGCGATCTACGAGAAGCGGGTAGATCTCGCGACGGCGTTGAAGGATGCAGCCAGCTGATTTTCTGGCGAGTCGGCGCGCTTTTTAGAGCGTGCCGGCAGCGACGAGAGGGCCTTCAGCTTTGGAGACGCCGCCTTTGCGTTCGCGGCTGATGGCGAAGGTGGTCGCGGCGGTGACGGATTGGTCGGGGCGGAAGTCGAGGCGGGCGACGCCGTTGGCATCGACGGTGAAGACGCCACCGTTGACGGGATCTTTATAGGCGGGGTCGATGACCCAGAGCTGGTAATCCTGGTCGCGCTGGAGGACCGGGAGTTTTTCCACGGTGAGGACGCCGGACTGGCTGAGGGGATTCCAGACGGCGATGGCGACGGCTTGGGGGGAGTTGCCGAGGAGATCGGCGAGTTTGGCGATCTTGAGGTTGGCGACGTCGCCGGATTTTTGGAGCTGGGCGATGTAGCCGGAGTTCAGGATGCGCTCGGCTTCAAGGCGCTGGGTGAGGCTTTGGGCTTCGAGGCGGGTGAACTCGGCGTCGTTGGAGACGAGGGCGAGCTGGGTGCGGGCGGCGAAGTAGTTGGCGCCAAAATACGCGGTCGCGAGGGCGAAGCAGGCGGCGGCGGCCCAGCCGGTCCAGAGGATGGGGCGGAAGGGGAGGATTTCGGCGGGGGGCGGGGCGGAGTGAAGAGTTGAGGGTTGAGAGTTGAGAGTTGGAGATGACTGCGCGGCGATGGTGGCGAGGATGCGGGCGCGGAGGGCAGGCGAAGGCGCGGGCTCGGGCGCGGTGTGGGCGAGTCCGGCGGCGGTGCGGCGGAAGTCGTCAACGAGGGCGCGGAGAGCGGAATTTTTGGCGAGTTCGGTTTCGAACGCGGTGAGTTCCGGGCCTTCGAGGAGGTCGAAGGCGTAGAGGGAGGCGAGTTCTTCGTGGTGCTCCGCGATCATAGGCGGTCGGCGAGCAGGTCGCGAAGTTTGAGGAGGCCGCGGCGGATGCGGGCTTTGACGGTGCCGAGTGGCTCGTGGAGGCGGGCGGCGATTTCCTGCTGGGTAAGGCCCGAGAAGAAGGCGAGTTCGAGGGCGGTGCGTTGTTCGGCGGAGAGTTGAGTGACGGCCTGACGGACGGTGGTGGCGCGTTCTTTGAAGGAAAGATCGAGGGAGGAACTTTCGGCGGTGGATGCGGTTTCGTCGTAGCCGAGGTCAGCGGGGGCGGAGGTATCCAGGATTTCGCCACGGCGGCGGCGGGTGCGGAGGCGGTCGATGGCACGGTTGCGGGTAAGGGCGATGGCCCAGCCGAGGGCGGAGCAGCGGGCCGCTTCGAAGGTGGCGGCTTTTTGCCAGAGCGAGATGAAGATGTCGTGGACGACGTCCTCGGCTTCTGCGCGGTCGTGAAGGATGCGGAGGGCGACGGCGAAGAGGGGGCGGGAGAAGCGGTCGTAGAGGCGGGCGAGGGCGTCTTTGTTACCCGAGGCGATTTCGCGGAGGAGGGCGGCGTCGGCGGCGTTTTGCGCGTGGACGTCGGTCGGGGGCGTGGGCTCGGCGGCGGCGGGGCTCATGCGGCGGAGAGGGGCCGGTGCGGGTGCGTGCCAGCGGCGAGCGTTGCGCGGTGTGAGCGCGAAGGCATCGAGCGGATGCGGGCAGGTTGAGACGCAGGGCATTTCATATCAGTACGCGCGCGAGGGCGGGGCGGATGCGAAGGGGTTAGCGGGGGCGGGGCAAATCTTAAAGGCGGCGGATTTGGAGATGCGGGAGGGCGAACGCTGTAGATGGCGGAAAGGCGAGGAGGTGCGTGGGTTTTAGGGGGAATTTAGAGCAGCCAGCGTCCCAGGAGGCCGAGGGCGAGGAGGAGGGCGATGATGGCGAGGGCGCGTTTTTCGCCGGCGGTGAGTTGGAAAAGCATGGGGAAAAGTGAAGAGTGAAGGGGGGAAGAGTGAAATCCGGAAAAGGGGAATGAATCTGGAACTCGGGAACGGCTGGGACGGAGGCGGGGGCCGGAATTTTTAACCACTGATGGGCACTGAGGGACACTGATGCGGAAGGGAGAGGGGAATCTCGGAGTAAGGCCGCAGAACAAGGCAGGAGGAGTTTGGAGAGGATTAACAGGGGGAGAGAGGATTGGGGGAGGGGCGCGGGGGCTGCGGGAGTTGGCAGTTGGCTGAGCGTGAGGTGGGCGTGGTCAGAGGCCGAGGGGGTGGAGGTTTTTGAGGATGTCGGCGAGGAGGGGGTCTTGGGCGATTTTTTCCCAGGGCTGGTTGCTGGAGATGCGGATGAAGAACTGGTCGCCGTCGCGGCGGAAGCCGTAGCGGAGGGCGAGGCGGAGGAGTTTGAGCGGGGAGCCGAGGCCGTCGTGGTGGATGACCTGGCCGTCGTTGAGATGCCAATACCAGACGTGCTGGGGGTAGCGTTCGTGGGTGAAGAAGCGGTGTTCGGCGGGTGGGAGCGTGTGCGGGCCGAGGGCGAGGGTTTCGCGGGAGCTGGCGGAGGAGTCGGGTTGCCAGCCGGCGCCGGGCCAGCAGGCGTCGGGGGTATGGGAAGCGACGAGGCTGACGGTGGACTGGCCGCCGGGCCAGTAGGCGAGGTAGGCGGTGATCTGGAGGGGGCCGTCGGGGGTGTCGCGGGCGTAGCTGCGTTGGAAGAGTTGCGATGTCTGGAGCTGGGCGGAGAAGCGGTAGAGGTCGTCGCTGGTGACGGTCTGCCAGCCGGGGACGGTGGCCGGGAGAAGCGCAGCGAGATCGGGCGGGGTGGAGGCGGGGCGGGTGGACGGGCGGGTGTTGAGAATGAAGAAGACGGTGAGGGTGGAGGCGGCGAGGAGGCCGGAGGTGAGGAGGGAAAGGTGAAGGGTGACGGGTGAAGGGTGAAAGGCGGAGGGGGCGGAGAGTTGTGGGTTGAGAGTTGAGGGTTGAGAGACGGAAACAGACGTGGGCGCGGGGCGTGGGCGGGAGAATTTTTCCAGGAGGAGGGCGAGGGCGGCGAGGAGGGCGGCGGTGAGGGCTAGGACGGCGAAGCCGGTGGCGTCGTGCCAGGTGCCCGAAATGTCGATACCGGCGTTGGCGAGGAGGGTGAGCGTGAGGGAGCGGGCGATGTTCATCGCGAGCGCGAGGAGCGGCGCGAGGACGATGAGCACGATGCGGTGGCCAGTGGAGCGGACGAGGGCGGCGGAAAAGAAGAGGCCGGCGAAGATGCAGGAGAGGAGGCTGCGGACGCCGCTGCAGGCTTCCTCGACGCCGACGGAAACGGTGGCGAGTTCGATGATGTTGCCGTTTTTCAGGGCTGGGATGCCGAGAGTGTGGAGGGCGGAGAGAACGACGTCGGTGACCCAGAGTTGGAGGCTTTGGGTGAGGCGCGTGTAGGTGCCCGGCGGGATCGGCGCGCTGAGGAGCCAGAGGGAAACGGCGATGGCGGCGGGCCAGTTGACGGGGAGGGCGCGGATGCGGGCGTGGGCGGCGGCGAGCCAGGCGGCGGTGAGTAACGCGCAGAGAGCGAAGGCGGCGAGGAAGTTGACGAGGGCGTGGGTCCAGCCGACGGCAGCGGCGTAGATGCCCGCGAGGGCGAGGAGGAGAAGGCCGATGAGGAGTGCGAGGGCGAGCGCGGTGGTCGTCAGCGCGTTGGCGGGGAGCCAGCGGGCGGTGCCGCGGGTGCGGGACTCGTGGAGGAGGAGGAAAAAGATGAGTGGCGTGAAGAGGCCGTGGGAGAGGTCGGGGTTATGGAGCCATTGAGGCCAGAGGTGGAGGCTCCAGATGAGCAGGAGTGCGGCGAGGAGGGCGGCGCAGAGACGCGCAGTGGCGGGCAGCGAGGAGAACGGAGCGGGCGCGGGGCCGGAGGGAGCGGCGGAGGGGCGCGTCATTTTTTGGGCGCGGGTTCAGAAGCGGAGGAGGATGCGCGAGGGACGGACGGAAAGGCGGAAGCCGACGGCGGGCCGGCGGACGTGCGGTCGTAGCGGGCGAGGAGGGCGTAGTTGAGTTCTGCGGACAGGGGCTGGAGGGCGGGGAGAATGGCCTCGATGCGGGCGTCGCGGGGTGGGCGGAGGAAGAACGTCTCGATGAGGGCCAGGGTGCGGAAGCGGCCGCCGGCGAGTTTTTGGACGGAGTCGGCGGCGGTTTTGAGGAGGGCGGCGTCTTGATTGACGCCTGCGGCGACGAGGAGGGCCATGGTGGCGCTGTAGCCGGCGTCGGTGGCGGGGAGCGGATTTTTTGAGACCGCGGCGAAGACGCGCGCGAGGCGGGCGCGGTCGGGGTGTTGGATGAGGTGGACGGCTAGGATTTCGCAGATGGCGGGCGTGGGCGGGGTGGCGAGGAGGCGGTCGATGTCGCCATCGAGGACGGTTTGCCAGCCGAGGACAGCAGTGGCTTCGAGGGAGAGGGCGGCGCGGTCGCGGGCGCTGAGGCCGGGCGAGGTGCGGAGGAGGGCGCGGGCGTCGGAGCCGAAGCCGAGGGTGATGAGGCGCGAGAGGCGGTAGTAGTCGAAATACTGAGACGCGACGGAGGCTTCGAGGAGCGCGCGGCGGGCGGTGTCGGGTGGTTGCGTGCGGGCGGTGAACTCGAGGGAGAGGATGGCGCGGGTGGCGGGGGGGACTTCGTGGTTGTTGGCGAGTTTCTCGAGTTGGACGGGAGAAGCGTGGCGGAGGGCGAAGAGGAGGGCGTTGGTCCAGGCGGCTTCGTGGGCGGAATCGGCGGAGAGGGCGGTGGTGGCGAGCGGGATGATGGTGGCGTAGTCGGCGCGCAGGAGGAGGGCCTGGAACCAGGCGGTGGCGGTGACGGGGCGTTGGGCGGGGTGCTCGTGGAGGAGGCGGGCGTAGATGTTATCGGAGAGCGTGGGCTGGGCGTGCTGGTAGAGGAGCGCGAGTTTTAGCGCGGCGGGGTAGTTGGCGGGGTCGAGGGCGTAGGCGAGGGTGAGGGATTTCTCGGCGTCGCCGATCTGGCCAGCGGCGAGGGCGCGGTCGGCGCGTTGGGAGAAGTACTGGCTGCGGGCTAGATCTATGCGGGGCCAGTGGGGCGGATAGGCGATGGTGACATAGCTGACGGGGATGCCGATGACGCGCTGGAGCGTGAAATAACCGAGGGTGGCGGTGAGATAGAGCGCGGCGAAGGTGCCGCCGTAGATCAGGAAGGCGCGGCCCCAGAAAGGACGGACGTCGGCGGTGTTGACGGAGCAACGGAGTTCGCCGGAGGCGTTGCGTTTGAGGAGCGGGCAGAGGCGGCGGAAGCGGTCTTGTTGATGCCAGGTGAGCGAGGCTTCGCAGGTGGTTTCCATGGCGCGGCCGGAGTCGCTGGGGCTTTGGCACGGGCAGCGGCCTCGGCCTGCGCGAAGGCGGAAGCGGGTTTTGGCGGAGTTCCAGTAGAGGAGGCCCCAAGCGAGGCGACAAAGGTCAGCGAGCCAGCCGATCACGGGGCGGAGTTAGGCGGGCGGGTGCTGGCGCAGCAATGGGATTTCTGACCGGACGTTGCGAGAGGGGAGAAATTTTCATGCGGGTGCTGGCGGATCGCGGGCGTATGACTAGCCTGCAACCCTTCTTTAGATCCCTATGAAAAACATCCTGAAATCGTTCTCTACCGCGGCTGTGCTGGCCGCTTTGACCGTAACGAGTGCATTTGCCTCTGCTGAAGTTGGCCAGGCTGCGCCTGATTTTTCGCTCACCGATGTGAACGGCAAGACGCACAAGCTCTCGGACTATCGCGGCAAGACCGTGGTGTTGGAGTGGGTGAATCCGGAGTGTCCGTTTGTGGTGAAGCAGTATGAGAGCAGCGGCAACATGCCCGCGCTTCAGAAGGCTGCGGCGGCCGATGGTGTGGTGTGGCTCTCGATCAACTCGGGCAAGGCGGGCGCGCAGGGTGACTTCGAGCCGACGAAGGTCGCGGCGTGGTCGTCGAAAACGGGCGCGGCTCCTGCGGCTTATTTCCGCGATAGCGACGGCACGGTGGGCAAGCTCTACGGCGCGAAGACGACGCCGCATATGTACGTGATCACGGCTGAAGGTACGCTGGTCTACAATGGCGCGATCGACAGCATCCGTTCGACCAAGGCGGAAGACATCGCGAAGGCTACGAACTATGTGACGGCGGCGCTGGCTTCTGTGAAGGCTGGTCAGCCGGTCTCGAAGGCAACGAGCGAGCCGTATGGGTGCTCGGTGAAGTACTGAGCGTCTCAATCGAACGCGGGGTGAAGGCCCCCCGCCTACATCGAAATTTCAAACCGGAGTGCGGGTGAGCGGCTCCGGTTTTTTTGTGCCAGTCTGACGAAGTTTATCCTTCATGCGTTAGGCGAACGGCGCCGACGAAGCGGCGCCCTCCATGTGGGAAGTTGGCCGACGGTCAGGGGTAGTATTTGCGGCGGGCTTTGACTTGGACGAAGCGTTTTTCGGGGAGAATGTAGGCGGTGAGGTGGCCGCCCATGGCGCAGGCGGTGTCGATGCCGACGGACCATTTTAATTTATACGGTTCGGGGCGCGGGGTGTGGCCGTAGACGACGAAGGGCGGGCCGTTCCAGAGATCGGCCCAAGGAGGGGAGTCTTCTGCGTCGGCGCGTTTGCGGGGACGGCCTTCGGAGTCGATGACTTGGATACGCGTGACGACAGAGGCGGGTTGTTTTTGCCAGGGCTCATCGGGGAGAAAGCCGCCGTGGACGAAGACGGTGTTGAGCGCTTCGACGTAATGCGTGAGCGGCATTTGCTCGAGGTAGAGCCAGTCTTCGGGACGAAGTTTGCGGTAGGTGTCTTCGTCGGACTCTTTGAGGAAGGCGGTGTCGTTGCTTTTGCGGTAGTTGAGGAGGCGCAGCTCGTGGTTGCCGAGGAGGGAGATGGCGCGATGTTCGCGGGCGAGGTCGATGACCTTGCAGCTGTCGGGGCCGCGGTTGACGAGGTCGCCGACGAGGATGAGTTGATCCTCGGGTTGGAGTTCGAGGCGTTGGAGTAACTCGGAGAATTCGGCGTGGCAGCCGTGGATGTCGCCGATGGCGATGATGCGTCCTGTCATGGGGCGGCGGGCGGGAAATTGGCTAGCGTCGGCGGTGGCGACAAGTAAACAAGTGGCCGAATGGATCTGTCGTTACAGCCACAAGCCCCGGCGTGCTTCGTCACGCAGCAACCGTTTGTCGAAGGCCAGCGCGTAGCCAGTTTTCTGGTGCGTGGGAAAACGGGCGAGGCGATGCGGTACGATGTGCTCGAAGCCGAGCGCGCGAAATTTGAGCAGGAGGGCTCGCTGGTGTGCAGCTGGGTGCGGGTGTTCAAGCCGCGCAAGGCGGGTGAAAATGCGGAGCGTGAGATGAAGCTGACGGCGGAGGCGTTGTTCCTGAATCTGGCCGATTCGGCGACGGAGGTGACAGCGGAGAACACGCGGCTGGTGCAGTTTCTGACGTTGATGCTGGAGCGGAAGCGCGTGTTGAAGCCGAAGGGGCGCACGGCGGATGGTGCGAAGAATATCTTCGAGCACGCGAAAACGAAGCAGCTGTTCGAGGTGCCCGTGGGCGAACTGAGCCCGGAGTTTTTTATTCAGGTGCAGGAGCAGCTGAGTGTGTTGGTGGGGGCGGCTGCGCCAGCGCCGAAAGTGGGAGTGGGCGGATCCGCGACTTAAGTGGCGCTGCTGTGACGGAGCGGATGGTTAGCGGCGGACGGGGATGCTACGGGTGGCGAGGTAGTCTTTAACTTGCGGCACGGTGAAGGTGCCGAAGTGGAAGAGGGTCGCGGCGAGGACGGCGCTGGCGCGGCCGGCTTCGAGGACGTCGGCGAAGTGTTCCATCTGGCCGGCGCCGCCGCTGGCGATGACGGGGACTTCGACGGCTTCGCTAATCGCGCGGGTGAGTTCGACGTCGTAGCCAATGCCGGTGCCGTCGCGGTCCATCGAGGTGAGGAGGATTTCACCGGCGCCAAGGGAGACGGCTTTTTTGGCCCAATCGACGGCGTTGAGGTCGGTGGGGTTGCGGCCGCCGTGGGTGTAAACACGCCAGGATTTGCCGTCAGGTTCACGCTTCGCGTCGATCGCGAGGACGATGCATTGGTTGCCGAAACGTCGGGCGGCGTCGGCGATGAGCTGCGGGGCTTTGATCGCGGCGGTGTTGAGCGAGACTTTATCGGCGCCGCTTTTGAGCATGGCCTCGATGTTGTCGACGGAGCGGAGGCCGCCGCCGACGGTGAGGGGCATGAAGCATTGCTCGGCGGTGCGGGCGACGACGTCGTGCATGATGCCGCGGCCGTCGCTGGAGGCGGTGATGTCGAGGAAGACGAGTTCGTCGGCGCCTTGTGCGTCGTAGGCTTTGGCAGATTCGACGGGATCGCCGGCGTCGCGGAGTTCCTGGAACTTGATGCCTTTGACGACGCGGCCGTTGGTGACGTCGAGACAGGGAATTATTCGGCGCGAGAGCATGGCGGAGGGCGGAAAGTAGCGGGTAGCGAGTGGTGAGTAGCGAGTAGAAAAAAGACCGAGAGGCTTGCGCCGCTCGGTCTGGAAACTTTCGAACCGGGTTTTCCGGTGGCTCGACTTGTGTGGCGAAGATTAACCTTCGACCTGCACGACGTCGGGCTCGAAGTTGACCGCGAGGCGGTACGTCTGGCCGGGGCGCATGATCAATGGATGATCGCGCACGAGGTGCTGGAGGTAGTGGATCTTACCGTAGTTGGTGCGGTAGGTCGGATCTTCGCTGACCACTTCGGTTTCCTGCCAGGTGGCCTGGAAGTCGTCCTTCTGCACGGTGCAGCGGTGACCTTGCGGGCCGAGGGCGAGGGAGCCGCCGACGCGGTACTTCGAGTGCGGCGCAGCGATCGCGAGCATGAAGCGGAATTTATCCAAGGTGACCTGCTGCTTCACGGTGTACGCGAATTCGGCGCTGATCTTGTTGCCGGAGAAGTTCCACTGGACCTTCACGCTGCCGAGACCTTTGACGATCTCTTCTTTGGTGTTGATCAGGTCGGGCTGCTCGTAGCGGAAGTAGAAGCTGTTGCGTAGTCCCAAACCGGTGACGCAGTTTTTCCCGTAGAAGGCGGGGAGCGTTACGTTAGTGCCGAAGGTCAGCTCGGGGAGCATGATCGGCGCGTAAACGTTGTTCGGCCAGTCGAAGACGCCGGGGCAGTGCGGGAAGGGCAGCGAGTCGGCGACAAGGGTCGGGCCGGAGCTGATGAGCGGGATCTGCGCGTGGAGGCCGCTCTCGCCGTCGCGATAGAGGAAGAGACCCTGCTCTTTGCGGTTGGATTTGTCGAAGATGACGAAGCGACCGAGGGTCTTGGAGTTGTCGGGCTTGGTGGTGCCGGAGGGCATCTGAACGGTCTTAGCGAGGCGGGACCATTGGCAGAGGTAGCGCGCGGCGTCGAAGTTCGCCATGCGGGTCGTGTGATGGCCGAAGGCGGTGCGCTCGGTGTCGCGGAGATCGAGGAAGCCGTGCTCTTGATCGAGATACGTGTGATAGAAAAACACGAACAGGCGGCGGAGCAGATCGAAGTATTTGGGCTTCTGGTCGTCGGCGATCCAGCCGTCGCGGAGGCCTTGGAGCACGAGGCTGATGCAGTGCATCTGGCCGTAGGCACCAGCGGCGCGACCGAATGCCCAGCCGAGGCCATCGGCGCGAACGAGGTCGGGCATCATCTTGATGTATTTCTCGGCGTAGGTGCGGAGAGTCGGGAGCTTGCGGTCGCGGACGCCGCTGTTGGCGTGGAGCTGGAGGGCGGAGCGGATGAACACGAAGTTCATGACGCCGTAGAGATTGAAGTTGCCGCCGAAGCCTTCCGTGGAGTCGTCGAAGAATCCGTTGGAGCTGGTCTGGTTGATACGATCAACCATGCGCTCGATGAGGCGGGAGGTTTCGTCTTTCTTGGAGAGGCCGAAGGAGAAACGGGCGACAGCTTTGGCGACGTTGAAGGCCTGCCAGTGGTTGTCGTAGTCGCTGCGATGGAGCAGCTGCTTGTCGATGCGCTGGCGGGTTTCCTCGACGAGGCGTTCCCAGACGGGATTGCGCTCTTTGGAGGGGCCGAAGCAGAGGAGGGCGAGCGATGCGTAGGCGAGGCCGTTTTCGGCGGCGGGCTCGGTGAACATCTGCGCCGTGATGCAACGGGCAGCGAGATCGATGATGTCGAAGCCCTTGAGGGTGGTTTCGCCGGTGCCGCGGTAATATTCACCGAGGGCGTAGGCGATGTGGCCGGGCTCGTCGGGGCGAGGCTGTTCGCCGGGAGCGGGAAGGACGGTGCCGTCTGGCTGGATCGAATCTAAGTTGTGGCCCAAGATGGAGCGGGCCATGTCGAGACATTGCTCGGAGAAACTGTGCATGTAGTGTGGTTACGGGCTGCGGCTGGTCAGTGCGGCATGTGTGGTGCGCGCGACGGGAAGGTGAGATTTGTTCAGAGTTTGCGCAGGCGGCGCAAGAGGGAATTACGGGTGAAGCGGCGCCGGAGCGAAAGGCCCAAGAGGCGAGCTGGGGTTTTAGCGGGCGATGAGCTTGAGGAATTCCTCGTTGTTACGCGCTTTGCCGAGGCGGGTGATCATCGTCTCGGTGGCTTCTTCGATGCGCTGCTGGACGAGGGCACGGCGGAAGAAGTGGATGCCTTCGAGCTTCTTGGCGTCGATGAGAAGCTCTTCCTTACGCGTGCCGGAGGAGGCGATGTTGATGGCGGGCCAGAGGCGCATCTCTGCGCATTTGCGGTCGAGGACGAGCTCCATGTTGCCGGTGCCTTTGAACTCCTGGAAGATAACGTCGTCCATGCGACTGCCGGTCTCGACGAGCACGGAGGCGACGATGGTGAGAGAGCCAGCTTCCTCGGTGTTGCGAGCTGCGGCGAAGAGTTGGCGGGGCTTTTCGAGGGCGCGGACATCGAGACCGCCGGAACCGGTGCGGCCGGAGTTGCGGGATGAATTGTGGGCGCGGGCGAGACGGGTGATCGAGTCGACGAAGAGAACGACGTGGATGCCGGTTTCGACGAGGCGTTTGGCGCGCTCGATGCAGAGATCGGCGATGCGGATATGGCTTTCGAGTTGTTCGTCGTTGGACGAAGCCCAGATCTCGGCGGGGACGCTGCGTTTGAAGTCGGTCACTTCCTCGGGACGTTCGTCGACGAGGAGAATCATGACGTGGCACTCGGGATTATTTTCCAAGACGCCGAGGGCCATGTCGCGGAGGAGAGTGGTTTTGCCGGTGCGAGGCGGGGCGACGATGAGGCCGCGGGTGCCTTTGCCGATGGGGCAGAAAAGATCGACTGCGCGGGTGGTAAGACGGCCGTCCTTGAGCTCGACCTTGAGGTGTTTATCGGGGGAGACGGTGGTGAGTGCGTTGAAGTCGAATTTCTGGCGGCGCTCCTCGATGTCGAGGCCGTCCACCTTCTCGATGAACTTCATCTTGGGATTGGGAAATTTGCCTTCGGCTGGGTAGGCGGTGCCGGAGACCATGTTGCCCTGACGAAGCTTGAAGCGGCGTATCAGTTCCTTGGGCACGAAGACGTCGGTGGGGCGGCGTTTGCCGTACTTGGTGCGGTCGAGGAGCTGGCCGTTGCCACCTTTCTGGATGTCGATGTCGAGGACGCCTTCGACGCGGATGGTGTTATCGGGCACGACGGGAGCGGCGGGCGCTGGGGAAGGGGCTTGGGAAGCCGGTGCAGCGGTGGCTGCGGACGGCGCGGGGGCGGAGTTATTTTCCATGAATAGACAGACGAAAGTTAGACGAAGGCTTCCCGGGCTTGACGCTAAAAACTCTGGTCGGGATAAGAGCGGCGCTTTTACACATGCGATCTGCTCCTAAACCCAAAAAATCAGCCACTCACGTGACGGACCAAACGATTACCTCAGTATCCCGAGAAAGTCGGGTTTTCAGGCCTTCGGCCGAGTTTCAACGCCAAGCGAACCTTGGAAGTCTGGCCGCTTACAAAAAGCTCTATGCGGAGTCTGTCAATAGCCCAGAAAAGTTCTGGAAGCGACAGGCCGAGGAGCAGCTGGTTTGGCGCAAACCGTTCAAGACGGTGATGAAGGGAGCGATGCCCGACACGAAGTGGTTTGTCGGTGGAAAGCTGAATGTGGCGGAGAACTGCATCGACCGGCATCTCGGCACGGCGCGAGAAAACAAGGCGGCGATCATTTTTGAAGGTGAGCCGGGCGATGTGCGGACGATGACGTACAAGCAGCTGCATCTGCATGTGTGCCGACTGGCGCATGTTTTTGAAAACATGGGGTTGGTCGCGGGTGATCGTGTGGCGATTTATCTGCCGATGGTTCCGGAGGCGATGATCACGATGCTGGCGTGCGCGCGTATCGGCGCGATTCACACGGTGGTGTTTGGCGGATTCAGCCCGGAGGCGCTCAAGGACCGCATCAATGACTGTAAGGCCAAGCTGGTTGTCACGGCTGATGGCGGCTGGCGGCGTGGCAAAATCATCGAGCTGAAGCCCAACGTGGACAAGGCCCTCGAAGGCACGCCCAGTGTGCAAACGGTGCTCGTGCTTAAGCGCACGGCGAATCCCATCAACATGAAGGAGGGCCGCGATGTGTGGTGGCACGATGCGTGGGAAGGTGCGCCGAATCAGCACAAGGCCAAGGCATTCGATTCGGAAAATCCGCTGTTCATTCTCTACACGAGTGGAAGCACGGGGAAGCCGAAGGGTGTGCTCCACACGAGCGCAGGCTATCTGCTGGGCGCGAAGTTGAGTTCACACTACGTTTTCGATCTCAAGGAGACGGACCGTTATTTCTGCTCGGCCGACATCGGCTGGATCACGGGGCACAGTTACGTCGTCTACGGTCTGCTCAGCAATGGCGCGACGGTCTTCATCTATGAGGGAGCGCCGAACCAGCCTGAGCCGGATCGTTTCTGGCGGATGATTGACCGTCACAGTCTGACGATCCTCTACACGGCGCCGACGGCGATCCGGGCGTTCATGCGCTGGGGCGATAACTATGTGCTGCGGCATCGGCTCGATTCGTTGCGGCTGTTGGGATCGGTGGGCGAGCCGATCAATCCGGAGGCGTGGATGTGGTATCACACGATGATCGGCAAGAAACGCTGCCCGATCGTGGACACGTGGTGGCAGACGGAGACAGGCGCGATCACGATCACGCCGCTCCCGGGTGCGACGCCGCTCAAGCCGGGATCGGCGACGCTGCCGTTCTTTGGCATCGCGGCGAAAATCGTCGATGACAAAGGCAAGGAAGCGCCGCGTAATTCGGGCGGAAAACTCGTCATCACCAAGCCGTGGCCTTCGATGCTGCGGACGCTTTGGGGTGATGATGCGCGCTTTAAGCAGGCTTACTTTAGCGAGTTTCCTGGAACTTACTTTACGGGCGACGGCGCGCGTCAGGACAAGGATGGGTATTTCTGGATCGTGGGGCGTATCGACGACGTGCTCAACGTGTCGGGCCACCGGATCGGTACGGCGGAAATTGAGAGTGCGCTGGTTTCGCATCCATCGGTCGCGGAAGCGGCGGCGGTGGGTAAGCCGGACGATCTGAAGGGGCAAGCGCTGGTGGTTTTCGTGACACTGAAGAGTGGTCACGAGGCCAGCGAAGCGTTGAAGGAATCGCTGCGGGCGCACGTGGGCAAAGAGATCGGCTCGCTGGCGAAGCCTGACCAAGTGCGGTTCGCGGCAAGCCTGCCGAAGACGCGCAGCGGGAAAATCATGCGCCGCATTCTGAAAGACATTGCGGCGGGCACGCAGGTGAAGGGAGACACGTCGACACTGGAGGATTTCTCGGTGGTCGCGAGTTTGCAGCAAGAAGAGTGATCCGGTTTCGGAGCTCACGTTTCCTTTTCGGAAAATGAAAAACCCGGGCCTGAGAAGGTCCGGGTTTTTCTTAAAGTGGTGCCAGAGGCCGGGATTGAACCGGCGACCAAAGGCTTATGAGTCCTCTGCTCTACCACTGAGCTACTCTGGCAAACGAGTCGGCGAAACGTGCAGATTCCCGTTTCATTTTCCAACAAAATTTTCGCGAGGGTTCTGGCTACGGGCGGCGCGGGATTCGCGTTCGTAGCGTTCGAGTTCCTCGATGGCGCGGGCGGGGCCGTTTTCTTTGAGGAGCGTCGTTTGAACTTTAAGCGCGTTTTGAGCGTGGATGGGTTGGACGGCGAGGCGGGTGAGCGCGTTGTGGAGTTGTTCGGGCCAGTGATTTTTTCGGATGCGGAAGCCGCAGCCGAGGCGTTCGACTTCGCTACCGAAGAAGTTCTGGTCGCCGATGTGCGGGACGACGATCTGGGGTTTGCCAGCGTGAAGGGCGCTGGCGGTGGTGCCGGCGCCGCCGTGATGGATGACGGCTGAGGCGTGGCGGAAGAGCTGGTCGTGGGAAACTTTGCCGATGACTTTGATGTGGCCGTCTTCGGCGAGGGCGGGGAATTGAGCCCAGCCGCGTTGGACGATGATTTTTTTGTTCTGCGGCCAGGCGCGGATCAGGCGCTCCATGTATTCGCCGGCGTTGTCGTAAACCATGCTGCCGAAGGTGAGGACTGGAACGGGTTCTCCCTGGGTGAATTCGCGCAGCTCGGTTTCGAGTTTGGGGTCTTCGGGCGCCTGCCAGCGGCAATAGCCGGTGAAGCGGAAGCGGTCGTGGATCTCGGCGTCGCGGGGGCGCATGAGTTCGTCGGAAACGGCGACGAGGACGCGTTCGGCGGGGGCGGAGAAGAAGCTGCGGACTTTGGGGAGGCCTGCGTTGTCGAGGTGGCTGCGGATGGTGTTGTTGATGACGCGATCAACGACGGCGTTGGCGGTTTTCCAGAGCCAGCGATTCCAGGCGCGGCGGAGGTTTTGCGGTAGCCAGCGTGGGGACGGGAGATTTTCGGGCGGGTAGTCGGGCGAGGGGATGACGTGATGGGCGAAGGCGAAGGTCGCGAAGGGCACGCCGCGGCGGTCGGCGATGCTTTTGTTCATCGGAAAGAGGTACGAGGAGACGAGCAGGTCGGCGTCAGCGAGGGCGGCGTCCATGCGCGAGATCATCTCGGGGATGTAGGCCTTGGCGCCGACGTAGATTTCGCGGAGTTGGTAGATAGGAGTGCGGATTTTTTGGAGGCGGCCCATCCAGTAGCTGAGGTCGGCTTGTTCCCAATTAGGGCAGAGCGGGAGAAACTCGATCCCGGCGGCTTCGATGTCGGCTTGGTAGTGCGGCATCGTGGCGAAGCGGACGTGGTGGCCTGCTTTTTGGAGGGCGACGGCGAGCGCGATGACGGGGTAAATATCTCCGGTTGAGCCGTGCGAGGTGAGGATGACGCGCATGTGTTGGGTATGCTCTTAGCGGGTTGGGACCGTGGCAGGCGAGCGAGGGTATGCAACGTTTGGGTGTCGCGGGAGCGGGCTGTTGTGCGACGAGGAATGATTCGGACGGACAACGGTGATAATGGGTAATGGTGCCCAGCTAAGAATCTGTCTCGGGGTTGCTTACGATTGTTTAACTTCTTGGGGCTAAAAGTGGGTGGAAATTTATCTGCGGCAAGTAGAGCGGGTAGCGATAGTTATGGGTAGAAAGGTGATAATTGATTGCATATGCAAATAAGTGTCAATTTGGTCTTGGGCAGATCTCCCCAATGACGACTTCCTCTTCATCCCTCGTGACAAATTTGGTTCGGGCAATCTGGGCTGGTGCGTTTGTGGCGCTGGTGGCGACGTTGAGTGTGGTGGGGGCTCAGCCGACGGTTCGCACTGAGGGTGCGGTGGCTTCGTTTGAGGCTTCGGCGATGCCGAAAGTGCGGTCGAGCTGGCAGAAGCCGGCTCCGGCGACGTGGTCTTCGCGGTTCAATGTGCGCTGGGAGGCGCGTTGGAGCAGCGAAGGTAAGTACATGGTCTGATTCTATTTGGATAACTCACCCCGGTTATCCCTCCAAGCAGGCGACTCGCACGTCGCAGGTCCAGCAAAGCCCGGGTACGGTTAAACCGTGTCCGGGCTCTTTGTTTATGTGGGAAGTCGATCCGGCCTGACGCGAGGTCAGGCCCTACGTCGGAGATCGCGGCCGGATTTTATGAGAGCGAGGCGAGGAGGTCGCGGAGTTCGCGTTCGGGGTCTTCGTGCGATTGCTCGACGGCGAGTTTAAGCGACTCTTGGAATTGGAGGACGGCTTCAGATTTGCGGCCGAGTTCGAGGTAGAGTTTTCCCAGGAGGATGCGCGCCATCATCCAGTCGGGCTTTTTGGCGATGCAGAGTTTGTAGTGCTCGACGGCGTCGACCAGGCGGTGCTCGGCGACGAGGGCTTGGGCAAGGCTGAAGCGGAAGAGCTCGTTGTCGGGCTGGCGGGCGACGAGCGGAGCAAAGGTTTCGGAACGTTTGGCCGGGGCACTCATGCGGCTGCGGAAAAAATTAACTCAGGCGAGGTCGTCCACGAAGACGATTACTCCGGTGGAATTGTCGAGGCCGCCGCGGGCGTTGGCGAGATCGACGATGTCGCGGAGAATTTTTCCGGGTTCTGCTTTGGCGGCGAGGAGTTCGGCGAGTTCGGGGTCGCGGATGAGTTTGGTGACGCCGTCGCTGCAGAAGAGGTAGCGTTCGCCTTTGGTGAGGGGACGGAAGGAGATGTCGACTTGGAGCGGGGTGGTCTGGCCGATGCAGCGGGTAAGAGCGTTGCGGTGTTGTTCGCTGACCCAGACGAGTTCGCCGCGGGCGATGCGGGCGCGGGCTTCGTTTTCCACGGAGTGATCCATGGTGATGCACTCGAATTCGCCGCCGAGGGAAACGTAACAGCGGGAGTCGCCGACGTGGGCGAGTTGGAGCTGGCCGCGACGGAAGAGGCCGTACGTGAGCGTGGAGCCGATGCCGTAGTGCGGGCTCAGGCGGGCGCCGAGCTGGGCGACGGTTTTGTTGGCGTCGAGGGTGATCTTCGCGAGATCGGGTTCGCCGTCGGCCATGTGGATGGCGTGATGAACGCATTCGATGGCGCACTGCGCGGCTTCGGCGCCGCCGGGGAGTCCGCCGACGCCGTCGGCTACTCCGTAGAGATGGAGCGTCTCGTCGCGGAGGAGGCGGTCTTCATTATAACGGCGAAGTTTTCCGATGTCGGAAAGTGCGGCACTGCGTAGATGCATGAAAGGGTTGAGCTGGTTAGTTAGGCAGCCCGGCGGACTAAGCAAAAGGTATAAATCGCGTGGAGCGATTTTCCTTCGTGATACGTTCGAAGTGGGTCTGGGGTAAACACTCTAGAAACTGGCGGCCGTAGGGTTTGGCGAGGAGGCGGCTGTCGAGGAGGGTGATGAGACCGCGGTCGGTCTGGGTGCGGATGAGGCGGCCGATGCCCTGGCGGAATTTGATGAGGGCGTCGGGGAGGGTGAGTTCGGAAAACGGGCTGCCGCCTCGGGCGGTGATCCATTCGGAGCGGGCTTCGAGGATGGGTTGGGTGGGGACTTCGAAGGGGAGGCGGGTGACGATGACCTGGGCGAGGGCGTCGCCTGGGACGTCGATGCCGGTCCAGAAACTGTCGGTGCCGAAGAGAATGGCGTTTCCGGCAGCGCGCATCTGGCGGGCGAGTTCGGTGCGCGAGAGTTCGGCGCCTTGCATGAGGAAGGGGCGGCGGTTTTTCGCGAAGACGGGTTCGAGGGCGGCGGCGACCTGGCGCATGTCGTGGTAACTCGTGAATAGGACGAGGGAGCCGCCGGTTACGCGGAGGGTACAGAATTCGATGTAGTCGATGAGCGCATCGAGCGCGAGGCGGGCGTCGCGGGCCGTCGGGAGCGGGATGTCGGCGGCGACGAAGACGCGCATGTGGCGCTCGAAATCGAAGGGGGATTTGACGATGTCGGAGCGGACGTCGGTGCCTCCTATGCGTTGTTGAAACGGTTTGATGCTGCCGCCCATGGCGAGGGTGGCGCTGGTGAAGATGACGGAGGTGCTGCGGCTGAGGAGTTCCTCGCGCAGCTGCGGGGCGATGTCGATGGGGGCGCTGCGGAGTGTAACGATGGTCTGGCGACGGCCGGAGCGTTCGAGCCAGTACACGGATTTGTCGTCGGCGAGGGTGAGGAACTGGCGGAGCGAGGTTTGGGCGGCTTTGAGTTTTTGGGTTTGTTCGAGGAGCTCTTCGCGATCGCGGCCCTCGTCGAATTTATCGGCGGCGGTGCGGACGGCTTTGGCGAGGGCGAGGAGCGGGCCGTCGAGCCAGGGCTCGGCGATGCCTTCGGCGCGGACGCGGACGAGGGGTTGTTTATCGAGTAGGCGCTCGGCGAGGAAGCTGAAGAACTGGTGGGAGGCTTCGAGGGCGTCGCAGACGAGCTGGCGGGCTTCGGGGCCGGCGTGTTTTTGGAGGAGGCCGCGTTTGGTTTTTGGGTTGTAGAGGTATTTCAGCATCCGATCGACGCCGTAGCTGGACAGGCGGAGGCCGAAGTAATCGGTGGCGACGTCGGGGACGGTGTGGGCTTCGTCGAGAACGAGGAAGTCGTCGGGGAAGAGGATGCCGCGTGCGCCGCCTTTGGCGGAGGCACCGCCGGCGTTGAGGTGGGCGAAGAGGAGGGAGTGGTTTACAACGATGACCTGGGCCTGGGCGAGCCGGGCGCGTGCGCGTTGGTAGAAGCACTTTTCGCAGTCGCAGTATTTGCGCGCGCAGGCGGAGGAGTCCGCGCTGACCATTTCCCAGAGCTCGGGGGAAACGGGCGGGGCGAGTTCGTGGCGGAGGCCGTCTTTGGAGGACTCGGCCCAGACGGCGATGCGCTGGAGCTCGCTGTGTTCGGGTGTGGCGAAGAGTTCGTGTTTATCGCGGAGGGCGGTGGCGAGGCGGGTGGTGCAGAGGTAGTTGGATTTACCGACGAGGACGGCGCTCTTGAAGGTGGCGTATTTCTTGAGGTGCTCGGTGGACGAGAAGACGCGGCGGCAGAGCGGGAGGTCTTTGGATTCGAGCTGTTCCTGGAGGGCGATGGTGTGGGTGGAGACGATGAGCTGGCGGGACTGATCGACGGCGTGGATGAGTCCAGGAAGCAGATACGCGAGGGATTTGCCGACGCCGGTGCCGGCTTCGAAGAGCAGCGGGGTGTCGGACTTCATGGCGGCGGCGACGGCGCGGGCCATTTGTTCCTGTTCGGGGCGGTGTTCGAGGGCGAGGCCGTGCTGGAGCCAGCCACCGGCGGCGAAGATCTTCGCGGCGAGCTCCGGCGCGCGGGAAGGCGGCGGGGGCGGATGAGCTTCGAGGTGGTCGTTGAGGCCGATCATGAAAACGCGGATGCGGACCCAACGCGGCGGGGATGAATGGCGCAATTGCGATTTGCTCCGCACCCGAGCCGGGCGCAATTTGCAGGAATGTCCACCAAGCAGGTCACGTCGGAGAACTGGGCCGAAACGCTCGCGCGATTTTTGCGCGAAGAGCCGGGGGTGGAGGCGGTGCGGATAGATCCGGCGGCGCGCAAGGTCTCGGTGGCGACGCTGGGGGATGTGGATTTGAAGCAACTGGAAGCGCGGCTGGCGGAAACGCTGGCGGCGGTGGAATCGCAACTGGGGCGCACGGCGAAGATTCCGGTGGGCTACACGTTGAAGCGTGAGGGCGAGACGACGGAGTTTGCGGAAGTCAGTTGCGCGACGGCGCCGAGTTTTTGGAAGTGGCGGGAGTTCGCGTGGCCGGAGCTGGATGAGCCGGAGAAGATCGAGGAGTCGGAGTGGAAGGAGCTGGGGTTGCTCGCGGCGGCTTGCGGCGTTTTCGGCGCACTAGGGTTTGTGACAGAGAAATTTTCAGTGGGGCCGGAGTGGTTGAGTCGCGTGCTTTATGGCGTGGCCTTGATCGCGGGTGGTTGGGACGCGGCGAAAGATACGTGGGAGAATCTGCGGGAGCGGAAAGTGGACATTCACTTTTTGATGCTGGCGGTAGCGGTGGGAGCGATGTGCATCGGGGCGTGGGGCGAGGCGGTGCTGTTGCTGTTTTTGTTCTCGGCGTCGGGCGCGATGGAAGATTACGCGCTGGATCGGACGCAGCGGGAAGTGGGCTCGTTGCTGAAGTCGGCACCGAAGACGGCGACGCTGGTATTGCCGAATGGCAGCGAGCGGCTGGTGAAGGTGGAGGAACTCGGAATCGGCGATCGCGTGCGGGTGAAACCTGGCGAGGCGTTTCCGGCGGACGGGACTGTATCCAAAGGGCGGAGTGCGAGCGATGAGTCGGCGCTGACAGGGGAGGCGGTGCCGGTGGAGAAGGACGTGGGCGCGCCGGTGTTTAGCGGGACAATCAACTTGTGGGGCGCGGTGGATTTCGATGTGCGGCGGCTGCCGTCGGAGAGCACGTTGCAGAAGATCATCCGGCTGATTCAGACGGCGCAGAAGTTGAGGGCGCCGAGCGAGCGGTTCACGGACAAGTTTGGCGGCGGGTATACGCTGACGGTGCTGGGGGTGTGCGCGGCGATGTTTCTCGTGTGGTGGCTGGCGATGGGGCTGCCGGCGTTTACGAACGCGGGGGAGACGACGTCGGCGTTTTATCGGGCGATGACGCTACTGGTGGTGATGAGTCCGTGCGCGTTGGTACTGTCGATTCCGTCGGCGATTCTCGCGGCGATCGCGTGGGGCGCGAAGCATGGCGTGTTGTTTCGCGGAGGCGCGGCCATCGAGAAGCTGGCGGCGATCGATCTGGTGGCGCTCGATAAGACGGGGACGCTGACGACGGGCGAACTCGCGGTGACGGGGGTGGAGAGTTTTCCGGCGGGGCGTGAGAAGGAGGTGCTGGAGCTGGCGTTCGCGCTGGAGGTGAATTCGCAGCATCCGCTGGCGCGGGCGATCGTGCGGCACGCGCGGGCTCAGGGCGTGCGCGAAGTGGACGCGGATAAATTTGAATCGATCACGGGACATGGTGTGCGCGGGCAGGTGGGCGGCGCGCAGGTGCTGCTGGGGCGGCGCGAGTTGCTGGAGAGCGGACCGCTGGCGGAGTGGGCAAAGACGATGCCCGCGTCGTCGCCGGAGTTGAGCGAAGTGTGGGTGGTGGGGCGCGATGTGGTGGGGCGGGTTTTGTTGAAGGATCAGATCCGCGCGGAGTCGCGCGAGGTGCTCGCGAAGTTGAAGCGGGCGGGGATAAGGACGGTGATGTTGACGGGAGACCGACGGCAGGCGGCGGAGAATGTCGCGAAAGAAATCGGGCTCGATGAAGTGCGCGCGGGACTGACGCCGGAGGGGAAGGTGGAGGCGATCCAGGCGCTGAAGAAGGAGGGACACACAGTCGCGATGGTAGGAGATGGCGTGAATGATGCGCCGTGTTTGGCGGCGGCGGATGTTTCTGTGGCGATGGGCGCGCGCGGCAGCGATGCGGCGCTGGAGCAGGCGGAAGTGATTTTGATGCATGATCGCATCGAGAATTTTCTGGCTGCGTTGCGGTTGAGTCAGCGGGCGAAGCGTGTGATCAGGCAGAATCTGGCGATCTCGCTTGGAGTCGTCGTGTTGATGGCGGTGGCGTCGGTGATCGGCGTGGTACCGCTGGCGGTGGGTGTGGCGGCGCACGAGGGAAGCACGGTGGTGGTGTGTTTGAATTCGTTGCGGTTGTTGTTTGGGAGGAACCGGTGAGGGGCGGGAACGGAAAGTCGGAGTCGGAATTTTGGACAGGATTTACAGGATTAAGAGGATTGAAGCGGACGGGACGGTTGTGATGCTCGCGGGGAAATGTGGGCGAGGATCAAGGCGTGGTGGGCGCGGCTGAGGGGGCCGCGCGATGAAAATCAGGCGCGTGGCGTGGCGGGGGAGCGCGCGGCGGAGGCGTTTTTGTGCGCGAAACCGGGATGGCGTTTGGTGGCGAGAAATTGGCGGAGTCCGAAGGATCGGCGGGATGAGATCGATCTGGTGTGCAGGTCGGGCGAAGTGCTGGTGTTCGTCGAGGTGAAGACGCGGGCGGCGGGGGCGTTGGTGGGCGGGTATTACGCGGTCGATGCGCGGAAGAAGCGGGTGTTGCGGCGGGCGTGCGGGGTTTATTTGCGCGGACTTCGGGCGCATCGGCCGGTGACGGTGCGGTTCGATGTGGTGGAGGTGGAGTGGGCGGCGGATGAAAGGACGGAGCCGGTGGTGCGGCATTTTGAGAATGTGCCGCTGTGGCCGCGGGGGATTCGGTGGTGACGGGGCGGAATGAGCGGTGCAGCGCGGGTGGTGGTGAATGCGCGACGGGAGCGTCGCGCTTCCATCGGACGGAGAGGCGCGGGCTTATGAATGAATTTGATTATCCTCCCAAAAACTATGCGGGTAACGGAGTTCCAAACTGCGAATAACCGCTTGCGTCTCCGGGGGGGCGTGCCGACAAATTCGCCCCCGTCATGGCCGAAACTCAACGTCATCCGTTTCTTCAGGGTCTCAGCAAACATCGCGGCGCTCCGCCGACTGTTGTCGTCATTTTTGGCGCTTCCGGCGATCTGACCGCCCGTAAGCTGATCCCGGCGGTGTTCAACCTGAGCTACGACAATCTGCTGCCGGCGGATTTCTTCCTTGTGGGTTATGGGCGCAAGGCGATCCCGGATGAGGAGTTTCGCACGCTGGCGACGGATGCGATCAAGGAGTTTTCCCGGCGTGAACTGAATGCGGAGGTTTGGGGCCGCGTCGCCGCCAACACGAGCTACGTGGCGGGTGGTTACGATGAGCGCGCGGCGTTTGACCGGCTGGCGCAGCATATCGCGGCGATCGAGAAAAAGATCGGGCGCGAGGTGCAGACACTGTTTTATATTTCCACGCCACCGTCGGTCTTTGGACCTATTTTGCAGAACCTCGGCGCGAGCGGGCTGGCCTCGAAGTATCTCGGGCAGGCTCATCACTCGAAGGTGATTATCGAAAAACCGTTCGGCAAAGACCTGAAGTCGGCGCAGGAGCTGAACAAGACGATCCGTTCGGTGCTGGAGGAGCATCAGGTTTACCGCATCGATCACTATCTCGGCAAAGAGACGGTGCAGGATTTGTTGGTGCAGCGTTTTGCGAACTCGATTTTCGAGCCGCTGTGGAACCGGAATTTTATCGATCACGTGCAGATCACGGTGGCCGAGGAAGTCGGCGTGGGCACGCGCGGCGGTTATTACGAACAGAGCGGCGCGCTGCGTGACATGATTCAGAATCACACGATGCAGCTGCTGGCGTTGACGGCGATGGAGCCGCCGGTGTCGCTCGATGCGGAAGCAGTGCGCGACGAGAAAGTGAAAGTGTTGAAGGCGATCCAGCCGCTGCGCCTCGGCGCGGGTGGCGATGTGGCGCGCGCGCAATACTCCGAAGGCATGATGGGCGGGAAGCAGGCCAAAGGCTACCTTCAGGAAGAAGGCATCAATCCGCAGTCGGCGACGGAGACGTACGCGGGCATCCGGCTTTCGATCAATAACTGGCGCTGGCAAGGCGTGCCGTTTTATCTGCGCTCCGGGAAGCGCATGGCGCGTCGCGTGACGGAGATCGCGGTGCAGTTCAAGCGTCCGCCGGGCACGTTGTTTGCCGAGAGCGATCGCTTCAATCTGGCGCCCAACACCCTCGCATTTCAGATCCAGCCAGACGAAGGCTTGAGCATGATTCTCAATGGCAAGGTGCCCGGACTGGAGACGCGGACGCAGCCGGTGAAGATGAATTTCCGCTACAGCACGACGTACGGATCGAACACGCCGGAGGCTTACGAGCGCCTGGTGCTCGATGCGATGGTTGGCGATGGCACGCTCTTCATCCGCGGCGACGAAGCGGAGACCTCGTGGAAACTTTATACGCCGGTGCTTGAAGCGTGGGCTGCGGCCGGGCGCGAAGGCATGGACAGTTATCCCGTCGGTTCTTGGGGGCCGGCGAATGCCGATGCTCTGCTCGCGGCCAGCAAGCATACGTGGAGACAACCGTAACGCGTGCGGCTTACGCCGCGCGAAATCGCAAACGCCAAAAGTCCAAACGCCAAAGAAACCCAGAGAGCGCTCAAAACTGATCTTTGAGCTTTGGTGTTTGGGATCTGAAATTTTCAAAAGTCATGCCTGCTGTTTTTAATGCGCTGCCCGGTATCGAAGTGCCGGTCGGATCGATCACCAAAAGCCTCGCCAAAATGTGGAGCGATACGGCGTCGAAGGGCGGGCCGGCTCCGGAGGCTGAGTCGGGTAAGGCGACGCAGGTGAACTTTGTGATGCACCTCGGGTTTGAAACGACCGAGGCGGATGCGCGGGAGCAGTTTCAGACGGCGGTGCGGTTTTCGAAACGTTATCCGTGCCGCGTGGTGGTGCTGTGTCCGCTGCCGCTGGAAAACAAGACGACGGAGATGCGCGCAAAAATTTATGGCGAGTGTCACCTCGGGAAATCGAAGGGCGATACGCGTTGCTGCGAATTTGTGATGCTGAGCTATCCGCAGGCGGCGCGGGCGTTTTTGGAGAATCAGGTGTCGGTCTGCCTGAGCACGGATCTGCCGCTTTATTATTGGGCGCATCGGTTTTCTTCGAGTGGCCGTCTGAACGATTATCAGTTTCTGCTGGGCCGATCGAAGCGCGTGATGTTCGACACGGCACTGGTCGAAGCGGCGGCGGCGACTTTTCCCTGGCCGAAGCCGGAAGCGGTGCGCGATCTTGTCTATGCGCGGTTGCTGCCGATCCGGCAGACGATCGGGCAGTTCCTGAGCGGCTATTCGGCGGAGACGCTGAGCAAGGGTTTGAAGTCGGTGAGTGTCGGATACGGAGCGGAGCTGGGTGCCGAAGGGCGCGTGCTGCTCGCGTGGACTAAGGAGCGGCTGCTGGCGTGCGGCGCGGGCAAGGATGTCGTGTTCGCGAGCGCGGCGCTGGACTGCAAGCCGCGGAGCTTCGAGATGCATTTCGAGTACGCGGACAAGAAGAGTTTCGTGTGGCGCGGGGATCTCACGCAGGGCAGCGCGCAGTTTGAGGCGGAGCTGGGCTCGGGTAAAGTGACGCTGCCGGCGGCGGTGAGTTTGCTGAGTGCGGAAGCGGCCTTGAGTGAGGCGATGTTTTTTTGATGTGAGCTGAGGCGGGGCGCGGAGTGTTCGTGCGCTCGATGTTTGGCTTTACGCGCAGAAGTGGCGCTGGCATCAACGCGGGCAGTTCGCCCTCGATCATGGCGGTTGGGACGGCGAGCGGGAGACCATTACCTCATGCTGGCCACGCTTTTTTCTGCCGCGCTTCAAGGCATCGACGCGGAACTCGTTTACGTCGAAGTGAACTCCGGGGAGACCGGTGATTTCAAACTGGTGCTGGTCGGGCTGCCCGACACGGCGGTGAAGGAGTCGAGCGACCGCGTGCTCTCGGCGCTCGGAAACAGCGGGTTTCGGAAGCCTCATGCGCGGACAACGATCAATCTCGCGCCGGGCGATTTGCGGAAGGAAGGGCCGATCTACGATCTGCCGATCGCGCTGGGGATTCTCACGGCGCTCGGCCAGTTGAAGGCGGATCGGTTGGCGGATTTTTTGATCGCGGGTGAGCTGGGTTTGTCGGGAGCGACGCGGCCGGTGCGCGGTGCGCTGGCGATGGCGCGGCTGGCGAAACAGCTCGGGAAAAAAGGTGTGTTGTTGCCACCGGCGTCGGCGAAGGAAGCGGCGCTGGTCGAAGGCGTGGAGGTGTATGCGGTGAGTTCGCTCGATCAGGCGTTTCGGTTTTTGAATGGAGAGCGGACGCTGCCACGCGAGACAGCGGCGCGGATCACGAGCGACAATCAGGCGGATGAGCACGCGGGGGATTTTTCGGAGATCAAGGGACAGCACGCGTTGCGGCGCGCGGTGGAAGTGGCGGTGAGCGGTTTCCATAATTTGCTGATCATCGGTCCTCCGGGGTCGGGGAAATCTATGATCGCGAAACGGATTCCGACGATCATGCCGGCACCGACGTTGGATGAATCGCTGGAGGTGCTGAGCATTCACTCGGCGGCGGGGCAGACGCTCAGCGGGCCGGCGCAGTTCGGGAAGCGGCCGGTGCGTTCGCCGCATCATACGATTTCAGATGTGGGGCTGCTCGGTGGCGGGACGATTCCGGGGCCGGGGGAAATCTCGCTGGCACATCACGGGGTGTTGTTTCTCGACGAGTTGCCGGAGTTCAAACGGTCGGCGCTGGAGGTGATGCGGCAGCCGCTGGAAGACGGGAGCGTGACGATCTCGCGTAGTGCCGGAAAGGTGACGCTGCCGTGTTGCTTCATGCTCGTCGCAGCTATGAATCCTTGCGAGTGCGGCTATCTCGGCGATCCGAAGCATGAGTGCCGGTGCAATCCGACGCAGATCCAACGGTATCGCTCGCGGATCAGCGGGCCGTTGCTGGATCGCATCGATATTCATATCGAGGCGCCGGGGCTTTCGATCAGCGAGCTGAGGAGCGAGCAGATGTCGGAAGGATCGGCGGCGGTGCGGGAGCGGGTGCGAGCGGCGAGGGAGCGGCAGCTGGCGCGGTTGAAAGGGTCGCGTGCGACGGCGAACGCGCGGATGAATCACGCGCAGATCCGGAAGCATTGCGGGATCGATTCGACTCTGGGGGATTTGATGCAGCAGGCGATGGAGCAGCTGTCGTTGTCGGCGCGGGCTTATGACCGGATTTTGAAAGTGGCGCTGACGATCGCGGATCTGGCGGGAGCGGAGCGGATCGAGGCGCCGCATTTGCTGGAGGCGATTCAGTACCGGAGTCTGGATAGGAATCTGTTTTATTGAGCGTTGAGCGTGGGCGGAGAGGTGGATTCACCGCGGAGGGCGCGGGGAAAGGCAGTGAGAGCGGAGGGTGAAAGGAATATCGTGGCGACGCTGGCGTTTTTGGGGCGGGCGCATTCATCTCCGGCGCATGGCTCTTGTTGCGATTGAACCGGTTCTTCAGGTGGCGTCGGTGGTGAAACACTATGGGACGCGGCGCGTGCTCGATGCGGTGAGTTTTTCGGTGGCGGCGGGCGAGCGCGTGGCGCTAACGGGGCCGTCGGGGAGCGGGAAGACGACGTTGTTGAACTGTCTCGGCGGGGTGGACCGGCTGGATGAGGGCGACATCACGCTGCACGGGCGGTCGATTGCGAATCTCGACGGGAACGAGCTGGCGCGGTTGCGGCGCGAGCGGGTGGGGACGGTGTTTCAATTTTTCCATCTGCTGCCGACGCTCACGGCGGCAGAGAATGTGGAGCTGCCGTTGCAGTTGCTCGGGGTGGCGGCGGAGGAGCGGGCGGCGCGGGTGAAAGATTTTTTGCAACGCGTGGGGCTGGTGGCGAGGGCGGAGGCGCTGCCGTCGCAGCTGTCGGGCGGCGAGCAGCAGCGGGTGGCGATCGCGCGGGCGTTGGTTCACCGGCCTGATCTGATTCTGGCGGACGAGCCGACGGGGAATCTCGATAGCGCGAATGGGGCCAACATCCTCACGCTGTTGCGCGAGCTGACGGATGAGACGAAGACGGCGCTGGTGCTGGTGACGCATAGCGAAGAGGCGGCGGCGATCTGTCACCGACGCATCCATCTGCGCGACGGACGCGTAGTAAACGGCGGATGAGCGCGTCACTGATTCCTCTGTTGCTGCGGCGGTTTACGCTGCGGCATTGGCGCGGGGCGCCGAAGCAGAGCGCGATGCTGGTGGCGATTCTGGCGCTCGGCGTGGCGGTGTTTGTCTCAATCCGGCTGGCGAACCGGGCGGCGGTGGCGAGTTTTACCCGGTTTACGGATACATTGACCGGGCAGAGCGACTGGATCGTGCAAGCGCCGGCGGGAGCGTTGCTGGAAACGGTGCTGCCGGAGATCCGTGAGGCGCTGAAAGGTGCGGCGGTGAATATCATCCCGGTGGTGGAGGCGACGGCGTCGTTGCCGGTGCGGGAGGACGGAGCGGACGGGCGGTTTGGGCGGGTGAGTTATACGCTGCTCGGCGTGGATTTGCTGGGGCTGGCGAATCTGGCGCGGGAGCAGGACCGGGCGTTTTTCGGGCAGCAGACCGGCGGGCGTGGAGAGGCGGCGATAGAGGCGGAGGCTGGAGCGAAAGAAGGAATGAAAGCGAATGACAGCTTTTGGACTGTGTTTGGATGCGAGCCGCGCGTGTGGGTGAGCCGGGCGTTTGCGGAGAAGCCGCCGGAGCGGCTGCAGCTGGTGCTCGATGAGAACGTAGTGACGGTGCCGGTGGCGGGCGTGATTCCGCATGCGCCGGATGCGCCGGAAGCGCCGGCGACGATGATGATTTTCGATCTGCGGCAGTTGCAGAAACTCACGGGGAAAATCGGGCGCGTGGATCGCGTGGAGTTTTTAGTGGAAGCGGGGCCGCGCGCGGATGAGCGGCGGGCGGAGTTGAAGGCGGTGCTGGAAAAGCTCGGGCGGAACGGCGAGCGGTGGACGGTGATCGCGCCGGGGGCGGATCGGAGTGCGGCGGAGACGATGACGCGAGCGTTTCGGTTGAACCTGACGGTGCTGTCGCTGATCGCGCTGATGGTGGGGATGTATTTGATTTTCCAGGCGCTGGACGGCGCGGTGGTGCGGCGGCGGCCGGAGATCGCGATCTTGCGGTCGCTCGGTGTGGAGGAGGCGACGATCCGGCGCGTGTGGCTTTGGGAGTCGGCGATGCTCGGACTGGTGGGCGGCGGGCTGGGGTTGTTGCTCGGGTGGGCGGGGGCGCAGGTGTCGGTGCGAGCGGTGGGGCAGACGGTGAACGCGCTTTATTACGCGACGACGGTGAAGACGGCGTCGCTCGACGGGACGGAGATCGCGGTGGGACTGGGGCTGGGACTGGTCTCGGCATTGGTGGCGGGGTGGTGGCCGGCGCGGGAGGCGGCGCGGACGCCGCCGGCGCAAGTGTTGCACCGGGCGGCGGCGCCTGTCGCGGGCGCGCGTTGGGCGCGGAGTTTTGCGCTGGGGGCGGGATTGATCGTGGCGGGCGTGGTGTGCGCGCAGCTGCCGCCGTTGCGCTTCGAAGGCGGCGGGCGGTTTCCACTGGCTGGATACGCGGCGGCGCTGGCGTGGCTGCTGGGCGCGGGGGTGTTGTGCGCGTTTTTATTGCCGCCGCTGGCGAGGCTTGCGCGCGGGTGGGGCGGACGGAGCGCACCGGTGCGGGTGGCGTTGAGTCATCTGAGAAAACCGTCGGGGCGGCACCGGCTGGCGGCGGCGGCGTTGTTGTGCGCGATCGGGATGACGGCGGGGATGGCGATCCTCGTGGGGAGTTTTGAGCAGACGATGGTCGGCTGGGTGGAGCGGACTCTGCATGCGGATCTGTATGTCTCGAGCAGCGGGGCGCAGAGCGCGACGGCGAAGAACCGGATCACGCCGGAGGCGGTGGCGAAACTGGCGGCGCATCCGGCGGTGGAGAAGGCGGCGAGCTTTGTGAATTTCCCGATCTTGTTCGAAGGCGGGCAGACCTCGCTGAACGGCGTGGATCTGGCGCGGCCCGACACGCAGCCGGATTTTAGTTGGGTGCAGCGGCCGGAGACGTTGGCGGTGTTTACGCCGGGAGAGAACGCGGGGCTGGCGTTGATCAGCGAAAGTTTCAGCGAGCGGTTTGGGAAGAAACGCGGCGACGCGATCCGGGTGTCGACGCCGGCGGGAGCGCAGATGCTGACGGTGGCGGGCGTGTATGCGGATTATGGAAACGAGCGCGGCTCGATCCTCGTCGAGCGGGCGCGGGTGCGGGAATGGTTTGGAGACGACTCGGTGACGAGCGTGGCGCTGTTCACGAAGGCTGGCGTGGATGCGGAGACGTTGCGGGCGGATCTGATGGGTATTTATCCGGGGCTGTCGGTGTTCACGAATGCGCGGCTGCGCTCGGAAGTGCTGCGGATTTTTCGGCAAACCTTTTCGATCACGTATGCGCTGGAAGTGATCGGTGTGATCGTGGCGGTGGTGGGGCTGGCGCTGACGCTGGCGAGCATGTTGCTGGACCGGCGCGAGGAGCTGACGACGTTGCGGGCGCTTGGGTTTACGCACCGGGAGATCGCGTGGGCGGCGGCGGTGGAGGGTGTCGCGGTGTCGGTGAGTGCGGCGATTGGCGGGCTGGTGCTGAGCCTGGGGCTCGGGTGGCTCTTAATTTATGTGATCAACAAGCAGTCGTTTGGCTGGACGCTGGGGTTTTCGCTGCCGTGGGGGCAGCTGGCGGCGCTGGCGTTGGCGGTCACGGCGACGGGGCTGGCGGTGAGTTATGCGGTGGGGCGCTGGGGGGCGGATCTGCCGGCGGACAGAGAAGAGTGAATGGTGAAGAGTGACGGGTGAAATGAAGATGACTACTACGATGAAGACTTTGGTTGAAGCGATGCGGCGGACTTGGGTTTGGGCGCTGGTGGTTGTGGGCGGGTTGGGTGATGCGCGTACTGGCGAGGCGGAGACGGAGACGCGGGCGGTGCCGTTGGTGACGGCGGAGGGGTTTGCGGTGCCGCAGGCGGGGTATCGGTTTCAGTTTCCGCGGGATCATGGGGCGCATCCGGAGTTCAAACTGGAGTGGTGGTATATCACGGGGCATTTGTTTGCGGAGGACGGGCGGCGGTTTGGGTATCAGGCGACGTTTTTTCGGAGCGCGGCGCCGGAAAAGAACGGACAGCTTTATCTGGCGCACATGGCGCTGCTCGATGCGAAGACGGGAAAATTTTATCATCAGGAGCGTTTGAATCGCGAAGGCTGGGATGCGGGCGCGGCGACGGAGACGCTGGATGTGAGGAACGGGCCGTGGTCGTTGCGGATGACGGACGCCGGTACGGAGCGGATGGAACTGAGTGGCGGTGTGCGGGCGGAAGTGGGTTTTGCGCTGACGCTGACGCCGGTGAAACCGCTGGTGATTTTTGGCGAAAACGGCGTCTCGCGTAAAGGCGCGGAGCCGACGGCGGCGAGTTATTATCTGACGTTTTCGCGATTGAAGGTTGAGGGGACGCTGACGGTCGGGACGGAGACTTTTCGCGTAAGCGGCGAGTCGTGGATGGATCACGAAGTGAGCAGTAGTCAGTTGGGGGCGGGGCAGGTCGGGTGGGATTGGGTGAGCGTGCAACTGAATGACGGGCGCGAGATCATGTTTTACCGGCTGCGGTTGAAAGATGGCTCGTCGGATCCGGCGTCGACGCTGACGTGGATCGCGGCGGATGGCGCGCTGACGAAGAGCGATTTTACGTGGGAGGTTTTGGAGACGTGGACGAGCGCGGAGACGGGTGGCGTTTATCCGGTGCGGGTGCGGCTCACGACGACAGATCCGGCGAGCGGACGGCGCGTGGCGTTGACGTTGGAGCCGCAGGCGAGGGCGCAGGAGCTGACGGGGAGTCTGGGCGGGATTCCTTACTGGGAAGGCGCGTGCCGGGTGCTGGGCGAAGACGGGAAGGAAGTCGGCCGGGCGTTTATGGAGCTCACCGGTTATGCGAAGGCGTTGAAGTTGCAGTGACTGTGCCCATTTTATGACTACGAAAAAACCGGTGGTGATGATTGGCGGGGTGAGCGGCGGGATCGGCTCGGATGTGGCGAGGCGGCTTGCGGCGGCGGGGTGGCAGGTGTGCGGATTTGCGCGCGATGCGGCGAAGCTGGATGCGCTCGCGGCGGAGATTCCTGAGCTGTTGGTGCAGACGGTGGAGGCGACAGATGCGGCGGCGGTCGAGACGGCAGTGAAGGCGGTGGCGGAGAAATTTGGGCGGATCGATGCGTACGTGCATGCGGTGGGGTCGATCCTCATCAAGCCGGCGCATCAGACGCGGATTGAAGAGTGGCAGAGGGTGATCGAGTTGAACCTGAGCTCGGCGTTTTATGCGTTGCGGGCGGTCGTGGGGCCGATGCAGGCGCAGAGGAGCGGGAGCGTGGTTTTTATCAGCTCGGTGGCGGCGCAGGCGGGATTGCCGGCGCATGAGGCGATCGCGGCGGCGAAGGGAGGCGTTAACGGCTTGGTGCTGGCGGGGGCGGCGAGTTACGCGGCGAAGGGAATCCGGGTGAATGCGGTGGCGCCGGGATTAGTGGATACGCCGCTGGCGGCGGGGTTGCTCGGGTCGGAGCAGGCGCGGCAGTTTTCAGAGAGGATGCATCCGCTCGGGAAGATCGGGCGGGCGGCGAATGTGGGGAGCCTGATCGCGTGGCTGGTTTCGCCGGAGGCGGACTGGGTGACCGGGCAGATCTGGTCGGTCGATGGCGGTATGGCGCACGTGCGGCAGCGGCCGAAGGTGTGAGCGGGGGGGCTGGGCGAAGCGTCGAGCGATGGGGGGAAGGCCACTCGCTGGCGCTCATAACGACCGAGCTTACTTGGCCATCGCGGCTTTTTTGCGGGCGAGTTTTTCGGCGTGACGGCGGCCCCAGTTGAGGATGAGGAGGTAGCCGATGACACCGATGGCGGCGCCGAGAATGATGGAGCCGAGGAAGAGCGGGATGAGATCGCGTGCGAGGTGCGTCGGGTGCGTGAGGAGGTATTCCCAATCGCGCTGGATGACCTCGTCCCAGACGGTGGAGGGGAGGTTGCCTTGAATCAGGCGGCCGACGAAGAAGCAGACGGGGAGCTGGACAACGGCGGTGAACGGGTTGGAGAGGTATTGAAGGCCGATGCAGACGAGGAGATTGGCGCGGAAGGTGAAGCCAAGGACGCCGGCGATGATCGACTGGCCGGGGAGGAACGGGATCATCGTCACAGGAACTCCGATGAGCCAGGCGCGGGCGATGGAGTCGGGGGTGGCGCGCCAGAGGGATTTGTCGAGGATGCGGTCGCCGAGTTTTGAATGCAGGAAGCCTCCGCGCATGCTTTTGCGCGAAAGTTTTTTCCGGTGGAGCCAGCGATGAATGGAGAGCGAGAGCTTCACGTGTCAGTGTCGGTCGGACTGGGGGCGCAACGTGCGGTGCGCGCGGAAATGCGGCAACTCTGAAAAGGTGAGGCGGAACGCGGGCGAGAGTGCTGAGATCGAAATGGACGACACGGATGTCGTCCCTCCAGGGAGGCGAAGCGAAAAAGGCGGAGGGAGGGTCTTCGTGGTTTGTGACGCACAATGGCCTCACGCGAGGTGAGGCCCTACATCGGAGGCGTCACGCGGGCCTGCGGCTCAGGACTGCGAGGGACGCCAGTCGATGAGCTCGAGCTGGAGGAGTTTGCGGTCGTTGAAGAAATTCCACGTCAGCTCGACGGCGAAATCGAGGGGCTGGCCGACGGGCGGGAGGCGGTCGGCCATTTTCCAGGCGACACCGAAGAGGCGGCGGCCGCGGGGATCGTCGAAGTTAAAACGAAAATGCTGTCCTTTGAAAACATCGGGGCGCTGACGGAGCACCACTCCGCGGATACCGAAGACGGGTTCGGGATTTCCCTGGCCGAACGGGTGAAGCGAGCAGATCTCGTCCATGAGGCTTTCACGGACTTGGTCCGGCGTGAGCCAGGCGGCGAGGTCGAGGCGGCGTTCGTGGAGGTCGTTGCCCGCCTGGAGGCGGACAGCGTCGGCGAAGAAGGTGCGGAATTGATCGAGGCGGGTTTTCTCGAGCGAGATGCCGACGGCCATCGGATGGCCGCCCCAGCTGCGGAGGTGGTCGGAGCAAGTGCCGAGTGCATCGACCAAGTTGATACCGTCGATGCTGCGGCCGGAGCCTTTGGCGAGTTCGCCTTCGTTGCCGAGGACGACGCAGGGGCGGTTGTACTTTCGGGTGACGCGGCCGGCGACGATGCCGACGACGCCGGGGTGCCAGTTGTCGCCGTAGAGAACGATGCCGGGCCAGTCGGCGAACTGGGTTTCGATGATTTTCTCGGCTTCCTCGGTGATAAGGCGCTCGATGTCCTGGCGCTCGCGGTTAAAGGCGTCGAGTTGCTGGGCGGTTTCGTCGCAGAAGCGCTCGTCGTCGGAGAGCATGAGCTCGACGGAGAGGGCAGCGTCGGCGAGGCGGCCGGAGGCGTTGATGCGCGGGCCGAGGCGGAAGGAGATGTCCACCGGCATGATGTCGTGCTCGGTCTTCACACCGGCGATCTGCATGAGCGCGCGAAGGCCGGGGCGCTGGGTGGACTGGAGGATTTTCAGGCCCTGCTTGGCGAGGATGCGGTTTTCGCCGTGAAGCGGGACGAGGTCGGCGACGGTGCCGAGGGCGACGAGGTCGAGGTAGTCACGTAGTTTGATGCGGTGCGCGACGGGGTTGTTTTCGTTGCGGAGCTGCTTGAGAAGGCCGTGGACGAGTTTGAAGACGAGGCCGACGGTGCAGAGATTCCGCCACGGGGCGTCGTCGGCGGTGTTGTAGACGTGGGGATTGATCAGGATGCCGCGTTCGAGAGTTTTTTCCTTGGAGCGGTGATGGTCAACGACGAGGACGTCGATGCCCTGGTCGAGGAGGTATTCGACTTCCTCATGCGAGTTGGTGCCGCAATCGAGGGCGACGAAGAGGCGGGGTTTGCCGTCTTCGAGGGCGCGGTCGATGGCGCTGCGTGAGAGACCGTAGCCGTCTTCCATGCGGCGCGGCACGATGAAGCGTGGGTGCAGGCCGAAGCGACGGAGGATGCTGACGAGGAGCGCGGTGCTGCTGACGCCATCGACGTCGTAATCGCCGAGGACGACGATGTCTTCACGGCCCGCGATGGCGGCGCGCAGTCGGGTGGCCCCGGCCTCGACGTTGTGAAGGAGGAAGGGGTCGTGGAGCTCGCCCAGACCGGGATGCAGGAACTTCGTGGCGGCGTCGGGGCAGGTGATGCCGCTGCGGGAGAGAAGCTCGGCGAGTACGGGGCTGACGCCGGCTTGTCGGCTCAGCGTTTCGATCTGGTCGGCTGGGAACGGTGTGTGAGTCCAGCGCATGGTGCTGTTACGAGGAAGGCGGCTCGACGTCGCTTCCGTTGAGAAGCGATGTCGAGCGCGGCGGGTTAAAGGCAACCCGCCCCAACTCGATTACTGCGAGGCCTTGCTGGAGCCAGTCCACTCGTAGGTGGGCTTCACGTCCTGATGCTGCTCGACGTGCTTACGGTCGCCCTTGTGCCACCAGTAGAACACGGGGCAGGCGATGAAGAGCGAGGAGAACGTGCCGGTGATGACACCGATGAGGAGGGTGAAGGCGATGTCGTTGACCTCGCCGGTGGTGATCAGGATCAGCGTGACTGCGGTCAGCAGCGTGGTGCCGCCGGTGATGACCGTGCGGGACAACGTGAGATTGAGTGAACGGTTGATCAGATCGCGCAGCTTGGTCTCGGGATTGAGGCGAAGCTCTTCGCGGATGCGGTCGAAGACGACGATGGTGTCGTTAATCGAGTAACCGGCGATGAGCAGGATGGCTGCGACCATGGAGGCGTTGAACTCGCGGCCGAAGAGGACGAAGAGGCCGATGGTGATCAGCAAATCGTGGAGCGTGGAGACGACGGCACCGATGCCGTAACCGATCTCGAAGCGGAACGCGACGTAGGCGAGAATCAGGACGAGAGCCCAGAAGATGGACCAGAAGGCGTTGGATTGAATCTCGGCACCGACAGAAGGTCCGATGCGGGTTTCGCCGAGGGAGACGAATTTCGCCTGTGGGAAAGACTGCTGGAGTTTCGTGACGAGCGGAGCGCCTTCGTCGAAACGGGTGGTGGCTTTGAGAGCCTCCACGTCGCTGCCGATTTGTTTCTGATAGAAGAAAGTCGCGTCCTCGAAACCGCCGGCGGTGGCGGCTTTGCGGAGGTCGCCGACATCGACGCGTTGCGAGTAGGCGAGGGTGACGGTGTCACCGCCGACGAAGTCGATGCCGTAAACGGCCTTGCCCTTGTAGGCGACGAAGCCGACACAGGCGAGCACGATGACCCAGGAGATGATGAAGGCGGGTTTGGCGTACTTGAGGAAATCGAACTTGGTATTTTGAAGCACCGAGAACATCGGCATCTTTTTGATGACGCCGGGGAGGATGAGGAACTCCATGATGAGCTTGGTGACGACCACCGCGGCGAACATCGTGGTGAAGATACCGATCGAGAGCGTGATGCCGAAGCCCTTCACCGGACCGGTGCCGAGGACGATCATGATGACGCCAATGCCCAAGGTGGTGAGGTTGGAATCGATGATGGCGGACCAGGCTTTTTCGAAGCCGGCTTCGAGGGAGCTGGCGAGGGATTTGCCCAACTTCAACTCCTCCTTCATGCGCTCGAAGATGAGGATGTTGGAGTCAACGGACATCGCGAGCGTCAGCACGATACCGGCGATGCCGGGCATCGAGAGGGTGGCGCCGAAGCTCGACATGACGGCGAGGGTGACGATGACGTTCACGCCCATGCCGATTGCGGCGATGACACCGCCGATGGTGTAGAAGATCAGGACGAAGCCGATGGTGAGCAGCGTGCTGATGATGAACGAAAGTTTCGCGCTGGAGATGGCGTCGGTGGCGAGCGTGGCGCCGATTTCGTACTGCTCTTTAATGACGAGCGGGACGTCGAGGGGGTTGTTGAGGACGTTGGCGAGTTCGAGGGCTTCGCGTTGCGTGAAGTTACCCGAGATCTGCGCGCTGCCGCCGGTGATCGGCTCGTTGATGTTTGGAGCGGAGGAGAGCTTGCCGTCGAGGACGATGGCGAGCTGGCGGCCGACATTGGCGGTGGTGACGTCGGCGAATTGTTTTTTGCCGGCGTCGTTGAAGTTGAGGTGAATCTGGTAGCGGCCGAACTCGTCCACGCGGGCGATGGCGTCTTCGACGCCCTGGCCACTCATCTCGGGAACGCGTTTAACGATGTAGTAGAGTACGTTGATCTGACCGGAGGCGTGATCCTCGTTTTCGGTGGAGAGCACTTCGTAGCCGGGAGGAACGGAGCCGGGAGGCGGGGCCTGCAGGGAGCCGTTGGTACCCTGCATGACGATACGGAAATCGAGGCGGGCGGGTTTCTTCAGGATTTCGAGAGCCTCGGGGTTGTCCCGGGTGTTAACACCGGGGAGCTGGACTTCGATGCGGTTGTCGCCGACAGCACGGACGACGGGTTCGGCAACGCCGAGACTGTTCACGCGGTCGCTGATGATCGTGAGGGCGTGCTTCAGTTTTTCCTGGCGGATTTCGGTCGGGAGATCGCCGAAGGCTTTGTCATCCACTTCGAGGGTGAAAGCCACGCCGCCCTTGAGATCGAGGCCGAGCTGGAGCTTGGACTTGGATTCTTTGAGGAGGTGATCGAGGAGGAGCTTGTTGCGGCGCTCCGGATTTTTCACGTCACCCAGGTTGAGGTGAGGGAAATGGTCTTTAGCCAGGTCGAGGTTACGCTCGGCGGCGATTTGCTTGAGGCCGACGAAAACGCTGAGCGGCTGACCGGCGGGGTTTTTGCGTTCGGAGGCTTCTTTGAGGAGGGCGTTGAACTCGGTCTTCTTGGTGGAGGCTTCGGCCTTGATGTAGGTGGCGAAGTCCCGGTCCTGGATTGGGATGAGCTGGAAGGCGGCCCACAGCACGATGACGAGGCTGAGGGTCAGTTTCCAGAGGTTGCGTTTGAACATGGTGTTTTTGGGTTAAAGGGATTGATCGCGCGGGGGTGTAACGCGAAACGCGGACGGGGCCGCAGATGCAGCACGGCGTCCGCGCAGGTGGCAAGTGTGACGGACGGGTTACTTTTTCTCTTCGCCGGATTTGCGAACGAGGGATGCGATGAAGGCCTTGCCGACCTCAATCTTAGTGCCTTCGGCGATGCGGATGACGTAGCGGTCGTCCTTCTTGTTGGTGATCTCACCGTAGATGCCGCCTGCGGTGACGACTTCGTCACCGGAGTTGAGGGCTTCCAACATCTTCTGGTGCTCCTTCTGCTTCTTACGCTGAGGAGCGATCATGAAGAAATACATGGCGCCGAAGATGAGGATCATCGGGAGCATGCTCATGAGCGGATTGCCGGCGGGCGCGGGTGCTTGTGCGAAGAAGAGTGATGCGGAGTCGGCGAGTGGAGCGATTTTCGTCATTGCGTGTTATGGATTTTGAAAAAGAAATTCGCACTAAACCTAATCCCGCTCTGCGAAAGCAAGCCATTAACCCAGCCCGTCCGCCTCTCTACTTTTGAAAAGCAAATCCGCCTCCACCTGGTCAGCCGCGAAGTCCGAAGAACTGTATGGTTTCAAACGCTGGGGCGCAGGCCACATCGGCGTTGACGATGGCGGCTTCGTTAACGTGCAGCCGCTGGCCGATGGCCGGTGCATCCGCATCATGGATGTGGCCAGCGAAGCCATCGCGATGGGCCTGAAGGCGCCGATGGTGATCCGCTTCCAGGATCTGCTCCGCCATCGCGTGACGCAGATCAACGAGGCGTTTCGCAAGGCGATCAAAGAAGAGAAATACGCGGGCGATTACCGCGGGGTGTTTCCGATCAAGGTCAACCAGCTGCGCGAGGTGGTCGATGAGATCGTGGCGGCGGGTAAGCAGTTTAATTACGGCATCGAGGCCGGGTCGAAGCCGGAGCTGATGCTGGCGCTGGCGATGCACGAAGGCGCGAACGCCCTGATCATCTGCAACGGCTACAAGGATCTCGATTACATCCGCCTCGCCATGCTGGGCCGGAAGATCGGCAAGAAAATCATCATCGTCGTCGAGCAGCTGGCCGAGGTGGACGACATCATCACGATCGCGGAGGAGACGGGCGTGAAACCGTTGATCGGTTTTCGCGCGAAGCTGCAGACGCGCGGCGAGGGCAAGTGGTCGTCCTCGACGGGTGACAACGCGAAGTTCGGTCTGAACACGGCGGAAATTTTGTTCGCGTGCGAAAAGCTCAAGGCGGCCAAGCTTACGCAGGCGCTGAAGCTGGTGCATTTCCACATCGGTTCGCAGGTGCCGAATATCCTCACGATCAAGAACGCGGTCGTGGAGGCGGCGCGGTTTTACTGCCAGCTCGATAAGATGGGTTTTCCGATGGGCTACCTCGATGTCGGCGGCGGCCTCGGCATCGACTACGACGGCTCACGCACGAATTTCGAGTCGTCGATGAACTACTCGATGGAGGAGTACGCGCGCGATGTCGTGGCGAACATCCGCGACATCTGTGTGGAGTCGGGCGTGAAGGTGCCGGACATCGTGAGCGAGTCGGGCCGCGCCGTGGTTGCGCCGCACTCGATGCTGGTCGTCGAGGTGTTCGAGCGCATCAACAAGAAGGAGACGCTCGGTCATCAGCATCAGCCGAAGGTGAAGCACAAGGTCGTCACCGATCTGGAGACGATGTTGAAAAACAAATCGAAGCTGGGCCGGCTCGAACGGTTTCACGATGCGCTGCAGAAGAAGGAAGAGGCCTTTTCGTTGTTCAATCTCGGCTATCTGGATCTCGAAAACCGGGCGGCAGCGGAGTCGCTGTATTGGCAAATTTGCGAGCAGATCGCGAAGGAAGGCCGCGACAGCGGTTACATTCCCGAGGAGCTGCATGGGCTGAACAAGCTGCTGGCGGATCAGTACGTTTGTAATTTCTCGGTGTTCCAATCGCTGCTCGATCACTGGGCGCTGAAACAGCTTTTCCCGGTGACGCCGCTGCATCGCTTGAAGGAAAAGCCGACGGTGAACGCGATCCTCGCGGACATCACGTGCGACTCCGACGGCAAGATCAGCAGCTTCATCGATCTAGAGGACACGAAGGATTATCTGACGCTTCACGAGCTGAACGGGAAGCCGTACTATCTCGGGGTGTTTTTGACCGGTGCGTACCAGGACATCATGGGCGACCTGCACAATCTCTTCGGGCGCGTGAACGAGGTTCACGTGTTCCTCGAGCCTGATGAGCCGAATGGTTATTACATCGAAGAAGCGCTCAGCGGCAGCCGCATCGCGGATGTGATCGAGGGCGTGCAGTATCAGTCGGAGGAGCTGTGCCGTCGCATCAAGACGCAGATCGATGCGGCGACGCGGAAGGACATCGTGAAGCCGCGCGAGGGTGTGCGGTTGCTGGAGTTTTATGAGAGCCAGATGCTGGCGAAGACGTACCTCAATATCGACCGGGGGAACGGGAAGAAGAAGAAAGCGGCGAAGAAAGACTGAGTGATACGGAATGCGCGAGCGCCGTTTGGTTGGTGACTTCGAGCCGGTCGTAATGACCGGCTTTTTTGTTGAAGCGCGAAGACGCAACGATGCGAAGGTCGGAGGCGAAGAGGTGACGGTGGAGATGGGTCGAGGTAGGGCGCGTGGGGTTGGGGGGGCGACGTGGGGCGGCACTTGCTAAGTGCGGTCCGGGGGGGAGCCGCGGTTGTTTCGCGATGGGCAGGTGATGCGTGTGCTTGAGTCCAACCGGCGGGATTAAGGCTAACCCGCCCTACCTCGGAGGTCGATCCGGCCTCACGCGAGGTGAGGCCCTACGCACGGAGGGTCGCGAAGCGGGCGATGATGTGGGTTTGGTCTTCGGGCCACGCAGCCATTTCGGTGGCGGCGGTTTTTTGGTCCTGGCCGAGTTTGGCGAATTCGTCGGCGCAGGCTTCGACGTAGTCGATCATCACGGCGCGGCTGAACTCGGGGTGAAATTGGACGCCCCAGACGTTTTTCGCGAAGCGGATGGCTTGGTGCGGGTCGCGTTTGCCGGAGCCGAGGACGTGCGCGCCGGGCGGGAGATGGAGGATCGTCTGCCAGTGGATGACGGCGACGCGTTGATGCGGAGCACAGGCGGAGAAGAGTGGGTCGTCGGCGGCGTTGAGCGAGACGTCGGCGACGCCGATTTCGGGTCCGCCGGGGAGCGGGCCGACTTTGCCGCCGAGGACGTGGCCGAGCATTTGGTGGCCGTAGCAGAGGCCGAGCACGGGGCGTTCGGCGTCGAGGACGTCTTCGAGCCAGTTGAAGGCTTGCAGGTCGGTCGGCGTGGGATCGGTGACCATTGAGGACGAGCCGGTGATGATGAGGCGGTCGATGCTGCGCGGATCGGGCAGCGGGCTTCCGGCGGAGGGATCGATGATTTGGGCGGTGGCTTGTTCGGAGGCGGGAAGTTTGCGGCGCACCATGTCCACGTAGTCGCCGTATTTCGCTAGCAGCTCCGGCTCGGCGAAGCCCATTTTCAGGATGGAGACGGTGCGCGTGGGGGCGGACATGGGCGGCACTGTGCGAGGCAACTCGCGTGACGCAAGTGGAGGCGTCTCACGCCTTGGGTTCCGCGCTGAGCGCGTGTTCGAGCACAGCTCGAGCGTCTTTAGTCAGGTCCTTCTGCTCAACGAGCACACGAATGTATATCCGTGCTTTGACATCACGACGGCAAATCTCGGCGACCATTGCTCCCGTATAATCAGCCTTTGGATTTTTTTGGGCCCAATCGGTTTCCTTGATAAGCCGAACCATGGGCATGAGTGCTTCAATGTTGCCGGTCGCGTTGTACCAGCTTTCGAGGAAATCGGCGTCCTCTTCACGTTCGATCTGTCTGTTCTGTATGGGCGGGATAGACGTATCAGCGACTTTGGCGAAACCGGCGTCACGTAATAGACCTCGGCTGTAGTCTTGGTCTGCAAGCCACAGAATCAGCACGATACCATCTTGCTCAACTCCGGCTTCCTTCGGGATCGATTTGATGCTGGCCCGGAGTAAGTCGGGGTTTTGGCGAAAAACTGCGCCGAAGAACCCAATGAGTTTTTCACGCATTTGTGGGCCCAGTTTGAGACCTCCCCGGGTAACTGTCCTGTCCCAAAACTCACTTACTCGCGAATCGTCTTTGGTGAGATAGTACGATTGCATCCAATCAGTGAGCTTGGCCTCGCTGGCCCAACTTGGAGTCCATGCGATCAACGAGAGGAGAAGGAGAATGTATTTCATCAACGACGGATTTATTCCCCGATCTTTCGTACCAGCAGTTGCGAGCTGAGGCCGGGGAGGCGTTCGGAGAATTCGTCGGTGTCGGTGGCCTGGCGGAGGGTGCGTTGGACCATGCCCATTTTGGCGTCGAGGTTGTCGACCATCGATACGAACACCGCTTCCGGCGTGGCGGCGTAGACGGCGGCGCCCCACTCGGGTTCGCCTTGGTGGCTGAGGACGATGTGTTCGAGGCGTTCGAGGCGGTCGGCGTCGAGGCGGGCTTTGAGGCCGTGTTTGCGGACGAGTTGGTAGCCGAGGACGACGTGGCCCTGGAGGATGCCTTTGCGGCTGCGGCGGGTGGCGAGGGCGCCTTCGTACTCGATGGTTTTGCCGGTATCGTGGAGGAGGATGCCGGCGAGGACGAGCGAGGGGTCGACTTCGGGGTAGAGCGGGAGGAGGGCTTTGGCGGCGCGGGCCATGCGGAGGGTGTGCTCGAGGAGGCCGTGGCGGTAGGCATGGTGCATCGCGATGGCGGCGGGGCAGACGCGGAAAGTTTCGCCGATCTCTTCGAAGACGCCGCGGGTGGTCATACGGAGTTCGTCGTGCGGGATGGCGTCGATCGTGGCGTTGAACTCGGTCCACATGGACTCGGCGTTTTCGGGGGCGAGTTCGACGAGGTTTTCGACGGCGCCGGGGAGGGCGAGTTCGGCTTCGGTGAGCGGCGTGAGTTTCGCGAGCTTGGGCGAGAGGCGGCCGTTGAAGTAGTCGAGTTTGCCTTCGACGCGGACGGCGGAGCCTTCGGGGAGGGCTTTTGTCGCTTCGAACTGCGGGTGGTCGCCGAAGAGGTTGGTATTGAAAGTGCCGGTACGGTCGCCGAGTTCGAGGCTGAGGAAGGCGTTGCCGTTGGAGGCGGTCTTGGTGCCGACTTTGCGCAGGAGCAGGATGCTGGCGAAGGGGCGGCCGGTGCCGATCTCGACGGCTTTTAGATCGCGGACGGTGGCGAGGGGGAGATCGGGCATGGGAGGAGAAAGGGGAATGGTGAAAGGTGAAGAGTGAAAGGTCGAACGCGGTAGGAGGCGGGGACTGTGGGCGGCGGTTGGGTTAAGCGCAAAGACGCGACGACGCAAAGGTCGGAGCGAAGTGCGGAGGAGAATTTAATCTGGAACTCTGGAAGGCTGGAACGGAGGGAGCCGGAGGACGGAGTTTTTGGACAGGATTTACAGGAGGAACAGGATTGGGGAGAGGAATGGGAAATCCGAAGGTCGAATGACGAAGGGGCAGGTGGTTGGTAGTTGGGGCGGAGCGGGCGTCGTGGAGGTCAGTCGTATTTTTTGACGGCTGCGTTGAAGGTCTTGAAGGCGGGGTGCGAGGCGCTGCCGAGGATGGAGTAGAAGACGGCTTCGGAGGGGAGAACGTAAGCGCCGGCGCGGATAAGGGATTCGAGGCTGGGGCGGGCGTCTTCGGGGCGGCGGCCGCCGGTGGCGTCGGTGAGGATCGTGACCTGGAAGTTGTTATCGATGGCGTCGAGGGCGGTCTGGTAGATGCAGATCGAGGTTTCGATGCCGCAGAGGATGAGGTGCTCGACGTTGAGGGATTTGAGGGCGTCGCGGATGCCGTCGTCGGCGAGGGCGGAGAAGGTGCTTTTGCCGAAGGTGTGGGCTTTGGGCGCGAGCTTTTTGAGCGAGGGGATGGTGGGGCCGAGTTTTTGCGGGACTTGCTCGGTGAAGGCGACGTGGAGGCCGAGGATGCGGGCGCACTCGATGGAGAAGGACACGCGGGAAGTGATGGCGTCGGAGTCGTCGATTTCGTCGAGGAAGATTTCCTGCATGTCCACGCAGAGGAGGAGGGCGCCGGCGAAGGGGGAGAAGGTGTCGGGCATGGGGGGAAGAGTGAAGGGTGAGGGGGGAAGAGTGAAGGGTGAGGGGGGAAGAGTGAAAGGGGGCGACTGAACGCGGATAGCGGCGGGCGTAGTGGGCGGTGGTTTTGTTAATCGCAAAGACGTGAAGACGCTAAGGTAGGAGCTAAGGAGGAGCAGGCGGATTTAATCTGGAACGCAGGAGGGCAGGAACGGAGGGCGGAGGCGGAATTTTTTTAGACAGGATTAAGAGGATTAATAGGATTGGGGAGGGCCGACTAAAAGAATCCGGAAGCCGGCGGGTCGCCGGCGCTCTCAGGGAATCAATTCTCGAGGTGGACGTGTTTGTAGGGGTGGTGGTCGAGAAGGGTCGGGTGCCAGCCTTTGACGGAGGGGTGGATCAGGAAGACGTGGGTATAGTGGTAGAGCGGGACGAAGGGGGCGGCGTCGAGGAGGAGGGCTTCGGCTTGCTGGAGGAGTTTGTCTCGGGCGGCGTTGTCGGACGTGCGGGCGGCGCGGAAGAGGAGCTGGTCGTAGTCGGCGCTGGACCAGCCGGTGTAGTTGTCGGTCGAGGACGAGGTCCAGATGTTGAGGAAGGAGAGCGGGTCTAGGTAGTCGGGATTCCAGACGGAGCGGAGGATCTGGAAATCGCCGGCGCGGCGGGTGGACTGGAGGGTTTTCCATTCCTGATTCACGAGGCGGACTTCGAGGCCGAGTTCGCGTTTCCAGAGTTCCTGCACGGTCTCGGCGACGGCGCGGTGGCTCTCGGAGGTGTTGTAGAGGAGCTCGATGGCGGGGGCACCTTTGCCGCCGGGGTAGCCGGCTTCGGCGAGGAGAGCGCGGGCGGCTTCGGGGTCGGTCGGGATGAAGGCAGCGGAAGCATAGCCGGCGATGCCGGGATGGGTGAACGCCTGGGCGGGGGACTGGCCGCCGCGGAGGACTTTTTCGACGATGATTTTGCGATCGAGGGCGAGGGCGAGGGCGCGGCGGATGCGGCGGTCGTTGAGGAAGGGGCGGGTGACGTTGAGGCGGTAGAACTCGGTGCCGAGGTAGGGATCGAGGCGGAGGACGGAGGGATTGTCGCGGCGGTAGGCGTCGATTTTGGAGGGCGTGAGGGATTCGGTGAGGTGGAGTTGTCCGGCGCGGAAGGCGCGTTCCTCGGCGTCGCGGCTTTCGGTGGCGTGGAAGTGGATGGCGTTGAGGCGGACTTTGGCGGCGTCCCAGTAGGTGGGGGATTTTTGGACGACGATGCGCTGGGCGGCTTTCCATTCGGTGAGCGTGAAGGGGCCGTTGCCGATGAAGGTGCCGGGGCGGGCCCAGGGGTTGCCGCGTTCGTAGGCTGAGCCGGTTTTCTCGATGGAAGCGATATGCACGGGGAGGAAGGCCGTGTGGTTGAGCATCGAGAGGAAATGGGCGGCGGGGTGCTCGAGGGTGATGCGGAGCGTGCGCGGATCGAGGGCGGTGACGCCGACTTTGGCGAAGTCGGTGATGGCGCCTTTGTGGAAGGATTCGGCGTTCTGGATGATGTAGAGGAGCGGGGCACCCTGGGCACCGAGGGTGGGTGTGAGGATGCGGCGGTAGGAGGCGACGAAGTCGGAGGCGGTGACCTGGTCGCCGTTGGACCATTTCGCGTCGGCGCGGAGGCGGAAGGTGTAGGTCAGGCCGTCGGCCGAGATGTCCCAGGTTTCGGCGACGCCGGGGACGGGAGAGAGGTTGACGGGGTCTTCGGAGACGAGGCCCTCGAGGAGGGCGGTGAGGATGTTGTATCCGGTGAGGTCGGACGAGAGGTGCGGGTCGAGTTCGCCGATCTCGGGGCCGGTGCCGCGGTGGAGGATTTGGTCGCGGTTGCCGCGTTCGACGGGGGTTTCGCGTTTGCCGCAGGCGGAGAGGCCGAGGGCGAGAAGCATGCCCACGAAAGGCACGAAAAGACACGAAAGGGCGGAGCGGCTGGTGGCGTGGAGCGGGCGGCGTGGGAAAGGCATTGAGAGGGGAATCGCGGATGGGGCGGCTCAGCGCGCCGGGACGGCACGCTCCACCTCGGAATTATCAGATGCGTTCGATGAGGCAGACGGCGTGGGCGGCGATGGCGAGGGCGCGGCCGATTTCGTCGACGCCTTCGTTGGTGGTGGCTTTGAGGCCGATGCAGTCGACGGGGAGGCCGGTGGACGCGGCGAGGGCGGATTTCATCTCGGCGAGACGCGGGTAAATTTTCGGTTTTTCCGCGATGAGGGAGGCGTCGATGTTGACGGGTTTCCAGCCGCGCTCGCGGAGGGCGGCGATCACGCGTTGGAGGAGGATTTGGGAGTCGATGCTTTTGAAGGCGGGATCGGTATTCGGGAAGAAGTGACCGATGTCGGGGAGCGCGGCGGCGCCGAGGAGGGCGTCGCAGATGGCGTGGGTGAGGGCGTCGGCATCGGAGTGGCCGTCGAGGCCGTAGTCGGTGTCGAAGCGGACGCCGCCGAGGATCATGGGGCGGCCGGGAACGATGCGGTGGATGTCGTAGCCGTGGCCGATGCGGAGGGGCGTCATGAGTTGGGCGATGTCGAAAACGGGGAGGATTTAATCTGGAACTCAGGAAGGCTGGAACGGAGATTGGAGCGGTGGCTGGCGTGAAAAAGAGGAAAGAGAGAGATGGCGGGGTTTACTCGGTGCGGAAGGGGTGGGCGGTGGGGAGTGGGGGGACGATTTGGTTGAGGAGGTACTCGAACCACGGGAGGTCGGCGGGGGTGGTGAGCTTTGGGTTGGGGTGCGGGTTCTCGACAAGGGCGACGGGCTTTTTGAGGAGTTCCACGGCGGAGGCGTCGTCGGTGATGGGGAGTTTTTTCTCCACGACTTTGGCGTAGGCGGCGGTGATGAGGTCGCGGGAGAAAACCTGGGGCGTCTCCATGGCCCAGAGGCGGGAGCGGTCGAGCGACTTTAGGTGGCCGGTGTCGGCGTGTTGCTTGATGGTGTCGGTGACGCGGTGGGCGAGGACGACGGCTTTTTCGAGGCGGACGATTTTGAGGAGGCCGACGAGTTGTTCGGGGCGGACGAAGGGGCGGGCGCAGTCGTGGATGAAGACGTTTTCGATGTCGGCGGGGAGGGCTTCGAGGGCGTTGGCGACGGAGTCCTGGCGTTCCTTGCCGCCGCGGACGAAGACGCAGGGGGTGGGCGCGTAGGCGGAGAGTTCGGTGAGCTGGCGCTGGTCGCGGCAGACGATGACGTAGAAATCGGCGACGCCGCTGGCGAGGAAGGCGGCGACGGAGTGGGCGAAGAGCGGGCGGTTGCCGAGGGGGGCGAGGATCTTGTCGGAGACGACGCCGTCCATGCGTTTGCTGTTTCCGGCGGCGAGGAGGATGGCGGCGTTTCTCATGAGGTTAAAAGAGGCGTGGGGTGTGCGGTGGTGAGGTTAAGCGCGAAGACACTACGACGCGAAGGTCGGACGCAAAAATTGAATGCGAAGAGGGGATAAAGCGGGCGGAGGTTAGGTTTTGTCACAGAGGACACGGAGCGCTGACACAGAGGGCACGGAGTTTCGGAAAGTTACCGTTTGGCGGCGCTGGCTTCAGCGTTGAGTCTGGCCTGAGCTTCGCGGGCCTGCATGGAGTCGCGCGCGGATTTCGCGCTCGTTTTGAATAAGATGAAATTGCCCGCGCCGACGGCGATCAGGCAAAGCACGACTGTCGCCACAATGCGGCTGATGCGCTGGCTCCAGCTTAAGGATGCGAAGAGGAGTGCGAAAAATTCGCACGCGATCCCGAGTATGTATGGGCCACCTGTGTTGATGCCGAAACAGATCAGCAGGATTGGCCCGAGAATACCGGCGAGGAAGAGGCCGAGGGCTGTTTTGGCGAGGAAGTCGTGTTGGTTTTGCATGGGGTGAATGCGGTGAGCGAGGGCGGAGAGCACGGCGGATTAGGGATAATCCGCCCTACCTTAGGAGAGCTCGGCGAGGATGGCGCGGGCGGCGGCGGCGGGGTCTTTGGCTTTGAGTATCGGGCGGCCCACGACAATGTAGCTGGAGCCGGTGCGGGCGGCTTCGGCGGGGGTCATGATGCGTTTCTGGTCGTCGCCTCCGGCTTCACCGGCGGGGCGGATGCCGGGGGTGACAAGCTGGATGTCGGCCGGGAGTTGCTGGCGCAGCATGGCGACTTCAAGCGGGGAGCAGACGAGGCCGCGGAGGCCGGCGTCGGTCGCGAGGCGGCCCAGGCGGGAGACTTGCGCTTCGGGGGAGATAGTGAGGCCGAGTTCGGCAAGGCCGGAGGCGTCGGTCGAGGTGAGGACGGTGACGCCGAGGAGGAGGAGGTCGGGCTTGGTTTGTTGTTGGGCGGCGCGGGCGGCGGCCATCATCTCGCGTCCGCCGGAGGTGTGGATGGTCAACATGCCGATGGGGAGCGGGGCGAGGGACTCGACGGCTTTGGCGACGGTGTTGGGGATGTCGTGGAGTTTGAGATCGAGGAAGATGTTGAAGCCCTCGTCGGCGACGGCCTTCACGTAGTCGGGGCCGTAGGCGGTGAACATCTGGAGGCCGATTTTGACCCAGCGGAGGGAGCCGCGGAGCTGGCGGAGGATGGGGGCGGCTTGCTGGCGGTCGGGGACGTCGAGGGCGAGGATGAGGTCGCAGGGCATGGGTTTGGCGGAGATGAACGATGACTAAGGAGCGGTGGAGCGAGGTGGGCAATAGTGGTGTCGGGGGTGCGCAGGTAGTTTTGGGCGGAGGAGTCTGTAGTTGGTAATTGGTGGTTGAGGCGGATGCAGGCGTGGGGGTGGAGAGTAGGGAAGGGAACGGAGAGGCGACCACTGATGGGCACTGAGAGGCACTGATGTCGGAAAATTTTTTAACAGCGAATGGGGGATATGGACGTGAATGGGCGGCGGAGCGGAGGCGGGATTTGGGACAGGATTAACAGGAGTGACAGGATTGGGGGAGCGCGGTGTTGTGGGCGGCGTGAATGTTGTGAGCGTTTTTTCTCCTGCGAAGATCAACCTGTTTCTGGCCATCACGGGTCGGCGGGCGGATGGGTTTCATGAATTGGTGTCGGTCGTGGCGCCGCTGGAATTTGGCGATGAGCTGCGCGTGGAGGCGGATGCGAGTGGGAGTTTTTCGCTGACTTGCGATGTGGCGGAGGTGCCGGTCGATGAGACGAATCTGGTGCTGCGGGCGGCAAAGACGTTTCGCGAGGCGAGCGGATGGACGGGCGGGGCGAAATTTTCACTGACGAAGCGGGTGCCTATGGGGGCGGGGCTGGGCGGTGGGAGCAGCAATGCGACGGCGGCGTTGCGGGCGTTGAATGCGCTCGCGGGCGGGCGCTTGGGGGATGGAGAGCTGGCGGAGATCGCGGCGGGGCTGGGGTCGGACTGCGTGTTGTTTTTGCGGGAAGAGCCCCTCGTCATGCGCGGGCGCGGGGAGCGGATCGAGGCGTTGCCGGAGGAGGCGGCGGGGCGACTGAGCGGGCGGAGGCTGCTGGTGTTCAAGCCGGCGTTTGGAATCGCGACGGCGTGGGCGTATGGAGAGATGGTGAAGGCGGCGCCGGGGTCGTATCTGGCATCCGGTGACGCGGAGGCGCGGCTGGCGGCTTGGATCGGGAAGGCGGGGGCACCGGCGGAGGAGTTGCTTTTCAATAACATGGAGGCGGCGGCATTCAGGAAGTACGTGGCGCTGCCGGTGTTGCTGACGTGGCTAAAGGATGAATTTGGGGTGGCGGCGGGGATGAGCGGGAGCGGGAGCGCGTGTTATGCGTTGCTGCGCGGGGATTCGCCGGTGGAGGCGATGGTGGCGCGTATCCGCGAGGCGTTGGGCGGGGAGGTTTTTGTGGTTGAGACGCGAATCGGGTAAAACCTTGTTGACCATGCGTCGGGCGCGGGCGTTATCCTCTCGCGCCGCCCGCTTTTTCAGCCCCGGAAAAGCAAGTGGAAATCGCTCACGCGTTCATGGAAGCCCGCGCTAAAAACGAAGTCGTTGTCCCAGGCATCGCCGCCTCGCAAGGCATCGCGTACGGGCAGGTCTTTCTCTACATCCAGAGCGACGTGGAGATCCCGTCGTATCAGGTCGATGCGGACAAGCGGATCGAAGAGATTTCGCGATTCGAGCACGCGTTGCTGGTGACGCGGCAGCAGATCCAGAAAATCCGCGACGAAGTGGAAAAGAATCTGGGGGCGGATGAGGCGCGGATTTTTGACGCGCATCTGCTGGTGCTGGAGGATCAGGCGTTGATTTCGGAGACGATCCGGGAGTTCGAGACGACGTCGAAGAACATCGAGACGTGTTTCAACAAGGTGTCGCAGCGGTACATCAAGGCGTTTTCCGAAATCGACGATGAGTATCTGCGCGAGCGCGCCGGTGATATTCGCGACGTGGCGCAACGCATGTTGCAGAATTTGCTGGGACAGGCGGGGCAGAATTTGAGCAAGCTCGCGGATAAGCGGGCGGTGGTGGCGAACGATATTTCGCCGTCGGATGCGGCGAGCATCGATCGGAGCCAGGCGATCGCGCTGGTGACGGACTCGGGGAGCAAGACGAGCCATGCGGTGATCGTGGCGCGTTCGATGAAGATTCCTGCGGTGGTCGGTGTGCGCGACATGACCCGACGCGTTCGGAATGGGGACTGGATTCTCGTCGATGGATATGACGGCCAGGTGATCATCAATCCGACGGAGCAGACGCTCTTCCGCTACGGAAAAATCCAGCTGCAGAAGAAAGGCTTTGAGCAGCGGATGTTCGATGCGAGCAAGCTGCCGGCGGTGACGCTGGACGGGGCGGCTGTGATCTTGCGGGCGAACATCGAGAAGGTGGACGAGGTCAAACTGGTGCGGGAGAACTCGGCGTCGGGCGTGGGACTTTTCCGGACGGAGTTTCTTTATCTCAGCGATAACCGCGTGCCGTCGGAGGAAGAGCAATACGCGGCGTACAAGGCGGTGGCGGAGGCGTTTCCCGACGAACCGGTGGTGATCCGCACGCTCGATCTGGGCGGGGACAAGCCGATGACGGGCAATCCAGATTTGTTTCCGGAGGAGTCGAATCCGTTCCTGGGGTTTCGCGCGATCCGGTTTTGCCTGGAGCACAAAGAGATTTTCAAGGACCAGCTGCGGGCGATCCTGCGGGCGAGCGCGCATGGGAAGGTGCAGCTGATGTACCCGATGATCAGCGGTTCGGAAGAGCTGGCGCGGGCGAATGCGGTGCTGGAGGAGTGCCGGGCGGAGTTGAAGAAAGACGGCGTGGCGTTTGACGCGAAGATGGCCGTGGGGGCGATGATCGAGATCCCGAGCGCGGCGGTGACGGCGGACATCCTGGCGAAGGAGTGCGATTTTTTCAGCATCGGGACGAACGATTTGATCCAGTATCTGCTGGCGATTGATCGGGTGAATGACCGGATCGCGCATCTGTACGAGCCGACGCATCCGGCGGTGTTGCGCACGATCAAGCAGATCGTGGACGAGGCGCACCGGCAGAAGATCAAGGTGAGCGTGTGCGGCGAGATGGCGGGCGATCCGGTTTATGTGCCGTTATTGCTGGGGCTCGGTGTGGATGAGCTGAGCATGACGCCACCGCTGCTGCCCGCGGTGAAGTATCTGGTACGGGCGATGAAGATGAGCGAGGCGAAGAAGCTGGCGAAGGATGCGCTGGAGCTGACTTCGCCGAAGGAGATTTACGCACTGGCGGATAAGTTCTGCCGCGAGCGAGTGAAATCGGAGTGAGGGCAGGCCGGTGCGGCGAGGTAGTCGCGATACGACTGATGAGCGGTGAGGGAAACGCGCAGTCAGCTAAAGAGGGAATTATTTGCGGAGTGCTTCGATGATCGCGTGGCGTTCATCGGTCCACTCGATGGGAACAATGTTGTCTGCGTTGGCGAGACGGTAGGTGACGTGTTCGGATTGGAGTGCGCGCTTGGCCCAGGAATCGAGCGCGGGCTTGCGGGAAGGCGGGTAAATAATCGCGTAGAGTGTGGGGGTGGCATGGGCATTTTCCTCAGAGGCCGGGCCGGGGGTGGCGGAGACGGAGGCGATGCGCCAGCCGGCTTTTTGAGCACCGCTGGCGAGGACGGGGAGGAGATCAAAGTAGCGGTTGGAGATGTGGACGACGAGGAAGCCGTCGGGGAGTTTGGCGATGTATTCGCCGATCGCATTCGTGGTGAGCAGGTGCGGCGGGATGGAATCGCCGGAGAAGGCGTCAACGAGGAGGACGTCGAAGTGGCCGGGGTCGTTGCGCAGGCCGAGGCGGCCATCTTGAAGGCGGACCTCAGAGCGACCGGGGCATTCTTTGAGGAAGGTGAATTGTTCGCGGGCGATTTTTTCGGAGAGCGGATTGATCTCCCAGAAGACGATCTCGTCCTGGGGACGGACGTAGGCAGCGACAGTGCCGGCGCCGAGGCCGATGACGCCGATGCGGAGGGGGCGGGCGGTGGATTGCAGACCGTCGAGGACGATACCGAGTCCGCTGCCGTGCGTGTAGTAGGTGGTGGGGCGGCGGGAGTCGTCGCCCTTCATCTGCACGCCGTGGAGCGTGGTGTCGCTGGAGACCGAGGTGCGGAAGAGGCTGTCGGCGATGGACATGGTGCCGTAGTAGTTTCTCACGTGGGTGATGCGGGTGGAGGGAATGCGCTCGGCGAGGCTGCGCTGGTGGATCATCCAGGCCGGAGGGAGAGCGAGACTTGCGCAGACGGCGACGCGCATGACGGGGGAGAGGCCGGTCATGCGTTGAGAAAACCCGACAAGCCAGAGGACGAAGGCGGCGGCGAAAAATTCGTAGCTACGCGTGAGCAGTTGAGGAAAAAGAACCGTGGCGCAAAGGCCGGCGAGCGCGCCGCCCACGGCCATCACGAGGTAGAAAAGAGGGAAGCGCCGCGCGGGGCGGATCTGGTAGAGCAAGGAGTGTCCGCCGAGGCAGGCGGCGGTGACGATGACGAGCAGCCAGGTGAGTGGCCATTTGCTGAGCTCGATGTTGGAGAAACCTTTGGTCGCGGCGTAGCCAAACAAGCCGCCGCCGAGTGCGACGAGGCCGACGGTGGTGAGCCACGACGGCCACCAGCGGGTGAATGTGAGCGTGAAGCTGAGCAGGTAAACGCTCAGCGGGAGCACCCAGGAGAACGGGCTGGAGCCGAATTCACCGCTGAGCAGCCGGATGGCCGCGAGCATGATCGTGCAGGTGGAGAATGAGAGAAACACCCAGGAGGCGAGTGTGCAGCGCGGGATTTTTTCGGAGGGAGTTTCAACGCCTGGCGCGGCGGAGGTTTCGGTGGAGACGGAGGAAGCGGCGGAGGAATTTTTTTCAGCGAGAGGTGAGGATGAGTTGAGTTTGCGCGCGTAGATCCATGCGAGCAGGGCGGCGAGTATGCCAAGGGCGCCGAGCAGCAGGCGCACGGCGAGTACCTGGGTGGAGAGCGTGATGTGTGGCTCGATCCAGAGCGGATAAGCGAAGAGAGCGGCGGCGCTGCCGATGTTGGAGACGCCGTAGAGGTAGTACGGAATGGTGCCCTCGTCGCGCGCGACCCAGCCCTGGATGAGGATGCCGATGCTCGTGGTGAGGATGAGCATCGGTCCGAGTGAGAGAATGAGGCCGAAGAGAATGGCCGGGATCTCGGAGAGGTTTTGGAAATAGAGCGGGGGGATGATCGTGATCAGCGGCGCGAGCAGGGCCAGGGCGATGACGATACGGTGGGTGCGGGCGTTGGGTTTGCGGAGAAGCCAGAATGCGCAGCTGTAGCCCAGGAGCAGGGCGCACTGGAAAAAGAGCGACGTGGTCATCCACGTGCCGGCGGAACCGCCGTAGCGCGGGGTGAGGATTTTGCCGAGGATGGGCTGGGCGATGAAGGTGAGAAACGCGGCGGTCGGGATGGCCAGGAAGATGAGCGGTTTCGTCGGGAGTTTCATCGTGCGGGAGAGGGGGCGATGGGGAGACGCGGGAAAATAAAAAAGGGCGGATGAACCGCCCTTTGTCGAAGGAGTAATCGAAGTGTTGCGCAGGCTAGGCCTTGTAGCCGTTTGGCCGTGACGCGTGCCATTTCCAGGCGGTGTCCACGATGGGCTGGATGGTGGTGAATTTGATTTTCCAGCCGAGCTCGGTCTTCGCCTTGGTGGAGTCGGCGTAGAGGGCGGGTGGGTCGCCGGCGCGGCGGGGAGCCTCGGTGAAGGGGACTTTGAGGCCGCTGGCTTTTTCGACGGCGGCGATAACTTCGCGGACAGAGGTAGGCGTGCCGGTGCCGAGGTTGAAGAAAAGGCTGGCGCCAGGCGTGGAGAGCTTTTCGAAGACGGCAATGTGGGCGCGGGCGAGGTCGTCGACGTGAACGTAGTCGCGGAGGCAGGTGCCGTCGGGTGTGGGGTAATCGGTGCCGAAGATTTTCAGCGCGGGGGCTTTGCCCTGGGCGGCGGCGATGGCGAGGGGGATGAGATGGGTCTCGGGATTATGGTCTTCGCCGATGACGCCGTCTTCGGAGGCACCGGCGGCGTTGAAGTAGCGGAAGGCGGCGAAGCTGAGGCCGGTGGCGTGGGCGACGGATTTGAGGGCGTTCTCGATGTCGAGTTTGGTCTGGCCGTAGGGATTGATGGGGGCCTGGGGCGAGCCTTCGACGATGGGCATTTTCTCCGGGATGCCGTAGGTGGCGCAGGTGGAGGAGAAGACGAATTTCTTTACGCCTTTCGCCAGCATCACGTTGAGGAGATGGAGCGTGGCGGAGACGTTGTTGAAGTAGTATTTGAGCGGCTGGGCGACGGATTCGCCGACGAAGGCGTAGGCGGCGAAGTGCATGACGACCTCGATCTTCTCCTTTTCGAGGATGGCGCCGACGGCGGCTTCGTCGCCTAGATTCACGTCGTACAGCGGGATCTCCTTGGCGACGGCGGCGCGGTGGCCGAATACGAGATTATCGAGGACCACCGGGCGGTGGCCTGCGGCAATGAGCTGGCGGACACAGTGCGAGCCGATGTAACCGGCTCCTCCAACGACAAGGACGTTCATGTGGGCGAGGCTTGTATTGCTTTCGAGGCGCGGTTGGCTAGCCGTTTCCTTTCCCATCTTTCATGAAGCCCGCCCGCATCGTCATCACAGGTATCGGTCTCACTGCGCCGAACGGCAATTCATTGGCCGAGTTTCGGCAGAATCTGCTCAACGGCGTGGCTGGCGTGGAGAAATTCGATGTGCGGTATATGGGGCAGCTGCTGGCGGGCGTGTGTCATTACGATCCGCTGCGCTATCAGAAGAAGAAGGAAGTGCGCGTGGGTACGCGGGCGGGGTCTATCTCGATCTATTGCGCGCGTGAAGCGCTGGCGGATAGTGGCGTGAATTTTGAAGCGATGCCGAAGGATCGCGTGGGCATTTATATCGGCTGCACGGAGCACGGAAACGTCGAGACGGAGAACGAAATCTACAATATCTCGAAGTTTAACTACGATACGAAGTACTGGTCGCATTATCACAATCCCCGGACGGTCGCGAACAACCCGGCTGGAGAGACATCGCTCAATCTCGGCATCACGGGGCCGGCGTACACGATCGGAGCGGCGTGCGCGGCGGGGAACATGGGGCTCATTCATGCGACGCAGATGTTGCGGCTCGGCGAAGTGGACTTCGCGATCTGCGGCGGCGTGAGCGAAAGCATTCATACGTTTGGGATTTTCGCCGGGTTCAAATCGCAGAATGCTCTCGCGACCCACGACGATCCGAAGAAGGCGTCGCGGCCGTTCGATAAAGCGCGCAACGGCATCGTGATTTCTGAAGGTGGGGCGCTCTACACGCTGGAGCGGCTCGAAGACGCGCAAGCGCGTGGGGCGAAGATTTACGGCGAGATTGGCGGGTATCATGTGAATTCGGATGCGTCTGACTATGTGCTGCCGAATCCGACGCGTCAGGCGGAGTGCGTTCGCCACGCGATCGCGCGCGCGGGCATGAAGCCAAGCGACATTCACATCGTGAACACGCACGCCACGGCGACGCCGCTGGGCGACATTCAGGAGTGCGAGGCGATCCGCGCGGTGTTTGGCGAAGGTTGTCCAGACACGCACATCAACAATACCAAGAGCTTTATCGGGCACGCGATGGGCGCGGCGGGCGCGCTGGAGCTGGCGGGAAATTTGCCGTCGTTCGAAGATCTGACGGTTCACCCGACGATCAACGTGGACGATCTGGATCCGCAGTGCGCGCTGCCGGGGCTGGTGTTGAACAAGCCGGTGAAGGCAAAACGGGTTGACGCTATTTTGAACAATTCCTTCGGTATGCTGGGCATTAACTCGACGCTGATTGTGAAGCGTTTTGTTGCCTGAACCGAGTTCCCGACCAGCTTTCCACACATGACCAAAGACCAATGTAAACAGGTGGTAGTCGATATCATCACCGACATCGCACCTGACGAAGACCTTTCCAATCTCAAGTCGGACGTGCGTCTGCGCGACCAGCTCCAGCTCGATAGCATGGACTTTTTGGACATCGTGATGGAGCTGCGCAAACGCCACGGCATCGAGGTGCCCGAGGCTGACTACATCCAGCTGGCGTCGCTCGACAGCTGCGCGGAATACCTGACGCCGAAGTTCACGGCGGCGGGGAAGTGATTTTAGGAAGAGCTGAGCTGTGCGATGCACAGAGTTCGGACGAAGCCGGGAGTTTTCCCGGCTTTTTGTTTTGAAGCGCAAAGACGCGAAGACGCAAAGTTCGGAGCGATGATAGCGCGTCTGGTTATGTTTCTCTCTTTGCGTTCGGCCTTCGCGGCTTTGCGTCTTGGCGATTCACTTTGGGATTTATGAACACCGCTACACACTACGACGTCGCCATCATCGGAGCAGGCATGTCCGGCCTCGCGGCGGGTATCCGGCTCGCGCATTTCGGCAAGCGCGTGTGCATCTTCGAGCGGCATAATGCGGTCGGAGGGTTGAATGGATTTTATAGTATCGCGGGGAGGAAGTTTGACGTGGGGTTGCACGCGTTGACGAACTTCGTGAAGCCCGGCGTGAAGGGGACGCCGCTGGGGAAATTGCTGCGGCAGCTGCGCATCGAGCGAGACGAGTTCGCGCTGTGCGAACAGAAGCGCTCGCGGGTGGCGTTTGGGCCACGCGGGGAAACGTCGCTGACGTTCACGAATGATTTTTCCGTGTTTGAGAGCGAAGTGGCGCGGGCGTTTCCGAAGCAGATCGATGGTTTCCGAACGCTCGTCGAAGCGGTGAGGGCGTACGATGACGTGGCACTGGATGCGAAGGCGGTGTCGGCGCGTGAGGTCGTGCGGAGTTATGTAAGCGATGCGCTGCTGGAGGACATGTTGTTTTGTCCGCTGATGTATTACGGCAGCGCGAACGAGCGGGACATGGAGTTCGGGCAGTTCGTGATCATGTTCAAGGCGCTCTTCCTCGAAGGTTTTGCGCGTCCGCTCGATGGCGTGCGCGTGATCTTGCGCGTGCTGGTGGACAAGTATCGCGAGGCGGGTGGCGAGCGGCGGATGAAGTGCGGGGTGAGGCAGATTTTATCGGATGCGAGCGGGCGGGCGACGGGGCTGGTGCTCGATGATGGGAGCGAGATCTCGGCGACGCATGTGATTAGTTCGGCGGGCGGGCCGGAGACGGCGTCGCTCATCGACAGTAACACGCGGTTTCAGATCGATCCGCCGTTGTCCGCGGGTGCGGCGGCTACGGTGCCGCATCAGCCTGCGGGGCGGCTGAGCTACACGGAGACGATCAGTGTGCTGAACTGCCAGCCGGCGACGCTGGGGTGGGGCGATGACACGATCGTGTTTTTCAACGATTCGGAGCGTTTCAGTTATGAGCGGCCGGAGGCGCAGGTGGATGTGCGCAGCGGCGTGATTTGTTTCCCGAATAATTTCGCGTACCCGGATGGGCAGATGTTGAGCGAAGGTTTTTTCCGCTGCACGTGTCTGGCGAATTATGACCGCTGGGCGCATCTGCCGGAGGAAGCGTATCGCGCGGACAAGGCGCGCTGGTACACGGCGATTACGGAGAGCGCGAAACGATTTTTGCCGATGCTGCCTGCGGCCGATGCGCTGGAGCGGGCCACGGTGGCGACAGATATGTTTACGCCGCGGACGATTACGAAGTTCACCGGACATGCAGCCGGAGCAATCTATGGATCGCCGGTGAAGAACCGGCAGGGGCGGACGGCGTTGGAGAACGTTTATCTGTGCGGGACCGATCAGGGATTTTTGGGGATCGTCGGGGCTATGCTCAGCGGCATCTCGATGGCGAATTATCATATCCTCACGAAGAGCTGAGGGAATGTGTTAAGGTTAAGCGGCAGTAGCGCTGGCGATGAACGCGAAGGGTCACGGATATTTGGGGAGTGATGCGAGAAAGGCGGGGCATGCGCCGGTCAACCAGGCGTCGCCGCCCTTCCATTTCGCGACGCGCAGGGCATGGGCGGCGCGTCCGCCATAAACAAGCGAGGCGAGGAGGATGATGAAGCCAGCGATGAAAACTATCGGGCCGTGTGAGGTAGAGTTGATCGTCGCCCCGCCCCAGATGATCGTGGCGATTCCGGCGAAGAAGGTGAGCCATGCGATGGTCTTTTTGAACGTGACCTCTCGCTGTCCATCGGCACTCAACGGAATGTCGACGACCACTTTTTTCCGGAGGATGAAATATAGGACCGCGAGGATGAGGATATTGGCCAGAATCGCCAGGAAGACCCAGGGCGTACACCAGTAGAGTGTTTTCCTTTTCGCGAGATTCTCGGGCACCGGCTGGTTGGTTTTGATGCAGCGAAGCGGAAGTTTTCCTCCGACGACGGGAATGACGATGTACTTGCCGTGCGCACGCGCGTTGCAGAGGCCATCGGCGAGCGGGATCGGGGCTCCCTCGCGGATGGACTGGTAGTAGGTGTCTTTGCCCTCAACGGAAACCCAGCCGTGCTCGGTCTTGAGCATTTGGGATTCGGGGAAATGTTTCCCGGTGATGATGCAGAGATGCTGGCCGGGCGAGAGCGGTAATTGTGGTGGTGACTTTGCTGCACTTGGGAACAGCGGCGTGAGGCCAGCGGGTTTCCAGTCGGACATCGTCTGGTTCCAGACCAGGGTATCGCGGTCGATTTTTCGGGAGGCAATGAGGCTGGCTATCTCGTTTTCGGATACGGGGCCTTTGCGTTCGTCTTTTTCAGCGTAAAACCAGTCCATGATCGGAGGATGCGGCGGGGTTGTGAGTTGCTGGGGGCGGCAGATGAAGCGATGTGCTGGCCGGGTGAGTCGAGGCAATAGCGGCAGAGGATGGGCGGCGGGCGTTTCATTCCTAAAACCGCCCTTGCGCTCGGGCGGCGCGGGCCTTCACTCACTCGTTTTCCATGGCTTACGACTGGTTGAAAGGTGTCGCCGATGAGTACGATGTCATCGTGATCGGCAGTGGTCTCGGTGGTCTCACCGGCGCCAATGTCCTCGCGAAGGCGGGGCATCGCGTGCTCTTGCTCGAACATCACTATCAGTTCGGCGGGCTGGCGACGTGGTTCACGCGCAAGGGCGGTCATATCTTCGACATTTCGCTGCATGGATTTCCGAGTGGGATGCTGAAGTCGTGCCGCAAGTATTGGACGAAGGAGATCGCGGACTCGATCGTGCAGCTGAAGGACATCCGTTTCGTGAATCCGCAGATGGACGTGTGGACGACGTTCACGCGCGAAGATTACACGCGGGTGCTGGTCGAGCAGTTCAAGCTGCCGCGCGAGCAGGTGGAGACGTTCTACGATCACCTGCGGGCGATGAATTACTACGACAACAATCCCGAGACGACCGGCCAGATGCTCGCGCGGTTTTTCCCGGGACGGGAAGACGTTCACCGGTTGTTGATGGAGCCGATCTCTTACGCGAACGGCTCGAACTTCGACGACCCGGCGATCACGTTTGGCATCGTGTTCAGCAATTTTATGGGCGGGGGCGTGTACACGTTTCGCGGTGGCTCGGATGTGCTCATCGAGAAGATGACCGACGAGCTCAGGAAGAACGGCGTGGAGCTGCGCAAGAAGGTGCTCGTGGAAAAAGTTCTGGTCGAGGAACGTGACGGGCGAAAGGTCGCGTGTGGCATCGTGGCGGGCAACGGACGTGTGATCCGGGCGAAGGCAGTGCTCTCGAACGCGAATATCAAGAACACGATCTTCCGGCTGGCGGGTGAGGAAAATTTCCCGGCGGAGTTTGTGGCGCAGGCGAAAGCGGTGCGGATCAACACGAGCTCGTGCCAGGTGTATCTCGGCATTCGGAAGGGCGAGACGATCCCACACATCGGCGATCTGGTGTTCACCTCGGAAGCGCCAAAGTACAGCAACGACGAGCTGACGGATCTCCACACGACGAGCCGGACGTTTTCGGTTTATTATCCGGATACGCGGCCGGGCTCCGATCGCTACACGGTGGTGGCGTCGCTGAACGGGCGCTATCCGGACTGGCAGGCGATGGACGAGGCCGAGTACGAGAAGCAGAAGGCGCGGCTAATCGAGGAGTCGATCGTCTCGCTGGAGCGCTACATCCCGGACGTGCGTGCGAAGATAGATTGGAAGGAGGCGGCGACGCCGCGGACGATCGAGCGGTACACGACGCACATGGCGGGGACGTCGTTCGGCACGAAGTTCGAAGGACTGCCGGTGTCGATGGGGATTTCGGAGAAACTGCCGGGACTCTATCATGCGGGCAGCGTCGGCATCATCATGTCGGGCTGGCTGGGGACGATTAACTACGGGGTGATCACGGCCAACAAGATCGACCAGTATGTGCGGGCGCAGAAGCAGAAGTTACACAGAGAACACGGAGGTGGCACCGAGGCCACAGAGTCGTCCAAGAATGTTTCTGCTTCTCTGTGATCTCTGTGCGACCTCTTGTGTCCTCTGTGTAATTTTCAGAACTGAAAACTCATGAGCTTCCCCGCTGTCACTTCCCTCATTCCGCATCGTCCGCCGTTTCTGTTTGTGGACGAAATCGTTTCCGAAACGGCCGACAGCCTGACGGCGAAACGCACTTTGCGCGCGGAGGAAGATTTCTACAAAGGCCATTATCCGAACGCGCCGATCACGCCGGGCGTGTTGTTGTGCGAAGCGGTTTTTCAGACGGGTGCGCTGTACATGGCGCGTCAGGCGCAAGCGGCGGGCGCGAAGCCGGGCGAAGGAGTGCCGTTGATGGCGAAGATCAGCGATGTGCGTTTCCGCAATCCGGTTTATCCGGGCGATCAGATCGTGATCGAGGTGAAGAAAAAAGACATGGCTGCGGGATTCACGATGATGGCGGGCGCGATCAAGAAGGCGGACGGCACGCGGGTGCTGAGCGTCGATTTCACGGTGGCGTGGAAGACACCTGAAGGCGGTGCCGCGGCTGCGGCCACGCAGCAGCAACAGCAGCAGCAGTAACCGAGATCGCGAGCATGGCTGATTTTCTCCAAGTTACCGGAAAGACGTTTGTCGTTTTTGGCGTGGCCAATCGGAAGAGCGTGGCGTGGCACATCGCGAAGACGCTCGAAGAGCAGGGTGCGACGGTGATTTACAGCGTGCGCTCGGAAGCGCGGAGGAAATCGCTGGAGACGTTGCTCGCGGGGAAGCCGGTTTTTATCTGCGACGTGGAGCACGAAGGCGCGGCGGAGCGACTGGCGGGCGAGATCGCGGCGGCGGGGCATGGGGCGTTGAGCGGGCTGGTTCACTCGATCGCGTTCGCGAATTACGCGGAGGGATTCAAGGCGTTCTATGAAACGAAGCGCGCGGACTTTTTGCAGGCGACAGCGATCTCGGCATTCTCCCTCGTCGAGCTGGCGAAGGCGTTCAAGCCGCATCTGGCGAAGGATGCGTCGGTCGTGACGATCGGTATTTCGTCACTGCTGGTGACGCCGGATAACTACGGTTACATGGGGCCGATCAAGGCGGCGCTGGAATCAGCGACGCGTTTTCTGGCGAAGTCGTTCAGCGCGCACAGCGAGGTGCGTTTCAACGTGGTCGGCGCGGGGCCGCTCAAGACGAGCGCTTCGGCTGGAATTCCCGGATACATCGAGAGCTATCTGTACGCAGAGAAGATGACGTTTCGTAAGCGCAACCTGAGCACGCAGGAGGTCGCGGACTCGGCTGTATTTCTATTGAGCCCGCGCAGCAGTGGCATGAATGGGACGACGCTTACGGTGGATGCGGGACTCGGCTCGAATTACTTCGATCAGGAGATTATCCGGCTGGCCATGAAGCCGGTTTAACGGCGAGACGAATCCTATGCGCTTTCAGAACGTTTGTCTCGAGTCGCTCGCGGTCGCCCTGCCGGACGAGGTGATGACGTCGGCGGCCATTGAGGAGCGGCTGCGGCCGATGTACGAGCGGCTGAAGCTGCCGTTTGGGCGGCTGGAGTTGATGACGGGGATTCGTGAGCGGCGTCATTGGTCGCTGGGTACGCGTCCGTCGGACGCGAGCGCGGCGGCGGGAAAAGCGGTGCTGGCGAAGTCGTCGCTGAGGGCGGAGCAGATCCAGATGTTCATGCATGGCGCGGTTTGCCGGGATATGCTGGAGCCGGCGACGGCGTCGTTTGCGCATCGCAAGATCGGATTGCCGGCGACGGCGCAGATTTTCGACGTGTCGAATGCGTGCCTGGGATTTCTGAACTCGATGGTGATCCTCGCGGGCATGATCGAGTCGGGGCAGATTCTAGCAGGCATGGTTGTCTCGGGTGAAAACGGAAGGCCGCTGATCGAGCAGACGCTCAATCATCTGGCGTCGGCGCCGTTGAACCGAAACGAGATCAAACCGTTCTTCGCGAATCTCACCATCGGCTCTGGCGCGGTGGGCGCGATTTTGTGTCATCGGTCGTTGGTCAAGGGCCGCGCGCATCGGTTGCTCGGCGGAGCGGGGCGGGCGGCGACGCAGCATAGCGAACTTTGCCAGGGTGACAGCCACGGTGCGGAGGCGCTGGCGATGCAGACGGACTCTGAGCAACTGCTCATCGCGGGCGTGCAGCTGGCGCGGGAGACGTGGAGCGATTTCACGGCGCAGACGGGATTCACGGCGGAGGACACGCACCGGTTTATCTGCCACCAAGTCGGTTCGGTGCATCGGCGGAAACTTTACGAGACGCTTGGGCTGGATCTGGCGAAGGATTTTTCGACGTTCGAAACGCTCGGCAACATGGGCTCGGTGTCGTTGCCGGCGACGCTGGCGCTCGCGCTCGATGCGGGCGCGGTGAAGGACGGCGAGCGTGTGGGGCTGCTGGGAATCGGCAGCGGGCTAAACTGTCTGATGCTCGCATTGGAGTGGTGATGAGCACGGACGAAATAAAAATCCCCGAATGGCTGCGTGCGCTTTATCCGTTCGCGCCGAAATCGTTTCAGACGCCGCATGGCGCGCGGATGAGTTTTCTAGACGAAGGTCCGCGCGGCGATGAGGCGGTGGTGATGTTGCATGGAAATCCGACGTGGTCGTTTTTCTATCGCGATCTCGTGAAGCTAGTCGCGCCGACGATGCGCTGTGTGGTGCCGGATCACATCGGCATGGGGCTGTCGGAGAAACCGCAGGATTATTCTTACCGTCTGGCGACGCGGATCGCGGATGTGGAGGCGCTGGTGGCGTCGCTTGGACTGAAGAAAGTTCATTTGGTCGTTCACGATTGGGGGGGGGCGATCGGATTTGGTTATGCGACACGGCATTCGGAGATGATCGGACGCATCACGATTTTGAACACGGCGGCGTTTGTGTCGGATCGCATTCCGGGGCGCATCGCGATCTGCCGGGCGGGAGGCGTGGGGGAGTTTTTGGTGCGGGCGTTCAACGCTTTCGCGTGGCCGGCGACGTGGATGTCGATGCACGCGCGGAAACTGAAAGAGGATGAGGCGCGCGGATTTCTTTTCCCGTACGATTCGTGGGCGAACCGGATCGCGGTGCATCGTTTTGTGGCGGACATACCGCTGGAGAAAGATCATCCGAGCCGGGCGACGCTGGAGGAGATCGAGTGGCGTCTGCCGTTGCTTGCGGACAAGGCCAAGCTGGTCGTGTGGGGCGCGTGGGATTTTTGTTTTAACGACGCGTTCCTGGATCGCTGGCGGGAGATTTATCCAGATGCGGAGATCTGCCGTTTGCGCGACGCGGGGCATTACGTACCCGAAGACGGTGGCGAAGTGGCCCGCGCCAAAGTCCGCGATTTTCTTCTGAACCTGAAACCTGTCAGTTCTCACGCCCCATGAAATTCGAACACTTCGCCATCAACGTTCCCGACGCGCGCGCGCAAGCGGCGTGGTGGGTGCATAATCTGGGTCTCACGGTCGCTCGCAAGCGCGAGGACGCGCCTTACACGCACTTCCTCGCCGATGATACCGGCCGGGTGATCGTGGAGCTCTACTCGAATCCGGCTGCGGCGTATCCAGCGTATGCGACGCAGCACCCGCTGGTGTTTCACGTCGCGTTTGTGGCAAAGGATGCACGGGCGGAGCGCCAGCGGCTGGAGAAGGCGGGTGCGACGTTTGTCATCGAGGAGACGCCGGACGGATCGTCGCTGATCATGATGCGCGATCCGTGGGGCGTGGCGTTGCAGTTTTGCCAGCGCGGGAAGCCGTTTTGAGGTGATTTTTTCGGAGCGCAAAAAAGCGCGCGTGAACTGAGCCACGCGCGCTGGAAGTTGGGAGGATTGGCTTGAGCCGAAGCGCGAAGCGGGCAGGGCGAGCGGAGCTTATTTTTCGCTGTCGTCGCCGTCGGCCGGGCGTTCGAGTTCTTCGCGGCACTCGCTCATCACGCGGAGATAAACCTCGCGCAGATCGAAGAGGCGGGCGAGGGCGTCTTCGCGGAAGCTGGCCAGTGAGCGGGAGAACGAAACGGCGCGTTCGTCTAGCAGCGATAGCGATTGGTTGAGATCGCGGAGGGCGCGCTTGAAGAGGCTGATCGCCATCGCGTAGTCGCCGAAATCGAGCGCCTGGATGGCGAGCATGGCGTTTTCGTCACTGCGATGGAGAGAGGTCTGGAAAGTGAGCGCGAGGGCTTGCGGGACTTTTTGCGGATCGTGGGCGATGCGTTCCCAGCCGCGTTTGAGGCCGAGCTGGATGGCTTTGATCGCGATGAAAATCGGGTTCTTGTGGAGCGTATAGGGGTCGGCGTCGAACTCGGCAGTTTCTTCGCCTTCGCGGGATTCCTGTTCGTCGTCGGCGTCAGCGGAGTCTTCGCCGAGGGTGGTGCCTTCGGAGCTCCAGTCCTCTTTGTCCCAGCCCATGAAGTGGGCGACCTCGTCGAGCCGGTCGGGGTGTTCTTTTAGCTGCTCGTAGAACGCGAGGTAGCGGATGACGACCTCGTCCTGGTGGCGGAGATATTGCTCCCAATCGAATTCGTTCCAGGCCAGATCACCGCGGTCATCCCACTCGTTTTCAGAGGGGCCGTCAGGGTTGAAGTTGCTCATTCGTGTTGGTTGAAACTGCGGGCGGCACCGTGCTGCCCGGCTTCGGATAACGCAACGCAAAAGCCGGTTTCGCGCCAGCGCGGGGAAAGGTTTTTTGCGGGTTGAATCGCCGAGTAGCGGCTGGCTAGGGTCGCTGCTCCAACTATATGGCCGATGTTCATCACGAGACGGTGTTTTTCACGGGGCGCGTGCAGGGCGTGGGCTTTCGTTACAGTGCGCTGCAAGTCGCCAAGGAGTTCGAGATCACGGGCTTCGTGAAGAATCTGGCAGACGGCCGCGTGCATCTTGAGGCGCAGGGGGCGGCGGAAGAAGTGGATGCGTTTGTGAAGGCGGTGGAGGAGAAGATGCATGGGTACATCCGGAAAGCAGAGCGGTCGGCGCGAAAGGGCCCGGGGCAATTTCAGGGGTTTCAAATTCAGTGAGGCGGGTGAGGACGTCGTGAGAATTTGTTCATCAGGAGGTTATCGGTTTAGGGCGGAATTTCGCTTGCGGGAGAATTTTTAGTTATATTAGGTCATCAACTCACTCAAGATAATGACCGCCGCCGATAACATTCATCCGATCTTCGACCGTGTTTTGAGGCGCTCCGAGAAGGAGGCGCGGCTGAAACAACGGGCCCGGGTGATCTGGCTTTATGGGTTGTCGGGATCGGGCAAAAGCACGCTCGCGGTGGCGCTGGAGCGGAGGCTTTTTGCAGAGGGGTTCACAACGCATTTGTTGGATGGCGACAATGTGCGCAGCGGGTTAAATCGCGGGCTGGGTTTTAGCGATGCTGACCGCGTGGAAAATATCCGCCGTGTGGCTGAAGTGGCGAAGCTGTTCGCGCACGCGGGCGTGGTCCCGATCTGCTCGTTTATCACGCCGTTGAAAGCGTTGCGGGAGTCGGCGCGCGAGATCATAGGTGCGGAGGATTTTTTCGACGTTTACGTGAAGGCGTCGTTTGAAACGTGCGCTCGTCGCGACCCGAAGGGGCTCTATGCGAAAGCGGGCGCGGGTGGCGTGAAGCAGTTCACCGGTAAAGATTCCGCGTTCGAAGAGCCGGCGGCGGGCGAAGTTTCTCTGGTGATCGACACCGAGGCGGAGTCGCCCGAGGCGTCGCTGGATCATCTGCACGCGGCGGTGCGTCCTAACATTTCCCTTACATGAGTTCGTACAACCTGACCCATCTCGCGCAACTGGAGCACGAGGCCATTTTCATCATGCGCGAAGTCGCCGCGCAATTCGAGCGGCCGGCGCTTCTGTTCTCCGGCGGCAAGGACTCCATCGTGATGGTGCGCCTGGCGCAGAAGGCGTTCGCGCCGTCGAAGATCCCGTTCCCGCTCGTGCACATCGACACCGGGCACAATTTCACGGAGGCCATCGAGTTTCGCGACTGGCTCGCGAAGGATCTCGGTGCGCGTCTCATCGTCCGCTACGTGGAAGACTCGATCAAGGCGGGGCGCGCGACTGAAGAGAAGGGGCTGAATCCTTCGCGCAACGGTCTCCAGACGGTGACGCTGCTCGACGCGATCGAGGAGCTGAAGTTTGACGCGTGCCTCGGTGGTGCGCGTCGTGACGAGGAGAAGGCCCGCGCGAAGGAGCGTTTCTTTTCGCACCGCGACGAGTTCGGCCAGTGGGACCCGAAGAACCAGCGGCCGGAGCTTTGGAATCTGTTCAACGGGCGCAAGAATCACGGCGAGCATTTCCGCGTGTTCCCGCTCTCCAACTGGACCGAGATGGACATCTGGCAGTACATCACGCGCGAAAAAATCCCGCTGCCGAATCTCTACTTCTCGCACAAACGCGAAGTCGTGAACCGCGGCGGCACGTTGCTGGCGAACACGCCGTTCATCACGTTGCTGCCGGGCGAAAAGTTTGAAGAGCGGATCGTGCGTTTTCGTACGGTGGGCGACGCGACTTGCACTGGCGCGGTCGAGTCCACGGCCTCCACGCTCGGCGACATCGTCCAAGAAGTCGCTTCGGCACGGCAGACCGAGCGCGGCACTCGCGCCGACGACAAGCGCTCAGAGACCGCGATGGAAGACCGCAAGAAAGCCGGCTATTTCTAAACCGGCGCTCTTCGCATCGCTCCGACGAAACTATCTCCGATTTCAAACAACAGCACTACGCGTCAACGCGTGTCCGCAACCGAATCCATGTCTCACTCCGACGCTCATTATCTTTCCATGGACCTGCTCCGCTTCACCACGGCGGGCAGTGTCGATGACGGCAAATCCACTTTGATCGGACGTCTCCTTTATGACTCGAAGGCGATCTTCGAGGACCAACTCGACGCCATCGAGCGCGCCACCGAACAGCGCGGCGAAGAGCATCTGAATCTCTCGCTCCTGACGGATGGTCTGCGCGCCGAGCGCGAGCAGGGCATCACGATCGATGTCGCGTATCGCTACTTCGCCACGCCGAAGCGTAAGTTCATCATCGCGGACACGCCCGGCCATATTCAATACACGCGCAACATGGTGACGGGCGCCTCCACGGCCAACCTCGCCATCATCCTGATCGACGCGCGCAAAGGCGTGATCGAGCAGACCTGCCGCCACTCGTTCATCGCGTCGCTGCTGCGCATCCCGCACATCGTCGTCTGCGTGAACAAAATGGACCTCGTCGATTTCAAAGAGGAGGTCTTCAACACCATCGTCGCGCAGTACACGGAGTTCGCATCGCGCCTCGAAGTGGCGGACATCAAATTCATCCCGATCAGCGCGCTGCACGGCGACAACGTCGTCGATAAGTCGGAGAAGATGCCGTGGTACAAGGGCTCGCCGCTGCTCTACACGCTCGAAACGGTGTACATCGGCAGCGACGCGAACCACATCGATCCGCGTTTCCCGGTGCAGACGGTGATCCGTCCGAACACCGACGATCATCACGACTTCCGCGGTTTCGCGGGGCGCGTGGCGGGCGGCGTTTTCAAAGTCGGTGACGAAGTGCTCGCGCTTCCGTCGGGATTCACGTCGAAGATCAAATCGCTGCACGGTCCGGATGGCGAAACGTCGGAAGTGTTTTCGCCGATGTCGATCGCGATGACGCTCACGGACGAGATCGATATTTCGCGCGGCGGGATGATCGTGAAGCCGAACAACCAGCCGCAGATCAGCCAGGATGTGGAGGCGATGCTGTGCTGGTTTTCGCCCAACAAGCTCAATCCAAACGGCAAATACATCCTCCGCCACACGACGCGTGAAGTGAAGTGCGCGATCAAGGCGGTCCGCTATAAGATGAACATCAACACGCTTCACAAGGTCGAGGGCGACACTGAGATCGGCATGAATGATATCGGTCGCGTGCAGATCCGCACGGCGTCGCCGCTGTTCTTCGATGCGTACAAGCGCAACCGGAACACGGGCAGCCTCATCCTCGTCGATGAGCAGACGAATGCCACGGTCGGCGCGGCGATGATCATCTGAGTTCTGCTCGTATCACGTCTCTATTTAGCCGCGTCGAAACTGACGCGGCTTTTTTGTGCATAGGCCGGAGGAGTGTTTTACGGCCAGATTGCCAAACTTGGAAAACTCACGTGGGCTCAGCGGCGAATGAGTGCATCGCCTTCGCCTTTGATGATCTGGCTCGCTGCTACGCGTCCACGCACGCTGCCCGCGGCGATAGCGCCTGTGCTGGTGGGCTCGGCGTTTGCGTGGGGTGACCGGGCGTTTGTGTGGCCGGCGGCAGTGGCGTGTCTTGGGTTCGCGTTGCTGATCCAGATCGGGACGAATTTCGCGAACGACTATTACGACTTCATCAAGGGCGCGGACACGGCGGAGCGGGTTGGACCGCGTCGCGCGGTGGCCTCCGGGCTGGTGACGCCGCTTGCGATGAAGGCGGCGATGACGGGCGTGTTTGTGGCGGCGTTTTTGGTCGGGTTGTCGCTTCTTAATTATGGCGGCTGGCCGCTGCTGGTGATCGGGGTGGCGAGCATTGTGTGCGGCGTCGCGTACACCGGTGGACCGTATCCGCTTGGCTACAACGGGCTGGGCGATCTCTTCGTGTTTATCTTTTTCGGACTGGTGGCTGTGTGCGCGACTTACTTCGTGCAGGCGGGTGAGGTGACGCAGGAGGTGTTTCTTGGATCGGTCGGCATCGGGCTGCTGGCGGCGAATATTCTGGTCGTGAATAATTATCGCGATGTGGAGACGGATGCGAAGGCGGGTAAGCGGACGCTCGTGGTGCGGTTTGGGCGGCGGGCGGCGCGCGTTCAGTTCGGGGTCTCGCTTGTCGTGGCGTTCACGATGCCGGTGCATCTGATGCTGCGCGGGGATTACGAGCCGGTGATTTTGCTGCCGCTGGCGATTGCGCCGCTGGCGTTGCGGCAGATGCGACGGCTGGAAGCGTCGGAGACACCGGCGGAGTTGATCGTGTTGCTCGGTGACACGGGGAAACTGCTGGCGCTGTACGCGGTGCTGTTGAGCGTCGGCGTGGTGTTTGGCTGATTTTATTCGCCGATGAAGCGGCGGAAGAATTCGTCGAAGCGGAGGAGTCGGTCGATGCGCTGGGCCGGATCGCCGGAGCGGCTGAGCTCGTGGGTGGCGTTGGGATAGCGTACGTACTCGACGGGGCGGTTGAGGACTTTGAGGGCGCGGAAGAGCATTTCGCTCTGGGCAGTGCCGGTGCGGCGGTCGTTGTCGCCGTGCTCGATCAGGAGCGGTGTGACGATGTGCTCGGCGTGGGAGAGCGGGGATTGGGCGTCGAGGAGGCGGCGGACGAACGGCTGCCACGGGTAACCGCCAAAATGATACGGGACGAGACGCCAGGCGCTGCCCTCGCCGAAGAAAGTGGCGAGGTCGTAGATGCCGCGCTGGGCGACGGCGGCTTTGAAGCGTTTGTCGTGGCCGACGATCCAGGCGGCGAGGTAGCCGCCGTAACTGCCGCCGGAGAGAACGAGTTTTTCTTTGTCCACCCAGGGTTCGGTGCAGGCTTGGTCGGTGGCGGCGAGGACGTCGGAGGCCGGGCCGGGGCCCCAGTTTTGGAAGCTGCCTTTTTGGAATTCCTGGCCGTAGCCGGAGGAGCCGCGAGGGTTGCAGAAGAGGATGCCGTAGCCGCGTGAGGCGAAGAATTGAAATTCGTGCCACATGCCGGCGTCGGTCGGGCCCCACATGGCGTGAGGGCCGCCGTGGATGGCGACGAGGAGCGGGTATTTTTTCCCGGGTTCTAGGAAGGTGGGCTTGATGAGCCAGGAGTCGATTTTGGTGTTGTCGCTGAGAGTGAGCTGGCGGCGGACGGGGACGGAGATGGATTTGGTGCGGAGCCACTCGCTGTTGTGCGCGGTGATGAGGCGGTATTCTTTGGTCGCGAGGGTGAGGCGGTGGAGTTCGTAGGGGTTGGCGGCTTGAGAGAGGACGACGATGCCGTGGGTGGCGCCGATGTCGTAGGCGCGGATGGCGTTGGTGACGCCGGTGAGGACTTCGGGATCGGCGGAGCCGTCGGCGCGAACGCGGAAGAGCGGGTGGCCGCCGTTGGCGGTGGCGGTGAAGTAGACCTGCGTGCCGTCGGCGGACCATTTGGGGCGGGAGACGTTGCGGTCGATTTTGGCGGTGAGGATTTTGCGGTTGGTGCCGTCGCCGGCGATGACGCCGAGCTGGGTTTGTCCGTAGGAGTTGAGCGAGAGATCGTCGGAGAGAAAGGCGATGGTGCGGGCGTCGGGCGAAGCGGTGGGACGGGTGTAGGCGAAGTTGGGCGTGTAGAGAATGGTGCGGGGCGCGGCGCCATCGAGACCGACGCTCCAGAGGGCACGATCGAGAACGCGGTCGGGGTGAATTTCTCCAGGTGACTCGGCGCTGAAGACGACGCGCGGGCCGTCGGGGAGGTTGACCCATTCGGCGCCGTCGGCGCTGAGGAAGCCGGGGGTGAGGAGTTGGGCGGCGGCGTTTTCCTCGGCGGGGGCGACGTAGAGGTGAGTGAATTCTTCCTCGGGCGCGAGGTCGCTGTCGCCGATGAATTCGAGGCGGGTGAGGACGCGGGGATTGCCGGCGGCTTCGCGGCGGTCGAGCCAGCGGCGCTCGGCTTCGCGGGTGCCGTTGAGGCGTGCAGTTTCGTTTTTATCGGAAGCGGACGTGGCTGTGTCGTGGGATGGTTTGGGGCGGCCGGGGCGTTCGTCGGGCCAGGCGGAGAGGGTTTGGGCGTTAGGAGATTGGGCGAATTCGTCGCGGACTTCGGAGAGCGTGAGTGTGGAGGAGAAGAGGAGTTTGGTGCCGTCGGGCGACCAGCGGGGGTGGGTGGCGCCATTGGGGATCGCGGTGATGCGGAAGGCTTCGCCGCCGGGGCCGAGCGGGAGTACCCAGATTTGTGGGACGGATTTTTCGAAGCGGACAAAGGCGATGCGGTCGCCACTCGGATGCCAGACGGGGAAGGAGGCGCTGCCGTCGCCGCGGGTGAGCTGGCGGGGGCCGCCGATGCCGTCGAGCGGGATCATCCAGATGCGCGTGCGGTAGGCGTACTCGCCGGGATTGGCGGTGGATTCCTCGATGCTGCGGACGGTGTAGACGACGCGGGTGCCGTCGGGAGAAATCGCGGGAGCGCCGAGCTGTTTCAGGTTAAGGAGGTCTTTCGCGCTAATGAGGCTGTCGGGCGACTGGGCGGAGAGCGGCCCGAGGAGGACGACAAACAGCAGGGCGGAGAAAAACGCGCGGGGGAGGCGAATCATGGGGATTGGCATTCGGCGGACGCGGCACATGGTCTGGGATTTTCCGATGACGGCGAACCGATTCTACTCTGACTTCGACACGCAGACGCTCGATGGAGCCCGCAAGCCCGATTACCGCAGCGCGTTTCAGATCGATCGCGACCGGCTCATTCATTCGCACGCGTTTCGGAAGCTGCAGTCGAAGACGCAGGTGTTTCTTTCCGGAGAGTACGATTTCTACCGGACGCGGCTGACGCACTCGATGGAAGTGGCGCAGATCGGGCGCTCGATCTGCAATTTCCTGAAGTCGCGTGGCGGACCGCTGGCGGATGATTTTTTCATCGATGGCGATCTGGTGGAGGCGGTGTGTCTGGCGCACGATCTGGGGCATCCACCGTTTGGACACTCGGGGGAGCGGACGTTGCAGGAGCTGATGAAGGCGCATGGCGGGTTCGAGGGGAACGCGCAGACGCTGCATCTGCTGACGGAGACAATTTATCAGAATGAAACGTCGGTGCGCGGGATGCATCCGACGCGGGCGCTGCTCGATGGCGTGTTGAAATACAAGAAACTGTACCGCGAGTACGCGGCGGTGCCTGAGAAGCATTTTCTCTACGATCCGCAGGTGCGGTATCGGGATTTCGTTTTCGATAACGCGGAGATCCCAGCGGCGCTGCACGAGGGGAAGGCGTTTAATAAATTCAAGGCGGTGGAGTGCCAGATCATGGACTGGGCGGATGACTCGGCGTACTCGCTCAATGATATCGTGGACGGGGTGAAGGCGGGGTTTCTGACGATTGACCGGATCGAGGCGTGGGCGGCGGCGGAGGGGATCGACGCGGAGCAAGAGCAGCATTTGCAGGCGCTGGTGGCGGCGATCCGCGGGGACCGGCTGGAATCGGTTTTTGCGGCGAAGGTGGGCTGGTTCATCACGTCGTGCCGGTTGCGGGAGCGGGAAAACTTCATGTCGGCGAAGACGAATCGTTATCGCTACGAGCTGGTCGTCGCACCGGAGGCGGAGCGTGAGGCGAAGTTTTTCAAGCGGATGGCGAACGATATTATTTTCGAGAGTCCGCAGCTGCAGCAGATCGAGTACAAGGCGCGGCGGGTGTTGATGAATCTCTGGCAGGCGGCGTGGGAAAACTATGTCGAACGCGGCGAGCGCGTGATTGGGATTTTGCCGCCGCGCGTGGGGAAGTTGATCGAGGCGGAGACGACGCCGGAGGGGAAGGCGCGGCGGATCTGCGACTGGCTGGCAGGGCTGACGGACGGGACGATCGTGCGGACTTACCGGCGGTTGTTCGACCCGGAGTTTGGGAGCATCCGGGATTTGAGCTGAGATTTAACCACAGATTTCACGGATGGGCACCGGATGTCGGAGTCGGTTTCGATCCGGCCTGAGCGAGGTCAGGCCCTACGGAGAAATGAGGTCGGCGGCCTGGCGGGCGGCGGCGCGGGTGCGGAGGGCTTCGACGGGGCGGTCGGTTTTTTCCTGGAGGTCGGCGAGGCGGTTGAGGGCGATGGCGCCGTCAGCGAAATACCGATACGTGGCGGCGATGTCGGCGGCGCGCTGGCAGCGGGACTCGGCGGTGGCGAGGTCGGCGCGAGCTTCGGCGAAGGCGGCGAGTTTGAGCTGGGCGGCGATGTAGCGGGGGAGACTGGCGTCGCGCTCTGCGGGAGGGCCGGGGTTTTCGTCGAAGAGAGAGACGAAGAGGGCGTACTGGCGCTCGGCGGCGGCGGAAGCGTTGCCCTTGGCGAGTTGGAGGAGTCCGCGGTTGGTGGCGATGGAGAGATCGGGGCGGAGAAGTCGGCCATGCGGTCGTAGTGGGCGAGCGCGGCGGAGGTGTCGCCGGATTGGAAGATGAGCTGGCCGAGGAGGTGTTGGGCGGGGGCGTTGCGCGGGTTGATGGCGAGGATGGCGGCGGCGAGGGAGAAGCGGGTGGCGCGGGCGGCGGGTGATGCGCTGAAGAGCCAGCCGAGGTGGTGGCGGAGAGACTGGCCCTCGAGGGCTTCGTCGGTGGCGTCGGGTGTGGATTTGCCGAGGAGGAGGCGGGCGATGCGGCCGTCGCGGAGTTTCCAGATGGCACCGTCGAGGATGAAGTGGTGAACGTTCACGAGCGCCATGAAGATGAGGAAGCTCTCGACGAAGTCGTGGCCGAGCGCGCGGCTGGCGAGCCAGGGGCCGGGGATGAAGAGGGCGATGCCGCCGACGATGAGGGCGAGGTAGTAGCGCCAGAAAGAGAAAGGGCGTGCGGAGGTGGCGGCGTGGGGAGCGGAGGGTGTTTCGCGGCGGGCGTAGAAGCTGGTGATCCAGAGGTATTGGGCGCAGTGCATGAAGGCCAGGGCACCGGCGCTGAAGTAGGAGGCGGGGAGGTCGAGGACTTGGTATCGGGAAAGCAGCGACGGGGCGACGAACCAGAGGGCTTGCGTGAGCGTGAGGAGAAGCGGGGCGAGGAGGGCGGAGCCGCGGAGGGTTTTTCGCAGGCGGAGGAAGGCGGCGGCGGCGCTGACGAGGAAGACGAGGGCGAAGAAGAGGCGGAGCGGGGTGGCGACCGTTTCGGGGATGCGGAGGCTGAGGAAGTAGGAGTCGCTCTCGACGATGCTGTGGAGGGTGAGGAACCAGACGGCGAAGGAGGCGACGTAGGAGGTGTAGAGCCACTGGCGGGCGGCGGGATCGGGATGAGCGCCTGAGCGGCGGACGAACATCTGGGCGATGCCGAAGTTCTGGCCGGTGTAGTGCCAGGGGCTCCAGGTGAGGTAGAGTGTGACGACCCAAGGGAAGAGAGCGGGGACGACATGCACCAGCACGAGCGTGAGCATGAGCACGGTGACGTAGATCGTGAAGAAGCGGTACTTTTTGAAATCACCGGCGGTCCCGTAGGCGCGGTGGATCGTCGCCATGTAGTGCGGGTTGTTGCAGAAGATCGCGAGGAGGGAGAACGCGAAGGCGACGGGGAGTGCGTGTTCGCGCTGGAAGAAAAACGTCAGCGCGAGCAGCGGGAGCGACCAGGCACCGCAGCCGATGAGGAGATCGAGCGCGGGGGGAGTGGAGCCAGAGACGGGAGGTGGCTGCGGGACTTGAGGAGGGCGGAGAGGTCGGGCGCACGCTGATGGGGATATCTATCCCGAAGAAGCGCGGTGGACGGAATCCATAAATTCAGACGTGCTGATCGAAAACGTCAGCAAAGTTTGCCGACCAAGTTCCACGGTTCACGGTCATTTGAAGAGAAAAGCCGATGCGCGGGCGCTGGCCGTTCATTTTTCGCTAATGTCGAGCAGAACGCCGTAGCTTAAATTTTCTTCCAGAAAGGCATACGTGGCCGTTCCGTAGCCATCGATACCCCAGCGTGTGCCATAGGAGTTTTTGAAAATGAAGACGGTGTTTTCGAGCCGTCCACCCGTTGATTTGTAGCCTACGATCGTCACTGCGTGGCCTCCGTCCTGATTGGTGCGTTGTTTATCGAGATAGCCGGTTTTATAGATACCGGCATTTTCTACGGGCCAAGACATGCCAATTGGAACCGGCACGCCGGCGTTCAGTGCATGGATGATGTTGGCGAGTATATCCGGCTGGGTCTTTCCTGGAAGAATATGGCAGGCCACCTGTAATTTCGTGCGTGCTTCCTGAATGATTTCTTCGGAGGGATCATCGATCAAATCGGAGCTGCGATAGGGCACACGCTCGCGTTCGGGAATACCGTACGCGCGTAAAGCGGTGACGACATCGAGTAACCTGAATCCTTCATCAGGCGGTGGTGCTTCCGCGGAAATGATTCCGCCAGCCACAGTGGCTTTCACTGATTGTGGCGTGAAGGCAGGCCGGTTCAGGGTTTTTCGGGTGGCCCATTGCAGATACTCCTCGGAGTAGCGTTGAGGATGGCCTGTAATCTCAGCTGCTTGCAGCTCCAGCGCACTAACGATTGCGAAAATCGCACAACTGGAGCGAGCCCCTTGATTTTTGATCCACAGGCCGAGCTCATTGTAACGGGGACGCAGGTCGATGCCGGCCCGAATATCGGGCTCGCTGCCGAAGGTGCGCAACAGAACGTCCAAAGTATTCTCTTTTTTAGATTCTCGTGCCTGGGCTACGAGCTGCACGGCATTGGCTTTTTTCTGGGCGGCGAGTTGTTCCTGGCGGAGTTTTGCGGCTGCTGCGGCTGCGGCTTTTTGTTTTTCGGCCTCGGCGGCGGCTGCGTCGGGGTTGTAGCCGAAGCGTTGCTGGAGATCGGGGGAGAGGTCGCGGAGGCGGAGGGAGGCGATGCCGCCGGCGTGCTGGATCATCGCGGTCTGGGCGGAGATGGTGCGGATGCGGACCTGGGTGTAGGTGATCTGCCCGACCGTGATCGAGTCGAGCGTGGCGCCGGCGACGAGCGGAGCTGGCGCGGGCGTATCGGGAGTCTGGGCACGCAGGGAGACGGCGATGGCGCAGAGGGCGAAGGTGCCGATGACGGCGAGGGGGATCAGGGGATGGGTGCGGGCCGGGCTCATGCGTGGAGGTTGTGCACATGAGGGTGGTGGCGGCTGAAATGGTGGCGCAATGCGCTGACTGTTAAGGCGGTGTGAATCGCGGTGGTGCAGGCGATGTGCGGGAGGGTGTGAAGCAGGCGCTAACGTGCGGGGAGACAGGAGGTGCGATGGGGGCGGAGCGATATGAACGAACGATTGTTTTTGGGGGTTCGGGGGGACGGATTTTTAACCACAGATTTCACGGATGAGCACGGATGGGGAAAACTGAAGGCGTGTTCATTTGTGAGATCGTTGGTCGGCATACCGTCGTGAGGGCGCTCTTGGGAGGCGGGTACAAAAAAGGCGAGCCGAGGCTCGCCTTGATAAAGCGGTGCCGGGGCACCGCACTCTATGACGGACTTACTTGCCGAGGCTCTTGCGGAGGTCGTCGAGCTGGCCGGCGGAGCCGAGGAGGACGTTGCGGCTGGCGATGAACTTCGCGTACTCGACGATGAAGATCTTGCCGGGTGGGCGGAAATCGAACTCGGCGGGTTTGTCGCGGAAGAACTCGCGGTGGACGCGGGTCCAGACGAGGCGGCCGTCGGTATCGATGTTGATCTTGGTGACGCCGAGTTTGGCGGCGGGGAGATACTCGGCGGGATCGACACCGACGGAATCTTTGATGGTGCCGCCGGCTGCGTTGATGCGGGCGACTTCATCCTGCGGGACCGAAGAGGAGCCGTGCATGACGAGCGGGAAGCCGGGTTTGCGGGCCTTGATCTTTTCGAGGACGTCGAAGTGGAGCGATTGCTTGCCCTTGAACTTGAAGGCGCCGTGGGAGGTGCCGATGGCGCAGGCGAGGGAGTCGCAACCGGTGAGTTTGATGAACTCTTCGGCTTCGGCGGGATCGGTGAGGGTGGCGTGGCCGTCTTCGACTTTGATGTCTTCTTCGACGCCGCCCAACATGCCGAGCTCGGCTTCGACGGAGAGACCTTTGGCGTGAGCGCGTTCGACGACGCGTTTGGTGATCTCGACGTTTTTCTCGAAGGGATCGTGCGAGGCGTCGATCATGACGGAGCTGAAGAAGCCTGAGTCGATACAGTCGTAGCAGGTGGCTTCGTCGCCGTGGTCGAGGTGGACGGCGTAGATGGCTTCGGGGAAAATTTCGCCGGCGGCGCGGATGATGGCCTCGAGCATGCGCTTGTCGGTGTAGCTGCGCGCGCCCTTGGAAATCTGGATGATGAACGGAGCTTTGGAGTCGATGGCGCCCTTGAAGAGACCCATCGCCTGCTCGGCGTTATTGATGTTGTAGGCGCCGATGGCGTACTTGCCGTAGGCGTGTTTGAAGAGTTGCGCAGTGGTAACGATCATAAGCGGGTGTGGTTGTGAAAGCGGACCGTAGCGAGCGGCCGGGAGCACGGACAAGGGTTAATTCGCGGACAGGTGGATGAAGAAAATTCAATCAGTAGGGGCATGAGCGGAGGAGATAACGGAGCGGTGGGGATGAGGATGAGTGGTGATGGGCAAGATATGCGGAGCGAACGGTGTAGGGCGGGGGCGGAGTGAGTGGGACAAACAGGAAAATGAAAAAGCCGCGCGATGAGGCGCGGCTTGAGGAGAAGGCAGAATTTTTTGGACAGGATTAACGGGAGGGACTGGATTTCCGGAGGAGGTACTCGCGAGGTGAGGGCACCCCGCCTACAAGGGCTAGTTGGTGCGGCGGGCCTGAGATTGGGGGCGCATGAGCTCGCGGAGTTTTTGGGCGTTTTGCTGGGAGGCTTGTTGATCCTGGAGGACTTTGAGCTGAGCGGAGGAGAGGACGGACTGGGCTTGGGTGATCATGGCGTCGGTGATGGTGGTGTTGCCACCGCCGCCGAAGTTACCGCCGCCGCCCATGACGAAGTTGCCGCGGGGATTGCCGTTGTTGTTGTTGCCGGTGCCGGCGGTGGAGCCTTGGGAGAGGATTTGAACGAGGGCCTGGCTCTGGGTGTCGGTCATGGGCGAGGCGGCGTAGCTCATGACGTTGTTGAGTTGATCGACGGTGTCGCGCTGGCGGCTGGTGGCGTTGTAATTCTGATACTGTGAGAATTTATCCTGGCCGATGGCGGCGATGATGGCGGCGTCGGTCTCGGCGTTGGCCTCGGCTACGAGCTTGCGGAGTTCGTCGCGGTTTTCACGGGGGTTGAGTCCGGATTCGCGGGCGGCCATGTCGACGTCGCGCATGGCGGTTTGTTTTTCGATGAGGAGGTTTTTGAAGGTCTCTAGCTGAGCGGGGGAGAGGTTGAGTTGTTTGAAGAGGGCGGCGTAGCGGTTATCGAGGCCGGCCTTTTGCTGTTCGGACATGAGCTTGATGACCTCGGGGTTGTTCATGAGGGCCATCATCTCGGCGCGGCGGGCGTTGTTGGGGCCTTGGTCGCGGTCGGGGCCGCTGCGGCGTTCGACGATGGCGGCTTCGGTGGGAGGAGCGGGCGGGGTTTCAGGACCGGGGGCAGATTGGAGGGCGGCGAGGCGGGCTTCGAGGTCGGCGGCGTGGCGTTCGGCGGCGGCGAGTTTTTGGAGGAGGGCGTCGTGATCGGAGGCGGTGGCGACGGTGATTTGGGCGCGCTGGTGTTGCTGCCAGGCGAAGACACCGGTGGCGACGGTGATCAAGGCGAGTGCGGCGATGAGGAGATTTTTCTGGGAGTTCACGTTGTGCAGCTATGACGCGCTGGTGGCTGGGAAAGTTTCATCGGAGTGCGGGACGTGCGCGTCGGGCGACAGATCAGTGTCGGGCAGCGCGGAGTTTTCGACCGTGGCTCACGCGAAGGCGCCAAGGCGCGGAGAAATTACGGATCAGCGGGTGAGGCGGACGGTGTTGTGGCGGGGCCAGTTGTTGTGGCCGCCGAGAAGGGAGTGGAGAACAGCGCCGGGGTGGGCGGTGGCGAGGGCCTGGGCGTGGGAGAAGGGGATGATGTCGTCTTCGAGCGCGGCGTAGATCTCGACGGGGCCGCGGTAGTCGCGGAGTGCGGCGATGTTATCCCAGCGGTCGCGGAGCATGAGGCGGATGGGGAGCAGGCGGAAGCGGGCGGCGGCGGCGTTGGCGAGGGTGTCGAAGGGGGTGAGGAGGACGATCTTGTCGGGCGGGACGGAGGCGAGGGCGAGTTCGCAGGCGGGGCCGGAGCCGATGGATTCGCCGATGACGGCGATGGGTGTGCCCGGATTTTGGGTACGCAGGTGCCGGTAGGCTTCGAGGGCGGCGGCGTTGAGGGATTCGCGGGAGGGTTTGCCGGGGCGGAGGCCGAAGCCGGGGTATTCGAGGACGTAGAGGGAGTCGGTCGCGTCGAGGAGCGGGAGAATGTAATCGCGGTGCTCGGCCTGGCCGGCGTTGCCGTGAAGCATGAGCCAGAGCGTGCGGGGAGAGCGGACTTCGCGGGCGTAGCCGAGGGTCTGGCCACCGGAAGTCCAGGAGCGCAGCGTGGTGGTCGGGCGTGTTTCAGCCGTTGCGGCGTAGAGGATCGTGCTCTGGCGGAAATAGACGTCGAGCAGGAGGAATCCGTACGCGAAGACGACGAGGGCGAGCAGGGCGTAGAGGATTTTCATGGGAGCAGCATACGGTGTTGGTTGCGCTGTCTGAGACGGGGACCGGGCTGCGGCGATGGCGGGGTTTTATCTTCGTTCCTGAAGGCTGACGTAGATCTCGGTTTTTTCTGGGGCGACATCGCCGAGGGTGAGGGAAACGGTGCGCTTCTCCAGGGTCCAGTTGCTGGTGATGCGATAGGTTTTGGCGGGGCCGCTGTTGTCTTCGCTGCGGGCGGTTTCCTTCCACCCGGAGGCTTCGAGGGCTTTTTCGTAGAAGGCGATGAGGTCGGCGGCCTTGGTGGTGGCGGCGTGGTAGTAGGCGTATTCGCGGATCAATGCCGGTTCGCGCGATGAGGAGTAGGACGTGCGGGTGACGGAAGGAGGGCGGGGGAAGCCGGCGGGATCACGGGCGCCTTTATCGTCGGGGGACGTTTCGGCGGAGGCGATGGTTTTGGTGGAAAGCGTTTGGGCGGGATCGAGTTCGCGCGGGATGATCTTTGTGGCGGGAGGAGGGGTTGCGGTGGGGACGGGCTGGGGAGTGAAGGCGGCGGGGGACGCGGGTGTGGCGGGTTGAGCGAGGCCGTTGCCGGTCCAAGTGCTCATGGATTCGCAGAAGAGTTCGGCGCGGAGTTTGAGGAGGGTGGAGGCTTCGACGGGCGGCTGGGCGAGGCGTTTGAGGCCGAGCTTGGTAAGCTGGAGGGTGAAGAGCGGGGTGTGCAGGTCGGAAGAGAGGAGTTGGAGGGTGCCGTTTTTGTAGGGGACGGCGGAAAGTGTCTGCGGTGACGGGGTGGAGGGATTGGGGAAGAAGCTGTCGCGCCAGGCCTGCCAAGCTGTGATGTCGGCACCGCCGATAGTGACGGTGAGGTCGGGGACGGTGAGCGGGCCTGGGGTGTAGCGCGTGGTGGAGCCGCTGGTGACGGTGATGCTGGCGCGGCGGATCGTGAAGGCGTCGATTTTGGATACGCCGGTGGCGGGCAATCCGGGAAGGGTGAGGGAAAAGTTGGCAGTGGAGTCGCTATTGCGTGTACCGCCGGCGGAGGCAATCGAGGCGGTTGCGGAGGTGACGGACGTGTGATCGGCCTGGAAAACGAGTTTCACGCGGACGGGTATGCGGGCGGAGGCATCGAGTGCGGGGAAGTGGATTTCGGTGAGCAGGGCACCGCTTGCCTGTAGATTTTCGCCGACGGGCTGGCCGGAGCCATCGAGGCTGGAGAGGAGGAGCGTCCGCTTCGTCTGAGCGCCGCTCAGCATTTCGGATACGACGGTCTGGAGAGCGGGGGAGAAGGGCATCGCTGCCTCGATGGTGATGGGTTCGTAGGCGATGGGGCCGAGGCTCTTTTGCGGGGTGGCGAGGCCGGGGCCTTGCGAGAGGACGATGGCGGCGTGTGGTTCGCCACCGGTCCAAGAGATCATTTCGGCGCAGCCGGTGCCGTCGATGGCGACGACCTGGGTGGCGACAATGGCGGTGCGGGTGTTGAGCGCGGCGTGCGCGAAAGTGGCGACGGAAAGGAGGGAGGCTGCGAGGAGTAGCGATTTCATCGTCGTGAGAAACAGGGTGTTGGCAGAGCGGGGAGCGTGCCGGAGGGGGAATGAAAGGCACGCCGAATTCGGTGGTGCGGGCACGGGCGAACCAGAGGCGAGGATGCTGGTGGCGTGAATGCGCAGAAGGCGTTTAGGCGTCTTAGAAAAGGGATGTCTGTACGGGCGTGAGGGCGGCGGGCAGAGGTGTTGCGGTCTTCAAGGCTTGGGCGAGCGGGCAGCGGGCGGGGTCGATGGGGTGGCCCTGGCGGTAGCGGAGGAGGAGGAGGTCGCGGGAGCGTTGGGCGAGTTGCTGGCGGACTTCGCGGCGGAGGCCTTTGACGCGGGCGATCGTCATCGAGTCATAGCCGGTGGTCTGGTGGCGGAGCCAGGCGATGGTGGCGGCCTCGGCGCGTTGCTCGAGGGGGATGCGTTCGGTGCGGGCGACGGTGCCACTGCCGACGGGGGTGGCGTGCGCGGCGATGAGGGTAGCGAGTGTTTCCGCTTCGCGGGTGTAGGTGGGGTGGAAGTTGAGGAATGCGAGGACGGCGGCGCGGAAGTCGGTGGCGTAGGTGTGTTCTTCGCGGGCGCGGCGGAGGCGGCTGGCGTCGAGTTTTTTCTGATACGCGGGGTCGGCCTGTTCGTGTTGTCGCTCGGCGCGGAGGGTCGTGATGGTCGCGGCGGGAGCCCAGATGCCGTGGGAGAAACGTTTGCGGCCTTTGATTTCGAGGACGGTCCAGGTGGGGCCGGCTTCTTTGAGGCGGCGGCTGAGGGCGGCGTCGCCGGGTGGGAGGAGTTCCCAATCGGCCGGAACGAGAAGGACGCGGCCTTCGGCGGTGATGACGTGGCGGGGCTTTTGGCAGAGGCGGACTTCGCGGGTTTCGGCGGGCATGGGCGGGCGGTGGAAGTAGCGAGTAGGGCCGAAGGCGCAGGAGGAATATGGAACTCTGGAAGGCTGGAAACGGAAGGGCTCAGGAAGGAGCTTGGGCGAGGATGAAATCGTGACGGGTGGACTGCGGTCGCAGCAGATGCCGGCCAGAGGCCGGCGCTCCCGGGATCGGAGGCGCGAGCAAGCTCGCGCCCTACAGCGGAGACGTTCGGGCGGAGTTAGCCAGCGGGGGGATTTTCGGGGGCGGCAGGCTCCGCGGCGGTGGAATCGGGTTCGGGCTGGTCGAAGGGGTTGACGCGCTTGGGCTGGCGGTGGCTGGCGAAGGCGAGAATCTCGACGTAAGCATGGGTGGTGCCTTCGGTGGCGGCGAGTTTGTCGAGCGCGGGGATGAGGTCGGCGAGAGCGATGACTTCGGCGGTGGACTGGTCGGGGCCGAGCTTGCAGTTGAAATCCCAGAGGTCGTGGCCTTCGGGGAATTTTTTGCGGCGTTCGCGTTTCAGGTATTTGCGGATGTCGCCTTTGATGGCTTCGAGGACGCGGGCGTCGTCTTTGCCGGGAGTTTGAAAGGGGAAGGATTTCTTCATTTGGGCGGAAGGAATCGGATGTTTTGGGGAGTAGCGAGGAGGTTTCGGAGAAGGAAGCGGAAGAGGGTGGAAAGTAGAGAGTGGACTGGAGAACTTGGCGGAGGAAGGAATGGGGCTCACGCAAAGGCGCTAAGACGCAAAAAAATCAGCGAGGAAGGATTGCGGATAGGAAAGTGACGCAGGAGGGGGAGTGAGTGGTGCGACGTGTAGGGGATTTGCGGAGGGGCGGTTCAGTGTGTCCACGCGGGGAAGGCGGTTGATCGTTTGTGGGGAATTGTGGGTGCTAGGGGTATTCCCTCATGATGCCCCGCTGGACTTTGCCCTGTGTGATTTTTTTGCTGCTCGCGATTGTGGGGGCGTGGTCGTTTCGGAGTGGGGAGGCGGCGGTGGGTGGAGCGGTTGCTTTGAATGTGGCGCAGGGGAATGGTAACCGGTTGAGGGCTGAGGATTTTTCGTCGGCGAGGTGTGGGGTGGAGTCGCTCGCAGGTGTGGGAGCCCGGAGTGGGACGGGCAAAGTGGAGGTGTTGAAGCAGGCGACCTCGATCGGAGCGGGGGCGACGGCGTTGCTGGCGGAGGAGATCGAGTTGCGGGCGCTGGGGGAGTCGGTGGAGCTATCTTTGAGCGAACGGGAGTGGGCGGCACTGGCGGGAGTGACGCTCACTACGCAGGCGGTGCGTCATGCGTATGAGGCGGAGATCGCGGTGGCGGCAGTGAGCGAGGATGGGCGTGGGCGGCTGGAGATCCCTGAGTATGTGGACGCGGGGGCGGCGTTGCGGACGGAGTTTTATGCGGCGCTGTTGAAGGAGCTGGGAGAGTCGGCGGCGATGGAGGTGGTGCGGAAGTTAAGCGAGCGGCTGGAGGGGCGTTTCGCGGGGTTTGGCGCGGCGGTGCAGACACTGGATTTTTCGGCGGGCGACGTGATCGATGCGGTGTCGGGAACGGAGATCGAGGGAAGTGTGACGCGGACGGTGGTGTTTTGGAACGAGAGCGATGCGACGCGGACGCGGAGGGAGACGATTTTCCCGCAGCTGGAAGATCCGGAGGGGGCGCAGTGGGGGGCGTTGCTGGCGCGAGTCGAGGCGGAGCGGAGTAAGAAGAATCGCGGATGAGCAGGAGAACCAACTGTTAGATTGGGTGGGCGCTGGTGTTTCAGCGGAGGATGACGCGGAATCGGTTGATGAATATTTCGGCCGATCTGGAGCGCATCGCACAGCAGGAAGCAGTTTTTGTTTTTGAGAGATTCGACGCGAGCACAGCGTGGGAGCTGGGAGCGCGGATCAAGGCGGTGGCGGAGCGGCGCGGGGTGGCGGTGGCGTTTGATGTGACACTGAACGGGGCGACGGTTTTTTATCACGGGATGCCGGGGACGACGCTCGATCATGCGGACTGGATCCGGCGGAAGCGGAACGTGGCGCAGCGGTTTCAGCGGCCGTCGTATGTGGTCGGGCTGTGGGGCGAGCGGGATAAGACGACTCTGGCGGAATCGCACGGGGCGAGCGTGGCGGATTATGCGCCGCATGGCGGGGCGTTTCCGATTCGCGTGAAAGGTGTGGGCGTGGTCGGTACGGTGACCGTGTCGGGCGTGCCGCAGCGGGACGATCACGGGATCGTGGTGGAGGCGCTGGCGGGGATGTTAGGGAAGGAGCTCGCGGAGGTGGCGCTGGAGTGAAGGTCGGAAAAGGGACTTACGCAAAGGCGCGAAGGCGCAAAGGAAGACCGGAGTAAATGGGGAGGTGGACGACACAGAGGTCGTCCCTCCAGATGAAGATTTGCGGTGGGGGCGCGCCTTAAATGGCGCGGCTACGTTCGGATATTTGGAGGCGTGGACCAGAGGTCGAGCCCTACGAGTTACTCGAAGCCGAGGAGGGAGATGCCCCATTCCTTGGCTTGGGCGAGGACGGCAGGTTTATCGATCATGATGACGCGGCCGACTTCGAGGGCGGCGGCGTGGAGGCTGGCTTCGCGCATCGTCTCGAGTGTGCGCTGGCCGAAGACGGGGACGTCGAAGCGGTAGTCCTGGTGCGTCTTCACGGTTTTCACGAAGAGGGCGTTGTCGGTTTTGAATTCGCCGGCGCGGCGGAGCATGGCGTCGGTGCCTTCGAAGGCTTCGACGGCGAGGACGGTGCCTTTGCGGACGACGCAGCCCTGGCCGATGTCGAGGCGGGCGGATTCCCGGGCGATGTGAATGCCGTGATCGAGGTACTCGCGGTCGATGGGGAATTTGCCGCCGGTCATGACACCGGGCGTGGCGAGCTGGTCGTCGAGGAAGCTGCGGGCATCGAGCATCTGGATACCGAGCTGCTCGATCTCGGAGGCGATGGCGCCGAAGATGGTCTCGGCGTTGCGGCGTTTCAGGGAGAAGAGAATGCGGGCGGCCTTGAAGTCGGGGTGCAGGCCTTTGAAGAGACGCTTGGGGGTGATCTGGCCGGCCATGATGGCGGCGCCGGCGCCGAATTGTTCGAGGGACTTGAGCATCTTGCCGAGCTGGCCGACGAGGAGCTTTTTGCGGTCGGCTTCGGCGAAGGAGTCGTAGAGGTCGGGCCGGGTTTCTTCCTCGAAGGCGATCAGGCGGAGGGGAATGCCGGCGCGGCGGATGGATTGGGCGATGAGGACCGGGTAGAGGCCTTGGCCGGCGATGAGTGCGACGGGTTTTTTAGGATCGAAGGATTTGGGGAGGAATGCGGAGACGGACACGGCGGCGAGGGAGGGAAACGGAAACGAAAGAATGTGGAACTCAGGAAGACTGGAATCGGAGGTGACGGCGGATAGTGTGGCTTGAATGTGGATACAGGAGGAAGGCGAAGCGGTTGAGGGCAATTTTGGGGTCAGGAGGCGAGCGATATACAACCGGCGGGGTTAGGGCTAACCCGCCCTACCAACGGAACGGACGACACGGAGGTCGTCCCTCCAGGCGGACAACGCGGGGCATTGTCTCTGCCACTGTCAGGTCTGGGTGCCGTAGTATTTTTTGTAGCTCCGGTAGTAGCGGTAGTTGGAGTAGTACTCGATGCGGCGGGTGGAGAGGCCGTTGAGGACGATGCCGAGGATGTCGTTTTTGCCGTTATGAAGCGCGCGGATGTAGAGCTTGATGTGCTTGCGGTAGGCTTTGTTGAAGCGGCAGACGTAGACGACTTCGTCGGTGCGCTCGGCGATGAGGAGCGAGTCGGTGACGGCACCCATCGGCGGGGAATCGACGATGATGAGGTCGAAGTGTTTTTTGAGGCGGGCGAGGAGCTGGCCGAAAGCGGGATTTTCCAGGATCTCGGTGGGCGTTTTGGAGCGTCCGCCGGAGCAGAGGAGGGAGAAATTTTCGCTGAGCCTGGTGATGCCGAGGTGCTGATTTTCGGTGAGGTCGCCGTCGAGCGAGGCGCCGTGTTCGAACCAGGTGATGAGGCCGTTGTCGTTGGGCTGGTTGAAGTGGCGATGGACCATCGGGCGGCGGAGGTCGCAGTCGATGAGGAGGGTGCGTTTGCCGTGGCGGGCGAAGCTGGCGGCGAGGTTGGAGGAAACGAGCGTTTTGCCTTCGCCGGGGATGGTGGAGGTGACGAGGATCGATTTGGGGTAATCGAGCTTCGAGTGGATCTTGGCGGAGCTGTAAACGCTGAGGAACGATTCGACGCCGGGGGCTTCGCGGTTTTTGAGGACGAGGGAGTATTTGTCGTCGTCCTTGAGTCCGGAGAGATCGGGGACGATGCCGAGGAGGTGGACGCCGATGAAGTGTTCGACGTCCCACGAGCTCTTGATGCGGTCGTCGATGAAGCTGAGGCCGATGGCGACGCCGACGAAGACGAGGACGAAGAGGCCGATGCTGGTTTTCGCGATGGAGCGGATGTCGGGCGTGTACGGCGCGCCGGCGGGGGTGGCCGGGTCGAGGGGGCGGACGGAGATGCGTTCGAGGTTGCTGCTGGTGGTGGCCTGGCTGAGGCGGTCGAGGATCTGGGTGTAGTTGCCTTTGGCGACGGCGGCCTGGTTTTCGAGGCTCTTGAAGTCGATAGAGAGATCGCGGAGGCGTATCTGCTCCTTTTCGTTCAGCGCGTATTCTTGCTCCAAGGATTTCTCGTTGGCCCGGGATTTTTCGAGGCTGGCGTGGAGGTCGGCGATGGCGAGGTCGGTGGCGCGGGTAAGTTGTTCGCGGGCGGCTTTGATGGATTTCTCCAGCTCGATCATCTTCGGGTGGCGCTCGAAGTAGCGCTGGGCGAGGACGGATTGCTGGCGGGTGAGTTCGGAGAGCTGGGAGCTGACGGCGGGGATGGTGCCGTGGTTGGAGATGGCGGCGATCTCGAGGAGGTTACGGGCGTCTTTTTTGAAGGAGGCTATCTGGTTGTTGAGTTCTTCGAGTTGAAGACGATCGAGGCGGGCGGAGGAGAGGGCGGCGTTAACGGTTTTGAGGCGGTCGCTGACGATGTTGACGCTGCTATCGAGGGAGACGAGGCGCTGCTCCTTCATGTAGGTCTGGAGGCGCTGGTCGGCGACTTCGACTTCCTTGCGGAGCTGTTCGGCGCGGGTGCGGAGCGACTGGACGGCGTATTCGTTTTTCCCGCCGACGTTCATGAGAAGATCCTGCATGAACTGATCGACGTAGCGGTTGGCGATGAGTGCGGCGCCTTCGCCGGAGCGGTGCGTGGCGGTGATGCTGATGAGAAAACTGTTCTTGATCGCCTGGACGCCGATGGAGCCGACGACCTCGTGGATGGACGGCGGTGGCTGGCCGGGCTCGAGGGTGGCCAGGAAAGGCTGCTGGAGCATTTTCACCTCGGCGGGGGTGAGCGACTGGATGACTTTGCCGCGGAGCTTGGCGCTGCCGAGAACCTGGAGGTAGGTGTTGAGCTCGATGTCGCTGTTGATGGAGATGTCCACGATCTCCTGGGAGGTGACGATCTTCTCGGGCTTCTCGATCTGCATGGTCGCGCGGGCCTGGTACATGGGGACGGCGCGGGCTTTCCAGTAGCCGAAGCCGACGGCGACGAGGAGGGCGAGGGGCAGGGCGATCCAGAGGCGCTCGCGGAGGATGATGAGGTAGTCGCGAATAGTGCGGCGCTCGACGAGTTGATCTCCGGATTGGGACGCGTTGGATGGGTTCAGAGGCGAATCGGACATGGAGGCGCGTCAGGAGTTAAATGATACGCTGGGGAACGAAGACGATGTCGCCCGGCTGAAGAAGGAAGGCGTTGTCGGCGGCTTTGCCGGAGGATTTGCCCTTGATGAGGCTCTCGACGTCCACGGTGAAGACGGTCTGTTTGCCGTCGGGGCCGCGGCGGGTGACGGTGACGGCGGAACCGCGGGCGGTGTCGGTGAGACCGCCGGCTTTGAGGACGAGATCGGCGACGGTGATGCCTGATTCAATGGGCAGGGGAAAGCGGCCGGGGTTGCGGACCATGCCGTCGATGGAGACCTCGCGCGGGGCGTATTCCTCGATGTTGATGGTGACCTGAGGAGTAACGAGGTAACGGCCTTCGCGATACGCGGTCTCGATGGCTTTCTGGGCCTCGGGGACGGTTTTGCCGGCGACGATGACTTCGCCAACGAGGCGGAGATTGATGGTGCCCTTGGCATCGACTGAGGCGATGACGGAGAGATCCTCCTCTTGATAGACGTCGATGCGGAGGCGGTCGGTGGCGACGATGGCGTAGCTGGGGACGGGGCGTGGGGCGGGTCTGGCGGTGTCCTGGCCAGAGGCGATGGCGGCGGTGAACGCGAGGACGAGGAATAAAAAGCCAGACGCGAGGCGAAGGGCAGAGCGGGCGGGGTGACGGCAAAGGAACGGCACGCGCCGACTGTTCACCATCGGGATGAGAGATTCAATGAAATCGTGTTCCGCGTGTAGTCAGAAAATGCGAGCGTGGACCAGTTCTGGAACCATGTGTAGCCGAGGGTGGCTTTGAAGTGGTCGTTGAGCGTGTAGGCGATGCCGGTGTTCCAGGTGAAGTAGGTGTCGCGACGGCCGCTGCCGAACGTTCCGAGGAAGCGGGTGCGACCGACGCCGGTGCCGGCGTAGAGGGAGAAGCGGGCGTTGAGCGCGTACTGGGCGTCGAGACCGGCGGCGAGCGTGGAGACGCTAACGTCGGTGGCGAGGGTGTTGAAATCGCTGGAGACCTGGCCGGTGACGTTGAGGCGCTTCAGGCCGCTCCAGGTCGCGGATACGACAGAGGTGAAGCCGTCGAAGGTCTCGCGGGTGCCGTCGGTGCGGTTGGATTCGCGCAGCTGGTAGCCGACGCGGGCGGAGCCGTTAATAGTGGAAATGATTTTGCCCGAGGTGCCGACGGTGAAGGCGTGATCGATGTCCTGAGTGTCGGCGGTGGTGTCGGTAACGCGGAAGCGGTAGCCGCCGAAGAGGTCGCGCTGGCTGTTGTAAACGTAGAAAAGATCGGAGCTGAGAGACCAGATGTTGAGATCGACGAGGGCGAAGTTGTCCTGAAAGTCGCGGCGGTTCCAGGCGAGCTGGCCGGTGAGGGAATAGCGCTCGATGACGGGGTATTTGGCGTTGAGGCCGGCGTCGTACTCCCAAGAGGTGGTGCGGATGTTGATGGCGGAGTCGGCACGGCTCTCGCGTTTGGCGCCGGCGGTGACGGAGCCGGTGGTGCGTCCGGAGTCTTTGGTGAGTTCGAGGCGGGCGTGGGGGTTGGCGAAGTCTTCGGAGGAGAATTCCTGGAACTTGGAAAAATTCCAGCCGAGGTCGGCGTTGACGCCGAGCAAGCCGGCCTTGCGGCGGTATTCGAGTTCCAGTGACGCGTTGTAGGTGGTGTCTCCGTCGCCGCCGTCGTAGGCGTAGATGTTGGAATCGTAGCCGATGCCGGCGGTGCCTGTGACGAAGATCTCGTCGTGGCCGTCGTTAAACTTCACGAGCGCGTGGGCGGTGGTCGCGAAGGAGCCGGTTAGCAAAGCGGCGAGGACCGGTGCACGGAGTCGGGACGAGGCGGACAGTGTCATGAAATCGAGAGATCAGGCCGAGGAACGAGAGCGGGCGAACGGTGCGCGGGCGGTTCTAGTTTTGTCGGTGCGGATTTAACCGCCAATGCGGGCGGGGCTGACGGTGAAGCCGGGGTCGGGGTTGGCGGGGACGACCTCGACGGGGCGGATCTCTGCGTCTTCGCCTTCGCCGCGTTGGGCGACCTCGAAGAAGACGGTGCGGCGGGAGATGCAGGCGAGGGAAACGTTTTCATCCAGCTTGGCCTGTTGCTCGTCCATGATCGGCTGGACGGCGAGAGTGGCGGTCTGATCGGTCGCGGTTTTGCGGATGATGGCTTGTTGCCCCGGACGCAGTGTCTGGCTGGTGCCGCCGACATCGGGGACGAAGACGGTGACGTCGCCTTCGATGAGTGAGACGCGGGTCTCGGTGTCGCTGACCTCAATCATGACCTTGCGGCCGCGGATGTTCACCGTGGCATGCGGTGTCTGGTAGGTCATGGAACTGCCGGCGACGAGTTTGCTCGTGCAGACGCCGACGGAGCCGCGGGTGATTTTGACAATGGTCTGGGAGATGGACGGCTCGGCGTCGAGGTCGCTGCGGTTGGGGAGGAACGGCTCCTGGAGAAATTTTTTCACCTCGAAGCGCGAGTCAGGGCCGACATAGATCGCGGTGCCATTGGAGAAAACGAGTGTCTGACTGGAGCCGGGTTTCGTTTCGATGGATGTGCCTTCGGCGACGTAAACGGATTTTTTGGTCAACGACTCGATGCGTTCGCCGGTGTCGATGTGGGACTCACCGGTGATATCAGCGACGTAGATTTTGCTGGCGGGGTTTTTATTTTTGACGGCGGCGGTGGCGACGAAAGGAAACGCGAGCACGCCCACGAGTAGCGGGAAGGCGAGGAGAGTGCGGAGGGCGGGGAACTTAGTCATGGGCGGACCGTAGGGGAATCCCCTCAAAAAGGGCAAATGCAAAAATAGTGCGAAATATGCATTTGCATCATTACTACGGGCTAGGGCGTTAAAACCGCCAGGATTATGCAATCACTGGCGGTGCCTGTGGGCGGGCGTGGGCGTTACTCGACGACCAGATTCAGGATTTTACCGGGGACGAAGACGACGCGCTTGATGGCTTTGCCGGTGAGGTGCGGTGCGGCGTCGGGATTGGCTTGGGCGGCGGCGAGTGCGGCGGCTTGATCCGTGCCGACGGGGAGGAGGAGCTCGGCGCGTTTCTTGCCGTTCACCTGGACGACGACTTTGGCTTCAGTGGAAACGAGTTTCGACGCGTCGAACTTGGGCCAAGCAGCATCGACGACGGAGCCGGTACCGCCGAGGCGGGCCCAAAGTTCTTCGGCGAAGTGAGGCGCAAAGGGCGCGAGGAGTTGGAGGAATGAGCGCAGGCTCGCGCGGTTGATCGACGGCGCTTTCTGGAGCGCGTTGGCGAAGATCATCATCTGCGAGATGGCGGTGTTGAAGCGCAGCGCAGCGATGTCCTCGGTGACTTTTTTAATCGTCTCGTGGAGCAGCTTGCTGAGTTCGGCAGAGTCCTCGGCGGAGGCGGAGACCTTGGCGTTGACGGAGCCATCTTCGGCGATGGATTCGCGCCAGATTTTTTGGAGGAAGCGGTAGACACCTTCGATCCCACGGGGATTCCATGGTTTCATGGCTTCGAGCGGGCCGAGGAACATCAAATAGAGACGGAGAGTGTCGGCGCCGTGGGTCTTGATGATGTCGTCGGGACTCACGGTGTTACCGCGGCTCTTGGACATTTTTTCGCCGTCTTCGCCGAGGATGATGCCTTGGTGGAAGAGTTTCTTGAACGGCTCGGACTGCGGGACGATGCCTTCGTCGAAGAGCACCTTGTGCCAGAAACGTGCATACAAGAGATGCAGCACGGCATGTTCGGCGCCGCCGACGTAGATGTCGGGCACGCCCCAATATTTCAGGAGCTCGGGCGAGGCGGGTGCGGCGGGGTTTTTCGGATCGAGGTAGCGCAGGTAGTACCAGCACGAGCCGGCCCACTGCGGCATGGTGTTGGTCTCGCGACGGCCGCGAACCCAGGCGTCGCCGGCGGGTTTCGGCTGCGAAGCGGGAATGGATGCGCCGGTCTCGGCGTTGAACCAGATTTCGAGCCAATCGGTGACGTTGGCGAGGGGGCTTTCACCGTTGCCGCTGGGGAGATAGCTTTGGACATCGGGCAGTGCGAGCGGGAGCGCGGTGGCGGGAAGCGGGAGAGCGAACCAAGTGGCGCCTTCGCTCGTGTAGGTGATCGGTTGTGGAGGCAGATCGGCTCGTCGTGCGGTGACGGCGCGTTGGTAATCGGCCTCGGTTACCCAGACGATCGGGAAGGGTTCTCCCCAGTAGCGTTGGCGGGAGAAGAGCCAGTCGCGGAGTTTGTAATTCACCGTGGCTTTGCCGCGGCCTTTGGCGGTGAAGTCGGCGGTGATTTTCTTTTTGGCCTCTTCCCACGGCAGGCCGGAGTAGCCTTCGGAGTGAACGAGCACGCCGTCGCCGGTGTAGGGGAGTTTCGGATGCCCGTCGCCGTTGCCCTCGTGTTTGGCGGGCTCGATGACCTGGATGACGGGGATCTGGAATTTGACGGCGAACTCGTAGTCGCGTTCGTCGTGCGCGGGGACGGCCATGATCGCGCCGGTGCCGTAGCCCATGACGACGTAGTCGGCGATCCAGACGGGGACGCGCGCGCCGTTGGCGGGATTTAGCGCGAATGAGCCGCTGAAGACGCCGGATTTATCCTTGGCGAGATCGGTGCGCTCGAGGTCGCTCTTGGCGGCGGCCTTTTTCTTGTAGGCTTCGACGGCCTCGCGTTGTGCAGGCGTGGTGAGCGCGTCGACGAGCGGGTGCTCGGGCGCGATGACCATGTAGGTGACGCCGAAGACGGTGTCGGGGCGCGTGGTGAAGACCTTGAGGTCGCCGAGGTTTTCCTTCTCCAACTTGAAGAGGAGTTCGGCGCCTTCGCTGCGGCCGATCCAGGCTTCCTGCATGCGCTTGGTGGAGTCGGGCCAGTCCACGTCTTTGAGGTCGGCGAGCAGGCGCTCGGCGTAGGCGGTGATGCGCAGAACCCACTGGCGGAGATTGCGGCGCTCGACGGGGAAACCGCCGACTTCGGATTTGCCGTCGACGACTTCTTCGTTGGCGAGGACGGTGCGGAGCTCAGGGCACCACCAGACGGGGCGTTCGTCGACGTAGGCGAGGCCGCGTTTGAAGAGCTGGAGGAAAATCCACTGCGTCCAGCGGAAGTAAGTCGGGTCGGTCGTATCGACTTCGCGATCCCAGTCGTAAGCGAAGCCGAGGGCTTTCAGCTGACGGCGGAAGTTGGCGATGTTGTTCTGCGTGTTGGTCGCGGGATGCGTGCCGGTTTTGACGGCGTGCTGTTCAGCGGGGAGACCGAAGGCGTCCCAGCCGATGGGATGGAGGACGTTGAAACCTTGGGCGCGTTTGGCGCGGGTGATGATGTCGGTGGCGGTGTAGCCTTCGGGGTGGCCGATGTGGAGGCCGGCGCCGGACGGGTAGGGGAACATATCGAGCGCGTAGAACTTGGGCTTCGACGTGTCGTTGGTCGTGCGGAAGGTCTTTTGCTCGTCCCAGATTTTTTGCCAGTGCGGCTCGATTTGGGCGAAGTTGTAGTCGGTGCTGTTCGTGGCCATTTGGAAGAACCGGCGACGGTGAAGGAATCGCGGGGAGCGTCAACGCCCGGGACTAGAATCCGGTGCAAGGTTGCGGGTGTACGTGGTGGGCAACTTTTGGCGGTGAGAGACGTCTGTCCTGCGATGCTCTCTCTTGCCCTATGAAACGTTTCCTCTCGTGTGTGTTTTCCCTGCTCGTGATCGGCGGTGCTGGTGTGCAAACGACGACGGGCACCGAGACGGTGCCGGCTTATGTGCCGAAGCAGAGTGACCGGCCTGCGCCGATGGAGGGCGATGAGCCGGGGTTCGAGGCGATTTTTGACGGGAAGAGTCTGACAGGGTGGGCGGGTGATCTGACTTACTGGCGCGTGGAGGCAGGCACGATGATCGGGGAGATCACGGAGCAGACGCGTTTGAAGAGTAATACTTTTATCCTCTGGCAGGGCGGCAGGCCGAAGGATTTCGAGCTGCGGCTGGAGTTTCGCATCACGGAATCCGGCAACAGTGGCATCAACTATCGCAGCAGCGTGGTGCCGGACAAAGTGACGCCGACGAACGCGTTTGCGATGCGTGGCTACCAGTTCGATCTCGATGGGAAGAATCGGTACACGGGTAGCAACTACGAGGAAAAGGGGCGGTTGTTTCTCGGTGTGCGCGGCTCGGTCTCGCGCGTGGTGGGAACCCGTCCGCCGATTGTGATCGGAAGAATTGGCGAGGATGCGGAGCTGGCGAAGGTCATCACGCCGGGGTGGAATTCGGTGCATCTCATCGCACGGGGAAACACGCTGACGCACATGCTCAACGGTCAGGTGATGTGCGTGGTGATCGATGACGACACAGCTGGTCCGGCGCAGGACGGGCAGATCGGTATGCAGGTCCACACGGGGCCGCCGATGAAAGTCGAGTACCGGAATATCCGGTTGAAGACCTTTTGAGCGGGATGCGCGAACCCGGGAAGGCGGGACGATCTCAGTTTGATCCCTTTTCCCCTTCTTCGTGATGTCTTTCGTGGCGTGGCGGTAGACGAAGGTGAGCTGTGGGCCGGTCTTCAGGACGACGGGGCGGATGAAGAGGTTGTTGATCGTGGTGTCGGCGCCTCGGTGTTTGCCGAGCGTGAGCTTCACGAAGGTGCTTTCTGCGAGGGCGGTGCGGAAGAGCGGGAAGAAGCGTTCGCGGGCGGTGGGTTGCGGCAGGCGGTGATGGCCGCGCAAGACGGGGCAGAGCGCAACGGGTTTTTGCGGGTGGCGGTCGCGATGCGCTCGCAGTGAACGTTCAGGACTTTTTCGGTGCGAAGCTGCTGACGCCGACGGCAAGGGCGATGCCGCCGAGTACCAGCAAACTCGCGACGGCGAGGCGTGCGGTTATTTTTTCACCAAGAAAGGCCGCGCCGCCGAGAGCGGCGATGATGGGGACGGATAACTGGACGAGCGCCGCCCGTGTTTTGGTGAGGTGGGGAAGAACGCTATACCAGATCACGTAACCCAGGCCGGAGGTGATCGCGCCGGAGATGGCCGCGAGGAGGATGCCGGTCGGCGTCACGTGGACGGTGCGGATCGCTATCAGCATCGCGATGATGGCCATGGGGACGCAGCGGATGAAGTTTCCGGCGGTGACCGCGAGCGGATCCTGCGCGCCTCGTCCACGGATCGAATACACGCCCCAAGCCAGGCCCGCGACGCTCATCAAGGCTGCGCCAAGTGCGGGCGGAGCGGCGATGCCTGGAGCGACGAGGTAGGTCAGGCCACCGAATGCGAGGATCAGGCCCATCCACTCAGGCGCGGCGGCTCGCTCGCCGGTGCGGTGCGCGGCGATCAGCATGGTGAGCTGCACGGAGCCGAAAAGTATCAGCGCGCCGGTGCCTGAGCTGAGCTGGCGATACGCGAGCGAAAAGGCGGCTGCGTAAAGGAAGAGCATGCTGGCGGAGATCCAGCTTCCGCGCTGGTTCGCAGATGTCTTTTGGCGCCGGGCGGCTATGATTGAGGCCAGTACGAGCGCGCCGGCCGCGAGGCGGATCGCGGTGAAACCGGTGGCATCGATTTCATCGTGGCCGAGCGCGAGACGGCAGAGCACGGAGTTGGCGGCAAACGCGAGCATCGCGATGCCGGTGAGGAGAACGATGGAGGCGACTTTCAAGGGATGCGCGAGCGGTGGAGTGAGCTGAGCATCGCGGGCGAAGCAGTTGCGTAGAGCGAAGAGTCGCGGCGGGCTCGCCGTGTCAGGCGATGGGGGACGGAGACTCGGGGCTGGCGGGGTGGGGGAGTTTTTTTAGCGAGAAACGGGTGATACCTTCGGCATCGGTGGCGAGCTGGACGGTTTCGGCGCTGGTGAACAGGTGGGCGTCGAGGAAGTCGGTGCCGATGAGTTGTTCGATGAGGGCGATGGCTTCGGCGTAAGCGTGGTTTTTCGTGATGTCGCGGGTGGCGTGGCGGTAGACGAAGGTGAGCTGCGGGCCGGTCTTCAGGACGACGGGGCGGATGAAGAGGTTGTTGAGCGTGGTGTCGGCGCCGCGGTGTTTGCCGAGGGTGAGCTTCACGAAGGTGCTTTCCGCGAGGGCGGTGCGGAGGAGCGGGAAGAAGCGTTCGCGGGCGGTGGGTTGCGGCATGAGGTGATGGCCACGCAAGACGGAGCGGAGCGCAAAGGGAAAGTTTCACCGCGGAGACGCGGAGGACGCGGAGTTCAGAGGAGACAATGGTGTTACGGGCCTGATAGGACTTTCGCTCCAGCGTCTTTTGGGGACTCGATGCGTAAGTTCATTTAAGCATCTCAAAGAGCTCATCCTCGCCGATCAGTTTTATGCCTAGATCTCTCGCTTTGGTTAGTTTCGAACCTGCATCGATTCCAACCAACAGATAGTCGGTCTTTCCGCTTACAGAAGAAGATGTTCGTCCTCCCGCAGCGGCGATCATACTTTCGGCATCCTCCCGATCCATCGATCTCAGAGTGCCTGTTATCACGAACCTGAGGCCTGCCAGCTTTTTACTTTCGGGAAATGAGCGACTGAATTCGGGCGCTTCGTGAGTTTCGAATGGCGAAAAACCATCTGCGATTTCGACGATAGCTTTGAATGCAGTGTGCCCTCGGTTTTCGAGAAGTGGATAGATCACTTCGCGAAGCAGCCTGATAGTCAGCCCGACATCCCCTTTGGCTTGATGTGCCTGTGGAGGCGCGTCGGGAAGAAAACGCTCAGCTAGTATCTGAAGCTTGTGGGAGTGCATTTGAGGGATGCATCTCCTAGCAAGAGCCATGGCGCAGAAGCCGCGGTTGGGCTCCCAATCCATCCCAAGGCGCTGAGATTCTGGAATGAGCACCCGAGTGAAATCGTAACCGAAGTTATATGCTACGACGGGCAGCGATCCCACGAATGATTGCAGATCTTGGTGTACGTCTTTGGGAGCGCGTCCATGCCGACGAAGATACTCACGGCTGTAGCCATGAGCCCGCTCGGCTCCTAGCTCGATCTCCGCCTCGTGGTTCAGAAAGGCATGAAAAGGCTCTCCGTCAGGCTCCAGCCCGCGCATTCGCTGGGCAGCAATTTCCACGCAGTAAACCGGGTTGGTGTAGATCCCGGAAGTCTCCGTATCGATCAGCACCCAGTTAGTTGCTTTCACGCCGCAAGTTTTTCCGCGAGAGGCCCAGCTACGACAGGAGAGTGTTTACCACCTGTGCTGGTCGCGAAGCGCCAATTCGACGACCCGGTTTTCGCAGCGACGAGTGCTTTAATATCAGCAATCACCCGCAGAAGGCTCACTTCCCGCCCGGTGCCGCCAAGATACGCTTTGCCGAGTAGGGGACAAACGGAAGCCTCTCGACGATCACTCACGATGCGACCCACTTTAATCGTTGTGACGCGTTGCCCATCGGCATCCATAACAAGAACCAAGTCGATGAACTTGGAGCAGTGAAATTTTGAAACACGGGCCGGGCGTTTAGCTTTTTCTGCTCGTTCTTGAGTCATACGGGGGCTGGGGTGGAGAATTCTTCGGACGGACGAATCCTGAGTCGCAACTCTTAAGTTCAGCAGAGTGGGCTGGCGACTTTTGGAATCCAAAAACGAACTGGAGCTCCGGCCCTAGAAGGTGAATGCGGGCGCGCGGTAGAGTTCGCGGCCGGTGTGGTAGGTGGCGAGGATGTCGGCGGGGGTGACTCGGCCGACGATGCTTGCGGTAATATGTCGCGTGGCGCGGAGGTGGGGGGCGGTGAAGTCGAGGATGACGAAGCTGGCGGGCAGGCCGTGGGCGAGGTGGCCGAAGTGGTCGCCGCCGAGCGCGGGGCGGATGTTGCTCGTGGCCATTTTCAAGATCGCCGTCGGATCGGGGCGGAGGGCGTCGGCGAATTGGGACTTGGCGACTTTAAAGGTGAAATCCAACTCCGCGAGGATCGAGGGGCTGTTGAGCATGCCGTTGTCGGTGCCGAGGAGGAGATTGGCGCCGGCGGCGAGGAGGGCGGCGACGGGCGGGAGGGCGAGGCCGAGGGCGGCGTTGGCGCGGGGGTTGAGGACGGCGGTTTTGCCGGAGCGGGCGAGGAGGGCGATTTCGTCGGCGTTGGCGGCGGTCATGTGCACGACGAGGTGCGGGTCGTAAATCTCGAGCGCGCGGATGAGGTCGCCGCGCCCGGTGGTCGCGACGGAGAGGTCGCGGTAGCCGGGGTTTTCGAGGCAGTGGATGGCGCGGAGTTTGCGGCGGGCGGAGGTGATGTCGCGGATTTCGCGCCAGGCGTTGTCCGTGAGGTCGTTCATCGTGCTTTCGGAGAAGCCGTCGGCGATGGTGAGGATTTGCTCGAGTTCGAGGCGCGCGGTTTCGGGGAGGGGCGAGAGGTTGGCGCGGAGCTGGTCTTCGGGGATGGGCGATTCGTTGAACTGGCTGAGGATGATGGATTGGACGCCGGTTTGCTCGGAGGCTTTGCGGAGGAGGCGGGCGCCGGGGAGGCCTTGTTCGCGGAAGTCGAGGTGGCAGACGACGCCGCAGCGGGCCATGTATCCAAGATGGGCGACGAGGTGCGGGAGGTGGGTTTCCTCGGAGAGTTTTGCGAGTTCGCGGTATTTATAGCCGTCGGGCCGGAAGAAGGCTTGTTCGAGGGTGAGGCCGGTGGCGCCGTCGGGGAGGGCGCTGTCGCCCATGTGGGTGTGGCTGTTGTAGAGGCCGGGGATTACGACGAGGGCGCCGGTGTCGAGCTGGGTGCAGGGTTCGCCGAGTTCGATGGCGGTGATGGTGTCGTGAACCCAGGCGAAGCGGCGTGCGCGGTGCGGCACGAGGTCGGGGCCGTGGAGGACGATGCAGTCGCGGAGTTCGGGCATGATGGGGATGACCAGTTAACCAGTGACCAATGACCAGTGTCTGAGAGGAACGGCGATTAGGAGGGCGAAGGTTGAATGCCGAAAGGTAGCAGGGCTTGGGCCGGGTTGGCGGACGGAGGTAGTTTGTAGTTGGGCGCAGGCGGGGTGCTGGGCGAAAGGAATTTATTCGGCGATGTCCGCGCTGTTTTCGTGCGGGATAAATTAAATAACGCGTCCGTGTTTTTGCTCCACTGCTGCTTCGACTGCTTTGAAATCGTCTAACCTAAATATCCGCCGAATTTCAGCATCCATCGATTTACGTTTCCGCCATTCGAGCAATCCAATGAGGCCGACTGTGACAAACATGACGGCTCCTATTTTCATGTGAGTGTTCCCTTCAAAGGGGGAGTGTTTCGATTTTGAAGGGATGCTCAGGAGACCGCAGATGTAGAAGGTCAGCCACAGTGCGATGGTCGCAAAACGGAAGTAGCGGTCCCTTCTCTTAAAACGAGGACTGGTCTGCAGCAATCGGAGCCGCGCTGCTTCTCGAAATGTGGCTTCCTCTCTCTCGTCGATGGTCTCGTTGCTTCCGCCCAGTCGATATCGTTTCGCGCTATTCATGAGGTGAATTGAGAAGGGGTCGGGGTGCCGCGATTTGGGAATCGGAATTTGGACAGGATTAACGGGATTAAGAGGATTGGTCGGAGTGATGAGAGGGCTGCGGTCAGTGGAGTGTGTAGTCGGTACAGTATCGATGGAGTCTATTGCCGGAGCCGACGGGCCGTCGGCGCTCCCAGGGACGGAGCGCGTGCGAGCACGCTGGCCTACTTGGCGGCAGGGCTGTCGGACGCGAGGACGTCGTCGACGGTCAGGGCTTTTTTGAGGATGTCCAAATCGCGGAGTTGGGTGAGTTGGGTTTGGAAGCGGGCGGGGCTGAGGCGGCCGATTTGGGAGGCGTCGGTGGCGGTGCGGCCGATGACGAGTTTTTCGTCGATGATCATTTGGCGCGAGAAGGCGAGGTAGTCGTCGGTCGCGGCGGGGTTGGCTTTCTTCATGAGGGCGTGGGCGGGTGCGGGGTCTCCTTCGAGGTAGTCCTGCCAGCCGCGGACGTAGGCGCGGTAGAAGGCGCGGGCGGCGTCGGGGTTTTTCGCGAGCCAGGGTTTGTTGGCGATGACGGTGACGTACGCGTCGAAGCCGGCGTCCCACGGGTAGAGGTATTTCGTTTTGATGGTGCCGTGGCTCTCCTTGGCGACGTTGAAGGGCTCGGCGATGTAGAAGGCTTGCTGGATGAAATTTTTGTCGGCGACGAAGTTGGCGAGGGAGAAGTTTTGCGGGATGAGGCCGAACTCGATGCCGTATTTTTTCTTCACGTACGGGATGAAGGCCCATTCGGGGCGGGCCATGATGGTCTTGCCGGCGAGGTCTTCGAAGCGGGCGACCGGGTTGTCCGAGTGGAGCATCAGGACGGAGGGATCGTTTTGGAAGACGGCGGCGAAATTGATGACGGGGATGCCCTGGGCGATGGCGAGGATGGTGTTGGTGCTGTCGGCCTGGGCGAACTGGGCCTGGCCGCTGGCGACTTTTTGCGTGGCGAAGGCGTTGGGGCCGCCGGGGATCAGGGTGACGTCGAGGTTTTCTTCGCGGAAGAAGCCGCGGGCGAGGGCTTGGTAGAAACCGCCGTGTTCGGGCTCGGCGACCCAGTCGAGTTGGACGGTGATTTTGGTGAGAGCGGCGGTGGAGGAAGAGGACGGAGCGGAAGTGGAGGAGGAAGAGTCGGAGGGGGCGGATTGTTTTTTGCCGCAGGCGGTGAAGGCGAAGGTGGAGAGGAGGGCGAGGGAGGCTAGACGGAGGCGGAGGAAAGACATGGGCGGAATTTTGGACAGGATGGCAGGATGGCAGGATTAACAGGAGGGAGTCCGAGGACGGGAGAACGCTCAACGTTCAACGTTTAACGCTGAACGTTCAAGTGAGGGAGCGGGTGTTTCGCGACGGAAGGTTTTGTTGGAGAATGCGGGCTGCGGACGGATGGTTACACAGAGAGCACGGAGGAGGCACAGAGGGTGAGAGGCGTGGGGGTGTGCGGAGGAAAGTAGCGAGCGGTGGGTAGCGAGTAGGGCAAACTGCCGGCGAGGCTGATGAGCATGGACGACCGGGTGAAGGCCGAAGCCGACGGGGACGTCGGCGCTCCCAGGGACGGAGGCGGACAATGCGGAGCATTGTCCCTACCTCAGAGGTGAAGTCGCGCGTGGAAGGAATTTTCGGAGTGCGCGGGGCGGAATCGTTGTTTGGGTGGTGATGTGAACAAGAACGAGATCGCCGACGTGCTGAATGACATCGCTGTGCTGCTGGAATTGAAGGGGGAGAATCCTTTCAAGACACGGGCGTATCAGACGGGGGCGCGGACTCTCGAAGCGTTGGAGGAAGATCTCGCGACGGTCATCGCGGAGGAGCGGCTTGGGAAGATCAAAGGTTTTGGCGAGGCGCTCGTGCAGAAGATCACGGAGCTGCACACGACGGGGCATTTGAAGTTTTATGAGGATCTGAAGGCGACGGTGGCGCCGGGGTTGATTGAGATGCTAGAAATTCCCGGGCTCGGGGCGAAGAAGATCAAGGCGCTGAATGAGCAGCTGGGCATCGATACGATCGAAGGGCTCACGAAGGCGTGTGCGGAGGGGAAGGTCGCGGCGCTCGCGGGGTTTGGGGAGAAGTCGCAGGAGAAAATTTTGGCGGGTATCCGGAATCGGGAGGCGTACTCGAAGCGGCATTTGCGGGCGGTGGCGTTCGATGTGGCGGAGCCGATTCTGGCGGGGCTGCGGGCGCTTCCCGAAGTGCAGCGGGCGGAGCATGCGGGGAGTTTGCGGCGCGGGATGGAGACGGTGGGCGATTTGGATTTTATCGTGGCGGCATCGCAGGTCGCGCCGGTGGTCGAGTGGTTTGTGTCACGGCCGGGCGTGAAGGAGGTGACGGCGAAGGGGGAGACGAAAGCGAGCGTGCGTTACGAGAGTGGCTTGCAGGCGGATTTGCGGATCGTGCCGGCGGAGCAGTTCGTTTTTGCGCTGCATCACTTCACGGGGTCGAAGGATCACAATGTGCAGATGCGGCAGCGGGCGCTCGCGCGTGGATTGAGTTTGAGCGAGTGGGGGCTGGTGCCAGCGGAAGGTGAAGGCACGGTGAAGGCGAAAGCGGCGGGTGGGCCGGACGTGAGTTTGAAGATTATAGATGAGGCGGAGTTGTTTTCGCACCTAGGACTGAAATTCATTCCGCCGGAATTGCGCGAAGGGTTGGGCGAGATCGAGGCGGCGGAGGTGGGTGAACTGCCGCGGCTGATCGAGGATGGGGATTTGCGCGGGGCGTTTCATAATCACACGACGGCTTCGGATGGCCGAAACACGCTCAATGAAATGGCGGCAGCGGCGGATGCGCTGGGTTGGGAATATCTCGGGATCTCCGATCACTCGAAGGCGAGTTTTCAGGCGAATGGCTTGAACGAGGCGCGGTTGATGGAGCAGATCGCGGCGATCGAGGCGTTGAATGCGTCGGGGCGGTTTCGAGTGCGGGTGTTGAGTGGAAGCGAGTGCGACATCCTGGCGGACGGGCGGATGGACTTCGATGACGCGACGCTGGCGAAACTGGATTATGTGGTGGCGTCGGTGCACAACGCGTTCGCGCAGACGGAGGACGTGATGACGGCGCGGATCATCAAGGCGATCGAGTCACCGCATGTGTCGATGCTCGGGCATTTGACGGGGCGTTTGTTACTTCAGCGCGAAGCTTACGGGGTGAATGCGGCGAAGATCATCGATGCGGCGATCGCGAACAAGGTGGTCATCGAGTTGAACGCGAATCCGTGGCGGCTGGATATGGACTGGCGTTTGTGGAGACGCGGTGCGGAGCGCGGGCTGATGTGCGCGATCAATCCGGATGCGCATGACACGGGCGGGCTGACGTACGTGCATCACGGTGTGGTGGCGGCGCGCAAGGGGTGGCTGACGAAGGAGAATGTGCTCAATACACGGACGCTGGCGGAGGTGCTAACGTGGTTGGGCGGGCGCAAGCGGTGAATGGCGGATGGCGAGTAGCGAAAGCGTGATACGAGCAGATCGCGGATGACGGGTTGGTTAATAGCAAAGACGCGAAGACGCTAAGGTCGGAACGAAGAGGTGAATTTACCGCGGAGACGCGGAGGGCGTGTGTGGTGAGTCGGAGACTGAGTTCGGATGTGATTCAGGATGGACAGGATTGAGGAATGCGGGCGGGCGGTGCGTCAGGCGTGGTTTTCAAGTCAGAGACGGAGTCTTCACCACAGATTTCACGGATGGGCACAGATACGGAACGGAAAGATGGATGCGGAATCAGCGGGAGGGCTGAGGCGTGGCGGTGAATTTTTTTTGAAAGGAGGTTGTGGCCGACTGTCCTTGGAAATCCCGTTTGCGGGGTGGAGGAGGCTGCGTAGCTTGCGCGCATGAGTGAATTTGTTTCGGGCACGTTGATCGCGGATGGCAAGCAGGCGCTGGATCGTGTGCGGGCGAATATGCGGCGGACGATCAAGGGTAAGGACGAGGTGATCGATCAGGTGCTGACGTGTCTCGTGGCGGGCGGTCATGCGCTGGTCGAGGACATGCCGGGCGTGGGGAAGACGACGCTCGCGTATGCGCTGGCGCGGTCGATGGATTCGGCGTTTTCGCGCATTCAGTTTACGAGCGATCTGCTGCCGACGGATGTGACGGGCGTGGCAATTTACGACGAGACGGTGCGGGAGTTTGTTTTCAAGAAGGGGCCGGTGTTCGCGAACGTGGTGCTGGCGGATGAGATCAACCGGGCGACACCGAAGACGCAGTCGGCGTTACTGGAGGTGATGGATCGGGCGCGGGTGACCGTGGATGGGGCGGCGCATGCGGTGGGCGCGCCGTTCATGGTTTTCGCGACGCAGAATCCGGTGGATTACGAAGGGACTTTTCCGCTGCCGGAGAGCCAGATGGACCGGTTTCTCATGCGGCTGCACATGGGGTATCCGCAGAGCGCGGACGAGTTGGAGATCCTGCGTTCAGTGCGGACGGCGTACGATGCGATCGAGCTGACGCCGGTGATCACGCGCGATGAATTGTTGAGGCTGCAGGGGCTATCGACGCAGGTGTTTGTGGAAGACTCGGTGCTGGAGTTCTTGTTGAAGATCGTGGCGGCGACACGGACGGAGGCGGAGTTCAAGGCGGGGATCAGTGTGCGCGGTGGGCTGGCGCTGAAGCGGGCGGCGCAGGCGCGGGCGTTGTTGCGCGGGCGGGATTTTGTGTTGCCGGACGATGTGACGGAGCTGGTGATGCCGGTGTTTGCTCACCGGCTGGCGCTGGTGCGGCCGGGGTCGGATTCGCTGGAGGAGCGGCGGTTGGTGACGGCGGTGTTGAAACGGATTCTGGGGACGTTGCCGCCGCCGCTGTGAGCGCCGCGCTGCCCAATGAATTTGCTGGTCCGTCGGGTGCCGTGAGCGGGCACAGGCGGTTTTGGCGCCGGTTGGTGTGGGCACTGGTGTATCCGCAGCGTGGACAGCGGGTGCGGATGACGCTGCCGGGGGCGGTGCTGGTGGCGCTTTCGCTGGGCGTGGGGCTGGCGGCGTATAATTCGGCGAATAATATTTTGTTCATCACGCTGTCGCTGCTGCTGGCGTGTCTGGTGCTGAGCGGCGTGTTATCGTGGCTGAATCTGTCGGGCGTGAGGTGGCGGCTGGTGGCGGAGCCGCCGATGAGGGCGGGGCAGGCGCATCCGGTGGTGCTGGAACTGCTCAATGCGAAGCGGGTGCTGCCGACGTATGGCGTGTGGTTTGAGTTGAAGAGCACGAGCCTCGCGAAAGCGGAGCGGCTGGATCTGCGCGAGCGGCTGGATGCGGGCGGGGAGGCACGGCTGGACTGGACGGTGCGGCCGGCGCGGCGCGGGAAGGAAGTGCTTTCGCTGGAGGCGGTGGGGTCGCTGTTTCCCTTTGGGTTTTTACGGAAGACGTTTCCGGTGCGGCTGACGCGGGAGCTGATCGTGTGGCCGGCGGCGGTGGAGTACCGGCGGTTTCCGGCGGCGTTGTGGGAGCGGGCGCAGCCGGGGCGGGCGCTGGCGCGGGCGGGGGGCGGGGCGGAGTTGCATTCGCTACGCCGATACGCGCAGGGGGATTCGCACCGTGCGATTCACTGGAAGGCGACGGCGCGGCTGGGGCGGTTGATGGTGACGCGGCGGGCGGCGGACGGGGAGGACGGGTATTCGCTGTGGCTGCGGACGCCGGCGGAAGTGTGGACGCGGGCGGAGCAGTTCGAGTTGTTGTGCGGTCTGGCGGCGACGCTCGCGGAGGATTTGTTTCGCGCGGGCCGGTTGTTGCTGGTGGCGATCAACGATGAAGCGCCGATGGCGGTGCGGCGGGTGGCGGATCTGGAGGCGTTTCTCGATGCGGTGGCGCTGGTGGGGCCATTGTCGGAAAACGGCGGGGCGCGGAGCGATTCCGCAGGTGTGAAGATGGAAATGAAATTGAAACGGAAAAATGTGCTGATCTTCGCGCCCGAGGGGGCGCGCGGGGTGGCCGCCTACGTCGATGGAGAAAAAGCGGCCTCAGCTTAATCACGACGAACTGCTGCAACTGCGGTGGATGCTCGGCGGAATCGCCGCACTCACGGGCGCGTGGGCGGTGGCGTTTCTCGATGTGGGGGCGGAGTGGATGCTGGGCGTCTGCACGGCGGCGGTGCTGCTCGTGCTGTGGAAACCGGCGCTGCCGGGGCGGGTGCCGGGGTGGGTTCACCGGCTGGCGTTTCCCGCGATCGTGGCGTTTGCCGTGTATGATTTCTACGCGCAGGGCGAGGTGCTGACGGTGATGACGCGGCTGGCGCTGCTGCTGCTGACGTATCGGGCGATCAGTTACCGGAGACGGCGCGACGAGTTGCAACTGGTGGTGCTGGGGTTGTTTCTCGTGGTGGTGGCGGGTGTGCTGACTGTGTCGATGGGGTTCGCGGCGCAGATCATGGCGTTCACGGTGCTGGGGCTGGCGATGTTGATGGCGATGACGCTGTCGGAGGCGGCGGGAGTGAAGGCGGCCGAGGCGGGGCGGGTGCCCGGGTGGGCGGAACGGGTGGAGTGGCGCAGGGTGTTTAAGAAAGTGCGCGCGGTGGCGGACTGGAGAATTTTGGTTTTTGGCGGTGTGTTGTTTGTGGGTGTGGCGGTGGTGTCGGGGTTGTTGTTTCTGGCGATCCCGCGGTTCGAGTTGAGGAACAGTCTTTTTCTGGAGGGGATGATGAAGCGGAAGTCGAACTCGGGGTTTACGGATACGCTGCGGTTCGGGGACGTGGGGGAGATTTCGAAAGATGAAAGCGTGGCTATGCGGGTGGAGGTGGGAGACCGGGCGTCGCTGCCTGAGCAGCTGTACTGGCGGATGGTGGTGATGGACGAGTACCGCGAGCAGAGTTTCCGGCTGTCGGCGGGGTTGAAGGCGGCGGCGTTTGATCCGGTGGTGACGGTGCCGGCTATCTCGGGCGGAGAGCCGCCGTCGAGGCGGTCGGTGGCGTGGACGTTTTATGTCGAGGCGGGTGTGGGGCGGTATCTGCCGCTGACGGGAGGATTTGAGCGGATGAGTTTCACGGAGCCGCAAAGTCTGCGGGCGAGCCGGAGGTTGCGGGTGATCGAGCTGACGCGGGAGCCGATGGCGATGAAGGCGTACCGGGTGCGCGGGATGACGGGGCGGGAGGCGCTGCGCGATCCGGAGTTTGCGGGGTGGTTGCGGTTGAGCGACGAGGAGCGGCGGGCGAAGATGCCGAACCGGCCGACGATGATGGAGCTGAGCTTGAGCGAGGCGGATGAGACGTTGCTGGCGCAGGTGGTGGCGGAAATCACGGGGGGCGTGGAGCTGTCGGCGGGCGAGTTTTCGCAGAAGGCGCAGGCGTGGCTGGGGGGACGTCATGCGTACTCGCTAAGTCCGGAGATACCGGCGGGCGCGGGCGATCCGCTGGTACGGTGGCTCGTATCGAAAGAGCCGGGACACTGTGAGTTGTTCGCGGGGGCGTTCACGTTGCTGGCGAGGGCGGCAGGGCATCCGGCGCGGGTGGTGGCGGGCTTCGTGGGCGGGGCGTGGAACGAGGATTACCTGATCGTGCGCAACTCGAACGCGCACGCGTGGTGCGAGATTTTTGACGGGGCTGAGAGCTGGGTGCGCGTTGACCCGACGACGGCGGCGGGGCGGGGCGATGGTGGCGTGGATGCGCTGGAGGCGTTGATGGGAGCGGCGGGCTTGCGCGATGAAGATGGTGGGTGGGCGGCGACGGTGGACCGGCTGCGGTTGTTCTGGTACCGGCGGATCGTGAACTTCGACCAGGGGGATCAGCGGGTGTTGCGAGAGGCGCTGAAGGAAAGCGCACAGGACGTCGGGAGAAACTTGAAGGCATTCGCCGATCAGGCACTCGCGTGGATAAAGGGCTGGCTGATGCAGCCGTGGAGTGGCGGGCGCATTGGGTGGATCGCGGGGGCTGGGGCCGGGCTGGGGGTGTTGTGGCTGGCCTGGCGGCGGAAGGTACGTGCGTGGTGGCTAAGCTGGCGGAGCGCGCGCGGGGGCGGGATCGATCCGGTGCGGCGCGAGGCGGGCCGGTGGTTGCGCAGACTCGACGGGGGCGGAGGGGCGCCGGAGGAGTTGCGTGCGGTGCGGGCGGAGCTGGAAAAGGTGCGCTACGGTCCGCGCGGGAGCTGGCCGGACACGGGAGCTCTCTGGCGGAAGGCGCGAAAGCTCGGGCGGCGGCGAGCGCGCGGCTGAGCGTGGCAGACGTACTCGCGTTATCGCAGGAAAATAGCCGCGGTCAGGATCAGAATAGGCAGCAATACGGGCAGGCTGTAGCGGAGGATGTAGCCGAAGAAGGATGGGACTTTGACGCCTGCTGACTCGGCGATGGATTTGACCATGAAGTTTGGACCGTTGCCGATATAGGTCATCGCGCCGAAGAAGACCGCGCCAAGGCTGACGGCGATAACCAGTGACGGATGTGCGGCTAGAAATGCCTGCATGGCGGCGGGGGTGTCATCCACGACTCCACTGGTGGCGGTGCTGACCTGAGCGAGTTTAAGGAAGTTCAGGTAGGTCGGGGCGTTGTCGAGGACGGCGGAGAGAGAGCCTGTGGCGAAGTAGTAGTGCAGCGGCTGGGTGATGCCGAAGCCCGCACCGTGGAGTTCCAAGTAGCCGAGTGCCGGCATCATGGTCATGAAAATGCCGATGAACAGGAAGCCGACCTCTTTAATCGGGCCGAAGGTGAATTTGTTTTCTTCGTGAATGAGGCGAGGGGTCAGACGGTAGGAGGCGACGGCGGCGGCGAGCATGACGATTTCACGCAGAAACCAGCGCTCGGGCAGGAATACAGCGCCGATAATCAAGGCAAGGAAGAGAACATTGATCGAGCCATCGAAACGCCATTGTTCGGGCTGGGCCGCCTGGGTCTGAAGCGAGCGAGGGATTTTGTTGTAGCAGCGGCGGTCGATGACGAAAAAGGCGGCGAGAATCGCGCCGACGGTGAAGAGCCAGGGAAGCACTGCGCGCTCGAGCAGCCAGAAGAACGGAACTCCTCTGAGATAACCGAGAAAAAGCGGCGGGTCACCGATGGGCGTGAGGGCGCCACCAACGTTTGAGACTATGAAGATGAAGAAAACGATGTGGTACGAGCTGACCCGGACCTTGTTCATGCGGATGAACGGACGGATGAGAACCATCGAAGCGCCGGTGGTACCGACAAAGTTGGCGAGGATGGCGCCCGCGAAAAGGAAGACGGCATTTTCGAGCGGAGTGGCGCTGCCCTTGACGTTGAGATGTATCCCGCCGGCAACGACAAAGAGGGAGCCGATCAAGGCGATGAATGAAATGTACTCGTGAAGGGTGTGGAGCACGGTGTGGCCGCCGTCGGGGATTTTGAAAACATAGTAGGCGGCAACAAGGAGACCGAGGCCGACTGCGACGTAAGCGTAGCGATGTTCCCACCAGTGTTTCACTCTGTCCGGAGAGAGCGGCATGACAGCGATCAGCAGCAGCAGCAGACCGAAGGGAATGATGAGCAGGGGAGGGATTTCCGCTAGATGAGCAGGCATGGTGACGACAGGGTTCAAATCGACGTCCCGATGCAGCGCTTATGCTTAGAGTCCGGCGAACCAATAGAATGCTGATCGGAGGTTTATAAGGACGACCTGCCTTTGGCATACACTGTGCTTTTTGTCCGCGCCCGGCATTAGCGCCCGGCTTCTTCCGCATACGCCAACCCACAACACCTGAAAGATACTATGAAGCTAAGGTTCCAGCCCTCGTCCGGGCTCCTCAAAATGGCAGGCGCACTCGCGGCGCTTGCGGTCGTCGCACCCCTCGTCGCGCAAGATGCGCCCAAATACGCCGATGTGGCCGCCTTTCAGGCGTCCCCAGAGTACACGCTCTTCACGGTCAATAACGTGTGGATGATGGTGGCGGCGTCCTTGGTTTTTTTCATGAACCTGGGCTTCGCCTGTGTAGAGTCGGGGCTCACGCGCTCGAAGAACACAGCCAACATCATGTTCAAAAATACGATCGTGCCGTGCATCGGCATCCTGACGTACGCGTTTATCGGCTTTAATCTGATGTACCCAGGCGCTGATTATGCCGGGAAATGGTTCGGTTTTGCCGGGGTCGGGATCGGCGTCACGGACGAGGTCGCGAGTCTCACTAATGTTTACAATGCCGGTTACACGTACTGGACGGACTTCCTTTACCAGGCGATGTTTGCGGCGACAGCGGCGACGATCGTTTCTGGCGCGGTGGCCGAGCGTATCAAGCTGAGCTCGTTCATGGTGTTCACGGTTTTGATCGTGACGATTTCCTATCCGATCACGGGCATGTGGAAATGGGGCAACGGCTGGCTGAACACGATGGCGACGCCGTTCTACGATTTCGCAGGTTCGACTCTAGTACACTCGGTGGGTGGCTGGGGTGCGCTGGCGGGCATCATCATCCTCGGGCCGCGCATCGGCAAATATAACAAAGAGGGCAAAGTGCTTCCGATCCTCGGTCACTCGATCCCGCTCGCGACGATCGGTGTGTTCATCCTCTGGCTGGGCTGGTTCGGCTTTAATGGTGGCTCGGTGCTGTCCGCGAACCCTGGCGCAGTTTCGCTGGTGCTGGTGACGACCTCGCTGGCTGCGGCAGCTGGTGGTGTGTCATCGACGCTGACGTCGTGGTTGCTCCAGAAAAAGCCTGACGTTTCCATGGCGCTTAACGGCATCCTCGCCGGTCTGGTGGCCATCACCGCCGGTGCCGATCAAATGGGGCCGAATGAAGCGATCATCATCGGGTTGATCGGTGGCATACTCGTGGTGTTCTCGGTTTTCTTCTTCGACAAAATCAAGCTCGACGATCCTGTCGGTGCCACGTCGGTCCATCTGGTGAACGGCATCTGGGGCACACTGGCAGTCGGTCTCTTTGGAAAGCTCGCTGGCGGTGCCCAGCTGATGTCGCAGCTTAAGGGTATCGTCGCCATCGGGGCGTTCACGTTTATCTTCTGTTTCGTGTCCTTCTACGTGATCAAGATCGTCATGGGTCTGCGGGTCAGCGCCGAAGAGGAGATCGAGGGTCTCGATGTCGGCGAGCATGGCAACGAGGCGTATCCCGACTTCACGCCCGCTCACAAATAACTTCCCTACTCGAACTATTGCCAAACTCTACTCGTGAGGCCGGTGCCCGTCAGCAGACTTGCACCGGCCTTCTGGGAAATATAATCACTCTACGAACCCTCAAAATTATCTCCGCATGAAACTCATCATCGCCATTATCAAGCCGTTCAAACTCGAGGAAGTGAAGGAAGCGCTCGCCGAGATCGGCATCGAGGGCATGACCGTCACCGAGGTCAAAGGCTTTGGCCGCCAGAAGGGCCACACCGAGATTTACCGTGGCAGCGAGTACACCGTGGATTTTCTTCCCAAGGTGAAACTCGAGATCGTCGTCAACGACGACATCGTGGCCAAGACTGTGGACACGATCGTGAAGTCCGCTAAGACGGGCAAAATCGGAGACGGCAAAGTCTTCGTGGTTGCTCTCGAAGAAGCGGTGCGCATCCGCACCGACGAGCGTGGCGACTCGGCGGTCTGAGCCGGATTTAATAATCCTCACGGCTCCGTTTTCGCAAAGCCGGCTCCTGTCCATGGGGCCGGCTTTTTATTGAGGTAGCATGGCTGGGGGGCGCGTAGGAGAGGGATGCCAGGCAGTGTGTTTGAGGGGACGGACGTGCCCGTAACGAAATTTTCGCACAAACTAGCATGAAAATACCTCATGGCATCAATGCTGCTAAAATCGTTTCCGTCATGATTCGATCCTTGCTTAAACCTACCCGTCTAGCCGCCTGGCTCTTTCTTGCGTGTTTCACCGCAGTGAGCGCCTGGGCCCAAACCGAACCGGCCGCCGCCCCTGCGGCACTGCCTGAACCGACGCTCGAACAGCGCGTCGCTGACATCGAAGCCTACTTTAACAACGCGGCCCGCACGCCCGACGTGGCCTCTAAGATCCCTGGCCCGGGCCCCGGCCACAACGCGTGGCAGATGGTGAGCACGGCGCTGGTCATCTTCATGACGATGCCCGGCCTCGCTCTTTTCTACGGCGGTCTGGTTCGCAAGAAGAACGTCCTCTCCGTGCTCGCGCAGTGCATGGGCATCGCGGGGCTCGTCACCATCTTGTGGTGGGCGATCGGTTACAGCCTGGCGTTCGGCGCCGGCAACGCGTTCATCGGTGATGGCGCGTACGCTTTCCTGAACGGCGTGAACCCTGGCGCGACCGGCGCGGGTTACTGGTGGATCAGCGATACGATGTGGGCGATGTTCCAGCTCTCGTTCGCCATCATCACGCCGGCGCTGATCGTCGGCGCGATCGCCGAGCGCATGAAGTTCCTCGCGGTACTCGCATTCGTCGCGATCTGGATGTTCGTGGTTTATTTCCCCTTCGCCCACATGGTCTGGTCCACGACTGGATTCATGAGCGGCATCCTCAATGCGAACGCCACGATCAAGGCGATCGACTTCGCTGGTGGCACGGTGGTCCACATGACCTCCGGCTGGTCTGCGCTTGTTCTCTGTATCATCCTTGGGCCACGTATCGGCTACGGCAAAGAGAAGATGGCGCCGCACTCGATGGTGCTCTGTATGGTCGGCACCGGCATGCTCTGGGTGGGGTGGTACGGCTTTAACGCCGGTTCCGCGCTCGGCGCTGACGCGATCGCATCGAACGCATTCGCCACCACGACGATTGCCGCCGCTGTCGGTGGCTTTGTCTGGGCCATGACTGAATGGATCACTCGTGGTCATGCGTCGGTTCTCGGTTTTTGCTCGGGTATCGTCGCCGGTCTGGTGGTGATCACTCCTTGCGCTGGTTTTGTGAGTGTCTCCTCCGCGGTCATCATCGGCGTGCTTGCCGGTATCATCCCGTATCTCGCAGTCGCTTACTTGAAGAATAAGCTCGGTTACGACGACGCGCTCGACACGTTCGGCGTCCACGGCGTGGGCGGCACCCTCGGTGCAATCCTCACCGGCGTGTTTGCCGACGAAAAAATCAACTCGGTGGTCGGTCCTCTCAAGGAAGGTCTCCTGATGTCCCAGTTCAAGGCGATCGGCCTGACGATCGTCTGGAGTGTGGTCGCCACGGCGATCATCGCCTTCATCGTCAAAGCCGTCATCGGCCTGCGTCCTTCGCCTGAAACCGAACGCCAGGGGCTCGACATCAACGAGCACGGCGAAGAGGGTTACGTCAACTAACCGTATTCTAGAAACCAATTCACATGAAACTCATCATTGCAGTGATCAAGCCGTTCAAACTCGAAGAGGTGAAAACCGCTCTCTCCGAAATCGGCGTCGAAGGCATGACGGTAACCGAGGTCAAGGGCTTCGGCCGCCAGAAGGGCCACACCGAAATTTACCGCGGCAGCGAGTACACGGTGGACTTTCTTCCGAAGGTGAAGCTCGAGATCGTCGTCGCTGACGACCTCGTGCCGAAGACCATCGATGCGATCGTGAAGGCGGCCAAGACCGGCAAGATCGGTGACGGCAAGGTCTTCGTGGTTCCGATCGAGGAAGCCATCCGCATTCGCACCGACGAGCGCGGCGACGCGGCGGTCTAAGTCTGGATTGAATCATTTCGACTCCGCACACGCGGCCGGCCGGTTCCGAAAGGGACCGGCCTTTTTGTCGGCGGATGGCTGGGTGATTGAAGGCGTTTGATTGTGGCGTTGAGAATCACATCGACGTGGTTTCCCGGTGGCTGGAAAAGTAACCGCATGGCCGCAGCCCTCGAAACCCTTCTTCGTCCAGTCGCGTTTGTACGGACTCCGTTTGCGGAGAAGTTTGGCGTGCCGAGGCAGAGCGGGTTGGTGCCGGCGGCGGAAGGGCGCGTGGAGTTTTTGCCGGAGTTTGCCGCGCCGGAATTCATGCGCGGGCTGGAGGCGTTTTCGCATGTGTGGTTGGTCACCGGGTTTCACAAAAATCCTCCGTGGAGTGGCAGCGCGGTCGTACGCCCGCCGAGATTGGGTGGGAATGAGAAAGTCGGCGTATTTGCTTCCCGGGCACCGAACCGGCCGAACGGGCTCGGGCTTTCGCTGGTGAAAATCGTAGCGATCGAGCCGGGTGTGCTGCGCGTGGCCGGGATCGACTGCGTGGACGGGACGCCGGTGTATGACGTGAAGCCGTATCTGCCGTGGTGTGAGGCGTTGCCGGAGGCGCGGGCGGATTGGGCGAACTCACCGCCGCCGATCAGTGAAGCGACGCAGGTGATCATCGCGGCGGAATTCGCGGAGCTGTTGGGAGAAGAGACGACGCAATTACTTCGGGAGGTGCTGCGACTCGAACTCGCGCCTGCTTATGTCGATTTGGAAAAGCAGCCCCGGGATTATGGTCTGGCGATTGCGGGCTGGAATGTACGCTGGCGCATGGGCGAAGGCGGTGTGCGGGAGGTTTTAGAAATTCGAAAAATCTGAATTTTTAAGCACAGAGACACAGAGGGCACAGAGAATAGAGACGGAGTGAAGCATTCGGTCTTTCTCTGTGCCCTCTGTGTCTCTGTGGTTCTGTGGTTCTATTATCTGAGTTTGAAAATAAAAAGGCCGCCCGTGTGAACGGGCGACCTTGAGAGAGGGAAGCGATGCGCGGGCGCTTACGGCTTGGCCGGAGTGGCCAACGTTGCTGGAGCCGCGGGCTTCTTCACGGGGAGGGCGCGGGTGGCGACTTCCTGTTTCACGCGTTCGAGATAGTCGGCGAAGGGCATGACGCCTTCGTCGCCTTTCGCGCGGCTGCGGACGCTCACGGATTTCACTTCGGCTTCTTTCTGGCCGAGGACGAGCGTGTACGGAACCTTGTCGATTTCGCCGCGGCGGATTTTGGCGCCGAGTTTGTCGCTGTGTTCGTCGAGCGTGGCGCGGAGACCGGCGGCGCGGAGTTGGGCGAGGAGGTCGCGGCCGTAGTCGATGACTTTCTCGCTGATCGGCACGAGGCGGATTTGCTCGGGCGCGAGCCAGACGGGGAAGTCGCCGTTGAAGTGCTCGATCAAGACGCCGCAGAAACGCTCCATCGAGCCGAAGGGCGCGCGGTGGATCATCACGGGGCGGTGCGCGGTGTTGTCGGCGCCGATGTAGGAGAGGTCGAAGCGGACGGGGAGGTTGTAGTCGACCTGTACGGTGCCGAGCTGCCATTCACGGCCGATGACGTCTTTGATGACGAAGTCGATCTTCGGGCCGTAAAACGCGGCTTCGCCGGGCTCTTCGGTGAAAGGAACGCCGAGGGTTTTCGCGGCTTCGCGGCAGGCGTTCTCGGCTTTGTCCCAGTTTTCGGCGGTGCCGGTGTATTTGTTGGAATCTGGATCGCGCAGGCCGACGCGCACGCGGTAGTCGGCCATGCCGAGCGTGGTGAGGACGGTTTTCACGAGCGAGAGACAGCCTTGAATTTCGGCGGAGACTTGTTCCTCGGTGCAGAAGAGGTGGGCGTCGTCCTGCGTGAAGCCGCGGACGCGGGTCATGCCGTTGAGCTCGCCGGATTGTTCCCAGCGGTAAACGGTGCCGAACTCAGCGAGGCGGACGGGGAGATCGCGGTAGCTGTGCGGCTGCGACGCGAAGATCTTGATGTGATGCGGGCAGTTCATCGGCTTCAGCATGAAGCCGTCGAGGAGCTTGGTGGCGTCCATCACGCGATCCTGGCCGATCATTTCTTTGCCGACGCGGGTGTTGAGCTGGTCGGCGAATTGCGAGGAAACGGCTTCGAGGCGCGCAGTGAGTTCGGCGCAGCCGCAGCCGTCGGCCGACATTTTTGCGAGGGCGTCGGGCTCGGCGAACGCGGGGAACTGCGACTCCTTGTAGTAGGGGAAGTGGCCCGAGGTTTTGTAGAGCGAGAGTTTGCCGATGTGCGGCGTGAAGACTTGGGAGTAACCCTGTTTGCGGAGCTCGCCGCCGATGAAGTCCTGCAACTCCTGGCGGATGATGGAGCCGTTGGGCGTCCAGAGGATGAGGCCCTGGCCGACGTCTTCGTCGATGTGGAAGAGCTTCAGCTCGCGGCCGAGTTTGCGGTGGTCGCGGGCCTTGGCCTGTTCCTGGCGCTCGAGGTATTGCGCGAGTTCTTCCTTGGTCGGAAACGCGGTGCCGTAGATGCGCTGGAGCTGTTTGTTTTTCTCGTCGCCGCGGTGATAGGCGCCCGCGATGGAGAGGAGTTTGAAGGCTTTGAATTTCGCCGTGTAGCGGAGGTGCGTGCCGGCGCAGAGGTCCATGAACTCGCCGTTCTGGTAGAAGGAGATTTTTTCGCCTTCGGGAATGTCGGCGAGACGGCCGAGTTTGTAGCGTTCCTGGCCGCGGGACTTGATGATCTCGATGGCTTCTTCGCGGGAAACTTCCTTGCGGAGGAACGGCTGATTTTCCTCGGCGATTTTTTTCATTTCGGCTTCTAGCTTGATGAGGTCGTCGGCCGTGAATTTGTGCTCGAGGTCGATGTCGTAGTAGAAACCGGTGTCGGTCGGAGGTCCGATGTCTAGTTTCGCGTCTGGAAAGAGGCGAAGGACGGCGGTCGCGAGGATGTGCGAACCGGAGTGGCGGAGTTCTTCGAGCGGAGTCATCGACATGGGAGGAGTTGGTTGTGGTCCTGCGTACGGTTGCAGGGCCGGAGAGAAGAACAGAGGGGAGAATCGCGGGGAGGCCAAGACGTAAAGACGGCATTTTAGGCGAGGAAGGGCAGGTCCAGCTGAGGTTGACTGACTTCTTGAGCAGTTCGATTGACCACTTCCGGCTTGTCGTCGAAAACGCGGATCGGATGCTCGCGCGATGCTGAGTCTGCGTAGGTTGCTGCCAACACATGATCGGCAGGACCGGACGTTTGAAGGACGTACGCGGGACTGGCGATTGGCTGCGACCTTTTGGATGCTGATGACGGCGGCGCTGCTGTCTTCGACGGAGCTTCGAGCCGAAGACGATGAGGAAAAAAGTACGCTGAGTCCCGCACAGCAGGAGCTGTCGCGGAAGTTCGCCGGAATAGCGTCGTGGGAAGGGCGTTTCACTTACGAATCCTACGGCGTGGAGAGCGGCGGCGATTGGAATAAATACACCTACACGCAGGAAGGTGCGACCTCTGGGACCTTTCGGTTGGAGGCGGATCGCGAAGGATCATTTCCCGAGCGCGGGGTGATCGTCTGGAAGGGCGATGGGAAAGCCGCCGGATCGTTGAGGTATCGCGACTCGACTTGGAATCCGCGAGGCTTTGGCAGCGAAGAAGGAATGGACGTCTCCGGCACCTGGCCGATGAGAGGGATCGAACTGACTCTCTGGATCGATAAGTCGCACGCGTTTCTCCACTCGGGGATCATCGAAGAAAAAGACTACGTGCAGACGCGCATCACCGGCCGCGCCGTCGGCGAGGTGAATCTCAGCAGCAGCAAATACGAGACGCGCTATACGACGATCGACCGGGCCACGACTTTCCATCCGATCACCTGGGGAACCTTGAGCGACGAACCAGGCATTTGGGGGCCCTTCCGCGGCGGTCCCGGCGTGGTCGTCTATAACTACGAGCAAAAGGGCGGCTACGCTTGGGGCAGGGCGGCATCGCGATCGAAGACCCAGGTGATCATGTATCCAGTTTACGACGATCTGGAGGTTGAGATCGAGGCGTCGGGTTACGACACGTGGCGGCCGGAAGGATCGATCGCGCAGACGGACAAATCGGGCAACGGGCTCGCGTTTCGCGCGCGGCTTGTGCGCAAGAGCGGCTCGGGAAAATCGATTCCCGACGTGAAGAAATTTCGCTTCGAGCTGGTCGGCACCTCACGCGAGCCGGGCGTCTGCCTGAACTGGCCTGTGGGCGCGAGGGACAGCGAGTACGATTTGAAGCTGACGGCGGCTCCAGGTTTTCGAACGGCGCAACCGTTCACCGGCGTCGGCGCGAAGATTAGCGACCAAGGACAAAAGGGAGAGCTGAAAAATCCGCCGCGCGACGACAAAGGCAGTCCGTATGCGGACATCGCGGTGGAGTCGTATGATTTTGGCGGACGCAGTGAGTTGCTCGTCGTGTGCGAACTCGAGGACGGGCGTGAACTCATCGGCAAGTTGAAGGGCGCAGCCGATCCTGCCGTGCGTCTACCGAAACGCGCAGCGGGTGACTGGGTGGCGCAGAGCTGGCGTGACGCGCACGGCGTTAAAGCGCTCTCTGCCGGCGACGACGAAGAGAAAGTCGCGGGCCAGCCGCTGAATGGCGACGGCTTCACGCTTTACGAAGAATATCGAGGCTGGGCGATCGGTGGGAAACACTACGAAGGCGATCCGAAGCGGAAGGATTTTTTTGTGCGCAACTACATCGGTCGTCCGGCGGAGGCGGGAATCGCGCTATTTAGCAGCGTGACGCAGATTCGCGTGCAGCACCGGCAGACGGATCAGGAATTCAATCTGTCGCGCGTGATGAACCTGAATCACCGCGACGCTCCGCATCGTGTCGATCAGCACTGCGTGGTGATGTTTAACGCCGAGGGCACGGGCAGCTCGGGCGGGCGCACGCACGCGATTAAGGGTGTCGGTGCGGGACAGCGCTGGCGGCCGAAAGACGTTCAGAACATCACGGTCGAGATGCCCGGCGTGACGGACGGAATTTTTTCCGCGGGCCGCAGCGTGGGCCGGTACAATCTCAGCGACGCCGATGCGCGGCAGGCCTACGCGCGTGGTATCGCTCATGAACTGCTCCACGCGGTCGGCGTCGAGCATCACGGTGAAGGCGAGGATGTGAACGAGTTCTATTTTCAGGCGGCGAGCGATCCCAACAACCCGACGCACCATGTGCGCTTTTGCACGCGTTCGCCTTTCATCTCCGATTTCGATCTGCGCCTGCCCTCTAGCGGCAAGCCTTACAGTCTCGATCGTGGCCGCACGATCACGCTGCTCTGGGAAGACACCGGACGGGATATCGCCGAGGAGATGGCTCCGGCGTTTGAACGCGCCTTGGCCGCGGAACGTGCGCACCGCGCGGCTCATCCGCCGTCGGCTGATGCAGGAGAACGCGCCTCGCGCTTTTCCCATTATGGAAAGTCGGCGGAGTATTGGCGCGAGTCGGCGGTTTATGACGATGTGGCTCGTGGCATGACCGAAGCCGGGTTCGAGGCATTCCGCGAAAAAGGAAAATTTCCCGGATTCTCGCGCTCTGTGACGATCGGCAAACTCGGGCAGGCGGACTCCGGTCACGAGTCGTGTCTGATGCGGTACTATTTCGCGAACGCTTATCCGGTCGCGGGCAAGACCGACACGTATTATGTGGTGCGCGGTGGCCAGAATCACGTGGGCAATCTGCTTTGCCAGAGCCCTGTTGGCACCGGTGCGAACGACGCGGGTCATCAACCGCAACCGCGTTTCGGCGACGCTTCGGGCGGCAACGGAAACTGCCTGTCGCAGGTCTGCCCCAACGACGCCATCCCTCCACACTGATGACCGCGCGCTTCCAACGTCTTTTGCTGATCGGACTCGCTGTCATAGCGGCGGGCATGACGACTGCGCGTGCTGGAACGGCGCAAATCAACGCGTGGCTAATCGGCGCCGGACGCGCACAAGTGATCGCAGGCCAGCCGCTTCGCATCGGTGTCGAAATCGCACCGGCGGAAAACAGCAACGAGCCTGTCTCTATTGTGGCGCGCGGCGACGATTGGCGGAGGGATGTGTCAGTTGAGCTTTCGCCTGATGCTGGAGGCAGCGCAGTCGCCGCGCAGGCAAACGGCGCCGGTGGACAAAAACAGATCACCGCGACCGCGGAAAATCCGGTGAGCGGGCTTTGGTGGATACCGGCGGCTACGACGGAGAAACTAGCTCCTGGGAAATATTCGCTGCGCGTGCGCTGGAGCGGTGCACCTACACCTGAACCGCTCGCACTGGAAATTTTGCCCGCAGCGACGGCGCAAGATCCCATGGAGCGCGTGCTCGCGCTCGCGTACGATGATGTGCTTGGTGGTCGTCCTGAGGCTGCGGCGCTACGCGTGGATGCGGTGCTGACGGCGAATGCGGACAATATCGATCTGCTGACATTTCGCGGTTTGTTATGCCTGAGTGCAAGTGATCCCGTTTCGGCAAAGGCGTGTCTGGTTCGCGCGCAGGCGCTCGCTGCGAGTATCGAGGGTGTGGAGCCGTCAGTGACGTTGTATGAATTGCGCCGACGCCTGGATGCGCCGGATGACGCGACTGTTTCGTCGGCTGTGGGTGGAGGTGACGCGAGCGCGATTCCTGCCTGGTCGCGCCCGCCTGAGTCGGTGTTTCGGTCTCGGGAATTGGCGACGGCTTCTGCGATCTCACCAGCAGTCGCGCCAACTGCGGCATCTGCAGCAAACGCGACGTCGCCTGCTCCGACTGCGGTCACGAACAGCGCGAGTTCAACGGCAGAAAAAATCACGGTTCCGGGTTCAACCGCTTCTAAACCCGTGAGTGTCGGAAACGCACCGACAGCTCCATCATCTGTGATTGCTTCGACCACCCCGCAGGCAGCGAAGGCTGAGCTTGCTTCGTACGCCTCCGTGGAAACCGGCGTCATCGTTCCGCCCGCGGATCTGGCGGAGGCATCCATTCGTTCAGAGTCTCGCGGCCAATGGGCGACGGGGGCGAAAGCGAGTTCTGAATATGGCTCGCCGGGTTATGCGGCTATGCAGGCCATGGGTGCTCCGAACGTGGCTGAGGGCGGCGACAATACGTCGGCGTGGTGCCCGGGCAGCTCGGCGAAAGGGTTGCAGTGGATCGAACTCACCTATTCGAAGCCGGTGCACGCCACTGAGGTTCGTGTGCGGCAGAGCTACAATCCCGGTGCCGTCGTGAAGATAGAAGCGATCGATACGGATGGCGGCACGCATCTCTGGTGGAGCGGTATCGACCCGGCGCGTCCGCCGGGTGCGCTCAATGCGATCGCGTGGTTCAGCGTGCGCGTGCCACGCACGGCTTATCGCGTCGCCACTGTGCGCGTGACGCTCGATATCGACGCCGTCGCAAGCTGGCAGGAGGTCGACGCGGTGCAGTTAGTGGGCGAAGAGTAGTCGCTCGCTAGAAGTCGCACTCTGAATCGGGTGAGGAGGTCGGTTTTGTGCCGGCCATGGACGACACGGAGGTCGTCCCTCCAACGGATGCCATCGTTTAGTTTGAAGGGCTCTAGTGATTTTTCGCTGCGCGTTTTTGTGCGATGGCTGCCACGACGGCAGTGATGCCGGAAACAATCACCACTAACAAAGCAGGTGCGACGATGCCGGCGATGTCTTCGTCTTTTCGAGAGGCGAGGATCATCAAGCCGACGATACCAGCTATCATGAGCAGGCAGACGGAAAAGGCGGTGAGCTTGATCCGCTTCAAGGCTTGGGCTGAAAGGCCGGAGCCGGCGACGTTGGTTTGACGAGGTGAGGATGTCATGGCTCAGGTTCGCTCGAGTAGATGAAGTCGGCATGAAGTCATCGTGAAATCGGAGGGAATTCGGCAACGAGCTGAAGTTGATAGCTAACAGTGATGCTAACCGAAAAGTCATAGACTATGACCCCGCATCAGCTTGGCGACTGCAGTCAAAAAGACTACTGTTGAAGAATGAGTTCTACGCCGGAAAAAATTACTAAGATCGAAGCCGCCAGACGTCAGCTTAAGCATGCCCTTGAACTATATTTCGAGCATGGCGATCCGCTCATTGTGTACGTCCTTGCCAGCGCTGCTCATCAAGTTGTCCATGATCTGTTGGAGCATGCTGGAAAAACCTCTGTTTTCTTCGGCAGTGAAGTAATCAAACCAGAGCACAGGAACAGCGTAGCCACATTTTTAAGGAAGCCATACAGCTTTACCAAGCACGCGGATCGAAAGGGAGATCCAGATGCAGTGTTAGATTTTGAGCCGAGACTCGCCGAGCATTGGTTGTTTGCGACGGTTTTCGGCATTAAAGATCTTGGACTTGAGCCGACCGATTTAGAGGCATCGTTTGTCTGGTGGTGGACGATTTTGTATCCCGACACTGTTAGCGATGCATCTCCAGTGAAGGCTATTGTATCGAAGCGTACACCGGAACAAATAAATGAAATTCGCGAAAAGGGCCGACGCGGATGGCCGCAAGTATATGCAGCTACCATGAAGCAGGGCCGCTCAGTGTCTGGACTGGAGATCAAGTGGAAGCTTCAATCGGGCGCTTGAGAGTCTCGAAGAACCCCGTGTTTTATACGGGAAACTGCCTCATACGACCTGTCGCTACCGTTTATTGGCGGTGGCGGGATTGGCTCGGGTGAATTCCGTTATTTTTTCACAGGCTCGAGCGAGTAGCCGTCTTTGCGGTCGAGCATGGTCCAGCCGGTGGCGGTGATTTCGGCGCGGAGGGCGTCGGCGGCTTTGAAGTCTTTGGCGGCTTTGGCGGCCCAGCGTTTTTCGGCGAGGGCGGTGACTTCGGCGGGGGCTGCGGCTTTCACTGCTGTGGCATTGGCGTAAGAAGCCGAAAATGATGCTCCGTATGCCGAGGCTGGAACGGCGTTACCTTCCAGCAAAGACAACCCTAGCACTCTTAAAATTAGATCGAATGATTGCAGGTAGGATGCTGCATGCGCCGCTTCAAGATCGGCACCATCATTGATGATTTTGAATAGAACGCCCAACGCTGAAGGTGTGTTTAAGTCGTCTCTGAGCGCATCTAGTACAAAACCGAAATCGTTGGGTACGGGTTGAGGAGTGGCGTCGCGAGCTGCTCGCGAAAGAACTGAACGAAACTTACCTAATCTTGTTAGAGCGCTTTCGGCGGCGTGGAGTTGATCGAGGGTGAAGTTGAGTTGTTTGCGCGGGTGGCCGGCGAGGAGGGCGTAGCGGAGGGCCATGGGGCTCACGCCTTTGGCTTTGAGGTCGTCGAGGGTGTAGAGGTTGCCGAGCGATTTGCTCATCTTCTTGCCGTCAACGAGGAGGTGTTCGCTGTGGTACCAGTGGTTCGCGAAGGTCGTGCCGTTGCAGCACTGGCTTTGGGCGATTTCGTTTTCGTGGTGGGGGAAGAGCAGGTCGACGCCGCCGGTGTGGAGGTCGATGGTGTCGCCGAGGATGGCTTTGCTCATGGCGCTGCACTCGATGTGCCAGCCGGGGCGGCCTTCGCTGGCGCCGCGCGGGCCGGGCCATTTGTTGGGGCCGTCTTCGGCTTTCCAGGCTTTCCAGAGCGCGAAGTCGGACATGTCTTCTTTTTCGTCGGCGTCGGCGGCCTGCGATTTTCCGGCGAGGGCGGAGCCGAGCTGGAGTTCGCGCTCCTTGACGCGGGAGAGCGCGCCGTAGCCCTCGAATGAGGACACTTTGAAATACACGGAGCCGTCGGCGGCGCGGTAGGCGTTTCCTTTCTCCATCAAGACCTCGATCATGTTTACCTGCTCGCGCATGTAGCGCGGGTCGGTGGCGGCGGGTTCGACGTGGGGGCGGAGGCAGTTGAGGGCGTCGCAGTCGGCGTGGAATTTGTCGGTCCACTGTTTGGTGACTTCGGCGAGCGGGCGGTTTTCTTCGCGGGCGCGGCGGATGGTCTTGTCGTCGACGTCGGTGAGGTTGCGGACGTGTTTCACTTTATCGGGGCCGAACTCGAGTTCGAGGAGGCGGCGGAGGACGTCGTTGACGACGAAGGTGCGGAAATTGCCGATGTGGGCGGGGGCGTAGACAGTCGGGCCGCAGTTATAGAAGCGGAAGACGCCGTCGGCGTGCGAGGGGGCGAGAACCTTGGGCTGGCGGGTCAGCGAGTCGTGGAGCGTGATCGGCATGAGCGGAGGGACGAAGCAGAACGAAAAGCGCGGAGGAGGAAAGGCTCAAGCGCGCGGGTGAAGAGGGTGGGATGGACGGAGTTTGGACAGGATTAAGAGGATGAACAGGATTGGAGACGCTGAGATGGAAAGCCGACCGGCGCTCCCAGGTAGCGGAGAAGGGGAGCGCATTAAAAACAATTTGGCGGGAGCCGCGGGAGGGTGTTGGGTGGCGGCCACTTTTCGCCATGGCCGACTCCTTCAAACTCGATCTTGCCGTTCGTCCCCGTCGTTTGCGTCGCAATGCTTCTGTGCGCGCTCTGGTTGAGGAGACTGTGCTGCGGCCGGCGGATTTTATCGCGCCGCTGTTTGTCGTGGACGGCAAAGGGGCCCCGGAGCCGATCGGGTCGATGCCGGGTGTGTCGCGGCTCAACATCGTCGATCTGGTGAAGGAATGCCGCGCGCTGGCGAAGCTCGGGGTGCCGGCGGTGGCGTTGTTTCCGAAGTTGGATGCCAACTACAAGGACGACAGCGGGTCGGCGGCGTTGCATGAGGACGCGTTGATTTTGCGCGCGGTGCGCGCGGTGAAGAAGGCGCTGCCGGAACTCGTCGTGATGACGGACATCGCGCTCGATCCGTACACGACGCACGGTCACGACGGTTTGCTGACGGCGGAAGGGAAAGACGTGGCGAACGATGCGACGGTGGCGGTACTGGTGAAGATGGCGGTGCTTCATGCGCGGGCGGGTGTGGATTTCGTGGCGCCGTCGGACATGATGGACGGGCGCATCGGCGCGATTCGTGCCGGGCTGGATGCGGCGGGTTTCACGAACACGGCGATCATGGCTTACTCGTCGAAGTTCGCCTCGGCTTATTACGGGCCGTTCCGCGATGCGGTCGGTAGTGCGAAGGCGGCGGGGACACACGCGCTGGATAAACGGACTTATCAGCTGAATCCGGCGAATCGGCGCGAGGCGGTTGTCGAGGCGTTGCTCGATGAAGCGGAAGGCGCTGATGTGTTGATGGTGAAACCGGCGGGCGCTTATCTGGACATCATCCGCGAGGTGCGCGAGGCGACGAAGAAACCACTCGCGGCGTATCAGGTTTCTGGTGAGTACGCGCAGATCCAGGCGGCGGCGCAGCTGGGCTGGCTCGATCTGGCGCGGGTGCGGCATGAGTCGTTGCTCGCGATCAAGCGTGCGGGGGCGGATATGATTTTGACGTACTTCGCGAAGGAGATGGCGGCGGAGTTGGGGAAGTGAACTCGGAGTTGAATCGCGAAGACGCAAAGAGGCGAAGTGATCGCGGTTGATCTGAATCGAAGTGATAAAAGCGACGTTTTCTCTTCGGAGTTATGTGGGTGATGACTATCGGACGGTAGCGGAGGTTTACCGCGATGCGGTGGAGACGTTGGCCAGATCGGCGTATAGCGAAGAGCAGGTGCGGATGTGGGCGTCTTATCCGGCGAGCGGTGGAGATTTCGAAGAACGACTGGCTCGAGGTGGCGTGATCGTGGCGGAGGTGGGCGGAGCGGTTGTGGCTTTTGGGCAGCTGGAGCCGGTGGATCACGTGGCGTTTCTCTACTGCCAAGGTGCCTTTGCACGGCGCGGGCTGGCGTCGGCGATTTATGCGGAGATGGAAATGCGGGCGAGGGCGGCGGGAGCGAAGGAATTGCGGACCGAGGCGAGCCGGATCAGCCGTCTGTTTTTCGAGCGGCAGGGATTTGCGGTGACGGAAGTCGAGCAGTCGGTGCGGCTCGGAGTGACGTTCGAGCGATTCAAGATGCGGAAGGTGCTGGGCTGAGAGGCAGCCGGAGCATCGCAGACCAAAAATTCGGAGGCGCGCTCGACCTCAGAAGGCGGACTTCGGGACCTGTATGGAGTCGCCGGGCATCAGGCGCGGATCCTCGGCGGGATTTTTTTCCGCGGCAGTTGCGTTGACGGGATGGGCGACGCGGTCGCGGACGAGGCTGAGGCGGTTTTCTTTGGCGTAGAGGCTGAAGCCGCCGGCGGCTTGGATGGCTTTGGTGACGGTGAGGTCGGGGGTCCAGATGATGCGGCCGGGGCGGATGACTTCGCCGCCGACGTAGATGTAGCGCTCGGTCACGGCGACGGAGACATCGACCGTGGTGTAGATTTTTTTCGTGAGGTAGGTCTCACGGATGCGTTGCGAGAGGGTGGCGGTGGTCGTTCCGGTCGTGGACACGGCGCCGATGAAAGGGAGAGTGACGAGGCCCTGGTCGTCGATCTGCACGGGGTTGCTGCTGGGGTCTGGGACGCCTTGGAGTGTGATCACGAGGCTGTCACCGGGGCGCAGGGACGCGATCGCGGCGGTGTCGGGGAGCTTCAGGTTTCCGGCGGTGTTGGCGGGTGTCGTTTCGCAGCCTGCGAGTAAGGCGCAGGCGGCGATCAACAAGAGCGCGGGGAGGCGCAGCCGGGAAGCGATAAGCATGATGCGAGGTTCAGTGGGCCAAACCCCGGGTGAAGGCAACGTCAGCGTTTTTTGCTCTTGGTGGAGCGCTTGGGCTTCTCGTCTTCGTCGTCGTCGGAGTCGTCATCATCATCGTCTTCGTCGTCCGAATCGTCGTCTTCGTCATCATCGTCGTCGCCGTCTTTCTTATCGTCGTCTTTGTCGGCGTCTTCGTCGTCCTCATCCCATTTGAGGGATTGGTCGTTCTTGAGCTTTTCTTCTTCTTCGGCGTCGAGCTCGGGGAGGTCGGCGTCGTCGGCCTCGTCGTCGTCGGACGAGGCTTTTTCGGTGGTCTCTTCGTCAACGTCCCAGCCGGCGGGGGTGTATTCGAGGATGTCGGTGACTTCTTCAAAGGTGTGGACGGCTTTGCCCTCGATGAAATTGGTGTTCTGGTCTTCGCGGATTTCGTCTTCGACTTCGTCCACCGTGAGTTTGGATTCGAAGTTAAAGAGGTCGTTGAGCATCTTCACGCGGCAGCGGGTAAGATGGTCGAGGAGGTCGGCGTAGGGCCCGTTTTCTTCGTCGAGGATGTCGGCGAGGGCGAAGAGTTTGTCGTCGGACTCGACGATGGAGTCTTTGACGCGCTTGAGGCGGACTTTGCCGTCGCCGAGGTCTTTCTCGATGCGGAAGGCGATGAAGGCGGCGTCGAGGATGTCCTGGTCGAAGCCGTAATCACGGAGGGGCTCCACGAGTTCGAGCAGGTGGGCGACCTGGCGCGGGTCGATGATGCTGAGGCCATCGGCGTCCCAGCGAACGGAGTCGCTGACTTCGGTGACCCACCAGTTGTGGTCTTCGCCGAGACGAACGCTGCACCAGTCGAGAGTTGTGGAGGATTTGGCCATGTTGCTTAGGAAACTTTTCGGAGCAAAAGGCCCGGGCTTTAGCAGAGTCAAACCGGGAAAGTGAAATTCTTAAAACTTTCGCGGCTCCACACGTTTGCCTGCGCGCCAGACCTTAAAAAACAGGCGCAGGGTGGGAGGGGGGAAGTGAATAACAAGCACAAAAACGGCAGCGGAAATGAGGACGAAAAGCGGGCGAAGATGCGCGGGCGGGCGCTTGATTTTTGCGGGACGAAAACCCAGGGTCCGGCCCAAATGAATTTTCTCTACGAGAAGGTTGTCCGCCCGGTGTTGTTCAAGATGGATTCAGAGCACGCGCACGAGCGTGGCGTGGCGGCGATGGCGCTGCTGGGGCGGCTGACGCCGGTGTGCCGGATATTGGAGCGGCTGAGCCGGCTGCCGGCGGCGGCGAAACCGGTGGAGGCGTTTGGGCTGAAATTTCCTAATGCGGTGGGGCTGGCGGCGGGCTTCGATAAGAATGCGCGCGCGTGGCCGGCGGCGGCGGCGCTGGGCTTCGGCCATGTGGAGATCGGCACAGTGACGGCGCTGGGGCAGCCGGGAAATCCGAAGCCGCGGATGTTTCGCTATCCGGCGGAGGAGGCGGTGATCAACCGGATGGGTTTTAATAATGAAGGCTGCGAGGCGGTGGCGGCGCGACTCGCGAAACAGCCGGGCGTGGGAAAGCGGCGCATCCCGCTTGGAGTGAATCTCGGGAAGTCGAAGGTGGCTGATCTCGATCAGGCGGTGGCGGACTATCTGACGAGTTTCGCGAAGCTGGCGGATTATGCGGATTATCTCGTGCTCAATGTGAGCAGCCCGAACACGCCGGATCTGCGGAAACTCCAGGACGAGGAACGACTGCGGGAACTCCTCGGGGCGATCACCTCGGCGAATCGCGAGCGGGCGGCGCTGCCGGGCAAGGTGCGCGTGCCGGTGCTGCTGAAGATCGCGCCGGATTTGAGCTTCCGCCAGATCGACGCAGTGCTGACGGCGATCGCGGAGTTCGGGCTCGATGGGATCATCGCGACGAACACGACGCTCGCCCGGCCGGGGTATTTCGCATCGGTGAACGAGGCGGGCGGATTGAGCGGGGTGCCTGTGCGGAAGCGGTCGACGGAGATCGTGCGGTACATCGCGTTGGCGACGGGTGGGACGCTGCCGATCATCGGGGTGGGCGGCATCACGGATGAGGCGAGTGCGGGCGAGAAACTCGATGCGGGCGCGACGCTGGTACAGGTTTATTCGGGCATGATCTATCGCGGACCGTTTTTTGCGCGCGATCTGGCGCATGGGTTGAGCGAGCGGCAGCTGAGCGCGGTGGCGTGCGGCTGAAGCGGGCGTGCGCGCAGTCGTCGGAAAATTTCCTGAACCTTTTCTTGCTCGAAGGCGTCACAGGAGCGCACTTACCTTCCCAACTGCATTTATGATTTTAGCTCTCGTTGATCCGATTCGCATCCTCCAAGGCGCAGGCTTTCTTGTCTGGCCGTTGGGCATATTTTCATTCGTGGCGATCTTCATCATTTGTGAGCGCGCGGTGGCGCTGCGAGGCGATGCGATCATGCCGGCCGATCTGACGGACTCGGTTTTGCAGGGGAAGCCGCTGGCGGGCGGGCCGCATTCGGCGCTCGGGCGGATCATCCAGTTTTCTGAAAAACATCCGGGCGATGACGACGGTGCGAAGGCGTACGCGCGACTTGAGGTGATCAAGATGGAGCGCGGGGTGAGTTATCTGGACATGATTTATACGGGTGCGCCGCTGATCGGGCTGATCGGAACGGTGTTTGGGTTGTTGTCGGCTTTCGCGGTGATCGATCCGGACACGAAGATGCCGGACCCGGCGAAGTTCACCGAGAGCGTGGGTTATGCGCTGTCGGCAACGTTGATCGGCCTGGTCGTGGCGCTGGTCGCGCTGGTGGGGAATGGTTATTTGCAGCGGCGCATTGATAGCCAGGCGGCGCGGCTGGACGTGCTGCTCGAGCGAATCCTTTCGCGCGCAGGCAAGTCGCGTGGGCAGACGGCGGGCAAAGAACTGCTCTCATGAGTCTGCGCACCAAACGCCGCCACCGGCCGGAGCTGCCGCTGGTGCCGCTGATCGATGTGCTCGTGATGCTGGTGCTGTTTTCGTTTGTGACGATGCGCTTCGCGACGAACCAGACGCTGAACATCACGCTGCCCAAAGTGGATACTGCGGGCAAAAACCAGTTCAAGGGGACGGTCGTCATCGGCATCGCGCAGGACGGGACGATCTCTTTCAATGAGAAGGTCGCCACCAAGGAGCAGTTGATGAAGCTGTTACTCGAGGTGAAGAAGATCGACCGCGACATTCCGGTGCTGATCCGGGCTGACGAGATGACGCCGCTCAAGGAGCTGACGTTTGTCATGGATGCCTGCCGGAATACGGGGCTGAACAAGTTCAGTCTGCAATCGAGGTGAGTATTGCTGCCCCTCGGGGTTTGGCTGCGCGGTGCGTTTTTCCGCGATTGCAGCGGTGGTGGGTGCTCGTGGATAAGAACGCGCCCTCCTCATGTCGTTAACGTCGCCTACCGAAGTCGCCGCGAACCGCCGCGAAACTGCTCTATGGCAGGGAGCGGGTGCATCGGTTGTCGCGAAGGCCGTAAGTGCTCTCTGTCAGCTCGCGCAGGTGCCGGTGGCGATCGGATATCTGGGGAATGAGCTCTTTGGTCTTTGGATGACGCTGGTGGGGGCGCTGGCGATGATGGCGTTTGCGGATTTGGGAATAGGCGCAGGTGTGCAGAATGAGGCGGCGGTGCACTTCGGAAAAGATCGTGCAGACGATGCACAAAGGACCGGGGTGAATGGGCTGGCCGTGCTTGGGCTGTCAGGAGTGGGACTGGCGGCGGTGTTGATTATCGGCAGCGTTTGCCTGCCGTGGGCGCGCTGGATTGGAGTGCCCGATCCTGAGATCGAGGCTGAGGCGCATTCGGGCCTGTTAGTGCTGATTATTTTATTTTGCGCGAATTTGCCGCTGACGGTGCTGGCGCGGCTGGCTTACGGTCTGCAACTGGGCTGGCTGGCGAACGTGTGGTACGCGGCGATTAACATGCTCACTCTGGCCGTCGTGCTCGCGGCGAGTGGCGGGCGGGTGGGCTTCGCGGGGTTCGTGGCGGCGGCAGCGGCACCCTCAGTCATCGGACACGTTGCGCTCGGGGTTCATCTATTTAGAAAAATGGGGTGGCGGATTTTTGATATGCCGCGTCCGGACGCGACAGGGATGGCGCGATTGTTCAAACAAGGGCTACCGTTTACGCTGCCTCAACTGGGGGCGCTGGCATTGAGTGCGATGCCGCCTGTTTTGATTTCGGCGACGCTTGGGCCGGCAATGGTGACACCGTGGTCTCTTTGTCAGCGATTACTTGGGCTTTTTAGTGTGCTCCAACATGTGATCCTCACTCAGCTATGGCCGGCATTTTCCGAAGCCCATGCGAGAGGTGATTATGACTGGATGCGCAGAGCATACAGGCGTTCTGTGATGGGCACAGGTCTGTTGATTGTACTACCTCAAATCACGTTTGTTGTGTGGGGTGGTCCAGCGATTCTTATTTGGAGCCATGAGAGTGTTTTGATCGCTCCTGCGCTTGCGTTGGTCTTTGGGCTACAAGCAGCGACCTTTAGTTTCGGGCAGGTGCCGGTTTATTTGCTCAACAGCTTGGGCCGCTTGCGCGGGCAAACTGCTTACGGGCTTATCGCGGTTGGCTTGGCACTTGGGGGGATTTGGTGGGGACTGCCGCGATACGGATTGATCGCGGGACCAATGGCGCTGCTGCTGGCCTGGTGTGTGATTTTTTTGCCGTTTAGTTATCGCGAGGCCAGCCGGACTTTGCGAACCGTTGCGCGCCATGATTGATCCAGGACAAACGATGGGAAATCGGTCACCGTTTTCACTGAAAAACCACGTGCCGATTCCGCGCGCGCCGGGTTTGAGGTCGCTGCCTGTGACTAGTGATTCCGGCATGGTGCGGGCGGCAAAGACCCTCGTATATGCTGTCTTTATAGTTCTCTGTTTGTGCGGCGGCTTTAGCGTTCAGGTTGTCGGTCGTCTTTTCTTCGCTGATCTCATGATGCCGGTAGCATTTGTCGGAGCGTGCTTATGGCCCACAACGCGACGCTACATTATAGCTCACTGGCGCGAAGCATTGTTGCTGCTGGCTTTTCCAGTCATCGGTCTCGTTTGGGATTTGTTGAGTCACACGCCGCCAGGGCTCTATCTGCGCGGGCTCTCCAGGAATCTGGTCTTTGGCGTTTGTGCGGTCGTGATGATGGCGATGGCCAGCCGGTTATCGCGGGCGAAAATGCTGGTCGTTTTTCTGGCCCTGGCGGCGGCGGTGCCGATTGCGGCAATTATTCAGACGCCCTTCGAAGTCACCTCAGTCATGATATTCGTGAAATATTTCGGCGGATGGTCCATGACGTTCTGGTTGATGCTGGTGATTGCACGATTGGTTTCGCCGATGACTGCGGGCATCATCATGATGCCATTGGGCCTGACGATCGCGCTGGCCCTTTCATATCGCAGTCTAGGTGGAGTGCTCGTCCTGGCGGGGTTGTTCGCGGTGTCTGCGCATTTATGGAAAAGGATGCCGCGCGGTGGCGTGATCGCGTGCGTCATGGTGCTGCCAGTCGTCATTGCGGCGATCGCGATCAGTATTTTTCAAGGCGACTACGTTCCCGAGCAGCTGCGCAGCGACTGGGATTACTCCAATTTTCAACGTCTCGACATGGCGGTGGATGCCTGGCGGGGTTTTTGCGATTCGCCGCTTTGGGGGAGTGGTAGCTGGGCGCATGCGGTGCGATACACCGATGTGTCGCAGCCGGGCATACTCGTCGGCGTGCATTCATTTATTCTCCAGTTCGCTTTCGAGTATGGAGTGTTTGGCCTGTTGTTCGGTTGCTGGCTTCTCTGGCTGGCTGTGGGGGGAACCGTGGATTTCCTCCAGTCGAATCATCCTGAGGACATTCGCTGGATGCCGATGCTGCTGCTTGTGATGCTGAATCTCGTCTATGCTATCTTGATGAGTCCGATGGGGGGGTATGAGCGTATCCTAGCAGGAACTGCTTTGGGCATATCACTGGCGCAGATTCATAGACGGAGAGCTTTCGTCGTCCAATGATCCTGATTCTTACGCCCACACTTGGAGAATCGCGATTTTTGGCTGAGACGGTGGCGTCGGTCGAATCGCTGCGTATCGCGAAACGCCATGTGCTGGTAGCGCCTGAGCCGAAAGTGCAGTCGTTGAGAAAGCAATTTGCTGGATGCGAAGTCGTCGCGGATGCCGGTCGGGAAGGCGGCTTGTATGGCGCATTGAACGCTGGACTTCAGGCGGCTGGTCACGGGTGGGATTGTTTCACGTACATCAATGACGACGATGTTTTGGGTGGTGATTTTCAAGGAATCGCGAAGGCGCACACACGCTGTGCGCCGAGAAGTATTTCTTACGGCGATGTGGCCATGATTGATGAAGACGGAAAAAGGCACGGGCTTATTTCGGTTGAGAAATCCTCGCGTAGGTTCGTCGCACTACTTCACGCAGGAATAAATCCCGTGAGTCAGCTCGGGATGGTTTTTGGACGTGACCTAGTCAGCGAGTGTGGCGGGTTCAGGCCAGAGTGGCGTTTGTGCGGGGATCAGGAGTTCTGGCTGCGGGCTTTGAAATCGGGATACTCGTTCAACTATTTCGAGGGAGAGGTGGGCTGTTTCCGTCTTCGCCCGGGCCAGCTTTCGGCGGACACTGCGCGAATGCAGGAAGAAATGAGGAGGGTAACGCTCAGTCATTTCCCGGAGCGGCCGAGTGCGTTGGATATTTTCTCGGCGACTTGGAAATTTCGGCTGGGAAATATGCCGCGCCGTATCCGCCGTATGCTCGCGACGGGATTTCGCAGCAATGCAGCCATGCTCTCTGCCGGGCGTTCGGACACTCGCTAGCGTGATGTTATCGATGAAAGTGCGCCGTTGCGTAGCCGCGTGATTTTACGCACGAGTTTTCAATATGTGGTATGACCGCTTCGCCAGCACTCGTGGAGCCGATCCCCTGCTGGCGCTTCGCTGGATGTGGTATCGCGCGGCCGGGCCGTATTTGCGCGGCTGGTGGTATCGTGTCTGGAATTTCCGTCATACATCAGGCCCGCTTTTTATCGGGCGCGGAACGAGCGTGTGGTTTCCTGAAAAAATCCGCTTTGGTAAATGGGTTTTTCTAGGCCGCTACAGTCTATTCAACGGCCTTTGCAAAGGTGGCGTGACGATCGGCGACCGCGTAACGCTTGCCGAAGGGTTTTGGGTGCAAGGCACGGCGCATCTGAACAATCCTGGCGATACCTTGGTGATTGAGGACCATGTCTACATTGGCCCCGGAGCGGTGATCGGTTTTCACGGGCCGGTGCGAATCGGAAGCGGCACCGCAATCGGCGCCAAATTGCAGATCTCGGCGCAAAGCCATGATCTTTCGGTGCTGGATGGAATCTCCACGGCCACCGTTCCCAGCAAAGGGATTACGATCGGCCGTCATTGCTGGATAGGAAACGACGTGAAGATACTCGATGGCGTGGAGATTGGAGAACACGCCGTGATTGGTGCTGGCAGTGTCGTGACTCGCTCAATCCCGGCGCGCTCGGTTGCTCATGGTTCGCCGTGCCGGGTGGTGCGGACTCGCTGAATATCCGCCATGCGCCCGGTGTTAGTAAATGGACTTGGTTGCTATGAGGCTGGCTCGCGGCTGGTGCTTCGTGAGTTGCTCAAGTCAGCCCCGGCGGGTGCTCACCTTTGGGTGATATTGCCCAGCGGAAACCGGGCGGATCTACTGGCAGGTGCGGCCGTGATTCACGGAATACCGCTCAATCATCGTGTATTTGGACGGTGGTTGAGGCCGTTGTTTGAACTGTCGCTTTATTTGCTAGGGGCGCTGGGTGTCTTCAGGCGGATTGTTAATGTCTCAAACTACGGTTGGTGCGCGCCCCGTTGGACGCCGACAGTGCTCTATTGTCACAACGCGCTTCTGGTCGAGGGTGGGCAGGATGAGTGGTCTGGAAAAGGTGGGCGTCCCAATTGGTTCAAGCGCTGGTGCCTCGATTCCTGTTTAAAGCGTGCCGAGAAGGTTGTCGTACAGACTGAGCACATGGCGGTTCGGATGAGTGCATACGCCGCACGTCGTGGGTTGGGGGCGGCGCCCATTGAGGTCGCTCGCCCGCTCCCGAGTTTTCCAGAGACGGTGAAATCCGTGGAAAAAATTTTCGCATTTCAGTTTTTTTATCCGGCGAGTTCGTTCCCTCATAAGCGTGTGGAGCTGGCGGTGCAGGCTGCGATCCTGGCCAACCGCGAAGATTCACGTGTTGGCTTGGTGCTTACCGGTGAGTTGCCCAAGCGGGCTTCTTGTGTGCGCGAGCTTGGTGCGATTTCGCATGAAACAGTGATGGCGCATTTTGCGGTGTCCGATGCGCTTCTGTTCACTTCGAATCAAGAGACGCTCGCGTTGCCGTTGCTTGAGGCGATGCATCACGGACTTCCTGCGGTGCTCCCTGAATTGCCGTACGCGCAGGACATTTATGGAGAGGCTGCTTTATATTTCAAAAGCGATGAACCGCGGGAGATCGCGGAGGCCATGATGGCCTGTGTTCGCGAATCTGAGAAGAGGCGCGTCCGCGTGACCGCCCGGCGGGAAGGGGAGTGGAATCGTCGGGACTCGTGGTCTGAACACTGGAATAAATTCGGCGTGATATGACGGCTCTCGATTACGCGACTGTGCATTTATCAGTCATCATCGTCACGTACCGCTCGGAGGGGGAGATTGGGGATTGTCTGGAATCGATTCCACGGCGGCTGACGGGTGGAGAGGTGGAGATTATCGTAGTGGATAATTCGCCGGACGTGGCGACGGCAGAGGTGGTGGCGAAGCGATTTCCCGAGGTGGCACTGATGCGGACCGGGGAGAATCTGGGATTTGGGCGGGCGAACAATCGCGGGTTCTACGCGTCGCGCGGGGAGTATGTGCTCTTTCTCAATCCGGACACGGTTTCGAATGTGGCGGCGTTCGAGATGTGCGTGAAGACGTTGCGTGAACGGCCGCGGGCCGGAGTGGTTTCGCCGCGGCTGGTGATGGGCGATGGTAAGATGGACCTGGCGTCGCGGCGGGGGATTCCGACGCTTTGGGACGGGCTTTGCCGGGCGTCGGGGCTGGCGGCGGCGTTTCCGCGGTGGAAACTGGTTTCAGGCTACAATCTCACTTATTTGGATGAGCGGGGGACGTATGCAGTGGGCTCGGTGAACGGGGCGTTTTTGATGACGAGCCGATCGTTACTGGAGAAGGTCGGGCTCTTCGATGAGAGCTTCTTCATGTACGGCGAAGATTTGGATTTCTGTCATCGCTTCACGCTGGCGGGGTATGAGGTGGTTTTCATTGGGAGCGAGATGGTCGTACACTTGAAGGGCGCGAGTTCGAGCCGGGAGACGGCGGCAATGAGCCGGGAGTTTTTTGAGGGCTCGAAGACGTTTTTTCTGAAGCATTTTAATCCGCACGGGTCGCGGTGGGTGAAACTCAAATACGATGTGGCGTTCGGACTTTGGGAGAGCTGGGCGCGGATGCGGCGCTGGCTGAAGGGGAGTCGCAAAGTGCGGCCGGCGTGATCTGGTTTGAAACGATATGAAACTACGCGTTGTTCTCATCTTCATGGGCGTGGTGCTGCTGGCGGCGGTGGCGCTGCAAATTTACTCTGCAACGAGAATGGAGGCGGAGCCGGTGCGCGTGCCGTTGACGGATCTGGTGCCGAAAGAAATCGCGGGCTGGACGGCGCGCGAGGGGCAGGTGGCGGAGACGCAGGAGATGAAACGTGCGGTGGGCGAGTTGCTCAACTACGACGATGTGGTGCTGCGGACTTACCGTCGGGGTGGAGTGGAGTTTGAAGTTTATGCGGCGTACTGGCGGCCGGGAAAAATGTCGCACCGGCTCATCGCGGGGCACACGCCGGATGTGTGCTGGGTGGCGGCGGGGTGGACGATGGTGGCTCGCGGCGCGGCTGAGAGCCCGGCTGTGATTAGCGCTCGTGAGGTGGATTTGGTTCAGCGAGGGGAATACCGGGTGTTCAAAGATCCGAGAGGCACGCAGCGCTATGTGCGCTTCTGGCATCTGTCGGGTGGCGAAGCGGTGAGCTACGATGTGGCGGGGACGCCGCCTTGGTGGGCGGTGTTTAGTGATTTCAAACGCTTCGGGCTGAATCAGCGGCGCAGCCAGTATTTCGTGCGGGTGTCGGCGAATGTGCCATTCGCGGATCTTACGGGAGATGCCGGGTTCCGTGCGGCGATGGCTGCGCTGAAACCGGTTATCGACGGGCGGTGAGCGTGACAGCGAAACAGAGAGCGAATCAGTAGGCGTTCTTCATGCGGAAGAACGTGAGGACCATGATTTGGACGTCGAACCAGGGGGACCAGTTTTCGATGTAGAACAGGTCGTACTTGATGCGTTCGGCGAGGCTGGTGTTGCCGCGGAGGCCGTTGATCTGGGCCCAGCCGGTCATGCCGGGGCGGACTTCGTGGCGCGGGTTGTAGTGCGGGATTTCGCGTTCGAAGCGGGCGATCAACTCGGGGCGTTCGGGGCGGGGGCCGACGAGGCTCATGTGGCCGAGGAGGACGTTCCAAAACTGGGGGATTTCGTCGAGGTTGGTGGCGCGCATGAACGCGCCGATGCGGGTGCGGCGTGGGTCGTCTTTCACGGCCCAGAGGGCGCCGGAATCGGTCTCGGCGTCGATGCGCATGGAGCGAAGTTTATAGATGCGGAACCAGCGGCCGTTGAGGCCGACGCGTTCCTGGGCGTAGAAAACGGGGCCGGTGCTTTCGCGTTTGATGAGGATGGCGAGGATGGCGATCAGCGGCGCGCTGAGCAGGAGGCCGACGACGGCGCCGGCGAGGTCGATGGCGCGTTTGAGGTAGCCGTTGGCGAGGGAGAGGATGGGGAGTTCTTCGACGCCGAGGATGGGGACTCCGGAGATGGTCTGGAGGCGGAGGTTGGAGATGAAGATCTGGAAGAACGACGGGATGACTTTGAAGGCGGCGTAGTATTGCTCGCTGAGGGCGGCGGCGCGCATGAGCTGTTCTTTGGGGAGCTCGAGGTCGGCGACGATGACGATGCCGGGGTTGTGGCGGGTAAACACGTCTTCGAATCGATCGATGTGCCCGATGATCGGATACGACGGGGCGCGGGCGATGGTGGCGGACGGGGTGGGTGTTTCCACGATGCCGGCGATTTCGTAGGGGTGGTTGCGGTCGCGCTGGATGGCCTCGGCGACTTCGGCGGCTTCCTGGGTCCAGCCGACGATGGCGACGCGCTGGATGAGGCGGGCGCGGAGGGGGCTGCGGCTGAGCCAGGCGTGGAAGAGGGTGCGCCAGCCGATGACGACGGCGACGGTGGTGAGGCAGGAGATGGCGACGAAGAGACGGGAGATGGGCGGCTCGAATTTGAGTACGAGCGAGGTGCCGAGGAAGGCGGCGAACCAGAAGAAGACGGCGCGGCCGATGATGCTGCGGGCGCGGTTGGGGCGGAGGAGGTGGCGGCCGTCGTAGAGATTCAGATACGTACAGGCGATGACGAAGAAGCCGGTGCCGAGGCTGAGGAGCGGGAGGTAGCTGGCGTAGGTGGTGCCGGCGTCGGCCTCGATGCCGATGGCGCGGAGCGGGCTTTCAAAGCGGAGCCAGTAGCCGAGGGAGAGACCGGCGAAGCAGAGCAGCGCGTCACCGAGAAGCAGGCAGGTGAGCAGGGAGTTCTGCGTGCGCGTGTAGGTCTGGGGGGCGGACATGGAGATGAGTCAGGACGAGCGAAGCGGGCGGCGGGGGCAAAGTCGAAAGTGGAGGCGCGAGGTTTTGAAAGGATTTTAAGTCCAGAAGACTGGCTGGCGTAGTTTTGAATCCGCTGGCGTCAGGCCGTGGGATTGGTTCGATCGGCCGGGTGAAACAGCCGCGTGCGTTGAAGCGTTTTTCCAGAGTGACCCGGATGCTTGGCGCGCTGGTTTTGTGGTGGGGGTTGTCAGGCGAGTTATCGGCGCGCGTGGGCTTCGATGTCGGAACGGGTGCGGTTGATAGCTTGAAAGTGATGGAGTGGGTGGAGGCACAGGACGCTAAGCCGGCGGACGGGTGGCTGCGGATCCGCGGGCTGGCCCAGTCGGAAGGAGGGGCTATGGCACGTGAGAAGGACGCGCTGCGGATTTTGCGGGAACGAGGATGGCGGATCTGTGCGTTGGTGGAATGGGATGAGGCGAGCTGGGCGGGTGGAGTGAGAGCGGGCGGAGGGAAGCGCGTTGCGATGGATTTGCGCGACGTGTGGGCGCGGGTGCGGGCGTTGGGGCGGGATTTTGCGGGGTGCGTGGATGGGTGGGAGATCGGGAACGAGCCGGATATTTCGTTTTTGGAGGAGAATGCGGAGACGTACGTGGCTTATTTGAAGGCGTGCAGGCTGGGGTTGAGGGCGGGTGAACGGGAAGTGGAAGGCGCGAGTGGGGCGGCGGAGTCGCGGGCGCGCGTGGTGATGGCGCCGCTGGCGCTGCCGCCGGGGCCGTATTTCGAGCGGTTGTGGGAGACTGGTGCGGGTGCGGCGACGGACGGGTTTAACTTTCACTTTTACGGGTACGCGGAGGATTTTTCGGGCGTGTATGGGCAATTTCGTGACGCGGTGGAGCGGTCGGCAAAAACCGGCGGTGAGTCTGCGGTGGAAAAGGCGGGGCGTGTGAGCCGTGAGCTGCCGGTGTTTTTGACGGAGTATGGGTATGGGTTGCTGGATGGAGATGCGGGGCGGACGGAGGAAGGGCGGGAGAGGCAGGCGCGGTGGTTTCGCGAGGTGGGCGCGCAGTTGCGGGAGCTGAGGCCGGAGGGTGCGATGGCGTTTGTGTTGATGCCTTATCTGGAGCGGGGGATCAGTGAGTTTGGGTTGTTGATGGATCACGCGAATGGGGGTGGGACTGCGGCGAAGGGACAGCGGTTGCGGGTGTCGCCGGCGCTGGCGTGGTTGCTGGCGGAGGGGGCTATGGACGGAGAGAATGCGCGGAGCTGGCGCGTGGCGGGGGATGTGGATGAATCGGCGGTGGTGCTGGATTTCGTGGCGGGCGAAGGGCTGGAGCAGCGGAAGAGTTTTCTTGGGTATTTTGCGCGCGGAGCGACGGAGGGAGGGAGGTCGTCGGGCGTGGGTGAGGTGGTGGTGTATAATTTTTCGGAGGAGCGGGTGGCGGGCGTGTTGAGGCTGGGCGCGGGGTTGAGCAGCGAGGGGCGGGGAGAGTTGGCGGTGACGCTTGAGGCTGGGGAGCGGCGGGTGGTGAGGGTGCGGGCGGAGGTGGAGGCGGCGGCGTTTCGCGGAGTGCGGAGCGAGACGGTTTTTTCAGCTGGGCATGACGGTGCGCGGAGTGTGAGGGCGCGGTTGATCACAACGTGGTGGCCTGATCCGACGATGATGGCGGAAGAGGTTGTTTTTGATTTTTCGCATGAAGGAAAAACGGCGGACGCGGTGGCGGAACGGTTGCTGGCGCGGTGGCGGGCGAGCGAGGAGCCGGGGTTGCAGCGGCAGGGGCGCTGGCTGGTTTCGCAGGGCGTGACGGTGGCGGAGTCGGCGGCGAAAGCGGCCTGGACGTTTAAGGTCGATGCGTTGCCGGAGGAGCCGGGGAGGCCGGCGATGGTGGAGCTGCCGTTGCCGGAGAGTTTTGTTTTCGAGCCGGGGACGCTGCTGGAGTTTTCGCATCGGCTGGCGGAAGGAAGTGCGGAGGCCGAGGCGTGGTTCGACGTCTATTTCAGGACGGAGAACGGGAATCTTTATCAGGTGTGGCCGCGGTTGCAGGCGGCGCGGGAGTGGCGCGGGTATGCGGAGGCGGCGGAGAATTTCACGATGGCGTTTTTCGGGCGGGCGAAGCTGCCGTGGCGTTTTGCAGAGAACCGGCCGGTGGCGTTGGTGTTTTTTTTCAGGCCGGAGAAGCTGCCGGCGATTTTTGAGATCGAGGATGCGGCGATCACGCGGCGCGTGGCGGAGTGAGGAATTATGGAACGGAGTTAATCTGGAACTCAGGAAGGCTGGAAACGGAGAGAGGGAAACGCAGTGCGCATGTCGGCGATTCATCCAGATCCGGTCCATACGAAGGTGGACCCTCCATCGGAGTTCGGAGCAGGCGGGTTAGTCCACGATCAGGACGTGGTCGCCGGTGCGGACGTCATCGTAGAGTTCGACGATTTCCAGATTGCGCATGAGGACGCAGCCCGCGCTTTGCGGATGGCCGAGCGTCGATTCGCGGTTGGTGCCGTGTATATAGATGTAGCGGTCGTGAGTATCGACTTCGCCGCCGCGATTGACGCCGGTTTCGAGGCCGCGGAGCCAGAGGATGCGGCTGGTGATGAGGTTGCCGGTATCGGCTTCGGCTGAGAGTTCGCTGAAATGGTGACCGGTACAGACGCGGGCTTTGAAGACCATGCCAGGGGGCTGGCCGGCGCCGATGCGCTCGACGATTTCGTGGTGGCCACGCGGGGTGCCGAGGGAGTTTTTCACGTTGGAGGGCGGCTTCTTAGAAGTGGAGATGACGAAGCTGCGGATGAGTTTACCTGCGCGGAAAAACTGCATGGTTTGCTTCGCGATGCTGACGAAAAGCAGGCGCTCTGCGGGCTTGATGCCGAGCGAGGCGCGGGCTTTATTGGCCGACTCCCAAGGAGAATCTATCGTGAATACTTCACTCACAGTTGGCATCGTCGGCGCGACCGGCGCAGTCGGTCAAGAGCTGGTCAGGCTCTTGCACGAGCGCAATTTCCCGATGGCCTCGCTGCGGCTTTTCGCCTCGGCGCGGTCGGCGGGCAAGACCGTGGAGCGCTTCGGCAAGAAATACGTGATTGAAGAGGCGAAGCCCGGCGTGTTCGCGGATGTCGATGTGGCGTTTTTCGCAGCTGGCGGCTCCGTCACCAAGGCACTGGCAGGCGATGCGATCAAAGCAGGCTGTCTTGTGATAGATAAGAGCTCTGTGCATCGCATGGACGCGGACGTCCCATTGGTCATTCCCGAGATCAATCCGCAAGGACTGCGCAATCATCGCGGTATCATCGCGAATCCGAATTGCTCGACGGCGGTGACGCTCATGGGCCTCTGGCCGTTGCATCAGCGTTTCGGGCTGAAGCGCTATTTTGCGGCGACGTATCAGTCGGTTTCCGGCACGGGCGCGGAAGCCGTGCAGGAGTTGGAAAATCAGACGCAGGCTTATGTGAAGGGCCAGCCGATCACGCACAAAGTTTATCCGTACCAGATCGCGCAGAACTGCATCCCGCAGGTGGATTCGTTTGGCGAAAACGGCTACACGGGCGAAGAGCACAAGATGATGCTCGAGAGCCGCAAGATCATGGGGCTGCCGAACCTGAAGGTTTCGACGACCTGCGTGCGCGTGCCCGTCGTGCGGGCGCACTCGATTGCGGTGAATGCTGAGTTCGAGAAGCCGGTGAGTGTCGAAGAAGCCCGCAAGGCTATCGCGGCGTTCGAAGGCGCGGTGTTGGTCGATGACACGGCGAACCGCAAATACCCGACGCCGCTCGATTTCGCCGAGAAGGTGAAATGCGGCGTGGGCCGTCTGCGCGTGGATACCGCGCTCGATAACGGGCTGTCGTTCTGGGTTTCCGGCGACAACCTTTGGAAGGGTGCCGCGCTCAACGCTGTCCAGAACGCAGAATTCATGGCTCGCGAAGGCTTGCTGAAGCCGAAGCGCGCACTCGCGTCAGTCTGACGCGAATGCCTTTTCGCCGGTTGTGGCGCGTTAGCGATAACACGCCACAACTCGGATTTGCCTGAATAAAACCTTGTCAGCCCGCGCACCCGCGCTTTTTGCTCATCCTTTCCGCCCGGACGCTTAGCTCAGTTGGTTAGAGCGGCTCGTTTACACCGAGTAGGTCGGGGGTTCGAGTCCCTCAGCGTCCACCATTTTCCTTCCACTGTTTAACTCCTTCATGCGACACACGATCTCCATTCTCGTTGAGAACAAGTTTGGCGTTTTGGCGCGCGTCTCCGGTTTGTTTTCCGGACGCGGCTTCAACATCGACTCGCTCAATGTAGCGCCGACGCATGATGCCACGCTCTCCCGCATCACGGCAGTTCTCAAAGGCGACGACTCCGCGCTCGATCAAGTCACCAAGCAGCTGCGGAAACTGGTCAACGTGGTTGAGGTCGTTGACTTCAAAGAAGGCCAGGCCGTGCAGCGTGAGCTGCTCCTCGCCAAGGTGAAGGCCGACGGCAAGAGCCGCTCCGAGATCATGCAGATCTGCGACATTTTCCGCGCGAAGATCGTCAACGTCGCGCACGATTCCGTGATCGTCGAACTCACGGGCGACGAGGGTAAGACCTCGGCGTTCCTCAAGCTCATCGAGGGCTTCGGCGTCATCGAACTTGCCCGCACCGGCGCGCTTGCGCTGATCCGTTGAGCCGCCAGGCACTCCGTATTTTTTCAAACCCGAACAGTAACCCCGCATTCATTTCACCATGCCCGCCAAAGTATACACCGACAAAGACGCCGATCTCGGCGTGTTCAAAAACAAGACCGTTGCTGTTCTCGGCTACGGTTCTCAAGGCCACGCGCACGCCCTCAATCTGAAGGACTCCGGCGTCAAGGTCATCATCGGCCTCTACGAAGGTTCCAAATCCAAAGACGTCGCCGTGAAGCACGGCTTCGAAGTCGTCGAGACGGGCGAGGCTGTCCGCCGCGCTGACGTGATCATGGTCGGTCTACCCGACATGAAGCAGGCCGACGTTTACGAGTCGTCCATCGAGCCTAATCTCACCAAGGGCAAAACCCTCCTCTTCTCGCACGGCCTCGCGATCCACTTCGGCCTGATCAAGCTCCCGAAGGACGTCGATTGCATCATGGTCGCTCCAAAGGGTCCCGGCCACATGGTCCGCCGCCTCTACGCTGAAGGCAAAGGTATGCCCGCACTCATTGCGGTCGCTCAGGACAAATCCAAGAAGGCCAAGAAGACCGCACTCGCGTGGGCGAAGGGCATCGGCTCGACCCGCGCTGGCGTTCTCCAGACCTCCTTCAAGGAAGAGACCGAGACCGATCTCTTCGGCGAACAGGCCGTTCTTTGCGGTGGCGCTTCCGCCCTCGTTCAGGCCGGTTTCGAAACGCTCGTCGAAGCTGGTTACCAGCCCGAGATGGCTTACTTCGAGTGTCTTCACGAGCTGAAGCTCATCTGTGACCTCATGTACGAGTCTGGCATCGCCGGCATGCGCTTCTCGATCTCCGAGACCGCCAAATACGGTGACATCACCCGCGGTCCTCGCGTCGTGAATAAGAAGGTGAAGTCAGAGATGAAGAAGATCCTGACCGAAATCCAGACCGGCAAGTTCACCAAGGAATGGGTCAAGGAGCACAAGGGTGGCCTCAAGAACTACAACAAGCTCCTCAAAGACGGCGAAAAGCATCAGATCGAAAAGACCGGTGCTTATCTCCGCGGCATGATGCCTTGGATGGCCAAGAAGAACATCAAGGGCGTGCAGGCTTCTTACTAAACTGCGACTCGCTCAGTTGATTTGATTTCAAACGGGCCATCCTGCTTCGGCGGGATGGCCTGTTTTATTTTTCGACGTTGGAATGAGTTGAATCGCGAAGACGCAAATCTGGTAAGGGGCGACGCAAAGAGTCGGTGAGAGATCGAGGCGGTGGATTGGTCCGACCTTTGAGTATTGTGAGAAATAAAAATCTGAGCTTCGCGTTCGAACTTTGCGTCTTAGCGTCTTTGCTCTTCACCTAACCACCGCACTTTTTTCTGACCTGTGTCCGCCACCAAGAAACTCATCCTCGCCACTCGGAAAAGTCCGCTCGCGCTTGCGCAGACGGAGCTGGTTGCCGCGCATCTGCGCGCAAAACTCGGTGTGGAAACGGAGCTGCTGAAGCTCGTAACGACCGGCGACAAGCAGACGGATTGGTCGCTGGAGAAGAAGGGTGGCAAGGGACTTTTCACAAGTGAGCTGGAGCAGGCGTTGCTGCGCGGCGAAGCGGATGTCGCGGTGCATAGCACGAAGGATTTGCCCGGCGACATGCCGGAAGGACTCGGAATCGGCGGTTACATGCCGCGTGAAGATCCGCGGGATATTCTCGTGCTGCGAGCGGGCGTCGCGGAACCGAAGACGATCGCGACGGGAAGCCCGCGGCGGCGTTTGCAGATCGGGATGATTTTCCCCAATGCGCAGTTCACGGAGATCCGTGGAAATGTGGATACGCGCTTGCGCAAGATCGCCGAAGGCGGCGTGGCGGATGCGACGTTGCTGGCGGCGGCGGGACTGAATCGTCTCCAGATTGGCAACTGGCCGGGCGTGGAGTTTCACTCGCTCGGTTTTGAGAACATGGTCCCGGCGGTCGGGCAGGCCGCGATTGCGGTGCAGTGCCGGGCGGGGGATGTCGCGAAGTTTGCGAACGTGTTTGATGCGGCGACAGCGACGACTGTGACGTTGGAGCGTGCGTTTCAATCGGCGCTGGGTGGCGGGTGTCACACGGCGTTTGCCGCGCATGCGACGGCGGACACGCTTTATTTTTTCCACCACGAAATCGGCCTGCGCTCGCTGCCACTGGGGCCCGAGGATTTCGCGAAGCCGGTCGAGTTCGCGCGCAGCACGCTGAAGTATTTCGGGTTTCAAATTTAACCACAGAGACACAGAGCGCACAGAGAACGGAGCCAGCCGATTGATTGCTCTGTGACCTCTGTGTCTCTGTGGTTCATTCCTCATCCATGTCTGACAAAGGTATCGTTTATCTCGTAGGCGCCGGTCCCGGCGATCTCGGTCTCGTCACGTTCCGCGCGAAGGAACTTATCTCACAGGCCGATGTGCTGGTGTACGATTACCTCGTTCATCCAGAACTCGTGAAGTGGACGCGCGTTGACTGCGAAGTCGTGTACGTGGGTAAGAAGGCAGGCTTTCACTCCGTGCCGCAGGAAGAGATCGAGGCGTTGCTCGTGAAACACGCGAAGGACGGCAAACGCGTGGTACGGCTCAAGGGCGGCGATCCGTTTGTGTTTGGGCGCGGAGGCGAAGAGGCGCGGACGCTGGCGAAGGATGGCATCGCGTTCGAAGTTGTCCCGGGCGTCACGGCGGCGCTGGCGGCGGGTGCTTACTCAGGAATCCCGCTCACGCAGCGCAACACGAGTTCGTCGCTGGTGTTTCTCACGGGGCATGAAGATCCGACGAAGCATGAGTTGCAGGTGGATTGGCGCGCGTACGGCGCCCTGAAGAACACGACGCTCGCGATCTACATGGGCATGGGGCACCTGAAATTTATCATGGGTGAACTCGTCGCGGGCGGGCTCTCGCCGGAGACACCGGCGGCGGTGGTGCAGTGGGCTTCACTCGGGCGGCAGCGCAGTGTGGCGGGAACGGTTTCCGATCTTGCCGAGCGGGTGGAGACGGCGGCGCTGGCGGCACCAGCGATCATATTTGTCGGCGAAGTCGTGCGCGGGCATGAGCAGATCGACTGGTTTGAGCATCTGCCGTTGTTCGGACGCCGCGTGGTGATCACGCGCACGCGTGATCAGAACAGCGAACTGCGCGAGAAACTCGAAACGCTCGGTGCCGAGGTGCTGGAGCTGCCGCTCATCTCGATCACGAAGGATGTGGCGCGCGAATCGTTGGTGGAAATTCTGGCGGAGCTGGGGAATTACGACTGGATCGTGTTCACGTCGGCTAATGGTGTGCGGTTTTTCTTCGAGGATTTTCTCAAAGGATTTCCCGATATTCGCGCGCTCGGGATGTTGCGGTTTGCGTGTGTGGGGTCAGCAACGGCGCGGGAGATTCAGCGGCACAATATCCGCGTTGAGTGCATGCCCGATACAGCGACGGGCGAATCGCTGGCCGATGCGCTCATCGCGACAGGCAGCATGGACAGCGCGAAGGTGATCGTCGTCACGGGGAATCTGAACCGCGACTCGATGGTGAAGAAGCTGGAAGCGGCGAGTGCGATCGTGGACAAGCTGCCGCTCTACACGACGTCGAAGGTCGATCTCACGAACAATCCGGTGGCTGACGATTTCAGGCAGAAGGGCGCGGATGCGATTCTCTTCGCAAGCAGCTCGGCGGCGCAGTCGTTCTACGAGCAGTCGCCGGCGCTTCAGCTGGAGCGCGGAGCGAAGAAGCCGCTCGGCGGAAGCATCGGGCCGCAGACGACGGCGACGATGGACGAGCACGACATGCCGGTGGATTTCGAAGCGAAGAAACCGAGCCTGGATGCGCTGATCGAGGCGATGGTGGAACGGTTGACGCGGTGATCACTGACTGCGCCGGGTTGCTCAGCCCTTGAGTGAAGGAGTCGATGGCTGAAGTCCGGCGAGTTTTTCGGCGAGTCGGGAAAAGTGACTGCGCGTGGTGTCGTCGGGTGAGTTGGCGAGGCCGTACTCGATGAGGATACGGCCTTCTTTGGTGAAACCATACATCAGGGCGACTTCGGCCACGCGATAGATGAGGCCGAGTTTCTTAGGGAAAATCATCGCGCCGCGGGCGAGCTCGGTGAGTTGCTGCTGGCTGGGCGGAGCTGGGCTTTCCTTCCAGGCGAGCGCGAGTTCTTCGTAGGCTGCGGACATGGGCGGGGCTAATTTCAAGGTTTCGAAGAGAGGCTGGGATGCTTGGGAAAACTCGGGCTGTGAGAGCGGGCGGCCATCGGCGCGTGCTTTGGCGCGGGCTTCGGCCATGCGCAATTTGCCGAGGGCGAGCCAGGCGCGGGGGCGTTTGGTTTTACCGGTGGCAGCAGCCTCTAGGAATTTCCGAGCACGCTCTTCGTTGCCGGAACTGAGTTCGGCGAGGCCGAGTGCGGCGAGGAGTTCGGGATCGCGTTCGCCACGGACGTAGGGGGCGATGAGCCTGGTGAGGGAGGCGCTAGTCTGACCGGAGAGGCGGAGGGTTTCGCCGGCGATGCGGCTGGAATCTGAGTCGCTCGCGGTGATGACTTCAAAGCGAGGTGGATTTTCGAATCCTTTGCCTTTCGGGGCTGTCAGGCGGATGTGCTGTTGATCGGTGTGCAGGATGTGACTGCGCAGGCGCAGGGCGGCTTGTTTGTAGGTTCTTTTGAAGTGAGTTTTGAAGACTTCCTCGGTGATGGGACCTTTCGACGCGAGTTCGGCGAGTTTGTAGTAGGCGGGGGTGAGCTGCTTTTTCGCGTTCCAGCTATAAAGACACATGTGGGTGAAGGCGGCGGCCTGGGCCTGATAGACGCCACGGCCTCCCAACTTTTTGAGACGTTCGCCGCCTTCGGGTGTGTTGGGATCGATCGAAAAGAAATCCTCCAAGGGAATGAGGCGCTGGCCGTTCATGGCACTGACGAGGCCGGAGCCGCCGGTGCGGAGCACGATGGGAGCGTTGGCGTTTCCTTGGGCGGAAACGTTTTCACCCTCCGAGTTTATCGACGTCACTGCGGTTGTGGTGCGGCCTTTGACTTCACCGATGGTTACGCTGTTTTGATCGAACTCCACGGCCTGCAGGATTCCCAAGATACCTTCTTCAAACCAGGGCGGGAGTTTTTTTCCGGAGGAACTGGTTGTGATGAGGTGTTTGAAGTAGGCGCGCTGGAAGTTCTGAAAAACGTTCACGTCTGATGGCATCGAAACTCCATCGAGCGTGATCCGTGAACCGCCTCCGGCATAATCGACGACCAGGGATGAGCGTTCGTCGTCGCTGATGATCAGGCTCCCGATGCTGTTGTTGGGATCGCGCAGTTCGGGCGGGGTAAAGAGATCAAAGGCTTTGCCCTTCGCACAGAGAACGATGTAGGTGGGCAGGGCGCCGGTTTCCTCGACGTGGGGAAGAATGAGCTGGGCGACTTGCTGGAGCAGGTGGAAGTCGCGAAGGAAGCGCTCGGTGTTGGAGGATGAGTCGTTGGAAAGAATTTCGTAGCCGGGAACCGATGCGTAGCGCCATTTTTCGAGGGGCGCGAGAACGCGGTCCGCGGTGACATTAAAGGTGGGGAGATCCACTGTGGGACCGCTTATTTCCGCTTCAGGGACGGTCTTGTCCGCGGCGGGCAGCACGGTAGCAACCAGAGCGAGTGATAGGATCAGAGAGGGGAACCTGCGAATGCCTGCCGCCAATGACATGGACAAATGGGGGTGAAGTGGGAGCTGCGAGGGTGATGGGCGCAGGGCGTACAGGTCGAGTGTCTTGAGTGAACGAGATGGAGTTTTTCGCTATGCGCGGAGAGCGGGGATCGTTATAGCCGATAGCTTCCATGAAAGTCCCCTTCCTCGATTTGGCTCTTCAGCATAAGGCGATTCGCGAGCAGGCGCTTGCGGCGCTTACGGCGACGTATGACGCCACTCGGTTTTGTCTCGGGAAGGATGTGGAGGATTTTGAGAAGGCTTTCGCCACGACGCTTGGCTATCCGAAGGCCCTCGCTCTGAGCAGCGGGACGGCGCCGCTGCACATCGGAGCGATGCTGGCGGGTTTCGGGCCGGGGGATGAAGTGATCGTGCCGCCGTTTACGTTTATCTCGTCGGCGTGGGGCATCAGCTATGTCGGGGCGACGCCGGTGTTCGTCGATGTGGAGGCGGACACGTTTAATCTCGATCCGGTGAAGCTCGAGGCGGCGATCACGCCGAAGACGAAGGGTATCGTGGTGGTTCACCTGTTCGGCCAGCCGGCGCGGATGGACGAGATCATGGCGATCGCGAAGAATCATGGGCTGTTCGTGATCGAGGATTGCGCGCAGGCGATCGGAGCGAAGTACAAGGGCACGCCGGTCGGTAGTATCGGGGATGTGGGCACGTTTAGCTTTTATCCGACGAAGAACCTCGGCGGCTGCGGCGAGGGCGGGGCGCTGGTTTCAAAGAACGACGCGCTTTTCACGAAGGCGCGGCATATCCGGGTGCATGGCTCGGACCGGCGCTACTATCACGACATCGTGGGCGGAAATTTCCGCATGGATGGGTTTCAGGGAGCACTTCTCAATGTGAAACTGCCACATCTGGCTGGCTGGACGGCGCGGCGGCAGGCGATCGCGAAGCGTTATGCGACAGAGATCAAACTGGCGGATGCGATTTTGCCGCTCACGGATGTGAGTTATGGCGCGAGTGTGTTTCACCAGTTTACGATCCGGCATCCGCGGCGCGATGCGGTGCGCGAGCATCTGGCGAAGGCGGAGATCGGGACGGATCTGATTTATCCGGTGCCGCTGCATCAGCAGGCGTGTTACGCGGGGCTCGGCTATCAGGCGGGCTCGATGCCGGTGTCGGAGAAGATCTGCGCGACGTGCGTGAGCCTGCCGATCTTTCCGGAGCTGACGGATGAGCAAGTCGGGCATGTCATCCGAACGGTCAATACGTTCTAACGGGCGGATTTAGGGAAATTTATCTAACGAAAGCTGGTCGGCGTGCCGTTTAGAGCTTTCTGTAAATTCGCATGATCAACGGAATCCGGATCAAAGTCTGTGGCATCACCTCACTGGTGGATGCCGAGGCGGCTGCGGCTGCAGGGGCGGACTATCTCGGATTTATCTTTTACCCGAAGTCTCCGCGCTACGTCTCTATGGAGAAATTCCAGGAGCTGCGGGCGTCGCTTCCGGCGGGGCCGAAGAAGGTGGCGGTCGTGGTGTACACGGACATGGGCGATCTGGAGAAGTACAAGGATGCGGGCTTTGACTTCGTGCAGCTGCATTTCCCGAACGACACGCCGTTTTTCGAGGTGGCGATGTGGACGGAGATCATTCCGCCGAACCAACTCTGGCTGGCGCCGCGCGTGCCGCCGGGCAAGGAGATGGACCCTGCGTTTTTCCCGCTGGCCGATCATGTGCTCGTGGACACGTACCATGATGGTGGGTACGGCGGCTCGGGCATGACGGGGAACTGGACTGAGTTTGCGCGGCTCAAGGAGCGCTTCACGAAAGTGACGTGGGTGCTCGCTGGCGGGCTGAAGCCGGAAAATATCGCCGAGGCGATCAAGACGAGCGGCGCGGTTTTCGTGGACGTGAACAGCGGGATCGAGGCGTCGCCGGGCGTGAAGGATCACGCGAAGATGGCGGCGTTTTTCGAGGCGGTGAAAGCGGCTACGGGATGAGGCGAGGCGTGGGCGGATAAGGCGTGGGCTCGTTCGGCGTCTATCTAAGACGTTTTATCGGAAAATTGGGTCACGCAAAGCCGCGAAGACGCAAAGAGTACGAGCGAAATACCTCTTCAGGATTTGCCGCCTTTGCGTCTTGGCGGCTTTGCGTGAGCGATGAACTGGATCTGTCTGAATGAGCTTACGACCAGCTGAGGTCTTCTTTGTCGATCGGCAGGGTGCGGATGCGTTTGCCGGTGGCTGCGAAGATGGCGTTGCAGACGGCGGGGGCGACGGGTGGGAGCGCGGGTTCTCCGAGACCGGTGGGCGGGAAATCGGTCTTGGCGAAATGAACTTCGAGCTTCGGGGCGTCGGGCATGCGCAGGAGCGTGTAGTCGGAGAAGTTGGTCTGCTGGACGCGGCCGTTTTCGAGAGTGATCTCTTGAAACCAAGCAGCGCTGAGGCCGTCGATCATCGAGCCCTGTACCTGGTTTTCGCCGCCGCTGAGATTGATGATGGGGCCGACGTCGACGGCGGCGGTGAGTTTGTCGACTTTGAGTGTGCCGTCCTGAGCGACGGTGACATCGGCGACGATGGCGACGTAGCCAGCGTGGCTGAAGTGAAACGCGATGCCCTGGCCTTGGCCGCGGGGGAGTTGTTTGGATTTCCAGCCGGCTTTTTCGGCGGCGAGGCGGACGACGTGTTTCATGCGTCCGGCGTGATACGGGCGGCCGCGGTTGCCTTGAGAGACGGGGACTTCACGGTCTTCACCGAGGAGTTCGAGGCGGAACTCGACTTGATCGCGGCCGGCGGTGTGGGCGAGTTCGTCGATGAAGCTTTGGAAGACCCAGGCGTAGGCGCAGCTGCCGGGGGCGCGCCAGTAGCCGGTGGGGACGTTGCTGGAGATGATGGATTGAGTGAGGCGGAAGTGGGGCGTGAAGCGGCTGGGGAATTCGTCGCCGCTGACGTCGGCGCCGTTGCCGGCTTTCTCGGTGGAGTTCGTACCAAGGGTGACGAAGTGGTCATGCCACGCGGCGAGTTTGCCAGCGGCATCGACGCCGCCTTTGAGGAAGTGCCAGCCGGCGGCGCGATAGTAGTCGTGCTGCATGTCCTGGGCACGCGTCCAGGTGACTTGTATCGGTTTGCCGGGCACGCGGTGGGCGATGGCGGCGGTCTCGACCATGTAGTCATTCATGAGGCGCCGGCCGAAGCCGCCGCCGATGCGGGTAAGGTGGACAGTGATTTTGTCTTTCGGGAGATCGAGAGCCTTGGCGACCATATCCTGGCCGGGGGCGGGACTTTGAGTCGGCGCCCAGATTTCCATGCGGTCGTCTTTGAAGAGGGCGGTGCAGTTTTGCGGTTCGAGGTTGGCGTGGGCGAGGTAGGGATAGTGGTAGGCGGCCTCGATGGTTTTGGCGGAGGAGGCGAGGGCATCGTCCACGTTGCCGGTGGCGCGGAGTTCTTTTTGCGGAGCTGTTTTGGCGAGAGCGGCGGCTTTTTCGGCGAAGGCGGCGGTGGAGAAATCGGCGCGGGACGGCTCGTCCCAGGTGACGTGGAGCTGGTCGCGGGCTTTGAAGGCCTGCCAGGTGGTGTCGGCGATGATGGCGACGCCGGGGACGAGGGCGAAGAGATCGGCGGTGCCTTCGAGGATGAAGGCGTCGCGTACGCCGGGGAGTTTTTTGAGATCGTCGAGATTGGCGCTGGCGACTTTGCCGCCGAAGCCGGGGGAGCGAACGTAAACGGCGTGGAGCAGGCCGGGGAGTTTTTGGTCGATGCCGAAGAGCGGCTGGCCGGTCACGAGTTTGGGGTTATCCACGCCGCCGATACGGCGGCCGAGGAGCTTGAAGTCTTTCGGATCTTTGAGCGCGACAGTCTTAAGGTCGGGCGCGGGGAGTGTGGCGGCTATGGCGACGAGTTCGCCGTAGGTGAGTTTGCGGCTGGTGGGGCGGTGGATGACGGCGGCGGCTTCGGCGAAGCACTCGGAGGCGGGGACGGTCCAGGTGTGGGCGGCGGCCTCGATGAGGATGAGGCGGGCGGCGGCGCCGAGGCGGCGGCATTGATCGTAATTGACCGGGATGGCGGTGGAGCCGCCGGCGAATTGTCCGCCGAGGCGTGGATCGAGGCCGGCTTGTTCGATGATGACGGATTCCCACGGCGCTTCGAGTTCCTCGGCGATGATCATGGGCAGGGAGGTTTTGATGCCCTGACCGATCTCGGGGTTTTTCGCGATGATCGTGATGACGCCTTGTCGGGTGATGCGGATGAAGGCGTTGGGGAGAAAGTCAGCGGTGGCGTCGGTCGTGGCCGAGGCGGCGGTTTCGGCGGCAAAGCCGGCGGGGGAGGATTTTAAGTAGAGGCCGAGGGTGAAACCGCCGCCGGCGAGGGCGCTGAGTTTAAGGAAGCTGCGGCGGTCGAGGCCGGGTGGGGTGGCGGAGGATGGCGTCGGAGCCAGAGCGGCTTCAATGAAGTCGGGGAGACGGGTGCTCATTTGGCGGCCTCCTGGAGTTGAGCTTTGGGCGAATTTTTTGCGTCGGAGGCGAGGCGGGCGGCTTCGTGGATGCCGGCTCGGATGCGTGTGTAGGTGGCGCAGCGGCAGAGGTTGCCCGCCATGGATTCGTCGATGTCGGTGTCGGTCGGGTGCGGGTTTTTCGCGAGGAGAGCGGCAGCGGACATGATCTGGCCGGCCTGGCAGTAGCCGCATTGGGGGACGTCGAGTGAGCACCAGGATTTTTGAAGCGGGTGCGAGGCGTCGGTGGAGAGGCCTTCGATGGTGACGACCTTTTTGTCGCCGAGGGTGGAGAGGGGGAGCGAGCAGGCGCGGGCGGCTTCGCCGTCGATGTGAACGGTGCAGGCACCGCACTGGCCGATGCCGCAACCGTACTTGGTACCGACGAGGTCGAGGTGGTCGCGGAGAATCCAGAGCAGGGGAGTCTCGGGGTCGGCGTCCACGGAGCGGGACTGGCCGTTGACGGTGAGGGAGAACTTCATGTTGGGCGAAAAGGGAGAAAGAGGCGGAGGCGGCGCGGGAACGTTGTTGTTCGAAAGGCCAAGACGCGGACTGACGCGAGGTGGATGCGGGCGGGAGCGTAAGATTTGCGTGGTTCTAGAAGGGGCAACGTATGGGCATGAAAAAACCCGCAGCTTTTTGAGCGGCGGGTTTTGGGAATGTGAAGTTCGCGGAGGGTTTTAGACCTTCTCGACGAGGCCGGCCTTGATGGCTTTGACCGAGACGAGGACGCGCTTGGTGCCGCCGTTGGCGGTGCGGATGCGGATCTTCTGAAGGTTGGGGCGGAACTTACGCTTCGTGATGCTCGTCACGTGCGTGCCGATGCCGCCGCTCTTCTTGGACTGACCCTTACGATTGATGATGCTGCCCTTGACGGGACGGCGACCGGTGATTGCACAGATTCTGGCCATGGTGGTTTCGAGTAGGTTAAAGGGTCAGAGGTAAAGGTTCGTGGAAACGTGAAGCAAGGGGAAACTTGGGGGAATGACGGAGTTGTGCGATCACGGGCGCAGGGCGTGGAGGACTTGGAATTTTTGGCCCATGTTGGCGGGATGAAGGAGCTGCATGAGGGAGAGTTTGCGCGGACTCAGGCGGGGGGCTTCGGCGGCGGTGAGCTGGGCGATGAAGTCGCCGGCGTGGTGGATCAGGAAGGACTCTTGGGACTCGACGGTGGGTGCGGCGAAACCGTGGTGGGCGAGGGCGTCGGCGAGCCAGTCCCAGCAGACGTGACACGTTAGGTCTTGTTCGCCGGGGCGGGCGAGGAGGTCGTTGGATTGCTGGTGCTGGTGATAGGCGCGGGCGGTGCCTTGGGGTGTGGCTTCGGTGAGTTCGCGCCAGGATTTGCCGTAGTCGCAGGCGATGAAGAGGCCGGACCAAGGCTGGGCGGCGAGTTCGGCGGCGAGAGAGACGGATGCGAGCGGGAGGTCGAGGTGGTAGCCGTCGGGGTAGGCGGAGGCGGGGGGAAGGTTGGAAGAGTGAAAGGTGAAGGGTGAAAAGGGGGTGGGGAGTTCGGTTTCGTGGAGTTGGTTGTCGGAGTTGACGGTGACGCCGAGTTCGCGCCATTGACCGGAGCGGGTGACGAAGCGGCGGAAAGGTTGGGCGTCGAAGAGTTCGTTGGAGAAGACGATGAGGGGGGATGGACCGGAGGGCGTGGCCGAGTGGGTGGAGTTGGTGAATTGTTGGAGATCGAGTGGTTCGCCGACGCGTAGCGTGTGCGTGGCGGCGAAGGGGTGGGCGACGTCGCTGAGGATGCCGCAGCCGGGTTCGGCGCCGATTTCGACGAAGGTGTGGCGGCGCGGGTCGGCTTGGGGGCCGAGGAGTTTCACGCAGGCGGCGACGATGAGTTCGCCGAATAGGGGGCCGGAGGACGTGGCGGTGTAGAAGTCGGTGGAGGCGGAGCGGCCGACGCGGGGGCGGTCGCGGCGGTAGTATCCGAGTTGCGGATGGTAGAGCGCGAGGGACATGAAGTCGGCGAACGTGAGCACGCCGCCTGACGACGCGGCGCGCTGGCGGAAGACGTCGAGGAAAGCGGGGGAAGGCGGAGGCGTGGGAACGTTGGCGGCGGACATCGCGGGTGGGGCGGGGCGGTGAGTTGGGAGGGGCGGCGGGGTTTCGGCAATCTTTCACACGGTTTCAGGGCGCGGGGCGAACGAACCGATTTACAAACGGCGGACGATCCCCACAGTTTTGACCTTCACTCTATGTTGAAACGCATCGTCACCATCGCCTGCGGAGTCGTGCTGGGTTTGAGCCTGGCCTTGGGCGCGGCGCGGCTGGCGTTTGCGTGGGGGCTTTTTCCCAATCGTGAACTCGAGAAATCCACGAGCTATCTGCGCGATGTGCTGGAGCTGGTGAACGACAATTACGTGGACGAGAAGAAGGCGGCGCTACCGGAGCTGACGAAGGCGGCGCTGCATGGCGTGGTGGAGACGCTCGATCCGCATTCGGAGTTCATGGAGTCGCGGGCGTATCAGCAGCTCGAGGAAGACATGAGCAGCCAGTTTGGCGGCATCGGTGTGCAGGTGGAATTGCGCAAGAGCCGGGTGGTGATTGTCGCGCCCATCGCGGGTACGCCGAGCGATCGTGCGGGCATCCGGCGGGGCGATGAGATCGTGCGGATCGACGGGGCGGCGCTGGAAGATCCGACGATGGACAAAGTGGTCGAGAAGCTGCGGGGAAAACCGAAGTCTCGCGTGACGGTTGGCCTGCTCCGGCCGACGGAGAAACGTGAATACGAGGTGACGCTCGTGCGCGAGTTGATCAAGACGGAGAGCGTGCGGGATGCGCAGGTGCTGGCGGGCGGCGTGGGCTATGTGCAGATCACGCAATTCACAGAGCGGACGGCGGAAGAGTTTATCAACGTGCTCAATAAATTTTCGGAGCAGGGCGTGAGCAGTCTGGTGATCGATCTACGCAACAATCCGGGCGGGCTGCTCGATGCGGCGGTGGAAGTGGCGGAGCCGTTTTTCAAGAAGGGCGATCTGATCGTGTACACGCAGGGGCGCGGGGCGAAGTCGCGTGACGAGTACCGGGCGGAAGCGTCGGAGCCGCCGATCAATGTGCCGATCGCGGTGCTGATCAATTCGGGCAGCGCGAGCGCGGCGGAGATCGTGGCGGGTGCGCTCAAGGACACGGGCAAAGCGGTGATCGTGGGCGAGCGGTCGTTTGGCAAAGGCTCGGTCCAGTCGATTTTCAAATTGAAGAATGGCGAAGGCATGCGGCTGACGACGGCGCGGTACTACACGCCGAGTGGCGTGACGATTCACGAGAAGGGGATCGAGCCGCAGGTCGAGGTGGTGATGTCGCCCGAGGAGGACGAGAACGTGCGGCTGCAACGCGACCGGCCGGACATGAACGATCCGGCGCAGTTCAAAGAACGCTTCGGCATGGAGCCGGTGACGGACCGGCAGCTGCAAGCGGCGGTGGATGTGCTGCGCGGCGTGACGGTGCTGGGAACGCGCGGCGCGACGATGCCGCCAGCGAACGCTGGCGCGGGCAAAGCGAAGTGAGACGCGCATGATCCTGGCGTTGGAAACTTCGTGCGATGAAACCGCGGTGGCGGTTTTCGATCCGGCGCGCGGGTTGATCGGCGAGTGGATTCACAGCCAGATGGCGATGCACGAGCGTTACGGCGGCGTAGTGCCCGATCTGGCGACGCGCGAACATCTGCGGACGGTGGCGCCATTGCTCGAGCGGGCACGCGGAGTGACGGAGGATTTTCGCGCGATCACGCGGGTGGCGGTGACGCATGGGCCGGGGCTGGCGGGGTGTCTTGCGATCGGTACGGCGGGGGCGAAGGCCTTTTCCCTAGGGCTGGGTGTGCCATTGAGCGGGGTGAATCATCTGCGGGGGCATGCGTTTTCGCCGTTCATCGCGTTGCATGAAAAAAATCCGGCGGAGTTTGCGGAGAGTTTTGCGAAGCTGCTGCCGCATCTCGGGCTGATCGTGTCGGGCGGGAACACGCTGTTGTTTCGCCTCGATGAGCGGAGGAAGATCACGGTGATTTCTTCAACGCGGGACGATGCGGCGGGCGAGGCGTTGGACAAAGGCGCGAAGTTGCTTGGGCTCGGGTATCCGGGTGGGCCGTTGATCGAGAAGCTGGCGGCGCAGGGGAAGGCGGACGCGTTTGATTTTCCGCGCGGGATCGGTCCGCGGAGCGATTTGGATTTCAGCTTCTCAGGGCTGAAGACGAGTCTGCGTTATCAGCTGGAGAAGATGACGGAGGCGGAGGTGGCGGCGCGGACGCCGGATCTTTGTGCGAGTTATCAGCAGGCGGTGATCGATGCGCTGGCGCGGAAGACAGGGCTGGCGTTGGACCAAAGCGGATACGCGAGCGTGGGGCTTTCGGGCGGGGTGGCGAACAACCGGACATTGCGCGCGACGCTGGAAGCGGTGGCGAAGAGGCACCGCCTGCCATTGCTCGCCGCGCAGCCGAAGCACACGGGGGACAACGCGGGGATGATCGCGTTTGCGGCGTGGGTTGACCCGTCGGTGAGGACGGCGGCGCTGGGGGAGTTGCGGATTGAGCCGAGTCTGGAGCTGGCGGGGTGAGGTGCTTTTATTGGAGCGGCGCGTTCTGTGGTGGTCTCCGCTTTTCGGAAAGTAATGGATGCTCGGATGGAGCGCCGGGCTTCGTGCCGACCGAGGGACGACACGAAGTATCGTCGCTCCAAAATGCGGCCATCACTTTATTGGAGCGGCTCTAGTTAAAGCGCTCCTCGGCTTTGACGTGGCGGTATTCGTTTTCTCCGGCCCAGAAGATGAAGGCGAAGAGAGTGGCGAGGAGGGTGCCCTGCACCCAGTTGCGGGTGATGATCATGGTGGTCAGGGCGAAGCCGATGGCGGCGAGGGCGAAGAGTTTTCCCACAGTCGCGGCCCAGAAGGTGGCGAGCGGGTAGGGGAAACGTTTCGCGAGCAGGGCGCGGAGGACGCGGCCGCCATCCATGGGGAAAACGGGGACGAGGTTGAAGCAGCCCATGGCGGCATTCATGAAGAGGAGGTGGCGGGCGAGGCTCTCGAAGGTGAGGTCGAATGAGAGGAATTCATCCATCGTCGCGGGCAGGGTGACGAGGAGGAGCAGGAGGTTAATGAGGAGGAAATTCACAGCCGGGCCGGCGAGGGCGATGATGATTTCCTGGCGAGGTTCGCGAGGGATGCGATCGAACTCGGCCATGCCGCCGATGGGGAGAAGGAGGATGCGAGAGACGTTGATGCCGAAGCGGCGGGCTGCGAAGGCGTGGCCGAGCTCGTGCAAGACGACGCAGGCGAAGGCCAGCAGTGTGTAAGTTACGCTCCACGTCAGGCCCAGCCAGCGGGCTTCGGGCGAGGCGTGCCAGCCTTCCCACGCGATGTAGCCGAGCAGCAGGAAAAACGTGACATGCACGGCGAGCCGGATGCGGGCGATGCGGAACAAGCTAATTGACCAGTCGGGCATTTGACCTAAGCAAAATGTGTTTTGTGAGTTTGGCCAACCGACTGGTTGAGCCGCATCCGATTCCTTTCGTTCCACATGTCTGAACCTTCCGCCAAAACGCCGACCATCCTCATCATCGATGACGATTCGGAGATCCGTTATTCGCTCTCGCGCGTGCTCTCGTCGCGCAAATACCAAGTGCTCGAAGCTGCGAGCGGAGAGCTGGGCATCGCGGCGGTGAAGAAGAGTCCGCCGGATCTGGTGTTTCTCGACATCCGCATGAGCGGGATGAGCGGGATCGAGGCGTTGCAGCATATCCGCTCGTCGAATCCGAAACAGCTAGTCGTGTTGATGACGGCGTTCGGCACGGCGCAGACGGCGATCGAGGCGATGAAGTACGGGGCTTTTGACTACATCATGAAGCCCTTCGATCCGCAGAAGGTGCTCACGCTGGCGGAGAATGCGCTCAAGGCGCACGCGGACATGCGTGCGGTGGGCGAGTACAAGCCGACGATCAACAGCGAGGACTATAAGGAAGGCATCGTGGGCAGTTCGCCGGTGATGCAGGATGTTTTCAAGGTGATCGGCCAGGTGACGGCGAGCGATGTGACGGTGATGGTCACGGGCGAAAGCGGCACGGGTAAAGAACTCGTGGCGCGCTCGATCTGGAAACACAGCCATCGCGCAGCGAAGCCGTTCATCGCGGTGAACTGTGCGGCGATCCCGGATAATTTGATCGAGAGTGAACTCTTCGGTCATGAGAAAGGTTCGTTCACCGGCGCGACTGGTCAGCGGCTCGGCAAGTTCGAGCTGTGTGATGGCGGCACGATCTTCCTCGATGAGATCGGCGACATGGCGCTGGCGACGCAGACGAAGATTTTGCGCGTGTTGCAGCAAGGAGAGATTCAACGCGTGGGCGGCGTGGACACGATCAAGGTCGATGTCCGCATCCTTGCGGCGACGAATAAAGATCTCGAGGAAATGGTGAAGGCGAAGACCTTTCGCGAAGATCTTTATTACCGGCTCAATGTTGTCCGCATCCGGATGCCGGCGCTGCGCGATCGCGATGACGACATCCCGCAGATCGTCGATTTTTGCATGCAGAGTCTGGCGAAGCAGAAGAAGGCGCGTGTCAGCAAGGTCTCGCCCGAGGCGATGGCTGTGCTCACGAAGCACCGCTGGCCGGGAAACGTGCGCGAGCTGGAAAATGTGATCTACCGCAGCGCGGTGATCGCGCAGGGGGACACGATTTTGTTGAAAGATCTGCCCCAGGAAATCCGCGATGCGGTGGGCGCTTCGGTACCGGCGGTGGCGGCGAGTCCTGCGGCGGCGGCTTCGCAGGCGGGAACAGCGGCTCCGTTTCCGGTGGCGAGTCCCTCGGCGGTGTTGTCGTCGCAAGTGAGTTCAGCGCCGTTTGATACGCTGCGCACGATGGCGGCGGAGACGGTGGCGCTCGCCCATGCGAGGCAAGTGGTGGAGTCGATCGCGACTGCTGAGCCTGCGCTGACGGTGGAGCGTGCGCTGGATTTTCTGCACGAGAAACTCTCGGACGATGCAGAGACAATTTTGGGGCGCCTCGAGCGCGAGATGATCGTGCGCGTGTTGAAGGCGGAGAGCGGCAACATGGTGCGCGCGTCGGAGAAGCTGGGCATCACCCGGGCAACTTTGCGCAAGCGCGTGGATGAGCTGGGGCTGAAGATCTGAGGACGCGGAGGGATTTGCGGACGGCCACGCTTTAACAAGCGTGGCTACGCGGATCAGGCGAGCTGGACGATGACGGTTTCGGAGCCGAGGGAGACTTTGTCGCCGACGGCGAGTTTTTTGCCGCGGCGGGTTTCGACTGCGCCATTGAGGAGGACTTCGCCGTCTTTGATGGCGGTTTTGATTTCGCCGCCGGAGCCGCCGAGGCCGGCGAATTTCAGGAGCTGGCCGAGCTCGATGGGGACGGCGCGGACGATCACCGGGCGGGGAGCGGGAGAGGCGGAGGACTTGCTGGCGGGCTTCATTTGGGGGCGGCGATTTTCTTTTTGGTCTGCGGCGGGAGGATGATGGCTTTTCGCGTGAGCGCGGGCTCGCCGGTGGCGGTTTCGATGACGGGTTTGGCGGGAGCGGGGGCGACCGGTCTGGCGGCAGCGGCCTTGGCGTTCGCGATGGCGGCGGTGGTGCCTGTATCGGTGATGCGGATGCTCTGATCGTCGATGACGATGAGGCGGTCGCGGAAGAGGGAGCCGATGGCCTGCTTGAAGACTTTTTTGCTCACGCCGAAGACTTCGCGGATTTCCTCGGGGGCGGTTTTATCGCCGAAGGGGAGCAGGCCGCCTTTGGTGATGAGTTCGGCGAGGATTTTATCGGTGAGCGGGAGGACGCGGTGGTAACCGGCGCGGTCGAGGCTGAGGTCGATCTTGCCGTCGGGGCGCACGGTGCGGATGTAGCCGGTGAGCTTCTGGCCGTTGGGCAGCGGGGCGGCGAGGTCGGTGTGATATAGGAGGCCGCTGTGGGCGTTTTCGACGATGCACTTAAAGCCGAGTTCGGTTTCGTCGTATACGAGGAGCTCGACCTGCTGGCCTTCTTGATAGCGCGGCGGGGTGAGATTGAGGTGGCGGTTGAGGCGGGTACTGGCGACGACGCGATTGGATTTTTCGTCGAGGAAGACGTGGGCGACGATCCATTCGCCGACGTTTACGCGGCGGGCCTGTTCGCGCATCGGCAGGAGCAGATCTTTGGTGAGGCCCCAGTCGAGGAAAGCGCCGATGCGGGCGTTGATGCTGACGACGCGGAGGGCGGCGAATTCACCGACTTGGGCGTGGGGAGTCTCGGTGGTGGCGACGATGCGGTCTTCGGAATCGAGATGGATGAAGACGGTGAAGGCTTCGCCGGGGAGCGTGCCTTGGGGCACGTAGCGGCCGGGCATGAGGATCTCGCCGAGGTGGCCGCCGTCGAGGAAGACGCCGGGCGTGGCGATGCGAGTAACGGTGAGGGATGCGAGTCTGCCGATCTGGGCCATGTTTGCGGATGAGCGTGGCGGCGCGCGGGCGCGCCGCAATGACCAATGACCGGGGGCGGCACTTGATAAGTGCCGGTCCGTCGGGGGGCGTCAGGGGGCGTCGATTTTGACGCGGAGGAACTGGCGGGGTTCGGAGCCGTTGACGTTGAGCGTGGCGGTGGCGACTTCGATGAGGTTGTCGCCGTCGGCATCGGCTGTGGTGACGATGACGAGCGGGGTGGCCGGGGTCCAGTTGACCAGGTCGGCGGAGCTTTCGTAGGAGAAGGTGACGGCTGCGTTTTTGCTGCGGCGGTGGGCGAGGGAGAGTTTGCGGGTGCCGCTGCCGGTGGTCATCGAGGCGAGGTCGGCGTGGCGTTGGGGCTGGATCGGGGAAGTGCCGAAGGCGTATTCGAGGAGGTTGGACAGGCCGTCGCGGTCGGGGTCGGCGGTGGAGGTGAGGTCGGCGCCAGCGAGAGACGTGTGGGCGGCGATGAAGGTGGCGAAGCTGGTGGGGGCGACGAGCGTGACGCGGGCGGTGGCGGAGGCGCCGATGGCGGCGGCGGGGCCGCGTTTCATCCAGCTGTAGCTGCTGCCGTTGGCATTGAAGGTGAACTCGGGAGTATTTGCGCTCGGAAGAAGAAGAATGGGTTGGGTGGTATCACCGCGAAGGCCGCTATACCATCTGATCGATTCCGAGCCGGTGCCGGAGCTGATGGTAGTAAGGCTGATCAGTTGATTCATCGTTGCGGGCTGGCTGAGGGGCTGGGCGGCGAAGGTGTGATCGTCGGTGGATTTGATGAAGAAGCTGTGTTCGTAACCGGCCTCGACGAAGATAACGCCCGTGGCGATCTGGACGGGGGTGCTGCGGTCGGTGCGGGTGCCGTCGCCGAGCTGGCCGAAGGAATTTTTACCCATGGCCCAGAGCGTGCCGTCGGTTTTGACAAAGAGGGAGTGACTGCCGTCAGCGGCGATTTTGGAAGCGCCGGTGGCGGTCTGGATAGCGGTATTGCGGCTGGTGGTGTTACCGGTGCCGAGCTGGCCGTATCCATTGAATCCCGTGGCCCAGAGTGTGCCGTCGAACTTTAGGTAGACCGTGTGAGAATCGCCGGCGGCAGCGGAGGCGACGCTGGTGGCGATAAGGATAGGGGTGGATTGGTTGGTGTTGTTGCCATTGCCGAGCTGGCCGTTGGTGTTGCGGCCCATGCCGTAGAGGGAGCCATCGGTCTTGAGAAAGAGGACGTGGCGGCCGAAGGCGGTGGTGGTGACGGAGGCGACGCCGGTGGCAATCTGGACGGGACTGAGGCGGTCGGTGGTGGTGGTATCGCCGAGCTGGCCAGAGGAGTTGTCGCCGGTGGCCCAGAGGGTGTTGTCGGTTTTGACGAAGTAGGTGGTGCCGGCGCCGGCGGCGAAGGACTGGACGTCGGCGGAGATGAGGATGGGTGTGGTGCTGCTTGTCGTATTGCCGCGACCGAGCTGTCCGTTGCTGTTGAAGCCGGCACCCCAGAGAGTGGCGTCGGTTTTCAGGAAGAGGCTATGATTCTGCGAGGTGGAGGCGGCGGCGATGGCGGTGTTCGATTGTTTCGCGGTGGCTTGATAGGACGTCGAGAGGCTGTCGCCCAACATACCGATTGAAGCGGAGCCCATGCCCCAGAGGGTGTTGTCGGTTTTGACGAAGAGGCTTTGGTGGAGGCCGGCGCTGGCGGAGGCGACGTCGGTGGCGAGGTCGATGGGAAAGGCGCAGGCGCCGAGTGCGCCGGTGCCGAGCTGGCCGTAGGCGTTGTCGCCGGCGGTGTAGAGTGTGTTGGCGGTGGTGGTGTAGAGGGTGTGAAGTCCGCCGCCGGCGAAGCTGGAGACGCTGGTGGCGATCTGGGTGAAGGTGGTACGGAAGCCGAAATCGCCCTTGGCGAGCTGGCCGTAGGTGTTGTTGCCAGTGACCCACAGAGTGTTGTCGGTTTTGAGGATGAGGCTGTGCATCTTGCCGGCGGAGATGCGGGAGACGCCGGTGGCCACTTGGACGGGGGTTGTGGACGATCCAGAGGACTGGCCGTTGCCGAGGACGCCGGTGGCGTGGGACCCTGTACCCCACACAGAGCCGTCGGATTTGAGGAGAAGTGAATAGCCACCGCCGGCGGAGCAACGGGAGATACCGGTTGCGACTTGAGTGAAAGTGAGGAGATCGGTGGTCGTGCCGTTGCCGAGCTCGCCGTCGTCGTTGTTGCCCGTGGCCCAGAGGGTGCCGTCGGTTTTGACGAAGAGGGTGTGGTAGTCGCCGGCGTCAACCTGGGCTACGTCGGTGGCGATCTGGATGGGGATGTTGACAGTGGAGGTGTTACCGGTGCCGAGCTGGCCGTAGGTATTGCTGCCCGTGACCCAGAGGGTGCCGTCGGTTTTGAGGAAGGCGCTGAAAGAGGTGCCGGCGGTGACGGATGCGACGTTGGTGGCGATGAGGATAGGACTAGTGCGGGTGGAGACTCCCGTGCCGATGACGGCTCCTGTGGAACCACCTATGCCGTAGAGCGAGCCGTCAGACGTAACGTAGAGGGAATGGGAACTGCCGGCGGCGGCGGACGTGACGGTGACTCCAATGGAAGAGATTTGGACGGGCCTGTGGCGGTGGACGGTGTCGCCGGTGCCGAGCTGGCCGTAGGTGTTGTCGCCCATGCCCCAGAGGGAGCCGTCGGGGGCGATGAAGAGGGTGTGGGTGTCGCCGGCGGCGACGAAGGTGGCGGATTTCTCGTTGGCGATGGCGGTGGGTTCGTAGCCGGTCCAGCCCTCGCCAAGAGTGGCACTGGAGCGGTTGCCCATGCCGTAGAGGACGTTGTTCGCAGCATGTGCCGGCGCGGCCGTGGAAACGAATGCGGCGAGCGTGGTGAGAGCGCTGAGCGCGAGGACGCGCGGGGTGGGGAAGGAACCGCCAAGTTGAAGCTTCATGGAGTCGCGAAAAAAATCGGGCAGGTGGCAGTGGGTCAATGTCCGGCTGCATGATCCTTGCAAAGCGGAGCGTCCGCATCGGGGGGATGCGGACGCGGGCGGCGGTGGGGGGCGAGCGCGGACAATGCGGAGCATTGTCCCTACCATGGAAGGGCGGGGCGCGTGGGCTTTGCTTTTGGAGGGCGCTCAGGGTTTTCCGATGCGGCCTTGGGTTCCGTAGGAGCGGAGGTAGCCGACGAGGCGGGTGTCGACGGCGTCGTTGGGCTGGCAGCCGAGTTTGCCGGTGAGGGCTTGATCGACGGTGTAGGTGGCGGCGTGAACGGTGATGGCGGGTGAGGGGGCGTGCTGCTTCGCGGAGACGAGGGTAACGGCTTTGGCGGTGAAGGAGGAGGCGGGGATGAGCGTGCCGTTGCGGGCGGCGTTGCGGTCGAGGTCGTGGTAGTTGCCGGACTGGTACCAAGTGTCGGTGGCGGTGCAGTCGCTGACCCACTCGTTGAGGTTCACGGTGCTGGGGCCGGCGATGAAGTAGTTGTTGATGATGTCGCTTTTCCAGACACCGGCGGAGTGGCCACCGATGAGGCCGCCGCTGCCCCAGTTGTAGATGACGTTGTTGATGTACTGGCCGTTGCACTTGAGCTTGGGGTTACGGCTCTGGTTATCGATGTAGAGGTTGTGGTGGAGGGAAACGCGGTCGCAGGCATCGATGAGGTTGCCGAAGTATTGCGGGTCGATGCTTTCGCCGATGATGCAGTACTGGACGGTGATGTCGTGGGAGTTTCCCGTGAACGAAAGCGTGTCCCAGCGGCCCCACTGGAGGGAGCAGTGGTCGAGGATGATGTTGTAGCAGTTGGTGCCCTGGAAGGAGCACTTGCCGGAAGGGCCGGTGAGGTCTTCGCGGAAGCGGATGTTGCGGATGATGATGTTATTCCGGTCGGAGCAGGAGGTGTTGTAGCCGGTGACGGTGATGCCGGGGCTGGGGGCGGTGGTGCCGTCGATGGTGGTGTTGGTCGGGACGACGAGGGCGGAGGTGATGCGGATGGTGCCGGCAACATCGAAGACGACGCGGCGGCCGCTGGCGCTGAGGGCGGCGCGGAGGGAGCCGGTGCCGGAGTCGTTGAGGTTGGTGACGCGGACGACGGTAGAGCCGCCGGTGGCGTTGGCGCCGTAGCCTTGTGCGCCGGAGAAGGCGACTGCGTGCAGGGTGGGCGTGGCGGCGAAGGTGAGCGCTGCGACGACGAGAGCGGAGAAAACGCGCAGCGAGTGCGCGGGGGATTTTGCGAACGAGTGAACGGGGTTGGGGTGCATGTTGTTTGGGGTCGAGCCTTCGAGGCACGAGGCCGCCCAGGGGTTTGGGGGTTCTCTCGCGCCAATCGGGGTGCATAGAGACAGGCTGCAAATCCGGCGGTTCGCGAGCCGGGAATAGCGGCGCGGATGCGGCGCGTGGCTCAGCTGCTCATCGCGGCGAGCAGAGCGACGGCCATCTGGTTGCACGGAGTGGGGATGCCATGCTTGCGACCGAAGCGGACGACGGCGCCGTTGCGCGCGTCGAGCTCAGTGGGGCGGCCCGCGATGCGATCACCGTGGAGGGAATTGACGGAATCGGGCGGGGCGTTGCGGTAATTTTGGAGAACGGCTTCGGCGAGATCGTCGGGCAGTACGGCACCTTCGGCGCGACCGACGACGATGCATTCGCGGACGAGGGCGAGGGAGAGTTCGCCGAGTTGCGCGTCGTGCATCACGCCGGACGGTTTCATGATGAGGGCGGAGATGACGCCGGCGGTGTTGAGGCAGAGCTTGCGCCAGACGGCGGTTTTGAAATCGGCGGTGAGCGTGACGTCCACGGCGGTGTTGGCGAAAAGCGCGGCGAAGTCCTGTCCGAGCAAGTCGTCGGAGACGGCCATTTTGGCGGGACCGCGCTGGCGGATGTGCGTGGGTGAGACGCGTTCGGCGGGGCAATCGACGACGACGGGGACGATGCGGTCGGCGGAAAGATAAGGCGCGAAACGCTCGCGGTGCTCGACGCCGTTTTGGAGGACGGCGACGGGAGCGCCGGATGGGCCGAGGTTTTTTATCCAGAGCGCGGCGCCGGGGACGTCGTAGGCTTTGGTCGTGACGAGAATCCAATCGACGGGAGTGGCTTGTGCCGGATCCGTGAATACGAGCGGGCGTGAAGTCAGGCGGCGGTCAGAGAGTTCGACGACGAGTTCGGGCAGAGGACGGCGCGAGCAGAGGATGACTTCGTGGCGGCCGGTGTGGGCGAGCCAGCCTGCGACCACGCCACCGACTGCGCCGGGGCCGACGATTGCGATTCGTTTCATGCGGCGGTGAACAACCGGCTCAACGAGTTTAGGGCAATTTCAGTGGATCGCGGACAGTATGAGCTGTGCGAGCCATGAAGGAGATGTCGAGAGGTCAGGACCAGTCGGCGTGGCTGAGAGGGAGCGATCGGATGCGTTTGCCGGTGAGCGTGAAGAGACCGTTCAAAACGGCGGCGAAAGTGGGTGGGACGCCGGTTTCGCCAATGCCGCCCATCTTGTCGCCGGTGGCGATCACGTGAACGTCGACCACGGGCGCTTCGTTCATGCGGGCGACCTGGTATTGGTGGAAATTGGATTGTTGGACGCGGCCGTCTTTGAGGGTGATCTCGCCGTAGAGAATGGCACTGAGGGCGTAGATGACGGAGCCCTGGACCTGGGCTTCGATGGTCAGTGGGTTGACGGCGGTGCCGCAGTCAACAGCGGCGGTGATGCGGTGGACGCGGGGCCAGCCGTCTTCGAGGGAAACCTCGGCGACCTGGGCGACGAAGCTGCCGAAGCTTTCGTGAACGGCGATGCCGTGGGCGCGACCGGCGGGGAGCTTGGTTTTGCCGTATCCAGATTTCTCGATGGCGAGATCGAGGACGCGGCGCTGACGGGATTCAGGCGGGAGGAGTTCGCGGCGGAGATCGAGCGGGTTGCGGCCGGCGGCGTGAGCGAGTTCGTCGATGAAACATTCGACGGCGAGCGCGGTGTGCGTATGGCCGACGGAGCGCCACCAGAGCGTGGGGACGGGGACTTTGGGGCTGTGCGCGTGGACGAGGCGGGCGGGGATTTTATAGACGGAGTGCGCGGCCCCTTCGACGCTGGTTTCATCCACGCCGTTTTTGATCATCATCGCTTCGAACGGAGTACCGGCGATGAAGGACTGGCCGACGATGGTTTGATGCCAGGCAACGACTTTGCCCTGCGCATCGAGACCGCCGACGAGACGGTGGTGAAACATCGGGCGGTAGTAACCGCCGGCGAGATCGTCTTCGCGGGTCCAGACGGTTTTGATGGGAACGGTGATACCAGCGGTACGGGCGGCTTTGGCGATGTGGCAGGCTTCGACGATCCAGTCGGAGGCGGGCGTGGCGCGGCGGCCGAAACCGCCGCCAAGGAAGGTGGTGTGGAGCTGGACCTTGTCGGGTTTGAGCGCAAGGACGGTGGCGGCGGTCATGTGATCGACCGTTTGAAACTGGGTGCCCGTCCAGATCTCGGCCTCGCCGTCGCGGAGATGGACGGTGGCGTTAAGCGGCTCCATCGGCGCGTGCGCTAGATAGGGGACGGCGTAATCGGCCTCGATGGTTTTGGCGGCAGACTTGAGAGCGGCTTCGGCGTCGCCGGTTTTTTCGGCGATGTTGCCGGGAGTCTTGGCGAGTGCGGCGAATTGGGCGGCCTGTTTATCGGAATCGATGCGGGCGTCGTCGGAGAGTTTCCAGGAGATCGTGGAGATGACGGCGTCGCGGGCGCGTTTGGCGGCCCAGAAATTTTCGGCGATGATGGCGACGCCGGAGGGGACTTTGAAGACGGCTTTCACGCCGGGGACGGCGAGAGAGGGAGCGGGGTCGAAGGTTTCGACTTTGCCACCGAAGGCGGGGGAGCGGGCGACGACGGCGGTGAGTACGCCGGGTTGTTTCACGTCGAGGCCGAACTCGGCGGTGCCGGTGACTTTGGCGCGGGAATCGAGGCGGCGCGTGGGTTTGCCGAGAAGGCGGAAATTTTTGGGGTCCTTGAGCGCGACTTTTTCAGGGGGCGTGAGTTTAGCGGCGTGTTCGACGAGGTCGCCGTAGGAGATTTTTTTGCCTGTGGCGGTATGAAGGACGTGGCTGTTTTCGGTGCTGAGTTCAGCAGCGGGAAGTTTCCATTGGTCGGCGGCGGCTTGAACGAGGAGGGCGCGGGCGGTGGCACCGGCGGTGCGGAGACGCTCGTATTCAGACCACGTGGACGAGGAGCCGCCGGTCATCTGGATGCCGAAGGCAGAGTGGTTGTAGGCGGGGGCGGTGGAGGCGAACTCGGTGCGGACTTTGGACCAGTCGGCGTCGAGCTCCTCTGCGATGAGCATGGGGAGGGCGGTGATGATGCCCTGGCCCATTTCGGCGTGGTTGATGAAGATGGTGACGGAGCCGTCGGGGGCGATGCGGAGGAAAGCGTTGGGCGCGAAGGTACCGCTGGCAGCGGAAGGATTTTTCGCGGCGTCGAGGGCGGCGGCGCGGGCGGGCTTGCCGGTGAATTGAAAGGCGATGACCAGGCCGACGGAAGTGCCTGCGGCTTTGAGAAAGCCTCGGCGAGACCAGTCGGCGGCGGTGGCAGGCGGGACGACAGAGACCCGAAACGTGGAGAGGGCGGCGGGATTTTCGCGAAGGGAGGCGGTGATCATGGTGGGGGCGATTCGCGGAAATTATTTGGAGGCGAGTTCGGCGGCGCGGTGAATGCCAGCGCGGATACGCTGGTAGGTGCCGCAGCGGCAGATGTTGCCCGACATGGCGTTGTCGATGTCGGCATCGGTCGGCTGCGGGACTTTGGCGAGGAGAGCGGAGGCGCTCATGAGCTGGCCGGAGTGGCAGTAGCCGCATTGGACAACGTCTTCTTCGATCCAGGCCTGCTGCACGGGGTGGAGGTCGCGCTTCGCGAGGGCGGCGAGGCCTTCGATGGTGGTTATTTTTTTGCCGATGAGTCCGGCGACGGGAGCGGCGCAGGAGCGGACGGCTTCACCGTCGATGTGAACGGTGCAGGCGCCGCAGAGCGCCATGCCGCAGCCGAATTTAGTGCCGGTGAGTCCGAGGGTGTCGCGGAGGGCCCAGAGGAGCGGGGTGTCGCCGGGAATGTCGAGTTGGTGGACGGTGCCGTTGATCGTGAGGGTGATCATGATTGAAGACGTGGAAGAGAGGGGAACTGAAATGGAGTTTACTTCGCGTCGGGAGAGATGGCGCCGGTATCGATCCACGTGCGGAGGGCCTTGGCAAATTCGTCGCGGGTGAGCGGCGGGGTTTCGCGTCCGGCGCCCGGGTTCCAAGCCCAGCCGACGAGTTCGTCGTGGACGTTGTGCTCGAAGATTTGTTCGAGCGAACGTTTCCCATTTCTAGCCGGATCTTTGAGTTGTTCGGCCAGCTGGTGATCGGTGAGGCCTTCCCAGGCCATGCTCTTCGGAGCGAGGCCCCAATGGGGCGCGCCGGGGATGCCGTTTTGTTGATTCACGGCTTGGTGGCAGGAGCTGCATTTCATGGCGGGTGCGCCGTGATCATCGGGGCCACGCACGACGTTCATCTGGTGGCGGTGGCCGTCGTTGCCCTGGCGGGGGAAATCGCCGGCGGGGTGGCAGTTGATGCAGCGCGGATGGCGGAGGACGGAAGCGACCTGCTTGAACGCTTCGATGGAGCGGGCACGGTCGGAGTCAGTGATTTTTTTCGCGGCCGTGGCGGGGTTTTCAGCGGCGTGGCTGACGAGGACGATGGCGGCGGTTCCTAGGATACATGCGGATAGGAGGAGACGCTTGAACGGAGTACGACGTGATGCGGGGGATGTGGGCATAGGACGTCGTGCTCGGCCACACAGGTCAGCGGGCGGCCACGACCTGGCTAAGGGAGCGCGGGGAATTTTTTGCGCAACTGGAGCGGGGAGATTTTTTAGTGAACGAGTTGCGAGGTCGGGCAAAGCGCGTCCGGTGCGCGGCTATGAAACGTAACGCTACCGCAGTTTGGACAGGTTCACTCAAAGACGGCAAAGGCGCGCTCACGGTGCCGGGAGGCGCGCTGAAGAATACGGAGTACTCGTTTGGCTCGCGCTTCGAGTCGGGCGCGGGGACGAATCCTGAAGAATTGATCGCGGCGGCGCATTCGGGGTGTTTCGCGATGGCGTTGTCGGCGACGCTGGGTGAGGCGGGTATTACGCCGGAGCGGCTCGAAGTGACGGCGGAGGTGTCGCTTGATAATGTGCCGCCGAAAGGTTGGACGGTCACGAAGTCGCATCTCGTGCTGGTCGCGAAAATCCCGGGAATCGATGCGGCGAAGTTCGATGAACTGGCGAACAAGGCGAAGGCGAACTGCCCGATCTCGCGGTTGCTCAATGCGGAGATTTCGTTGTCGGCGAAGTTGGGGTGAGCGGTTCCATCTGGCCTGAGGCCAGCTCAGGCCCTACACGGAAAACGCGCGAGGGACCACGCGTTCCACCTGGCTATCGTTTTTTGATGCGTTCGACGCGGACGGCGCAGGCTTTGTAGCTGGGCTGGCGCGAGTGGGGATCGAAGGCCGGGAAGGTGAGGCGGTTCACGGTGTCGAAGTGCATCGGCAGGTAGATCTGGCCGGGTTGCACCGTGCTCGTGATGAGGGCGAGCGCATCCGCTTCTCCACGACGGGAGCGGACGCGGACGAGTTCGTTGTTGGCGATGCGGAGGCGGTCGGCGTCGATCGGGTTGATCTCCACGTAGAGTTCGCGGGGGGCGAGTTTGCGGAGGACGTCGCTCTTGTCGGTGCGCGAGCCGGTGTGCCATTGCGCGGAGGAGCCTCGGCCGGTTAGGAGAATCATCGGGTAGTCAGCGTCGGGAAGCTCGGGCATCGGGCGCGGTTGATCGAAGAGGAATTTGGCGCGGCGGTCGGGGGTGAAGAACTGGCCGTCGGAAAAGAGGCGGCGTTCGCGCTCGGGATGCGCGGTGCTGGTGCGCTCGTGAATCGGCGTGGGCGCGATGGCGTCCTTATCGGTGAAGGGCCACTGGATGCCGCCGGAGCGGTCGATGTGTTCGTAGCTGCTGATGCCGGTGAATTCGCAGGGCTGGCGGCGGGAGAGTTCTTTGAGGATTTGGAAGGCGGCTTCGGGCGAGGACCATTTCGCGAAGAGGTGGCCGCAGCCCCAGGCGTCGGCGACGAGTTTGAAGATGGCGAAATCGCTGAGCGCCTGGCCGGGGGCGCGGGAGACTTTTTTCACGATGCCGAGGCGGCGTTCGGAGTTGATGAGGATGCCGTCTTTTTCGCCCCAACCGGCGGCGGGCAGCACGAGGTCGGCCATGCGGGCGGTCTCGGTCGTGGCGTACATGTCCTGCACGACGAGGAATTCGAGTTTCTCGCGGATGGCGGGGAAGGTCTTCTGGTTGATCCAGGAGTGAGCGGTGTTGGTGGCGATGACCCAGAGGCCGCGGATGGAGCCCTTGTCGATGCCGTCGAGAATCTGATCGTAGGCGAGGCTGGCGCGGTCGGGGATGAGGGCGGGATCGATGCCGAGGATGCTCGCGACGTGGGAGCGGTGTTCGGCTTTGGCGAAGTCGTATCCGCCGAGGAGTGACGAGGCGTTGCCAAAGAGGCGGGAGCCCATGGCGTTGCACTGGCCGGTGATGGAGTTGGCGCCGGTGCCGGGGCGGCCGATGTTGCCGGTCATCAGCGCGAGATTTATGATGGCCTGGGCGGTGCGGGTGGATTCGTGGCCCTGGTTGACGCCCATGGTCCACCAGAGGGAAACGCGCTCGCGGGTGGCGATGATGTCGACGAGGCGGTGGAGGGTTTCGGCAGGCAGGCCGGTTTCGCGGGCGGTGCGGTCGAGTGTGAACTCGCGAAGGAAGGAGGCGAAGTCAGCGAAGCTAGAGGTGTGGGCGTCGATGAAGTCTTGTTTGATGGCTCCGCGTTCGATGAGCAGGTTCGCGAGGCCGTAGAGGAGGACTAGGTCGCTTTTGGGGAGAAGCGGCACGTGGAGTGTGGCGGCCATCGCGGTCTCGGTGCGGCGCGGGTCGATGACAACGATGTCGGGGTTGTGTTTGTTCATCATCACGCGCTGCCACATGATCGGGTGGGCGATGCAGGGATTGGCGCCGATGAAAATGAGGGCGTCGCTCTCTTCGAAATCTTTGTACGTGAAGGGAGGGGCGTCGAAGCCGAAGGATTGTTTGTAGGCGACGTGGGAGGTGGCCATGCACTGGCGCGTGTTGGAGTCGACGTCGGTCATGCCCATGCCGAATTTCGCGAGGGCGCCGAGGAGGGCCATTTCCTCCATGACGATCTGGCCGGTGCTGAGGAACGAGAGAGAAGTTTTGCCGTGGCGCTCCTGGATGCCTTTGAAGTTTTTGACGAAGGCGGCGAGGGCGGTGGGCCAGTCGACGGGCTCGAGATTGCCGGTGGCTGGGTTGCGTAACAGTGGCGTGGTGACGCGGTCGGGGGCGGAGAGCGGGGTGAGCGCTTCCCAGCCTTTGGGGCAGGCCATGCCCTGGTTGACGGAGTAGTGCGGGTTGGTGGTGAGGTTGATGGCCTGGCCGCGCTCGTTGAGATGGACGCGGAGGGAGCAGCCGGTGCTGCAGAAGCCGCAGACCATGTCGGTCGTGGCGGCGGGCTTGAGGCGGGCGGGGATGCGGCCGAGTCCGAAGTCGCCGGGGCGAAGAACGAGCTCGCTGGTCATCGGGCCCTGGCGGGCGTGGAGCAGGTCTTCGAGTTGGGGGATCATGGCGAAATGTCGGAAAATTTAACCGCAGAGATCGCGGAGTGCGCAGAGTTTCGGAGGAGAAATTATTTGGAGACGACGCCGGGCATTTTGGGGGCGACGACGGCGCGGAAGTAGAGGTAACGCTCGGTGAGTTCGCTGGCGAGGAGGAGGGCGGGGATTGTCCAGGCGAGGAGCGAAGGCGCGGAAATACGCGTGAGGGCGAAGGCGAGGATGCAGGCGAGGAGGGCGGAGGTGACGCGGAGATTGTGCGGGAGGCGGAGGGGGCCGGTGAGCATTTGGGCGGTCTTAAAGGAGGCGGTAGGTGTGTCGTCGTCGGAGTCGAGCGGGCGGAGTTCACGGGCTTCGATGGCGAGTTTGAAGAGGACGGAGCCGAGCAAGGCGAAGAAGTACGGTAGCGTGGGCGCGGCGGCGAAGAGGATGGCGAAACCGAGGACGGCGCCGGAGCCGAAGAAGCGGGGGATGGTTTGGGCGGCGCGCCAGAGGTGGCGTTGGGTGTCGATGTAGATCATTGAGGAGCAGAAGAGGCCGAGGAGGCCCACGCTCGCGGTGGCGAGCGTCAGTAGCGAGTAGTGGGCAGCGAGTAGCGAGTAGGCGGAGGCCAGCGCGGAAGACACGGAGCCGACGGGGACGTCGGCGCTCCCAGAGAAGAGGCCGAGCTGCGAGGCGAGCGGGACGGCTGCGGTGGCGGTGGCGAGGCCGAACCAGGGGCCGAAGATGACGGCTTCGCGGGAGAGCCAGGATTTGCGGAGGCCGAGGAAGACGCGCCAAGCGCGGAGGGGTTGGCCGAGGTGGAAGACGCTCGCGAAGAGTCCGGCGGCTCCGGCGAGCCAGCCGGTGAGCGCGAGCGTTGTGGGGGCGGAGGCCGGAAGATTAGCGAGTAACGGGTAGCGAGGAGCGAGGAGGTCGGCGCAGGCCGCGACGGTGAAGCAGCCGACGGCCATGGGCATCAGCGTGAGCATGAAGACGAGCGGCCAGTGCGGGTGTTGCGGACGGAGTGTGGCGGCGTCGGCGGCGATGATCTCGGCCGGGAGCGGTTTGCTCGAGGTGTAGCGCGTGGTGGGTTGCGTGTATTCAGGAGCTGGAGCGCCGGGGAGGAAGGCGGTGGTGTCGAGCGCGGGCTGGCCGTTGAGATGAGTCGTGACGGTTACGATCTTGATGGCCTGGGTTGGGCAGGCCTGGACGCAGGCGGGCGCTTCGCCGACGGCGAGGCGGCTGTGGCACATGTCGCACTTACGGACGATGCCAAGGCGATCATTGTATTTTGGAACGTCGTAAGGGCATTTGAGAATGCAGTACTGGCAGCCGATGCATTGGTCATCGAGGTGGCGGACGATGCCGGTGACGGGGTCTTTTTCATAGGCGAGAACGGGGCAGCCGTTGAGGCAGCCGGGATCGGCGCAGTGGTGGCAGGCACTGGTGACGGTTTGTTGAAAGGGGTGATTGCGCGTGCCGCCAACCAACATGCCGACGTCGCGCCAGGTTTCTTCGTCGTCGAGACCGTTGAGCGAGTGACAGCCGGCGACGCAGGCTTTGCAGCCGGTGCAGGAATCGAGATCGACCTCGAAGGCGTATTGTTCGCCGGGGCCGGGTTTCGAAAGCGGGATGAGGTCGCGATAGAGCGGCTCCAGCGCGGGCGAGGCACCGCGGTCGTGGGCTTCGGAGAAGCGGGCGACGGGCGTTTGCAGGCGCTGCTGTTCGGCGAGGAGTTCGTCGATCAGCGTGCGGACGGGATCTTGTTTGGGAGCGGGCAAGGGGGCGGAAGTAGCGGGTAGCGAGTAGGTCGGAGCGCAGGCGTTGGCGGTGATGAATGGGAGGTGGTGCGTGCTGGTGTGCGGTGGCGAAGCGGCGGGTTAGGGCCAACCCGCCCTACCTTAATACACGTCGCGGGCGTAGCGTTTGGTGGTCTTGAGATTTTGGATATAGGCGGCGGCTTGCTCGGGGGTTTTTTTGCCGGCGAGTTCGACGACTTTGTGGAGGGCGGCGTCGACGTCCTTGGCCATGCGGGAGGCGTCGCCGCAGACGTAGAAGTGTCCACCGGCTTCGAGCCAGGCGAAGAGTTCGGCGGCGGCTTCGAGCATCCGGTTTTGGACGTAGATTTTTTCCTGCTGGTCGCGGGAGAAGGCGGTGTCGAGGCGGGTGAGGACACCGGATTTCTGGAGGGCGGTAAGTTCGTCCTGATAGAGGAAATCAGTGGAGGCTTTTTGGTCGCCGAAGAAGAGCCAGTTTTTGCCTTTGGCGCCGGAAGCCATGCGTTCTTCGAGGAAGGCGCGGAAGGGGGCGATGCCGGTGCCGGGGCCGACCATGATCATGGGGGCGTCGGGATTGGCGGGCGGACGGAAGGCTTTGTTGCTGTGAACGAAAACACCGATGCGGGTGTCGCCGGGTTTGGCGCGGTCGGCGAGGAAGGTGGAGCAGACGCCTTTGCGCGGGCGTCCGTGGAGATCGTAGCGGACGGCGCCGACGGTCAGGTGGACCTGGCCGGGGTGGGCTTTGGGACTGGAGGAGATCGAGTAGAGGCGCGGCTGGATTTTTTTCAGCAGGGCGACGAACTCCGCGGCGGTGAACTTGGCGTCTGGATACGCGTGGAGCACGTCGATGACGTGGTGAGGTGCCGGTGACGTGGCGGCGACGCTAGCACCGGCGGTGACGGGAGCGGTGGTTTTTTTGGCGACGGCGGCGAGGAGATCGGGCGAGGGTTTGCCGAGATCGTAGGTGGTGGTAAGCGCCTGCCGGAGCGAGGTGGTGGAACCATCGGCACTGGCGATGGCTTCTTCGCCGTCGAAACCGAGGGCAGTGAGAACGTCGGCGACGAGTTCGGGGCAGTTGTGCGGAATGACGCCGAGGGCGTCACCGGCTTCGTAGGCGAGGCCGGAACCGGCGAGATCGAATTCGATGTGGTGGACGGATTTCGCGGAGCCGGGTGCGTTAAGGTTTCGCGAACTGAGGAGGAGGGATGCGTAAGGATTTTTCTTTGAGTAGAGGGATTCGCCGTGAGCGTCGGAATCAGTGGCTGCAGCGGGAGCGGATGAGGTCGCAGCAGGTGATGGAGCGGCGGAGGCGGAACCGAGGGCGTTGAGGGAGGCGTCGAGCCACTTGGTGAATTTTTCGTCGTACTCAAGGTCGCAGTCGGCGCGGTCGGCGATGCGTTTGGCGCCGCATTTTTCGAGGCGTTGATCAAAGTCGATGCCGCAGCGGCAGAACTGGGCGTAGTTGGTGTCACCGAGGGCGCAGACGGAGAAGTTGAGGCTGGCGAGGCTGGGGGCGTCGTCTTTGGCGAGAGCTTCCCAGAGGGACTTGGCGTTGTCTGGCGGTTCGCCATCGCCATAGGTGCTGGTTATGACGAGGGCGTTTTTCTCGCCGGCGAGTTTGGCGATGTCGGTCTGGGCCATGTCCACGACGGTGGGAGCGAAGCCGCGTTTGCCGGCTTCCTTGGCGGCGCGTTTAGCGAGGCTTTCGGAGGTGCCGGTTTGGGAACCGAAGAGGATCGTTAACGGCTGTAGGGTTGCGGCGGCGACGGCGGGCGCTGCGGAGGAATTGGTGCGGGAGAAGAGGCCGGCGAAGAAGCCGTTGAGCCACGCGCGTTGCTCGGGGGAGAAGGGAGCGGTCTCGGGAAGAAGAGGAATCGAAGACATCGAAAATTTTTTAGACAGGATTACAGAATTAACAGGATTGTGATCCCGATCAGGTGAGGAACTCCTGGAGCTCTTTCATGGAGTGGCGGCGGGACCATTGGACGAAGGTTTCGCCGCGCTGTTTTTTGCCGCTGTAGGTGACGAGGATTTTTTCGACGAGGGCGGGGACTTCGGTGGCTCGGATGCCTTTGAAGAGTTCGCGGGCGACGCCTTGCTCGTTGTCCATGCCGCCGCCGAGGACGACGTTGTAGCCTTCGGCGCCGTCGGGGAGTTTCGAGCCGACGAAACCGATGTCGCCAGCGTAGTGTTGCGCGCAAGAGTTGGGGCAACCGGTGAAGTGGATGTTGACGGGAGAATCCAGGCGGAGTTTCGCGTCGAGTTTCTTGATGATCTCGACGGCGTGGGCCTTGGTGTCGGCGGCGGCGTATTTGCAGCCGCGGCTGCCGGTGCACGCGATGACGCCGGCGGCGATGCTACCCGCTTCGGTGAAGAAGCCCATGCGGCTGACGGAGCGTTTCACCGACTCGACGAAGGCGTCGGGGATGTGAGGGATGAGGAGATTCTGCCAGACGGTGAGGCGGATTTCGCCTTTGCCGAAGTTCGTAGCGAGGTCGGCGATGGCGTGCATCTGCTTCGGCGACATGCGGCCGACGGGGATGCCGACGCCGATGGAGTTGAGGCCTTTTTGGGACTGTTTTGCGACGCCGAGCCAGCCGTGTTTCACGACGGGCTGGCGAGGTTCGCAGGCTTCGAGCGGCAGGCGGCCGAGGTGGAAGGCGAGTTTCTTCTGGGTTTCGGCGATGAACTTTTCGAAGCCCCAGCTATCGAGGACGTACTTGAGGCGGGCTTTCTTGCGGTTGGTGCGATTGCCGTTCTCGGCGAAGACGCGAATCATGGCCGCGGATACGGCGACGGCCTCGGAAGGCTTGATGAGCAGGCCGGTGTCGCGGGCGAAGTCTTGGTGGCCGGTGATGCCGCCGAGGTGGACGCGGAAGTAGATGCCGGGCTCGACACGCGTAGGAGAGGGCGAAGCGGCGAGGGTTTTCTCGGTGACGCGGACGGCGAAGAAGCCGATGTCGTTGGTGTCGGCCGCGGCGGAGATGGAGCCGCCGTTGTCGAAGGCGACGTTGAATTTCCGCGGGAGGCCGTACATGTCGCGGTGGTTGAGAATATAGTGGTGGAGGCCTTTGGCGAAGGGGCGGACGTCGAGGAGTTCGGTGGGATCGAAGCCAGAGTTGGGGGAGGCGGTAACGTTGCGGATGTTGTCAGCGCCGGCGCCTTTGGAGGTGAGGCCGAGGTCCTGGACCCAGGTGAGGAGGCGGACGATGTCCTTGGGCTTGAAGTCGCGGATCTGGAAGTTGCCGCGGGTGGTGATGTGGGCGTATCCGCCGCCCAACTCTGCGGCGATGTCCGCGAGGCCGTGCATCTGCGTGGCGGTCATCTCGCAGGCAGGGACGCGCAGACGGATCATGAAACTGTCCTGAGCGGGGGCGACGTAGAAGAGGCCGTGGGTTTTGAAACGGTACATGTTCTCCGCGTCGGGGAACTTGTTTTCGTCGGCGTGCTTGAGGAGGCGTTCCCAAGCGTCGAGCGGGTTCTCGTCGTGTTTCCAGCGTTCTTCTTTGCAGAGATCGCCGAGCGGGGTGCCGTGGACGGTTTCTTCGTCGGGCGCGGCGAGGTTGCCGGAAGTGGCGGCTCCGGGGGTGGCGGTGAGCTGGCCGGAGGCGTGGGTGCCGACGAAGGGAATCGAGCCGGACGCGTAAACGCCGGCCATGAAGCCCTGGAGGTACTCCTTTTGGGAGGGCGAGAACGGTGCGGGAGCGGCGAGGAGATCAGTCGGGACGGACACGCCCGCTAATTAGCACCCGCGATGCCACGGAGGGGCGGTGATCAATCAACGCGCTGAATAGTTTTATGGGTAACGATGAGAAGTGCTCATCGTTTTTCAGCGACGGAGGCGGTGCCAGAGAAGGGCGATGTTCGTCAGGAAGAGGGCGAGGCTGAGGAGCTTGTAGAAGCGGACGGGGTCGCGATCCAGGAGGGCGGTGTTTTTTGCGTAGAACGGCGTGACCTCGTTTGGATGGTCCAAGTCGTAGGCCATCTCGGAGAAGTTTTGGTAGCGGTCGTCGGGATCGGGGGCGAGGGAGCGGGAAATGACGGATTCGAGCCAGGGCGGGACGGCAGTGTTGAGGCGGGTAAGGCGTTTGGGAGAAGTGTCGAAGCGAGGAGTCTGGAAGCGCTCGATCTCGCCGTAGGGGTAGGTGCGGACGAGGGATTCGTAGAGGGTGACGCCGATGGCGAAAAGCTCGGTGCGTTCGGAGAGCGGGGCGTTTTGGAAGCGTTCGGGAGCGAGGTAGCTGGGGGTGCCGGCGCGGTTGGTGACGGAGAAGACCTCGGCGGCGCTGCCTAGGTCGATGAGGAGGAAGCGGAGGTTTTCGCCGTCGCGGAGGACGAGGATATTATCGGGTTTGATGTCGCCGTGGGCGTGGTCGCGGGAAAGCAGATACTGGCCGGAGCGCAGGAGGAAGCGGGCGAGCTCGACAGTTTCCTCGACGCGGAGAGAGCCGTTGGCGAGGTGTGCTCGAAGGGTGGGCGCCTCGACGTAGTCCATCACGTAGTAGCGGAGGGAGCCCTCGGCGGGGATGGTGGCGCGGATGAAGTCGGGAGAGTCGATGCGGGAGGCCTGCCAGAGTTCGCGGAGGAAGCCGTCACGGCGGGCGTCTTCGTCGCGGGCTTCGAGGGGAGGGAATTTAAGCACGCACCGAGCGCCTGTGGCGCTTGGTGCGTGGGTTGAAGGTTGAAGGTTGAAAGTTGAATGATCGGAGGCTGAGGCGGAGGCGGGGAGTTTTTCGGCGAGCCAGACGCGGGCGGTGTCCTGGAGAGGGCGGAGGAGTTTGAAGTTGTCGATGATGTCGCCGGGGCGGAGGGCGGGGAGGACTTCGAGGGGGCGTTCGCCGGTGCCGCCGGTCCAGCCGCGCTGGGCGATGTCGAGGACGACGGCGGTGGCGTCGTCGCGGAGATCGGAGTTTTCTTCGATGCGCTCGGCGGCGGAGGAAACGATGCTGCGGGCGGCGGTGCGGCGGGAGAGGAGTTCGGCGAGTTGGTTTTCGGATACGGCGTTGGAGACGCCGTCGGAGCAGAGGAGCAGCATGTCGCCATCCTCGACGGTGTTTTCGAAGAACCACGGCTCGACAGTGGGTTCGAGGCCGACGGCGCGGGTGAGGACGTGCTGCATGCCGTTTTGGGAGAGGGCATGGTTTTGGGAGAGGCGGGTGAGTTTGGCGCGGCGCCAGAGGTAGGCGGGGGAGTCACCGATGTTGAGGCCGTAGAGGCGGCCGTTTTCGATGACGGCGACGGTGAGGGTGCAGAGGAGTTCGGAGGAGCCGTGGCGGAGCTGGGATTCTTGGTGGAAGATGCGGTTGATCTGGCTGACGAAGTCGGTGAGGGCGCGGCGGGGAGTCCAAGCCTGGGGGCGGGCGACGTAGTAATCGACGATCATGTCGACGGCGCGTTGAGCGGCGGCTCCGCCCTCCTGACTGGAGCCGACGCCGTCAGCGAGGGCGGCGATGACGCGGCCGTCGCGGACGAGCACGCGGGAGGCGTCTTGCGAGGTGCCGGTGGGGTGACGCGGGACGCCGTGTGAGGTGGGGAAAACCTTCATTGCCGCGTGAGCGTGGCGGTCGGTGGATGCGTGGGCGAGCGCGGGTTGCGGCATGAGAGGCGGGGCGGGTGAGCGCGGAGGAGTGGCGGGATTTGGAGACGAAAAAGCGGGGTGAGGGCACCCCGCCTACATCGAGAAGAGATTCGCGGACGCAGTTAGATGCGGGCGGCGGCGGTGGCGCCCCAAGTGGTGCGCCAGCGGGTTTTCACGAGGCGCAGGCCGATGAGGGCGATGACGCAGAGGCCGGCGAAGAGGAGGATGCCGACGGTGTAGTTGCCTGTGTGCTGTTTGGAGAGGCCGAACATGCGGCCGAGGAGGAAGCCGCCGATGCCGCCGCCGCAGCCGACGAGGCCGGTCATGACGGAGATGTCTTTAGCGAAGCGCTGCGGGAGTAGTTGAAAAACGGATCCGTTGCACATGCCGAAGGCACCGGAGGCGACGAAGAAGGCGGCGCCGCAGATCCAGAGATTGTGCGCGAGGGCGGCGACGATGAGGGAGACGATGGCGACGCTGTAGAAGACGCCGAGGGCTTTGATGCCGCCGAGTTTGTCGGCGAGCGCGCCGCCCATCGGACGCCCGAGTGCGCCGACCAAGGTGCAGAAGGCGGCCATTTCGCCGGCGTGGACGGGCTTGAGGCCGAATTGATCGCTGAAGTAGATGGCAAAGGCGGTGGCGAGGCCGACGAAGCCTCCGAAGCTGATCGTGTAGAAAAAGCAGAACCAGTGGGCGTCCTTTTCGCTGAGGAGTTTGGCGTAGTCGGAGAGTTTTTTCTTTTTGAATTCGCCGGGAGGCTCCTTGGAGAAAATCACGTAGAGGATGAAGGCGAGTGCGAGCGGGATGAGGGCGGCGCCGAAGACGGACTGCCATCCCCAGTGGGCGGCGATGCGGGGGGCGGCGAGGTGATCGATGACGACACCGACGTTGCCCGCACCGGCGAGACCGAGGACGACGCCCTGCATGTGGGGCGGGTACCAGCGGCCGGATTGGGGGAGGGCGACGGCGAAGCTGGCTCCGGCGACGCCGAGGATGCCGCCGAGGATCAGAGCCTGATTGAGAGAATGGATACCGTGCTGCCAAGCGACGAAGAGGCCGGCCATAACGATGAGCTGGGCGATGATGCCGGTCTTCTTGGTGCCGATGCGATCGACGAGCATGCTCAGGGCGATGCGGAGGAAGGCACCGGCGAGGATGGGCGTGGAGACCATCAGAAATTTTTGGTCGGCGGTGAGGCTGAGATCGGGGGCGATCATCGCGCCGAGTGCGCCGAGGAGCGTCCACACCATGAAGCTGACGTCGAAATAGAGAAACGATGTGGCGAGCGTGGGCCAGTGACCGGACTTCTTAAACTGGGCGATGTTCATTTTTGAGCAGCGACCAATTAGCAGCGTTCATGCCTTCGGTGGAATTGAGCGGCGAATAGTTTTGGGGAAGATGATGAGCGTGGCTCATCGACGGTCGGTGTGAGTGTGGGCGGATGCGGAGCGATGTGGGGAGAAAAGAGAGGGGAAAACGGGCGGGGTTTTACCTCTAATTATTCATGTGAAAAATGAGGCAGCGTGGTGATGAGGTATGAATGAGGCGTGAGTGAAATTGAGCAGGGGGGGCGCGGCGTTGGGCGGCGCGCGAATGACCAATGACTAATTACCAATGGCGATCGGTCTGGGTTGTGTGCGGAGTCCAACCGGCGGGGTTAAGGCTAACCCGCCCTACCTCGGAAATGAAAGCGGCGCGGCCTGTGGGGGCCGCGCCGCTTTGAACAACAACAACTCGTCGGAGGCGCGTGCGAGCACGCTGGCCTACGGCGGAGATCAGAGATTCAGCGTGAGCTGAAAGTAGGCGTAGCTGGCGTCGCGGGAGCCGACGGTGCGGAGGGACTGTTTGATGTAGTCGCCGCGGAAGTAGTGGCTCAGGCCGAGTTCGAGCTGGGCGTAGTGGGTAACTGAATAGCCGACGACGAGATCGGCTTCGTAGCCGAGTCCGGCATCGTAGGACGGGTTGATGCGGTAGCCGGAGCCGCTGCCGACGGCGGTGGTGGTGAAGTTGCGCGGGACGCCGGCGACGTTGTACCAGTAGTCGGTGGTCTCGGTGAGCTGCTGGACGTGACCTTCGAGGGCGACGCTGAGCGTGGGCTTGGGTTTGAAGGTGTAGGCGAGGCGGAGGTCCTGGGTGTTCTGGAGGCTGGAGAGATCCATGTAGCCGTAGAAGAGATGGTTCGTGGGGAAGAGATTTTGGAAGGTCTGGCTCTTGGCGTCGGCTGCGTTGTCGTCACCCGAGCCGTGGCTATAGATGAGGGCGAGGCGGGGCTGCCAGGCGTGTTCGGTCCACGTGTAGCCAAGCTGGAGAATGCCGGCGTAGGCGCTGTGATCCAGACGTGGGGCGGTGCGGGCGGCGGCGACGGCGGTGGCGGGGAAGACGGTGGCTTTGTTACCGGTCTGGTACATGAGCTCGATGCCGTAGTCCCAAGCGTCGTACGCGGCGGGTTTCGATTTCAGGCGGAGGCCCCAGGTGTAGAGATCCTGCGGGGCGGGGAAGCGAAAGGGGGCGGGGACGCCGGACCAGTCGTCGGTGACGATGCCGCGAGCGGTGTTGCGGGCGAAGACGTAGGCTTCGACGATGTCCTTGGTGGAGACGGTCGGGAAGTTGAAGTAGGCGCCGGAGAAGAGATCCTGGGAGTTGAAGTCGTTTCCGTTGTTGTGGTCATTGTACACGACGCCGCCGGTGAAGACATCGACGCCGAAGATCGCGTTTTGCCAGCGGACCTTGAGGGCATCGAAGGTGCGGGCGTTGTTGTTCCAGCGGAAGTGGCCGACGAGGCGCTGGTCGCCATAGACGAGTTCCTGGCGTCCGAGCTTCAAGGATACAGGGAACTCCTTGTGATTGCCGATGAAGACGAAGGCTTGGTGGAGGTCGATGGGACCGTCGCGTTCGGCGAGGGCTTTGCCGGGGGCGGTGGCGAGGTAACGCTCGTCGCCGATGGAGTAGCTGGAGCGCCCTTCGACGGTGGCGGCGAACCATTTGCCGGTGTAGGCGACGCGCGGCATGGCGCGGAGAAGGTAGTAGGCGTTGTCGTTGTCGTCCTGCGGGCGGGTGGAGAAATCCCAGTTGGAGCCGGCGTCGGTGAAGCCGGCGTTGTTTTTGTATTCGTAGCGGCCGCGGAGGTTCACGGCGATGTCCCAGGCCGACATGTAGACGTCGGTGGCGCGGAGTTTTTCGTTGATGAAGCCGGGGAACGGGCGCGGGGGAGGAGGCGGGGCGTACTGGGCGTGGAGACCAGTGGCGGCGCTGGCGCCGAGGAGGGCGGTGAGCGCGAGCTGCTGACAGGTGCGTGCGATGTTCATGGTGAGTGCGGTGATGTTGGTGAGGAAAGCGGGTGTATCGGTGATGCGGGCACGGCGGAGCCGGGGCGCGGGGCGGAGTGCCTCGCGCGAAATTTTAGAGCCGGAGTTGTGGGTGCGGGTTACGTCGTGTGAGCGACGGCGGCCTCGGATTTGGCGGCGGGTGCGGCGGGCGCGTGATGGCGGTGAGCGCGGACTTCGAGGAAAGTGATGAGCTGCTCGCGCAGCTTGTAGTAATCGGGATGCTCCATGACGGCCTTGCGGTCGCGAGGGCGGGGGAAGTTGACCTCGATGATTTCGCCGATCTCGGCGGCTGGCCCGTCGGTCATGCAGACGATGCGGTCGGAGAGGAAGAGGGCTTCATCCACGTCGTGCGTGACCATCATGGCGGTGATCTGGTTCTTGCGCCAGAGGTCGATGAGGACCTGCTGGAGTTCGTATCGGGTGAGTGAATCCAACATGCCGAAGGGCTCATCGAGGAGAAGCATCTTGGGCTTGAGGGCGAAAGCGCGGGCAATGCCGACGCGCTGTCTCATGCCTTGGGAAAGTTCGGCAGGCTTTTTATCCATCGACTCGCCGAGGCCGACGACGGTAAGAAAATACTCGGCGATCTGGAGACGCTCTTCCTTGGATGCGGTGAAGAAAACCTGCTCGATGCCGAGCATGACGTTTTCGCGAGCGGTGAGCCACGGCAGCAACGAAGGTGATTGGAAAACCATGCCGCGATCGGGGCCGGGGCCGTCCAGTTCTTTGCCAGCGAGGACGATGTTGCCCTCGGTGATCGGATTGAGGCCGGCGACCATCATGAGGACGGTGCTCTTGCCGCAGCCGGAGTGGCCGATGACGGTAACGAACTCACCCCTTTTGATCTTGAGGTTGATGTTTTGGACGATGACGGCGTCGCCCTTCGGCGTTGGGTAGACTTTCTTGAGGTCGGAGATTTCGAGGTAGGCGCTCATGATTCAACGGTCTCCTGTTTGATTTCGCTGCGGCGGATCGGGCGGCGTTTGCCGATGATGGTTTGCTTCGTGTTGAGATCCTCGGGCTCGATGTCGGGAAGGATGAGGGATTTGGTGACGCCGCCTTTGCGGCGGTCGGTGGCTTTGAGGAGGTAGTCGGTGACCTCGGCGCGGATCTGTTTGAAGTCGTAATTTTCGTTGAGCTCGGCGCGGCGGCGCGGGCGGGGAAGTGTGATCGGGATGCTTGGTCCGAGGGTGGCGCGGGGTCCGGCGGTGAGCGGGATGACGCGGTCGGCCATGAGGATGGCTTCGTCGGGATCGTTGGTGATGAGGACGACGGTGCGTTTGTCTTCCTCCCAGATCTGGAGCGTCTCCTGCTGAAGATCGCCGCGGGTGAGGGCGTCGAGCGCGCCGAATGGCTCGTCCATGAGGAGGATTCGCGGATTCATCGCGAGGGTCCGGGCGACGCTGACGCGCTGGCGCATACCGCCGGAAAGCTCGTGAGGTTTTTTGTCACGCGCGCGAGTGAGCTTCACCATGGCGATGTAGCGATCGATGTGTTCGCGGCGTTTATCGGCGGACCAGTCGTGAAAGATTTCGTCGACGGCGAGGGCGATGTTTTCGAAGACGGTGAGCCAGGGGAGCAGCGAGTAGTTTTGGAAGATGAGGCCACGGTCGGGACCGGGGCCGGTGATGGGCTTTCCCTCAAGCGTGACGGTGCCGGTATCGGATTTCACGAGACCGGAGAGGAAGTTGATGAGCGTGCTTTTGCCTGCGCCGGAGTAGCCGACGATGGCGACGAATTCACCCTCGGCGATGTCGAGGTTGATGTCGGTTAAGACCTCGGAGCGCTTGCCGCCGTTGAGATACGACTTCGAAGCGTTTTTGATTTCGAGAAAAGACATGGGAGGAGCGCGTGGCGGTTAACCGGCGAGGTTGTGGAGCTCGAAACTGCGGGCGTAGGCCTCGGGATTGGCGGGATCGAAGACCTTGCCGTCGAAGAAAGTCTCGGGGCCGTCGATGGGGCTGAGGTCAACGACGCCGAGCTCGCGGAGAGCCTGCGCGTGGAGATCGGTGCGGATGACGCGGGCGGCGACGGTGGAGTAGTCGGGTGCGCCGTAGTGCAGGCCCCAGCGGCGGAACTGCGTCATCATCCAGATGGCGTGGCTGACACGCGGGCGATTGGCACTGCGGCGGGCGAAGGTGATGGGGTAGTCGCTGGTCGAGGAGCGGCCGTCGCCGTAATCGATTTTGCCGTCGAGACGGGAGAGAATCCAGTGGACGTCGCAGTTGAGGTATTCGGGGCGCGCGAGGAGCTCGGCGGCTTCGGCGTGATTGGCGGGCTCGTCGAGCCAGGCACCGGCTTGTTCGAGGGCTTTGAGGGAGGCGATGACGGAGCGCGGGTGGAGGGCGGCGAATTGTTCGGAGAAGGCGAAGACCTTGTCGGGATGATCGGGCCAGACCTCTTGTGTGGTGATGGCGGTGTAGCCGAGGCCCTCGGCGATGGCGCGGGCGTTCCACGGTTCGCCGACGCAGAAGCCGTCCATGCGACCGGCGCGTATGTTGGCGACCATCTGCGCGGGAGGAACGGTGATGAGGGCGACGTCGTTACCCGGATGAATGCCGCCGGCGGCGAGCCAGTAGCGGAGCCAGAGGGCGTGGGTGCCGACGCGTAAGGTGTGTCCAAATACGAGCGGGCGGCCGGAGTCGCGCCCCTCGATGGCGGCAGAGCGGAGAGCGCGGGCGTTGTCGGCGACTTTGCCTTTGTAGCGGGCGTTGAGAGTGATGGCCTGGCCGTTGCGGTTCATCACCCACGGGATGATGAGCGGGCGTTGATCGCCGCCAAGGAGACCGCAGCCGGCGGCGACGGGCATGCCGAAGAGCATTTGCGCGCCGTGGGATTCGCCGCGGTTGAGCGTGTCGCGCAGAGAGGTCCAGCTGCTTTCGCGGCGGAGAGTGACGTCGAGGCCGTGGTCTTTGAAGAGGCCCTTGGCGAGGGCGACGATGAGCGGGGCGGCGTCGGTGAGCGGGAGGAAACCGAAGGTAAGTTGAGCGATTTCGGGTGAGTCGCCGTCGCGCAGGCCGGGCGAATGGGAGCGCGCGTGCTGCCCGGCGGAGCGGGATGACTCGATGCCTGCCGAGCGGGCGGGTGAATTAGAGGAGAGGAAGTTCACGGCGACGGGCTCAGGCGGTCTTGAAGCGCTTTTCGACGACGCTCATGAGGCGATCGAGGATGAAGCCGACGACGCCAATGGTGATAATCGAAAGGATGATGTGTTCGTAGATGAGCGAGTTGTACTCTTGCCAAAGGAAGCCACCGACGCCGGGGCGGCCGGTGAGCATCTCGGCGGCGACGATGACGAGCCACGCGATGCCGAGGCTGAGGCGGAAGCCGGTGAACATGTAGGGTAGCGTCGCGGGGATGAGAATTTTGAAGAGCGTCTTGGTCTTGGAGAGCTTCAGGACGCGGCCGACGTTGAGATAATCCTGAGGGACGGCGCGGACACCGACAGCGGTGTTGAGGACGGTCGGCCACATGGAGCAGATCGCGATGGTGAAGAGCGCGGCGAGCGTGCCGGTGTCTTTGCCTGCCTCCATGAACATAATGTATCCAAGCGGCAGCCACGCGAGCGGCGAGACAGGGCGGAGCACTTGAATGATCGGGTCGAACATCTTGGCGAAGGTGGGCGAGAGCCCGAGCCAGAAGCCGATGGGTACGCCGACGATGAGGGCGATGGCGTAGCCGACGGCGACGAGGCCGAGGGACATGAGGGTGAATTTCAACATGCCCTGATCGAGTTCTCCGCGCTTGGCCATGGGCTCGACGATGTAAGGCTTACTGGAAGTCCACGTCTCGCCGATGTTGGGAAGAGCGGGGACGAGGCCCTGGCGTTCCTCGGTGAGGATGTTGCCCTCTTGATCCTTGGTGGTAATTTTCTTTCCCGCGAGCAGCTGCCAGCCGGCCAGGACGATGAACATCCCGACGATCGGGAGGATGAGCCAGTCGAGTTTGAATGATTTCATGGGAGCAGAGAGCGTGGTGCGGTTTAGCGGGACTGGATTGCGGTAGAGTACGGCGAGCAGCGCACTTGTTGATGACGAAGCGATCAGCCCTTGAGTGTGTTGACCTCGAAGCTGGTGGCGTAGGCCTCGGGATTGGAGGGATCGAAGGACTTGCCGTCGAAGAGCGAGAAGGCGCTGTTATCGAGACCGCCGTGAGTGACGCCGATTTCCTTCATGGCCTCCTCGTAAATGTCGGGGCGCATTACCTTCTTCGCGACGCCCTCGTAGTCGGGCGCGCCAGCGACCATGCCCCAGCGGCGGTATTGGGAAAGGAACCACTTCGCGAATTTGGGCTGCGGGTAGTTGCAGTTGTTTTTGCTGAAGTGCATCGGCGAGGCGTCGGTGACTTTGCGACCGTCGCCGTAGTCGAGTTCGCCGAGGAGGCGGCCGAGGATGATCTTTTTATCGCAGTTGATGTAGGTCGCGCGGGAGACGATTTCGCACTGCTCCGGGCGGTTGGCCATGTCGTCGAGCCAGACGGAGGCTTCGTGGAGAGCCTTGAGGATGGCTTTGACGGTTTTCGGATTTTTCTCCGCGAACTCCTCGGTGAACGCGCAGACTTTTTCCGGGTGATCTTTCCACATGTCCTGCGTGGTGACGGAGGTGAAGCCGATGTTGTCGGCGATGGCCCGGGCGTTCCACGGCTCGCCGACGCAGAAGCCGTCCATTTTGCCGATCTTCATATTGGCGACCATCTGGGCGGGCGGGACGGTGATGAGGGAGACGTCCTTGTCGGGGTGAATGCCGCCCTGGCCAAGGTAGTAGCGCATCCACATGGCGTGCGTGCCGGGCGGGAAGGTCATCGCGAAGGTGAGCGGCTCGCCGAGTTTTTTGGCCTGATCGGCGAAGGGCTTGATGGCTTTGGGGTCGGCGCCGACTTTGCCCTTCCACTCGGCTTTGAGGGAGATGGCCTGGCCGTTGCGGTTGAGGAGCCACGGGATGACCATGGGTTTTTTGGGAGAACCCTGGAGGCCCATGGTGGAAGCGAGCGGCATGCCGATAAGCATGTGCGTGGCCTGGATGGAGCCGGTGGAGAGGTTGTCGCGGATCGCGGCCCAGTTGGCGCCCTTCGTCACCTTGGAGTTGATACCGTACTTTTTGAACAGGCCTTTTTCGTGAGCGATGACGATGGGGGAGCAGTCGGTCAGCGCGATCATGCCGAAGTTGATGTCGGGCGTCTCGGGGGCTTCGGAGACGGAGCCGGCGGTGGAGGCCCAGCTCTTGTTGCCGAGGGCGCCGAAGAGGGCGGCGGTGCCGAGGCCGACGGCGCCGCGAGTGAGGAACTGGCGGCGATTGAGGGGGGAGGAAGCGGTTTCGGGCATCTTAGTGGGAGATGAGTTCATGCGTGGAGTGTTGGAGGGCTTGACGAAAAAGATCTTCGCGGAAGAGGCGGCCGGGGAGCTGAGCGTCGGCGGCTTTTGCGGGGAGGAGGCCGGCTTCGACGAGCTCGGCCTGGAGGGAAGTCGCGCGGGCCTGTGTGGGGACGTTGGCGTGATTGCGGTGGAAGATGACGAAGTCGGGGGCGGGCTCGATGCGGTCGTGGCCACAGTCGAACTGGCCTTGGAGCGCGGGAAGAATCACGCGCGTGGACTGGTTGATGTAGCCGGGGCCGGAGAGAAGGTGAGCGAGCGGCTCGCGGTTGGCGGGTTCATCGCACCAAGCGCAGGCTTCGAGGAGGGCGGAGACTAGGGCGCCGTGTTCGCGCGGGCGGGTGAGCGCGAACTTCTCGGTGACCATGAGGACTTTTTCGATGCAGTCAGGCTGCATGGCTGCGCTCCAGGCGGGGCACCAGCCGGTCTTTTCGCGGACGGCTAGGGAGTTCCATGGTTCGCCGGCGCAGTAGCCGTCGATGGTGCCCGCGGAAAGGTTGCGGAACATCTGGGCGGGCGGGACGACGACGATGCGGACATCCTTATCGGGGTTGATGCCGGCGGCGCGGAGCCAGGTGCGGAGCATCAAGTGGTGTGACGAGAACATGAATACGACGCCGAAGGTGAGCTTGCGCTCACCGCTGCGGCGGCGGGCTTCGTCGCGGAGGTCGGAGGGCGTGCGTATGCCAGACTCCCAGAGACGCTCGGAGAGCGTGAGGGCGTTGCCGTGGAGATTGAGGACGAGCGCGGTGAGAACGGGGCAGGCGACGGAGTCGAGGCCGAGGCGGGTGGCCCAGAGCATGGGCGCGGGGGCGTGGGCGGCGTCGAGTTCGCCGTAGATGATCTTTTCGCGGATAGTGGCCCAGCCGACTTCGCGGCGGAGTTCCACCTCGATGCCGTATTTCGCGAAGAGTCCGCGCTCCTGGGCGACGACGAACGGGGCGGCGTCGGTCAGCGCGAGGAAACCGACGCGGAGCGGCCGGCTTCCCGGAGAGACTGGATTTGTGGATACGGCGGGCATGTTATGCCGTCCTGTTTAGCCCACGTCATGCCAGCGGAGACAGGTGGCCCGATTACTGCTCTTCAAACATTTCATCAAGATAATGAACCACGCTCATCCATGAGGACCGTCCTCGACAGCCGCCAACTACTCGCTTTTTCTACCGTAGCCCGTCGTGGGAGTTTCACGCTGGCGGCCAAAGATCTGTACCTGACGCAATCGGCGGTGAGCCATGCGATGAAGGCACTTGAGGAAGAGCTGGGGTGCCGGTTGCTCGACCGGGTAGGCAAGCGCGTGCTGGTCACGCAGGCGGGAGAACAATTCCTGCGGCACTCGGAAAAAATCCTGCGCGAGATGGAGCTGGCGCGGACGGGGTTGGACACGCTGACAAACTGGGGGCACGGGCGGTTGCGGGTGGGGGCGAGCACGACGGCGTGTCAGTACATCCTGCCGACGGTGTTGCGCGAATTTAAGCAGAGTTTCCCGAAGTGCGTGATCAAAATCGCGCCGGGAGATCATGGCGATCAGCTGGAGCTGCTGCGGAGCAATCAAATCGATCTGGCGATCATGCTGGAGCCGGTGGGGCACACGGAGTTCACGTTCGTGCCGCTCTTCGAGGACGAGCTGAGGTTTCTAGTGGCGCCGCTGCATCCGTGGGCGCAGGCGGGGCGGGTGGACCGCGAGGCGCTGGCGGAGGAGACACTGATCATGTATAATAAAACCAGTTACACGTTCCGCCTGGTGAGCGAGTATTTCCGCGACGAGAAGATGGCGCTGGTGAACTTCATCGAGCTTGGGAGCATGGAGGCGATCAAGGAGCTGGTGAAGATCGGGCTCGGCGCGGGCGTGATCTCGCCGTGGATCGCGCGGGCTGAGTTGCAGAGCGGGGCGCTGGTGTCGTTCGCGCTCGGGAAACGGAAGCTGAAGCGGAACTGGGGCGTGGTTCATCTGCGCGGACGGCGGCTGCCTTTAGGTGAGGAAACCTTTGTCGGGCTGTGTCGGACGGTGACGGAGCGGTTTGGGGAGTGAAGGGCGATGGGAGAGACCGGAGGTTTTGCGGCAGTTTGAGCGTGTGCAAAAACTTGGAAATTATCGCTTGCACTTCCCGGCGAATCCTTGCTTTTTCTCGGCTTCTTTCATGCAGCCGTAGCTCAACTGGATAGAGCGTCTGACTACGAATCAGAAGGTTTGGGGTTCGACTCCCTACGGTTGCACCAGTTTAGAAAACGCCACTTTCACGAGTGGCGTTTTTTTGTGCGCCGGGGTGGAATGCGACGGGAACAGGAGGGTGCGGTATGCGGCGGTTAGCGCGGCGGGAGCACCGCGCCTCCACCGGAATTTCCCAGGCCGGATTAGGACGCGAGGTTCCTGTTGTCAGCGCGGGTCCGGGCTGCACGATGCGGCGGCATCTTGGGACTGCTCGACCGTCATATTTTCAAAAACGTGCTCTTCACGTGTCTGGGCGCGGTGGGGTTCTTCACGTTCATCATGATGGCGGCGAACGCGCTGAAGGATCTGGTCGGGTATTTTCTGTCGGGGCGGCTTTCCCCGGGGACGATGGCAGAGCTGTTGTTCTGGTTGATGCCGTACGCGGTGATGTACGCGCTGCCGATGGGGATTTTGTGCGGCGTGCTGCTGGTGCTGGGGCGGATGTCGGCCGAGAGCGAGATTACGGCGATGCGCGCGGCGGGGCTCGGGCTTTGGCGGATCGCGCGGCCGATTTATGTGCTGGGTGCGACGGGGCTGGTGTGCGGGCTTTTTGTGAACTTGCAGTTCATGCCGGTGGCGCGGGTGAAGTATAAACAGGAGCTGCTGAATGCGGTGAGGACCGATCCGAAGGCGTTGCTGGTGCCGAAGACATTTGTCCGGGAGTTTAAGCGGATGGTTGTTTATGTCGGTGAGCGGCAGGGGGACATCGTGAAGGATGTGTGGGTGTGGCGGCTTGACGCAGAGTCGCGGGTGATCAGCTGCCTGAAGGCGGAGAGCGGGCGCATCAGCTTCGACGATACGGACAACAGTCTGGTGTTCACGGCGCAGAACGCGATTTTGGAGACGCGGGATGACAAGATGCCGGAGAGTTTCACGGAGATGCCGACGACGGCGCCTTACGAGAGTTCGAGCCTGAAGTTTCCGCTGGAGAAATTATTCGGGCAGCAGGTGATCAACCGAAAGCCGGACTGGCTGACGTTTCCGGTTTTGCTGGGTGAGATCGAGCGGTTGAAGCAGCCGGTCGTCGGGGGCGACGAGGTGGCGCGGGTGCAGGCGCTGACGAAGCATCGGATCGTGCTGCAGGACAAACTGGCGAAGGCGGTGGCGGTGCTGGCGTTCGTGTTTATCGCGGTGCCGCTGGGGATCAAAGTTTCGCGGCGCGAGACGTCGGCGAATCTGGTCGTGGCCGTGGCGCTGGCGCTGGCGTATTATTTTCTGACGGAGGCGGCGAAGTGGCTGGAGGCTTATCCACAGGCGCGGCCGGATTTGCTGCTGTGGTTGCCTAATTTGATTTTCGTGTACCTCGGGTTGCGGTGGATGAAGCGGGTGCAAAGCGCGTGAGACAGTGGTGTGCGGGTGGCTAGATCGGGCGCGGCGGTGACGAAGCGCCGCCCTCCAATGAGGTTTTGCTTGGAGATGGGCATGAAAAAGCCCGCCTAGGTGGACCGGCGGGCGTTGGAGAGTTAGGCGGTGCCTGGTTGTTTTTGTGTCAGGCGGCCGTCGTCATGGATTAGCGGTTACACGGCTTTGGGAAGCTCAGCGTCTATTTCGATGGCGTGCGCGTGGTGGCGCTTGGTTTTCTTAAGATTGGCGCGGCGGTGGAGCATGCGGTCGAGTTTGTCGATGAGCAGAGAGACGGCCTTGTGGCATTCGTCGGCGGAGACGGTGGCGTTGAGATTTGGGCCGTGAATGCTGATGTGACCTTTGGCGGAGAATCGGTTGGCGACGGACTGTTTGGAGTCGCATTCGAGCTCGATGCGGATGCGGACGATGCGTTCTTCGTGGCGGAAGAGACGGTCGGTCTTTTCCTGGACGAAGGCTTTGAGGGACGGGGTGAGTTCGAGGTGAATGCCTGAGACGATCAGTTCGTGCTGATTGGTATGTCTGTTCATGTGACTCTCGTATGTTGTTGGATTGACTAACGGGAAAACGGGCGGCCTCCCTGTGCGGTGGTTTCAACCGACGATGCGCTCATGAAGCTCTCCGCGATATTCGCGGCACCGGACTCTTCCATGCGGGAAAAATCGTTCATTGGGCGTGAGGAAAAGCTGGGGCGTCTCCGGGGATTTTGCAACCGGGGGAATGGTGCGCCGCTCATGTTTTTGAGGGAGCTTAACACGGGCCAGCCAAGTGGAGCTTTGCGGAGTTTTTCGAGAAAGTGCCGGAGACGGTGGTGCCGCTTTGGGGCGGGCCTGAGCGAGGGGAACCGGTGGGAGCGGGGTGGCTCATGAACAGAAATAATTTCGTCGCGGGCGGGGGCGGGCTTGAGAGCGATTTTGAACATGAGGTTAAAAACCGTGGGGGCTGCGGCGGTTTGCCTAGGGAGTGTACTGAGGGGAAGGCCCGATGAGCACGGATTATGATAAGCCGATCGGGCCGTGGGTGCGGATTTTTAAGCCGGGAACGGTTCACAAGATCGATGCGGCGGAGCTCGCGCGCTGGGTACTGCACGTGGATAAGCGGGTGATCGTGATCAACAAGTCGGGCGAGCTGCCGTGTCATCCGTCGAAGGACGGGCCTTGGTCGTCGCTCGCGGGAGCGGTGCGGGAATATTTCGGCGAGGCGGCGGCGCATCTGGTTTTTCGGCTGGATCGGGAGACGAGCGGAGCGGTGGTGTTTGCGCGCGATCCGGCGACGGCGCGGAAGCTTCAGATGGCGGCGCAGGAGCGGCGTTATGGGAAAACGTATCTGGCGATTTTGACCGGCGAGCTGGCCGAAGCGGTGGTCGTGGATCAGCCGATTGGCGACGATCATGACAGCGCGGTGGCGATTAAGAGCAAAGTGGTCGCGTCGGCGGCGAAGGGGCAGACAGCGGCGACGCGGTTCGAGCCGGTGGCGCGGGGCGGTGGATTTACGCTGGCGCGGGTGACGACGGAGACGGGGCGGAAGCATCAGATCCGCGTGCACGCGCAGTGGCTCGGGCACTGGCTGGTGGGCGATAAAATCTACGGGCCGGATGCGCAGTTGTTTTTGGATTTCGTGGAGCACGGCTGGACGGCGGGGATGGCGGAGCGGCTTTTTCTGAGGCGGCAGGCGTTGCACTGCTCGGAGATCGATCTGCGGCAGGCGGGGGTGGAGCAGGTTTTTCGCGCGCCGCTGCCGGAAGATTTGCGGGCGTTTTGTCGCGAGCGGATGGGGCTGTCGGACGAGGACTGCGCGAGGTTTTGACAGGGCAGGGGCGATCTTGCTTGCTGGCCGGCTCGCGTGGCGAAGAGGCCCGCGAAAACTTTTTAATCATGTCACACGTCCGCGTTCGTTTTGCTCCCAGCCCGACGGGTTTTTTCCACATCGGCAGCGCCCGCACGGCGCTTTTCAACTGGCTGTATGCCCGACACACGGGCGGCACGTTTGTGCTGCGGATCGAGGACACGGACAAGGAGCGGAATTCGGAGGAGTTTCTCAACGTGATCTATAATAGTCTGCGCTGGCTGGGCATGGAGTGGAATGAAGGTCCGCAGAAGGGCGGCGAGTTCGGGCCGTACCGCCAGAGTGAGCGCGGCGCGATCTACGAGGAGTATAAACAGAAGCTGCTGGCGAACGGGCGCGCGTACGAGAAGGACGGCGCGATCTGGTTCAAGCTGCTGGGGGAGCGGTCGGAGGTTTTCGACGAGCGCCGTGCGAAGACCGTGGAGAAGGTCAAAAATACGCCGGCGGTGATCGACGATTTGATCCGTGGCAAAGTGGAGCGTTTAGAGGACGAGGATTTTGTGATCTTCCGCTCGGACGGGAATCCGGTTTTCCATTTCGTGAACGTCGTCGATGACATCGCGATGAAGATCACGCACGTGATCCGCGGGGAAGATCATCTGTCGAACACGAGCAAGCATGTGGAGTTGTTCAAGGCGTTCGGCGCAGAGATGCCGAAGTTCGCGCACATCCCGCTCATCTTGAAACAGAATGGGCCGGGCAAGATGTCGAAACGCGATCAAGGCGCGCTCATCGAGGAGTATCAGACGCGCGGTTATTTGCCGGAAGCGTTGGTAAACTTTCTGTCGTTGCTCGGCTGGAATCCGGGCGATGATCGCGAGAAGATGCCGATTGCGGAGATTATCCGGCTGTTCGATTTACCGGGCGTGAACCAGAGCAACGCGCGTTTCGACGACAAGAAACTCGCGAACATGAATATGCAGTATCTGCTGGAGCTGCCGGCAGAGGCGTTTGTTGACCGAGCAAAAGCGTATTTCACGAGAAGGCTAAATGTGCCTTCTGCTGAACCGACAGAACTAGCGCAGGCGGCATTGAATTTCTGGAATACTGATCCGGCTTATTTCCGCGACGTGATGCTGATCAGCCAGCCGAAGATCAAAGGCTTCGAGGAGCTGCCGGCGTACACGAAGTATTTCTTTACGGAGGATTTTGTCGTCGATGCGAAGGTGCGCGAGAAGGTGCTGGCTAAGGGCGATCCGAAGGCGCGGTTGCGCGAACTGGCAACGGTACTGGCAACGCCGGAGCTGGATTTGGCGAGCGATGTCGCGATTGAGGAAGCAATCAAGGCGGAGGCTGCGAAGAACGGGCTCGGCTTTGGCGATTATCAGGCGGTGGCGCGTCTGGCGGTCTCGGGCACGAATGTGGGCCCGGGGCTGACGAGCTTGTTTCGCGTGTTGGGGCGCGAGCGGACGTTGAAGCGTATCGAGCGGTTTGTGGCGACGCTGGCTTGAGGACGGTTGGGGAAGTTGGGCTCACGCAAAGATGCGAAGGCGCAAAGAAAACGGGAGAGTTTTTCCCTTTGCGACTTGGCGGCTTTGCGTGAGCGAGCCGGAGATTTTCGATACGGAAGCGGGTGGGTGTTGATCGCGGCGTAAAGCCGCTCCTACAGGGAGAGGCCAGCGGGGGGAGGGCACCCCGCCTACATCGGACGGGATCAGAGCTGAACGGGCAGGCCGATCTCGATGATCTGGGTGGGCAGGATCTGGTAGTAATCTTTGACCGGCGTGGCGTTGCGGCTGAGGAAGGCGTAGAGGGATTTCTGCCACTGCCACATGCGGGCGTTGCCGCCGGTGATGATCATCTCGCGATTGAAAAAGTAGGTCGTGGACATCGGCTTGATCGGGACGCCGCGTTCGGCGACGCGGGTGACTAGGTTGTTCACGTCGGGCGACTCCATGTAGCCGTAGCGGCCGACGGCGCGCCAGATGCCTTCGCCGAGTTCTTCGACGCTGAGGCGTTCGCTGTCCTCGACCTGCGGGACTTCCCAAGTGCTGATGGTGAGGAGGACGACGGTTTTCTGGAGGCATTTGTTGGCCTTCAGGTGGTGGAGAAGGGCGAGAGGGGTGCCGCTTGGGGTGGCGACCATGAAGACGGCGCTGCCTTGGACGCGCACGATGGACTCGCTTTTGACGATGTCGGTGAGTTCGAGCTCGGTGATGGCGCCGCCGTAGACTTTTTCCTGGATCTCGGAGCGGCCGGATTTCCAGGTGTGCATGATGGCAAGGATGCCGAGGCCGATGACGACGGGGAGCCAGCCACCGTCGGTGAATTTATGGAGGTTGGCGCCGAGGAAGATGAGGTCGAAGACCATGAAGGCGCCGCAGAGGGAGAGAGATTTCCAGAGCGGCCATTTCCAATAGCGGCGTGTGACGAGGTAGAGGGCGAAGGTGGTGACGGTCATGGTGCCGGTGACGGCGATGCCGTAGGCGGCGGCGAGGTCGGCGCTGGTTTTGAATTCGAGGACAACCCAGATGGAGCCGATGGCGAGGGCGGTGTTGATGAGGGAAATGTAGATCTGGCCGGCGTGTTCGGCATTGGTATGCCGGATACGGAGGCGGGGAAAGTAGCCGAGCTGGATGGCCTGGCGGGTGAGTGAGTAGGTGCCGGTGATGAGCGCCTGGCTGGCGATGACGGCGGCGCAGATGGAGAGACCGACGAGGAAGAGACGGAGGCCGCCCTCGGGGGCGAGTGCGAAGAAGGGGTTGGTCTGGTCGAGGGGATTGGCGAGGACGTAGGCACCCTGGCCGAAGTAGTTGAGCAGGAGTCCGGGCCAGACGAGGAAGAGCCAGGCCTGGGCGATGTATTTGCGGCCGAAGTGGCCCATGTCGGCGTAGAGGGCCTCGGCGCCGGTGACGGTCAGGACGATGGAGCCGAGGATGCCGGCGGTGATTTCCCAAGGCTGGGTGAGCAGGAAGCTGACGCCGAGCGTGGGATCGAGCGCTCGGAAAACCTCGGGCGCGTCGAAGATGTGCCACGCGCCGAAGATGCCGAGAGTGGTGAACCAGATGAGCATGACCGGGCCGAAGATGCGGCCGATGGTTTCGGTGCCTTTGGATTGGACGAAGAAAACGAAGGCGAGGATGACGACGGCTATCGGAACGATCTTTGTCTGGAGGTCGGGATTGAACGTGGCCAGGCCTTCGGCGGCGCTGAGCACGGAGATGGCGGGCGTGATGACGCCGTCGCCGTAGAGCAGGGCGGCGCCGCAGAGCACAATGAAGGTGGAGAAACCGACGATGCGGCGGGAATTTTTCTTTGCAGGCGCGCCAGTGTGGGAGAGTGCGAGGAGGGCGAAGATGCCGCCTTCGCCGCGGTTGTCGGCGCGCGTGACGAAGAGGAGGTACTTCAAGTTTACCACGATCATCACGGTCCAGAACATGAGGGAGAGGATGCCGAGGACGCCGTCGGCGCGGTCCATGCCCTTCAAATGATGAAGGCATTCGCGCATGGTGTAGAGCGGGCTGGTGCCGATGTCGCCGTAAACGACGCCGAGGGCACCGAGGCAGAGTCCGAGCCGGATGCTTTTGTTGGACGAGCCGGACGTGGAATCAGTCATGGAGCGTGAAGGCTTTCGGAGAGTGGGGGCGGGTCCAAGTCGTTTTCGGAGGCGGAGAAATATTGGTTGCTTTGTGATTCGCCGCGTTGACCCGGGGCGGGCTTGGCGGCTTGGTGGCGTTTTTAATTACACATGAGTCTCCCCAACTGGAAGGTCGTCAAAACGTACAAGGACATCCTCTATCACAAGGCTGACGGGATCGCGAAGATCACGATCAACCGGCCGGAGAAGCGGAATGCGTTTCGTCCGCAGACGGTGTTCGAGATGTACGATGCGTTCATCGATGCGCGTGAGGACCAGACGGTCGGCGTGGTGCTGCTGACGGGCGCGGGGCCGCATACGGACGGGAAGTACGCGTTTTGCGCGGGTGGCGATCAGAGCGTGCGCGGGCACGCGGGCTATGTCGGAGAGGACGGCGTGCCGCGGCTCAACGTGCTCGATTTGCAGAAACTTATCCGGTCCATGCCGAAAGTCGTGATAGCGCTGGTGGCGGGCTACGCGATCGGCGGCGGGCATGTGCTTCATCTGGTGTGCGATCTTTCGATCGCGGCGGACAACGGAATTTTCGGACAGGTTGGGCCGAAGATGGGCAGCTTCGACGGAGGATTTGGCTCCAGTTATCTGGCGCGGATTGTGGGGCAGAAAAAGGCGCGCGAGATCTGGTACCTGTGCCGCCAGTATGACGCGAAGCAGGCGCTGGAGATGGGTCTCGTCAACACGGTGGTGCCGGTCGCGCAGCTCGAAGAGGAAGGCGTGAAGTGGGCGCGGGAAATCATGGGGCACAGTCCGCTGGCGATCCGTTGCCTGAAGAGCGCGTTCAACGCCGATGTGGACGGGCAGTCGGGCATCCAGGAGCTCGCGGGCAATGCGACGCTGCTTTATTATATGACGGACGAGGCGAAGGAGTTTCACGGCGCACAGCGTGAGAAGCGAAAGCCGGATGCGCGAAAATTTCCGTGGCTGCCGTGATGGTTCTGCAGGATCTCGACACATTTGATGGAAGCGCGGAGCCCTCACGCGGGCGATGTCGTCAGTGTGCCCGGCTTTATGCGGGGTGAGGGCACCCCGCCTCCATCGGAGCTGCGTCCAGATATTTTCCGAGCTTCGCTCGATTACTCGGCGGGGCGCAGCGTCGATCCTTCGATCCAGCTGGCGGTCAGCATAGTCGCGGTGGTCCACGCGGGGCTGCCGTACTCGCCTCGTTGAAGCTGGCCGACGAGTAGCTCCACGGCGCGAGCGCCGAGCTGATGCGGCTGCAGGTCGAGTGCGGCGCAGGGCCGGGTGAGATTGATGGCGTTGAGGCAAACGTAGCCGTGCGTCTCCGGGACTTTGGCGCCACAGGCTTCCATCCACGCGACGGTCTCATCGTAATGGTTAAGGACAACATCGGGCTTATGACGTTTGAACCAGGTGCTGAATGGTTTCTCAGAGAACTCGCGGGCGAAGAGGATGGGCACGTACTCGAGTTCGCTCGTGTGGCTTTCCTGAAAGGCGCGGAACGCGGCGCTTTGCCGGAGCAGGAGGCGGTCGTCGCGGCCTTGTTCAAGCATGAGGCCGGGACGACGGTAGCCGCGTGTGCGCAATCGCTCGAGCAGCTCCATCATGGAGCGGTAGTGGTCGCTGCACACGGTGTGGAGGCGCGGTTTTTCGATGAAGTTATCGGTGTAAACGCCTGCGTAATTACTCCAGTCGAGGGCGGAAACATCGGGGGCGAGCCATGCAGGCATGATCATGACGCCGTGGATGCCGCGCGATTTAAGGATGGAATCCAGGCGGGGGAGCGGCAGGGCGTTCCGGCCGGCGATGAATTCTTCGAAGTGGAATCCCAGCTCGGTGGCGCGTTGACGTGCGCCTGCTGAGATTTGCTTGGGGAAGGGCCCGTGGGGAAAGCGGGCGGGCTCATTGATGTCCACGGCGGCGATCACGCCGCGGAAGGTGGTGGCGCGTGATCGCCGGAAGCCGGACATGAGCGCGGTGGTGAGCGGGTTGGGTTTGTATCCGACTTTCTCGGCGAGCTGGCGGATGCGTTTTGCTGTCGTCTGGTCGACTCGACCGACTCCGCGCAGAGCGTCTGAAACCGTCGTGGGGGAAAGACGCAGGCTCTTTGCGAGCGACCGGATCGTGGGGATGTTTTTTTCTGCCATGCCGGAGATGATAACGGCGAACGATGGAATCCGGATCAATCGAATGCGAGCGGCCCGTCAGGAGGGGAAATCCGGTCAGCGTGAGCCGCGCGGCGGGTAGCTGCGCGGCTTGATGCGCGTGGGCGTGTGAAAATTAAAAAGGCCGGCATTGCTGCCGGCCTTTGTTGGAGGGGAACGTGTCGGTGGACTGCTAATCAGAACTTATAACCAACCGAAGCACGGAAGTCGCGAGGCTGGCCGACGTTGACGGCGCCGCGGCTGCCGGCGGCGAGGATGTACTCCTTGTCCAGCGCGTTCATGCAGGTCACAGCGAAGTTCCAGTCTTCGTATTTGTAGGTGACGCCGACGTTCATGAGCGTGCGGCCTGCGACGAGGAAGGAGGGCTGTTGCGCCACATAGCTGCCGTTGGGCAGGGGACGGTTGGTGGTGAAGCCGGAGGCATTTTCACCGGCGACGTCGCTCTTGTAATCGATGCCGACGTTAATGCCGAAGCCTTTGATCGCGCCTTCGGTGAAGCGGTAGTCGGCGTAGACGGCGGCGGATTTGTCGGGCACGCCGCGGAGGCGGACGTCGGTGATGGGCTGGCGGATCTTCACGGAGCTGTAGTTGCCCAGGATGGTGAGGTTCTTGTTCATCGAGTAGGTCGCTTCGAATTCCCAGCCCTTCGAGTTGAGGTCGAAGAGGAGGAATTGCGGGAGACCGGCGGTGGACTGGCCGAGCGCCTGAAGGCGGAAGAACTCGCTGTTGGTGACGGAGAAGTTCTTTTGCGCGATGTCGAAGTACGCGAAGGAAGCGGTGAGGCGGTTGTCGAGGAGGGAGGTTTTCACACCGTATTCCTTCTGGCCGCCGGTCGCGAGTTTGAGGTTCGGATCGGTGGCGCCGGCGTTCAATGAGCCCGGCATGGTGCCGCCCGTGGTGTTCCGGCTAAAGAACAGGGAAACGGCCTTGATCGGCTTCACGACGACACCGAACGAGGTGGCGTTGGTGGTGAGGTGGTAATCCGGGGAGGTGGGCAGTGCGGCGGGGACGGCCGTGCCGGTCGTATCCGTGCGGGAGAGATTGCCGAAGAAGCGGGAGAGACCGCCGGAGAGTTGAACGCGGTCATCCCAGAACTTGAGTGTTTCGTAGCCGAAGACCTGGAGGTCATCGAGCTTGCCGGTGCGATCGGTACCGAGGTTGGCGCCAGGGAGAATCGTCGGAAAGTTGTAGCCGGGGTAGGTGATGGAGCCGAGGTTGTTGGCCGGGACTGCGGGGCGGGATGAGGAGAGCGGGCTGCGCCAGCGGACTTTCGAGGTATTGGCGGCGAAACCGAGCAGCGTGGTGGACTTGAACCACTTGGTGTCGAAGTTCGCGGCGTAGTCGTTCTTCACGTGCGCTTCGGTGTACTCGAGGTCGTTTTTGCCGTTGTTGCGGACGTAAACCCAGGTCGAGGGGTCGGTGACGGGAGCGGAGGTAGGAACGAGGTCAGCAGGATTGCCGCTGGCGTTGTAGTTGGTGATGGCTGTGCCCCAATTGACGCCGGGTTCGTAGAGACCGGTGAAGGGATTGCGGCTGCCACCGCCGGCGTTAGTGAGACCGGCACTGCCTCCGCCAATGTCATAGCGGCGTACGTGGTTGGCCATGACGAAGAGGCGGGACGAGACGTTGTCGGAAAGTGTGGAGAGCAGTTCGACGCTGATGCGCTCGGTGGAACGGTGGCGGGTGTCGGTGTCGTTTGCGAAGGACCAGTCGCGCGGAAGGTTACGCGGGAGCTGTGCGTAGCCGTTGCTGCCGACGGTGGGCTCGATGGGCATGCCGGTGCCGTTGGTTTCGCGGTTCTGCACGAAGTCGGTCTTGATCGTGAGCGTGTGATCGGGGGAGAGCTTGTACGAGAAAGACGGCGCGATCTCGTAGCCGTTGCGGTACTGGTTTTTGACGTAGTACTCGGTGCGCCAGATGGCGTAGACGAGCCGTGCGGCGGCTTTGCCGTCTTTGCCGAAGCTGCGATTGATATCGAAGCTGAAAACACGATCAGAGTACTGGCCGAAGGTGAGCTCGGTGGAGGCCTGATTCTTCCCGAAGATCGGGGCCTTGGTGATGGGGTTCATCACGCCGCCAGGGCTGCCGCCGGGAACGAGGATGGCGTTGGGGCCTTTGATGATTTCCAGGCGCTCGATGTTATACGTGCCGAGCGACATGCTGTAGCCGTCTGCGCCGGAGATCATGGTGCCGTCGATGAACTCGGCGGACACTGAAAAGCCGCGGATGGTGTAGCGATCGCCGCCGTAGGGCAGGGTGCTTTCGACGATCGGCGTCACATACTTCGCGGCGTCGAGCATGCGGGTGGACATCGAGTCTTTAATGAAGTCGCTCGTGACGACCGAGATGCTTTGAGGGATGTCCTGGATGTCCATCGCGACGCGGGAGGCGGAGAGCGCCTGGCGTGATTGGTAGGGATTCCCCACCGTTTCAGTGATGGTGAACTGAGGGAGATTGATGGTCTCTTCTTCCACAGCTGCCGGGCTGGCGGGCGGTGGAGTTGCCGGGGCTCCTGTTTGAGCAAGCGCGTGGGCTGTTGAGAGAGCTAGCAGGCTGGCGAGCAGTCGTCCGTGAACGGTCGACGAAGGTGATACATGGCGATCACGTAGGTTCATAGGTAGGTTCCTAGATGCGGGGTTCTGCGATTCTTAGGGTCGAATCGAGGGTGCGGGGTTTGCAGGTAAAGCAACGGAGTACGTTGCTGCGGTATGCGTGAGCCGGACTGTCCTTGTTACCAAACTGTTTAATTGCCGTACAGTACGGCAATGAGGCGGAGTACTGACAATATGCTGGTGATCGAGCCAGTGCCCTCTGGACGTCGTCGATGGAGACGAACATTAGCCTTAGCCAATTACTCCGCCGACCCTGATGCAAAATCCACACAACAGTCCGCTTGAACATCGTTTCAGCGGCGAGCACCCGCTTCGCACACTGCTGTTTCTCTATCGCGAAGAGCGCACGCGGCTGATCTGGGGCGCGGTGCTCTATGTCATCAAGCACAGCCCGGTGTGGGTCATGCCGCTCATGACGGCGCGGATCATCGATATCGTGGCCGAGCCGGAAAAACATTCGTTGAACGAGATTTGGTTCAATGCGGGCATCCTCCTCGCGATCCTGATTCAAAACATCCCGGTTAATTATCTCTGCGTGCGCTCGATCAGCCACGCGGCGCGTTCGATGGAGACGCGGCTGCGCTCCGCGATCTGCAGGCGGCTCCAGCATCTATCCATCGGATACTACACGCGCCAAAGCGCAGGCACGCTCCAGACGAAGGTGCTGCGCGACGTGGAATCCATCGAGCAGCTCACGCGCGGGCTTTTTGACTCGGTGGGGACAGCCTTCATCAATCTGGGTTTCGCGCTCGCGGTGACCGCTTATCGTGCGCCGTGGTTTTTAGTTTTTTTCGCGGGATCCATTCCTGTCGCGGTGATTCTTGTACGCTCGTTGCACAAGCACGTCTCGGAGCGAAACACCAAGCTGCGCCAGGAAATCGAGCAGATGTCCAATCGCGTGATCGAGATGACCAATTTGATCCCGATCACACGTGCCCACGGCTTGGAGACGAGCGCGCTTGAGCGCATCGAAAACTCGCTTGAGCGGGTGCGCGACGCGGGGCTCAAAGTGGATGAAATCAACTCCGTTTTCGGCGCGATTTCGTGGGTCGTTTTCAATTTTTTTAATTCAGCCTGCCTCGTTTTTGCAGCCTGGGCGTGTGCCACGCAGTTCATTCCGATCACGCTAGGCGATATCGTCATGCTCACGGGATATTTTGGGATGCTGACCGGCTCGGTGCTCGCGCTCGCGAACTCCGCGCCAATGATCCTGCGCGGCTACGAAGCAGTGCGTTCGATTGGCGAAGTACTGGAGTGTCCCGATCTCGAACAAAACGAAGGCAAGGCGCCGGTGAACGCGGTCAGTGGAGAGTTTCGTTTTAGCGATGTTGGATTTCGCTACGAAGGAGTCGAAGCGCACGCCGTGCGTGATTTTTCGCTCCATGTCAGACCCGGCGAAACCATCGCGCTCGTCGGGCCGTCGGGCGCGGGGAAATCCACCGTGCTCAATCTGGTCATCGGTTTTATCCGGCCGACGAGTGGTACGATCCTGATCGATGGTCGCGACATGGCTGCGCTCGATTTGCGGACATACCGGCGCTTCGTGTCGGTGGTGCCGCAGGAATCGATTCTCTTCGATGGGACGATCCGCGAGAACATCACTTATGGGATGAAGTCGGTTTCCGATGAGCGCATCACAACGGCGTTGCGCGATGCAAATGCGTGGGAGTTTGTTGAGAAGTTGCCCGAGGGAATCCAGACGCAGGTGGGCGAAAAAGGTGCGCGACTTTCTGGCGGGCAGAAGCAGCGCCTCGCCATCGCACGCGCACTGATCCGCGATCCGCGCGTGTTGATCCTGGACGAAGCGACGTCGGCGCTGGATTCGGAGAGCGAGGCGTTGATTCAGGAGGCGCTGGAACGGCTCATGAAAGGGCGGACGACGTTTGTCGTGGCGCACCGTCTCTCGACGATCCGCAACGCCGACCGCATCGTGGCGATGCGCGCGGGTCGGATTGAGGAAATCGGTTCGCACGATGAACTCGTGAAGACGGGCGGGCTTTATTCGCAGCTGCACGCGCGGCAGAGTGGTGGGCGGCTGGAAGAGTAGGGGAGCCGCCGTGGCCCAAGTCTGGAACTTGGCCCTTGGCACTGCACCGTTCGACCGTTTACGAACTGCCGTTTCATTATGTCACTCGCACTCCTCTTCGCTGGTCAGGGCGCTCAGAAAGTCGGCATGGGCAAATCGCTCTACGAAAACTCCGCAGCCGCCCGCGCGCTTTACGACGAAGCCAACCGCGTGCTCGGTTGGGAACTCACGAAGCTCTCGTTTGAAGGCCCTGACGCCGAACTCACGCAGACCAAGGTCTGCCAACCCGCGCTCTTCGTTCATGGTCTCGCGTTGCTCGCGGCAGCGAAGGAGAAGGGGAAACTCACGGGCGCAGATGAGCCGACGTTCGCGCTCGGCCTGAGCCTCGGCGAAGTCACCGCGCTGACGGCTGCGGGCGTTTTTGATTTCGCGACCGGCCTGAAGGTCGTGGCCGAGCGTGGGCGTTTGATGCAGCTCGCGTGTGAGCAGACGACCGGCGGCATGGCCGCGATTGTCGGTGAAGAGCGCGCGAAGGTCACCGAGCTCTGCGCTGAGTTCGGGATCGAGGCGGCCAATTTCAACTGCCCCGGCCAGATCATCATCTCCGGCGAAAAGGCGAAGGTCGAAGCCGCCGTCGCCGCTGCAAAAGAGCGCGGCATCAAGAAAGCCATGCCGCTCAACGTCGCGGGCGCTTATCACAGCCGCCTGATGGAGCCGGCCCGCGCGGCATTTGCCGCTTATCTGGCGACGGTGCCGTTTGCGGCGCCGAAGTTCACTGTCTTCACGAACACGACCGGCCACGCCGTCTCGTCGCCCGACGCGATCCGCGAGGCGCTGGTGAAGCAGGTCGTGTCGTCCGTCCTCTGGGAAGACTGCATGCGCAGCGCCTCGGCGGCAGGGGCAACGACTTATTGGGAGCTGGGGCCGGGCGGCGTCCTCGCCGGGCTGGCCCGCCGGACCAATAAGGACTGGCCGGTGAAGAGCGTGTCCGAGTTTTCCGATTTAGCCGCTTGATCCCGCCGGGGGGCGTCCGCACCCTCGACCTTTTGAACCTTTGAATGCGTCGCGGTTTCCGCCGCCGACGCTCTCCTCGCATGGACGAACTGTTGACCCGCAATTTCTGTATTATCGCTCACGTCGATCACGGCAAAACGACGCTGTCCGACCGGCTGCTCGAGTACACCAACACGATCTCGAAGCGCGTGTTAACCGCCCAGCATCTCGACTCGATGGACCTCGAGAAGGAGCGTGGTATCACCATCAAATCGCACCCGGTCACGATGATGTACCGCGCGAAGGATGGCCGTGAGTATAAGCTCAACCTGATGGACACGCCCGGCCACGTGGACTTCTCGTACGAAGTTTCCCGCAGTCTCGCGGCATGTGAAGGCGCCGTGCTCCTGATCGATGCGGCGCAAGGCGTCGAAGCCCAGACGGTGGCCAATGCGCACCTCGCGTTTTCTCAGCAGCTCAAGGTCATCCCGGTCATCAACAAGATCGATCTGCCGTCGGCGAACCTCGAACTCTGCACCAAGCAACTCGAAGACATTCTCACGATCCCGGCCGAAGAGGCGATTCTCGCCAGCGGCAAGTCGGGCATCGGCATCGAAGACATTCTTGAAGCTGTCGTCGCTCGCGTGCCGCCTCCTCGCTGGCGCGAGTACGCGCAGACGCGCATCCTGGTTTTCGATTCTCTCTACGATGCGTACCGGGGCTGTATCGCGTACGTCCGCGTGTTTTCCGGCTCGATCAAGGCCAACGACATGATGCTCCTCATGAGCACCAATCAAAAGGCCGAGGTGAAAGAGGTCGGTACGTTCACGCCGAAGATGGAAAAGTGCGCGGTGCTCCACGCGGGCGACGTGGGCTACGTCGTTTCGAGCATCAAAGATCCTTCCGAGGTTAAAACCGGTGATACCATCACCATCGCGAGCAAGCCCGCTCAGGAAATGCTCCCCGGCTACAAAGAGGTCCGCCCGATGGTTTTCTGCGGACTCTATCCGCTGGAGAGCGACGACTACGAAAAGCTCAAGGCAGGCCTCGGCCGCTTACAGCTCAACGACGCGGCGTTCGTTTACTCCTCGGAGAGTTCCCTCGCGCTGGGCTTCGGCTTCCGCTGTGGCTTCCTCGGTTTGCTCCACATGGAGATCATCCAGGAGCGCATTCGCCGCGAGCACGACGTCGAGATCATCTCCACGTACCCAAGCGTCATCTACAAGATCGTGAAACAAGGCGGCGAAGTCCTCGAGGTGGATAACCCGGTGAACTTCCCTGACCCCGGCACGATTATCGAGACGCTCGAACCCACGATCACGGCGTCGATCATTCTGCCCAACGATTCCATGGGCGACATCCTCGCGCTGATCATGGAAAAGCGCGGCGTGTGCGAACACACCGACACGCTCGACATGAATCGCGTGATGCTCCGCTGCGTGCTCCCGCTCAACGAAATCCTCGTCGATTTCAACGACCGCCTGAAATCCATCACGCACGGCTACGGTTCGATGGACTACGAACTCGGCGCCTACAAAGCCGACGACCTCGTGAAGATGGACATCATGATCAACGGCGACCCCGTGGACGCGTTTTCCTGCATCGTCCACCGCTCCAAGGCTGAAGCCAAAGGCCGCCAGCTGTGCGAAAAACTCGCCGAGATCATCCCGCCACAGATGTTCAAAGTCGCGATTCAGGCCGCGATCGGCGGCAAAGTCATCGCCCGCGACAACGTGAAGGAAATGCGCAAGGACGTTACCTCGAAGTGCTACGGCGGCGACATCTCCCGTAAGCGCAAACTCCTCGATAAGCAGAAAGAGGGCAAAAAGAAGATGAAGATGATCGGCAAGGTGAACATCCCGCCGGATGCCTTCATCAAGGTGCTCAAGAGCGGCGACTAAAACGCCTTTCGACGCCTGCTTCATTTTGATGAATCTGGAACTCAGGAACTCTGGACGGAAAAAAACGGTCGGATTTTCCAGAATTGCTGAGTTCCAGATTAGTTTGGCTCCGTTCCCGTCTTCCTGATTTCCACATCCCACCATGTTCGGACTTTTCTCGTCGGTCGAAAAACAGATGCGCGCCAATGCCACGAACTGGCTCGAGCTCGCCGACAAAATTTTCAACTACCGCCGTGACGAGATCTCCGCCGCCGACCGGGCCGATCTCCAGCAGAAGAGCGAGCAACTCCGTGCCCAGCTCCGCGATAAAGCCGACGCCAGCAAACTGAAGCTCGGCATCGAGGCACTTGAACCGGCCGTGCGCCGCGCAGGCGGAAAGTTTTATCCACGCTCCACGATCCAGGAGTACGTGGAGTTTTTCGTCGTCGCCGCGATCGTGATCCTCGGACTGCGCGCGTACTTCGTGCAGCCGTTTAAGATCCCGACGAACTCGATGTGGCCGACTTATTACGGTATGACCGGCGAGGTTTTCGCTTCAGAGAAGGAAGAGCCTGGTGTCGTTGCGAGCGCGGCACGGCTGGTCGCTTTTGGCGCGACGCGTCGTTCGGTGGATGCGCCGGTGGATGGCGATGTTTGGGTGCCTGTCTCGGGTAACCGGATTCCTTCTGCGGTGGTTCCTGGTCGTACTTGGTTTGTTTTTCCATCCCGAGTGCAGCAGATCACGTTACGCGTCGGTAGCGAGTTGGTGACGGTGCAAGTACCGTTGGACTTCAAAATGGATGAGGTCATCGAAGAGGCGTTTTTCAGTGCAGGTGCTCCGCGGACACAACAGGTTGAAGCCGGCTTTTTGCCTTCGTCGCGTGCAGGTCAAAACATCCCGGTTAGATGGATCAACACGGGCAAGCATGTGAAAAAAGGAGAGCGCGTTCTTTCGTTCGATGTGATGACGGGCGATCAGCTTTTCGTTGATCGCATGTCCTACCATTTCGTGCGCCCGCAGGTGGGCTCTGGCTTTGTTTTTCGAACAGATAACATTCGCAGTCCTTATTTGGTCGATGCGGGCGGACGTCCCGTGGAGTCGTACTACATCAAGCGCTTGGTCGGGACACCTGGGGATAAGCTCGAAGTGCGTGATTCCGCTTTGCTGCGCAACGGCGAGCCAATCACGGGATCACTTGCTTTCGATAAGAACGCCCGCCAAGAGGGGCTTTATCGCGGCTATAAGAATCAAGAAGCGCTGCTTGAGAAAAAGCAGGTCGAAGTTTCCACGCAGGGTTATTATGCGATGGGCGATAATTCCGGCAACAGTCTCGACAGCCGTTACTGGGGCGAAGTCCCGTACAAGGATATCGTGGGTCGCCCGTTGTTCATCTATTACCCGTTCACGAAACGCTGGGGACCGGCGCGCTGAAGCGTCAGCGAGGCGAACGAGTTTCAAAGACCACGATGACTCGTGGTCTTTTTCATTTCAGGTGCGCCGGCGTTCGATATCAGGCAGGAACACCGTGAGCAGCCCGATCAGCGGGAGGTAACTGCACACGTCGAACACGTGCTCGATGCTCGTGTGGTCGGCGAGTTTGCCCAGCGCCACGGAACCGATGCCGGCCACGCCGAACGCGAAACCGAAGAACAGCCCGCTGATGAGGCCGACTTTGCCGGGTACGAGTTCTTGCGCATACACGAGGATCGCGGAAAACGCGGACGCGAGAACCACGCCAATGACCACGCTGAGCGTTACGGTTCCAGCGAGGTTCGTGTGCGGCATCCACAACGCGAACGGCGCCACGCCGAGAATGGAAATCCAGATGACCCACTTTCGCCCGAAGTGATCGCCCACCGGTCCGCCGATGATCGTGCCAGCCGCGACTGCGAAGAGAAATACGAAGAGGTAGATCTGCGCTTGCGACGCCGTGAGCTGGAATTTTTCGATCAGATAGAACGTGTAGTAACTGGTCAGGCTGGTGAGATAAACGTACTTGGAAAAAACCAGTACGATCAGCACCGCGATGGCCTGGATCACTGTGCGTCGGGGCCATGCGCTTCGATGGGACAGGCTGGTGGTTGCCCGCTGTTTTGCAGAAGTCAGGCGTTGTTGATACCAGCTACCGACGCGGTGAAGCAGCACAATGCCTAGCAGCGCGAGCGCGGTGAACCAGAGCATGTGAATCTGTCCGCGTGGCATCACGACAAACGCGGCCGCGAGTGGGCCGAGCGAAGTCCCCAAGTTTCCCCCCACTTGAAAAAGCGACTGAGCGAACCCGTGTCGGCCGCCCGAAGCCATGCGCGCCAGCCGGGACGCCTCGGGATGAAAGATAGCAGAGCCCAAGCCCACCAGCGCAGATGCGATCAGCAGCATGGAAAAACTTCCCGCCAGCGAAAGCAGCACCAAGCCGATCAGCGTTATGCTCATTCCGATGGGAAGAGAGTAGGGCAGCGGACGTTTGTCGGTGTATACGCCGACCACCGGTTGCAGCAGCGATGCGGTGACTTGAGTGGTGAATGTTAGAAAACCGATCTGGGTGAAGCTGAGGTCGTACGAGTCTTTCAACAGCGGATAGATCGATGGCAGCAGCGCCTGGATGATGTCGTTAAGCAGGTGGGAAAAGCTGAGTGCGACCAGCACGTGCATCGCGGCGCCTTCAACGGCAGGAGAGCGTTCTATTTTCGGCAGAGCGGATGCGGACATCCGCTTACTTTGGCACGGCAAAAACGCGCTTCGCAAACTGGCAGTGACTCCCTATAATACAGTGCCCGATGCCGCAGAGGATGACAGCTGGAGGAAAGCTTTCGTCGTTTGCTTTTGCGCGAATTGATCGGCGATCCTGTGTTGCGTGGCCTTTGAGAAACATCTGCTCATCGACGGATCGAATAGCCTGCACGCGTGGCCGGAGCTGCGGGCGTTATTGAAACGTGACCGAGATGCCGCGCGCGCCACGCTCTCGCAACGTGTGAGTGTGCTCCACGATGTTGAGCAGCTGCGGGTGACGCTCGTGTTCGACGGTCGTGGCGGCGAACTCGTCATCGAGCGGCCGTCGGGGCACGCGACGTTCACGCATCTTTACACACCCAGCGGCACGACGGCCGATGATGTGATCGAGCAACTCGTGGGAAACTCGGTGGACGCTTCCCTCTGTCTGGTCGCGACCGATGATCGCGCCGAGCGCCAGACAATCGAAGCGCTGGGAGCGGCGGGGATTTCCTCGAATGAGCTGCTGGCGCAGATCGGTCGCGCAGACGAGCGACAGCGTACACAAGTGTCTGGACTGCGCCGCGAGAATGAGCGGGAGTGGCGGCGTCCCAAATCATGAGAAAAACTTCCGGCGGGGGCGGGGAGGGCATGGCCGTGGCGGAGATCCAAGGACTCTACGGCGCGTTCTCCTTTCCTGAAAAACTCCTTCAACAAATCTGGCTGCGCGGGGAATTCGACGCGCGCGAACTCCGGACGGCTGACGGCCGGCACATCGAAATCCTGCATCCCGGTCGCTGGAATCTGCTCGGTGGCCCTGACTTCAAGGGCGCCCGGTTGCGTATCGGCGATTCCCTGACGACGGGCGATGTCGAACTGCATCTCCACGCGGCCGACTGGCGCGCGCACGGCCACGCGAGCGATCCAGCGTACGCGAATGTTGTTCTCCACGTCGTGCTTTTCCCCGGTGCGGAACGCGTGACGCCCGGCGTCGGCGGACGTGAGCTCCCGCTGCTGGTTTTATTACCGTTGCTGCATCACGATCTCGAAGAGTACGCGGCTGATGCGGCGGTGGAGCGGCTGGCAAATCATCCGCTGACACGTGCGCACGAGGCGCTGGCGGCGCTGAGCGAGTCCGCGTTGCGTGAGGAGTTGGACCGGCACTCGCGGGAACGTTGGCGGCAAAAAATCCATTATGCGAAGACCCGCATCGACCGGCTCGGCTGGTCTGGCGCGTGCCATCACACCGCGCTGGAGATTCTTGGCTACCGTGCGAACCGCGCCCCGATGCTCGCGTTGGCGGCGGTTCATCCACTGGAGACTTGGGTAAAACTCACGACAGCTCCGGACCGTGAAGCATTCGTTTTCGGGATTTTGAGCGAGCCTGAAGCCTCGTGGCGTTGGAGCGCCCAAGGCGTGCGCCCAGCGAATCATCCGCGTACGCGGCTGCGGCAGTATGCGGAGTGGGTGAGTGCGCGCCCCGGATGGCCCGAACGCTTGATCGCTCTTTTTGCCCAACTGCCTAAGCTCGCCGACAAAGCCTCCGCGCCGACCTGCACCGCCCAGCTCCGTAAACGCGGGGACTTTCGTGCATCGAGAACCCGTTTCGCGGACGAGATCTGCGCGGAGGTTGTTGGTGGTTCACGCTTGGACACTTTGATCTGCGATGGTTTCTGGCCGCTGCTCGCCGCACGCGATGATTCACGGGCCGACGAGATAGGCGTGTGGTGGCGTCATTGGTTTTCCGGAGACGTTCCGGAGAAGTGGCTCGCGTTGCTGCGCGGACTTCGCGTCATCGGCGGTCGCGACTGGCCTGCGTGTCATGGTTCCTCGCAAGGTTTGCTCGGTTGGTTGCTCGCCGAGGAGAAAAAGCAGGATTTTGGCGATAGCGCAGAGGGGCGCAGGACTTGACAAGCTTTTCGGGCGGAAGCTATTTTGATCCTTTCATTCATCGTTCACTTTCCGGAAAGTGGGCCTCTGGCCCGCTTTTTTTTTCCCTAAATTTATCCACCTATGAGCAGCGAAATTCTATCCGTCCTTGAGTATATGGAGAAGGAGAAGGGGATCAGTCGTGCCGACATGATTTCCGCGATCGTCAACGCGATCAAGACTGCCGCGCTCAAGGGAGTTAACTCGGGTCAGGAAATCAAAATCGAGATCAACCCCAAGAACGGTCAGCTCAAGGCTTGGTCGGTTCTCAAGGTCGTCGATTCCGTCAGCAACCCACGCGCGGAGATCCACATCGAAAAAGCCCAGTCGCTCAAGCCCGGTGCTGTGATGGGTGAACTGATCGAAAAAGAAATCGATCCCGCCACGCTCGGCCGCATCGCCGCCCAGACCGCGCGTCAGGCAGTGATGCAGAAGCTGCGGCAGTTCGAGAAGGACCGCATTTACGACGACTTCAAGGACATGGTTGGCAACATTGTGACCGGCACCGTGCGTCGCAAAGAGCGCAACGACATCTTCGTCGATCTCGGCAAAGCCGAGGCGTTGCTTCCCGGCAAAGAACAAGTCCCCGGTGAAGAATACCAGGCTGGTGATCGCATCCGCTGCTTGCTCACGTCGATCGACTCGTCGCCACGCGGACCTGAAATCATTCTCAGCCGAGCCAGCCCGAAATTTGTCCGCCGCCTGTTTGAAGTCGAAGTCACCGAGATCTCTGACGGTACCGTCAAGATCGAGGCCTTTGCCCGTGAACCGGGTTACCGTACTAAGATCGCTGTCTCCACGAAAGACCCGAAGGTCGATCCCGTCGGCGCTTGCGTCGGTGCCCGTGGCGCTCGCGTGAAGACCATCGTGCGTGAGCTCAACGGTGAGAAAATCGACATCATCAAGCACTACGCCGACGTCAAAGAGATGACCAAGGAGGCGCTTAAACCCGCCGAGCCGAAGGACATCATCCTCGACGAAAAAAATCACCGCATTGTTGTGAAGGTTATCCCGGATCAGCTCGCGGTGGCCATCGGCAAAGGTGGAAAAAATGTCCGCCTCACCTCGCGCCTGCTCGGCTGGCGCCTGGAAGTGGAAGAGTTGAAAGTGGTTTCCAGCGATCCGCGCGAAGTGGCGCTGTCATCGATGGTCACGACTCTCGGCATCGACCGCCCGACTGCGGAACGTCTCTTCGGCATCGGCATCAATTCGCCCGCAGCCTTCGAAGGCGTGGAGCTCAACGATCTTCAGGAGGCTGGCTTCTCGGAGGAGGAGGCTCAGGCCCTGCTGGCTCGCATCGTTCGCTAACCTGTCTTCTCCACGCGCCAAGAATCCTTTTACTTACCAAGACTGAATGAGCATCCGCATCCACGAACTCGCCAAACGCCACAATATGGAGGGCAAGGACATGCTGACCTTGCTCAAGGAGCTCAACTTCGTCGCCGCAGACACGAAGTCGGTCTCGAGCACCGTCAGTAAGATCTACGAGGAAGAGTTCGAGAAGTACATCGCGGCCAAAAAGCCGGCGAGTGCTCCCGCTCCCGTGGCGGAAACGCCTGCGGCTGCCGCGCCCGTTGAATCGGCCGTCGCCGATCAAGTGTCCTCGGGTGTCGCGCCTGCCGTGTTCACCACCAAGCAGCCCGCCGGAATCATGGTGAAGAGCGCGCAGGACATCGTGCGCGAGAAGGAAGAAGCGGCAGCGAAACAAAATAAACCGGCTCCCTCGGTCATGGTGCCTCCCGTGCGCCCAGCCAGCCCGCCACCGCGCCCACCGATGCCCGGCCCCACCTCGTTTGCGCCGCGTCCAGCACCGACGTCCCCTCCATTTGTGTCGGCACCTATTTCTGCTCCGAAGCCAGCGCCCTCCGCGCCGGCCGCCGTATCGGCTCCGCGCCCGGTTTCACCGCCCGCAGCCGTGGTCCCGCCACGCTCATCCGCGCCGAGCCCGATCGCGCCACCGCCGATTCCTGCGCGCAGCGCGAGTCCGGTTACGCCACCGCCGTTTCCTTCCTCGCCGGCCTTCGCGTCTGCGCCCAAGCCGCTCCCGGTCTCCGCACCCGGCGCCGTTCCCGCGATTCCGAGCAGCGCGACCAACGCGCCGATCGTCACCGTTCAGGGCGATGTGAAAACCATTCACCTGAAGCCGCCGATCATCGTCCGCGACTTTGCCCCGGCTCTGGGCCTTAAGCCATTCAAGCTGATCTCCGAGCTCATGGAGATGGGGATTTTCGCGTCGATGAATCAAAACATCGACGAGACGGTTGCCGTCAAAGTCGCAGAGAAACACGGCTTCCTGCTTGAGATCAAACACCGCGGCGACGCCTCCACGCAGCAGGCCGCCAAGGAAAAACAGGCCAAGGCCAAGGCTAATCCCGACGAAGAAGAGGTTAAGAATCTCGTCTCGCGTCCTCCGGTTATTTGCATCCTCGGCCACGTTGACCACGGAAAGACCTCGCTGCTCGACACGATCCGTAAAGCCAACGTCGCCTCGGGCGAAGCCGGCGGCATCACGCAGCACATCGGCGCCTACCAGATCGAATTCAAAGGCAAGAAGCTCACCTTCCTGGATACGCCCGGCCACGCCGCGTTCACCAAGATGCGTTCCCGCGGCGCCAGCGTCACCGACGTTGCGATCCTTGTGGTCGCCGCCGACGACGGCTTCATGCCGCAGACAGATGAAGCGCTGAAAATTGCGCTCGGCGTGAAAGAGCAGCAGCCCGAGAAATTCGCGCTCATCGTCGCCGTCAACAAGATGGACGTCAAAGGTGCCAACCTCGATCAGGTCAAAAACCAGATGCAGCAGCGCAACATCGCCCCTGAAGACTGGGGTGGCGAAACAGTCACCGTTCCGGTTTCCGCGATCAAGGGCACCGGCATCGACGAACTTCTGGAGATGATCATTCTCCAATCCGAAGTTCTCGAGTTGAAGGCCAACCCGAAGGCTGAGGCCAGCGGCGCGATTATCGAATCTCAGATCGACGTCGGTCGCGGTCCTCTCGCGACCGTCATCGTCCAGCGCGGCACGCTCCGTGTCGGCGACGCGATCGTCTGCGGCGCTCAATGGGCCCGCGTCCGCGCGATGTTCGACGATCAAGGCAAGAACCTCAAAGAGGCTCCGCCCGCCACACCGGTTCGCGTCATCGGCTGGTCCGGTGCGCCTGACAGCGGTGCGTCCTTCAAGGTCGTGAAGAATGCCCGCGATGCCGAGAAGATGGCTGAAGAAGAGGAGCATCGCCTCAAGAAGATCACGACCACGAGCGATGCCGCTCCGAAGCAGATCTCGGTGGAAAGCCTCTTCGCCAACATTGCCGCTACACAGCAGAAGACGCTCAAGGTAATCCTCAAGACGGATGTCTTCGGCTCTTCTGAAGCCGTGCGCCACGTGCTCGAAGGAATCAAGAGCACCAAGGTCTCGCTCGAAGTCGTTTCCTCCGACGTCGGGCTTGTCTCAAAAAACGACGTGCTCATGGCCGGCACAGGCGGTGCGATCGTCATCGGTTTCAACACCAAGCTGGAGAATGGCGTCACGCCGCTGGCAAAGCATCACAACGTCCGCATCGAGACCTTCGGCATCATCTACGAACTCGCCGACAAGGTGAAAGAGATGATGGCCGACCTGCTCGATCCCGATCTCAAGGAGATCAAGCTCGGCGCCGCCGAGATCCGCGCCACCTTCCCGCAAGGCAAGGGCTTCGTCGCCGGCTGTCTCGTCACCGAAGGCAAGATCACCCGCAACAACTCCGCGCGTCTGCGCCGCGGCAAAGAGATCGTTTACGAAGGCAAGATCTCCACGCTCAAGCGCTTCAAGGACGACGCCAACGAAGTCCGCGCCGGCCTCGAGTGCGGTATCAAGCTCGACGATTTCAACGGTTACCAGACCGGCGATATCATTGAGTGCCTTGAAATTCAAAAAGTGCGCGCTTCGCTCTAAGCCTCCGCCGTCTTCGCGATTTAATTCCCGGGACGAGAGATCACGGGCGCCGCGCCTCCGCGTTGCGCCCGTTCCTTTTTTAATAATCCTGAGTCCTCAACTCCCGCCGCCATGTCCAACCGCACCCTTCGCGTAAACGAACTCATCCAGCGCGAGATGAGCAGCATCCTCCGCAAGCGCTATCAGGCCGAGTCCCTGGCGATCACCATCGCCTCGATCGATGTCACGCCTGATCTGCTCGAAGCCAAAGTCTATGTCTCCGTGCTCGGTGGCGACGACGAGGCCGAGAAAAAACTCCGCTGGCTGCGCAAGAACTCTCAGGAAATCCGCTTCGAACTCGGCCGCACGATCGTGCTGAAGCACATGCCGAAGTTTACCTACGAGCTCGATATTTCCACGGCGCGCGGCAACCGCATCCTCGGCATTCTGGACGAGATCGATGCGAAGGAAAAAGCGAAGCCCGCCGTTGCACCGGAGGCTGACGATAAAAAGGGGAATGCCTGATCGTGGAGAAATACTTTCCCGCGCTCTCCGCTGAATTCGCACGGACGCTCGCCGCGCTCAAAGGCCGTCGTCTCGCGGTTGTCGGCCACGCCCGGCCCGATGGCGACTGCATCGGTTCACAAGTCTCGCTTGCGCGCGTGCTACGCGCGCTGGGGCACGAGGTGATCTGCGTGAACACCGATCCGGTGCCGCGTCGATTGGAGTATCTCGTCGGTGATTTGAGTTTCGTGCGTCCGCATGAAGTCCCGGCTACTGAGGATTGGGTATCGTTGTGGGTCGACTGCGCGGATGCCGGTCGCGCGGGTGACAAAGCCCGCGAGCGTTTCCCGAAGCCGTTCGCGAACATCGATCACCATCTTTCGAATAACGGCTACGCCGAGCACAACTTCATCGACGCCGGTGCCGCCGCCGCCGCTGAGATTCTCGCGGGAATTTTTGCCGATAACAAATTGCCGGTCGATGCGCTCGCGGCGAAGGCGCTCTTCGCGGGTATCATGACGGACACCGGCCAGTTTCGCTTCAACTCCACCACGCATCGCACGTTTCTGCTCTCGGCCGAACTCGTCGCGCTTGGCGCGAGTCCGTCCGAAGCGGGCGGTGAAATCTACGAGCGCGAATCGCTCGGAAAACTTCAGCTGCTTCAGCGGTTTCTCGCCTCGCTCACGCTCGATTGTGGCGGGCTCGTTTGCACCGGATCGCTGCCCGACGGTATTTTTCAAGAGACGGGGACGAGCGTCGAAGACACCGAAGGGCTCGTGGATTATGCGCGCGCCATCGATGGCGTGGAGATCGGCGTGCTCATCGAGGAACGCTCAGGCGCGATCAAGGCGAGTTTGCGCTGCAAGAACCCGATCTACCGCGTCGATCAAGTCGCCGCCCAATTCGGCGGTGGCGGCCATGCCTGCGCGGCGGGGCTTAATCTTAAAAATATTCCGGTGGCGGAGTTCCGCCCGAAGCTCCTCGGCGCACTCGCGGCGCAGATCGCGAACGTTTCGAAAACTGCAAAGTCCGCTTCCTGATTTTTCCCGATGCTCGTTCAGCCTAAAGAACTCGAGGGCGTGCTCCTCGTCGATAAACCCACCGATCACACGTCGCATGACGTCATCGCTCGTCTTCGCGGCATTCTGAAGATGCGCCGTATCGGCCATGCGGGCACTCTCGATCCGATGGCGACGGGTGTACTTGTCGTGCTGCTCGGCAAAGCGACCAAGGCGTCGCAGTACCTGATGAGCCTGGACAAGGAGTACATTGGCACGATCAAGCTCGGCAGCGTGACCAACACGCAGGATGCCGAGGGCGAAGTGCTGGAGACGCGGCCGGTGCCGCCACTGACGGAGGCGGAAGCGAAGGCATTCATGGCCACGTTTGTGGGCGATCAGTACCAGCTCCCGCCGATGTTTTCCGCGATCAAGATCGATGGCGTACCGCTCTATAAACAGGCGCGCAAAGGCGAGGAAGTGGAACGCGAGCCGCGTTTCGTCCGCGTGTCGTCATTCGATATGACGCGTTTCGCTTCGCCGGAAATCGACTTCGTGCTCCGCTGTACGAAGGGCACCTATGTGCGCACGGTGGCGCATGATCTGGGCCAGAAGATTGGCTGCGGCGCGCATCTCTCGTCGTTGCGGCGCACGGCGACGGGCAAGTTCACGATCTCGCAATGTCTGACGCTGGAGCAGATCCAGGCTTTTTCCACTCCTGAGCTGGAGCGACGGCTCGTGCCGGTGCGTGACGCGGTTCCGACCTTCGCGCTGTGAACACCGCCCGGCAGATCGATGGATTAGATCACGCGCAGTTGCCCGCGCGCCCGTTGCATCTGGCCATCGGCATGTTCGACGGCGTGCATCTCGGCCATCGCGCGGTGATCGACGCGGCGATCCAGTCTGCACGCCGCAGCGGCGGGCTGGCGGGCGTGCTCACGTTCTGGCCGCACCCGAGCGCGTTGTTCAATCCGGAGAAGGCCACGCGGCTGATCGCAGGACCGGAGTTGCGCGCGCGGCTGCTGGGCGAGACGGGCGTGGACTTGGTGATCACGCAGCCGTTCACGCCGCAGTTTGCGGCCATTGAGGCGGAGTGGGTGCTGCCGTATCTCAAGAAAAAGCTCCCGACGTTGAGCACGGTGTACGTTGGTGAGAACTGGCGCTTTGGTCAGGGACGACGCGGTGATATCGCGATGCTGGTGGCGGAGGGGAAGAAGCAGCATATCGGCGTGGTGAGCGCGCAGCGCATCAATCACAATGGCGAGCCGATCAGCAGCACGCGCATCCGCGCCTGTCTGGAGGCGGGCAGGATCGAAGAGGCGAATGAGTTATTCGGTTACACGTACTTCGCTGATGGCGTGGTCGCGGCGGGGAAACGGCTGGGGCGCACGATCGGGTTTCCGACGTTGAACATAGCGTGGGAGCCGGCGTTGCGTCCGCGTTTCGGCGTGTATGCGGTGCGCGTGAGCGGACCTAAATCGAAGGATGCGTTTTTGCCGGCGGTGGCGAATTACGGACTGCGCCCGACGGTGGAGCGCAGCAATCAGCCGCGCATCGAGGCGCACCTGCTCGTCGATTGTCCGTTTGTGGAAGGTGATTCGGTGCGTGTGGAGTGGCTGAAATTCATCCGGCCGGAGACGAAGTTTTCGTCGATCTCGGGGCTGACCGATCAGATTTCGAAGGACCGGCAGGAAGCGGCGGCGTTTTTTGGATTCTGACGGAGCAGGCGTGCAGGCTAGGAGGCAGGCCGGAACGCTTTCATTGCAGTGGCGTTTGTTTCAAGACGCGGGCCGCCGATGAGGTCGATGCAGTAAGGAATTGCGGGGAAGACGGCTTCGAGGTTTTCACGGATGGCTTTGGGGCGGCCAGGGAGATTGACGATGAGCGTTTTTCCCCGGATGCCGGCGGTCTGGCGTGAGAGAATCGCGGTGGGGACATACTTGAGCGAGGTGGCGCGCATGAGTTCGCCGAAGCCGGGGAGCATTTTTTCGCAGACGGCTTCGGTGGCTTCGGGGGTGACGTCGCGCAGGGCGGGACCGGTGCCGCCAGTGGTGACGATGAGTGCGCAGCCGGCATTGTCGGCGAGTTCACGGAGCGCGGCTTCGATCTGCGGCTGTTCGTCGGGAATGATGCGGTACTCGACATCGAAAGGTGTGACCAGCCACTCGCGAAGGAGGGCGACACAGGCTTTGCCGGGCGTGTCTTCGTAGATGCCGGCGCTGGCACGGTCCGAGATGTTGAGGACGCCGATTTTGACGAGGGTCATGTGAGAGAGGCGGAGAATTTTTCGAGGATGGCGGCGGGATTGACGCCCTGTTCACGCATCGCGCGGAGGCTGAGGGCGTCGTGGCGCTTGGCGAGGCGGACGCCGTTGTCGTCGTTCATGAGCGGGGCGTGATAGAAGGCGGGCGGCGTGACGCCGAGGGCGCGGAAGATGAGGAGCTGGCGGAAGGTGGAGCGGACGAGGTCGTCGCCGCGGACGACTTCGGTGATGTGCATGGTCGCGTCATCGACAGCGCAGGCGAGTTGGTAGCTGGGGACGTCGTCTTTGCGCCAGACGAGGAAGTCGCCGAAGTCGCGGCCGGCGACGGCGCTTTGGAGACCGAGGCGGTTGTCGGTGAATGAGACGGTTTCGCCATCCGGAACGCGGATACGCCAGTTGGTCGTGATGGGTTGATCGGGCGCGGGGAGAGGTGGGAGCGGTGCGTCGAGCGGCGGACGGAAGGAGTCGGGGTAAACGGGCTCGTCGTCGGGAGAGCCTTCGTGGGGGGCGCCGGCGGCTTCGAGAACGTCGCGGCGGGAGCGGGTGCAGGGATAGATGAGGCGGGCGGCGTGGAGTTTTTCGAGGACGTCGCGGTAGAGCGGGCGGCGGGCTTGTTGGTTGTAGGGCGCGTGCGGGCCGCCGAGGTCGGGGCCTTCCTGCCAGGTGAAGCCGAGCCAGCGGAGGTCGGTGAGCATGGCGTCGACGAAATCGAGGCGGAAGCGGGTGGAGTCGAGGTCGTCGTTGCGGAGGATGAGGGCGCCGCCGGCGTGGCGGGCGCGCTCGGCGCCGATCCAGAATGTACGGGCGTGCCCAAGATGCAGATACCCGGTGGGCGAGGGGGCGAGGCGGCCGCGATAGGTGGAGGAGTTTTTGACCACGGATGGCACAGATGGGCACGGATGGGGGAAAGTATCAGCCAAAAATTAGTGGCGATGAGGAGGCGGGCGTGGTTTTTGAGGAGGTATGTCCAAGCTGCTTTGCGTTTATTGTTCCTCCAGTGATCGGCTCGATCCGAAGTATTATGCGGCGACGGAGGAAGTCGGTCGGGAGATGGTGCGGCGCGGGTGGGGACTGGTTTATGGCGGAGGGAAAACGGGGTTGATGGGCGCGGTGGCGCGGTCGGTGAAGCAGGCGGGTGGGCAGGTGATCGGGGTGATCCCGGAATTCATGAAGGTGAAGGAGCTGGCGTTCACCGAGGCGGATGAACTCGTGACGGTGGTGACGATGCGCGAGCGTAAGCTGCTGATGGAAACGCGGGCCGATGCGTTCCTCACACTGCCGGGCGGCTGGGGGACGCTGGAGGAGATCATGGAGATCCTCACGCTCCGGCAGCTGGATGTGCTGCGGAAGCCGTGCGTGTTTTTGAATCAGGATGGTTTCTATGATGAGCTGCTGAGTTTTTTCCGGCGGATGGTGGCGGAGAAATTTAACAAGCCGTCGAATCTGGAATTGTTCTCGGTGGCGAAGACGGTGCCGGAGATTTTCGAGCAGCTGGAGGGCGGCGTGGTGAAGGCGGAGACGAAGTGGTTCGAGACGAAATGAGCCGGAGTGGGGCACAGAGAACACAGAGCTATGACAAAGAGAGCACAGAGACGCGAAAGCGGGCGTGGGCGAAGAGGGCGTGCAAGTTTGGCGAAGAGTGAGACTATTTTATGAACGATCCGAGGGAAGTGTTGTTGGGGAAGTTGCGGGCGCATGCGGCGCGGGGATTGGATGCGCACGAGGCGGCGATGGCGGGGGAGATGATTCGCTTCGTGGAGGAGAATCCGTGGTGCGCGGAGCGTTCGCTGGCGGTCGGACATCTGACGGGATCGGCGTGGATTGTGGACGCGGAGCGGAAACGGACGCTGCTGACGCATCATGCAAAGCTGGGAATCTGGGTTCAACTGGGCGGGCACGCGGATGGGGATCTGGACATCGCGGGTGTGGCGATGCGCGAGGCGCAGGAAGAGTCAGGGTTGACGCGGCTGCGTCTGGTGACTCCAGAGATTTTCGATGTGGACCGGCACTGGATTCCGGAGCGGAAAAGTGAGCCGGGGCACTGGCACTATGATGTGCGTTTCATGATCGAGGCGGATGATGCGGAGCCGCTGGTGATCACGCAGGAATCGAAAGATCTGCGCTGGGTGGAGATCGCGCGGATGAGCGATTTCAGCACGGAGGAGTCGATGCTAAGGATGGCGCGGAAGACCGCTGACTGCTGAGTCAGCAGCTTAGCGCCAAAGCTGACGGAGATCTTCGTGACGTACCCAGCCCGTCTGACCGTTCTTGAAGGCGAGACGGGACCAGCCGAGGTAGGTTTTGTCGATGACGGCGATGGAGCCGGCGGCGAGTGGCGTCGTTTTCTGGGCGGTGTCGGCTTCGGTGGGGATCGAGCGAAGAGTCGTTTGTTTCCAGACGAGGGCGGCGCGGAGGTCGCTGGTTGGCGAATACAGGCGGAGGCTGAGGAGGCCGGTGGCGAGGACGAGGAGCGAGAGGAGGGCGAGGGTCCAGGCAGCGGGTTTTAGCGCGCGGGAGCAGGAGCCGTGGAGACGGAGCAGGGCGAGTGCGAGGGCGAGGGCGGCGAGGGCGGAGGCGGCGATGATCACGCGCTGCCATTCGGCGGGGGAGAAGCGGCGGGCGAGGTTGTGGAGCGGCGATGGGTTGATGAAGGCGGAGATCGTCGTGGGCGCGTACCCGGCTTTATCGAGCGTGAGTGCGAGGTGCCAGCGGACGGAGGCGTCGGACGAGTGTTGGACGAAGGCGGTCGCGGAATGGGCGGCGGCTTCCTGCCAGCGGTTTTGCTGGGCGAGGGCGAGGGCGAGGTTGTGATGGGCGATCCAGTTGGTCGGCGTTTTGGCGAGTTGGTCGCGCCAGGTTTTTTCGGCGGTGGTGAAGTCGCTGCGGTCGTACGCGGCTTTGGCGGCGTCTTGGGCGGAGAGAGAGCCGGGGAAAGACAGTAGGACGAGCGCGAGGGCGGCGGCGAAGGGGAGGAGGTTGCGCGGGAGGAAGAGGGAGAAGGCGCTGAAGGATTTCACCGGGCGGGCGGCGAGGGCGGCTTCGGCGCGGGCGGTCCAGTCGGCGGGGAGCGGTGTATCGGAACGGTAGAGACAGCGTTCGGCTTCGAGCCAGAGGGTGGACCAAGGGGAGGATGAATCGGGCACGCGCGGTGAGGGCACCGCGCCTCCATCGGATGCGGCGAAGTCGGTGGCGGAGGGGACGGCGCGGGCGAGGGGCCAGAGGGCGGCGGTGTCGCGTTGCCAGGCTTGGAGGAGGGCGACGATCTGGGCGCGGTCTTTGGCGGTGCGGAGTTCGGCGATCGTGGCGGCGAGGCGGGCGCGGGCTTCGCGTTGAGGGCGGAGAGGGTCGGTTTGTTTGGCGCGGCGCAGGGCGAGGATGAACCAGAAGAGGAGGAGCGGAAGGAGCGGCGAGAGGGCGGCGAGCAGGAGCGTGCGCGGGCTGAGGGGGAGCGGGGCTTCGGCGGAGCCGGGGAGCGGGTCGCGCGGGATGGCGGCGGGTGCGGCGGGAGGCGTGAGGGTTTTGGCGGGTGTGGCGGCGCTGGCTGTGGAGGCAGGCGTGTTTTGCGTGGAGGCTGTGGGGGCGCTGGTGGCGGCTGGCGCGATGGTGACGGTCGTGCGCGGGGCGGTGGCGGTCTGGTAGGTGCCTTTGGCGGGATCGAAGTAGGCGAAGGTGACGGGGCCGAGGGTGTAGGTGCCGGGTTTGGTGGGGATGAGGACGACGTCTTCGACGAGGGTGGCTTCGAAGAGCGTGCCCTCTTTGTTGGTGCGTTTGGCCTGGGGCTGGACGACGCGGAAATCTTTGGAGGCTTCGCGGGCGGGGAGGCCGGGGAGGTCGGGCCAGTTTCCTGCGCCGGAGAGCGTGAGTGTCCAGGTGATGGGATCGCCGACGTTGGCGCTGACGGGGACGATTTTGGATTGGAGCGTGAACTGGCCGACGGCGCCGTTGAAGGCGGCGGGGGCGCCGGTGGGTAGTGGCTTAACGGTGACAGACGGGCGGTCGCTGGTGACGGCGAACTGGTCGAGGTTGGCGCGGCCCCACATGTCGGTGCCTTTGATGACGTTCACGAGCTGGTTGCCTGCGTTGAGCGTGACAGTGCCCGTGGTACGGGCGAGGGCGCGGGTGTTTTGCTCGAGCACCACGTGGTTTTCTCCTGCGATCACGGCTTCTTTCAGTTCTCCCTTGCTCCAGTCCTCGATGACGAAAGGAGCGGGAGGCCATTCGAGATAGCTGCCGAAGGAATGAAAATAGCGGCGGAGCGTGCTGAGCTTGTACGTGATCGGAAAAATCTCGCCGGCCCATACCTCGCGAGGCGTCTGGAAGCGGGCGGTGACGACGGATTCGAGGGAGAGATTACCGCCGATGGTGGCTTCTCCGACTTCGAAGGTGGCGGGGGCGACGGTGAGCCGACCCTTGTCGGTCTCGACACCGAAGGCCGGGATGGAGATGCGCTGCTTCAGGGAGGGACGGGCCGCGAACATCCACGTGACGTTTTCCGAGCGACGGCCGTTGATGATGGAGGTATTTCGGATCTCGCCGCCGCGCTGGAGTGTGAGGCCCGGGATGGCGGGGATCTCGGGAGCGGCGGTGGGCTCGCAGTTTTCGAAGATGAGAGAGAGCTCGCTGGTTTGATTGTGGGCCAGGCTGCCGCTGGCGGGTTCCCAGCGCACGGTCTGGGCGCGGGCGAAGGCGGCGAGGAAAACGAGGAGGCCGAGCGAGAGAGAAATGCGGATACGTTGCATGGCGGATTACCAGTCTTTGCCGGTTTTCGGTGGGCGGGCCTTGGGGTCTTGCATCAATTGAAAGAGGCGGCCGGGGGAATCGAGTTCACGGACTTGATCGAGTTTCTGGAGCGGGACGGAGAGTGAGGGATCGACGGGAGCGGTGGATTTGTTGTCGGGGGTGCCACCGATTTTCTGGGTTTCTTCGGAGGGTTGGGGGACTTCCTGCGGCGTTTTTGGCTCGGGTGGCTTTTCGTCCATTTTGCCGAAGGCGGATTGCTGCTCCTTGGGCGGTTCGTTGGATTTTTCGCCGGGCTTGGAGTCTTGTTGTTGCTGCTGGTTTTGCTGCGACTGGGGCTGGTTTTCAGATTTCTGGGAGTCGGACTTTTGCTGCTGATCTTTTTTGTCCTGTTCGGATTTGTCGTCGGGCTGGCCGGATTGTTTCTGGTCCTGCTTATCCTGTTTATCCTGTTTGTCCTGCTGGTCTTTTTTCTCGTCCTGTTTTTTTTCGTCGTCCTTCTTCTGCGGGTCTTCGGGTTTTTCCAGGAATTTTTTGAGTTTAGCACGGAGGTCGGGCCAGTCGGCGGCTTTGGCGTCGGTGGCTTCGCCCTGGTCCACGGCGAGGAGGGCGTCGCGTATCGGGCCTTCGGGGACGGGGTGTTTGGCGGACTGGAGGCGTTCGCCGTAGGTGATGGTGGTGGTGGCGATCTGGGCGCAGTCGCGGGCGGCGAGGGATTCGCGAGAGGCGAGGCTGCCGACGAGGGTGCTGAGGGGGGCGGCGATGGCCGTCGCCGGGTCCGGCGAAGTGGCGGCGGAAGGGGCTTCCGCCGCGAATGACCAGTGACCAATGACCAGTGGCGCAAGCGTGAGAGTGAGCGTGATAAGATTAGCGACGGTTGGAATGCGGGGTGAGGGCACCCCGCCTACATCGGAGGGAGTTTTTGTTTTCAAGTGGATGTCGCGGGGGCGGGGGCGGACGGGGAATTCGCGCCAGTAGCTCCAGGCGAAGAGGAGTAATGCGGGGGCGAGAACCCATTGGAAGCGTTCGGCGAGGCGGACGCGGTTGCGTTCGAGGAAGGCGCCTTTGCGACCGGCATCGACGGTGGACTCGATGATCTGGGCGAGATCGACCCAGGAAGAAGCATCGGTGTAGAGGCCGGTGGTAGTTTCGGCGAGTTCCTGGAGGGTGCGGGGTTCGAGCTTGGAGAGAACGACGGCGCCGCGCTCGTCTTTGATGAAGCCTCCGGTGCTGTCGGGGATCATGGCGCCTTCGGGTGTGCCGATGCCGAGGCCGAGGACGCGGATGGATTTTTTTTTCAGGCCGTCGGTGAGGGATTTCCAGTTGTCGTCGGTGGCTTCGCCGTCGGAGAGGATGATGAGGAAGCGGTCGGCGGCGGCTTCGGTGCCGAAAGACTCGAGGGAGGTCTCGAGGAGGGCTTGGTAGTTGCTGCCGCCTTGAGGGAGGAAGTCGGGATTGAGCGAGGGGAGGAAGTCGCGGAGGATCTCGTAGTCGGAGCTGAGCGGGCTCTGGAGAAACGAGGTGCCGGCGAAGACGACGAGGCCGACGCGTTCGCCCTGGAGGCGTTCAAGGAGGGAGGTGATGAGAAGCTTGGCGCGGTCGAGGCGGTTGGGCTTCACGTCGGGCGCGGTCATGCTGCGCGAGAGATCGAGCGCGATGAGAATTTCACGGGACTGGTCGAAGACGGGTTCATCGAGACGGCCCCATTGCGGGCGGGCGAGGGCGACGATGGCGAAGGCGAGGCCGAGGCAGAAGCGCCAGCGCGGTTTCGCGAAACCGCGCTGGAATGACCAGTGACCAATGACCAATGCGCTACGGGTGGCTTCGGCCTGGATGATTTTCGACGGGGAGGCGGCTGTCGTGGATTTGTGGAGACGGAGGCGGAGCAGGTCGAAGGCGAGCCAGAGGACCGGGAGCGCGAGAAGCCAGAGGAGGAGAGGCCAGTGGAAGGTCATCGGGCGGAGGCTGGCGTAGCGTTGGGAGTTGCGACGGTTGTGCGCGGTGAGGGCACCGCGCCTCCAGCGGAGGACGATCTTGCGGAGCGCTGGCGGATGAGGAGAGCCGCGAGGGTGAGGAGGGCGAGGCCGGGGATGGCGGGCCAGTGGAAGAGCTCGGTGGTGAGGAGGTAGGACTTGGCCTGAAATTCGATTTTCTGCGCGCGGTCGATGGCGGCGAAGGCGTTTTCGGCGGTGCGGATGTCGTCGGCACGAAAATAGCGACCGTTGGTAGCGGTGGCGATGCGGCGGAGGGTGCCTTCGTCGAGGTCGGACGGCTGGCGTTGATAGCGTCCGGTGGGACGGCCTTGGTCGTCGAGTATAGGATAAGGCGCGAAGCCGTCGCGGCCGGCTCCGATGGTGTAGACAGGGACGCCTCGGGAGACGGCGATCTCGGTGGCCTGGGCCGGGGTCATGTTGCCCGTGCGGTTGGCGCCGTCGGTCATGAGGACGACAAACGCGCCCTGTCGGCGGCCGCCGGATTCGCGTTGAGATTGCTCGAGTCGGGTGAGGGCGACACCGAGGCCGTCACCGATGGCGGTGTTGTCCTCGATCATGCCGATGCGGATACGCTCCATCTGGCGCTGGAGCCAGGCGTGGTCGAAGGTGAGGGGGGCGAGGGTGTAGGCGCGGCCGCCGAAGATGACGATGCCGATGCGGTCGTTGGGGCGCTGGTTGATGAAGGCCTGGATGACGGGTTTGATGGCCTGGAGGCGGTTGATGCGCTGGCCGTCGCGTTCGTAGTCCTCGGCGCGCATGGAGCCGGAAAGGTCGACTGCGAGCATGATGTCGTAGCCTTGGGAGCGGACTTCGCGTTTGTCTTCGACGCGTTGCGGGCGGGCCAGGGCGAGCGTGAGCGCGACGAGGCCGAGGCAGGCGAGGATGGCCGGGAAGCGGGAGATTTGCGTGAGACTGGGGCGGTGCCAGGCGGCGGCGAACGGTATCAGCAAAACGGGCACGGAGCGGCGGGAACGGAGCCAGATAGCGAAGGGGATCAGCAGGAGGGCGAAGAGCCAGATGGGGGATTCGAGGCGGAGGCCGGAGGGAAGGTCGATGGGAGGGATGAGGGCGAAGGGCGCGGAGCTAAGGGCGAGGGACGAAAACGGTGCTGTGAGGGAATGACCAGTGACCAATGACCAGTGACCAATGTCGGAGGCGGGGAGCATCGTGGGTGGTTGGTGGGTTGACTGGTTAGCGGGAGCTTCCGGCCATGCGGCGGTGGAAGAATTTCACGAGGGCTTCGAGGCGGGGCTCGTCGGTGCCGACGACGAGGCGGCTTTGAGGATCGGGGAAGAGGGCGCGGAAGGAGGTGTCGCGGGTGTCGCGCCATTCGGCGTGGGCGGCGCGTTCGGCGGAGGAGCCTTCGATGGTGACGAGACGGCCGTTGACGGGATCGTAGGCGGCGAAGGAATCGCCGGCGGGGAGTTCGCGGTCCCACGGGTCGTCGACGCGGAAGCCCATCGTTTGGTAGCGGCGTTGCATGAGCGGCCAGCCGTCGGGCGCGGGGCGGGCGGCGAAATCGCCGAGCCAGATGAGGATGCTGTGCTTGGGGGCGGTTTTGGAGATGAGGCGCCAAGGGATCGCCGTCGCCGCAGGCGATGGCGATCCGGTTGAGAGTTGAGGGTTGAGAGTTGAGAGATCGGGCGGCGGCTGGCTGAGGAGGGTGGCGGCGGCGTGGAGGATGGGGCCGCGGCCGCGGACGGGTTCGCGGAAGGTGTAGCCGGTGGGCGAGGCGTGGATGCAGCCGACGCGGTCGCGGTTAACGGCGCCGAGGAGCATGACGAGGCCGGCGAGTTCGAGGAGGGCTTCGCGTTTCGATTGCGCGCCGGAGCCGAACTGGAGGCTGGGGGTGTCCTCGAGGACGATCATCAAGGTGACCTCGCGTTCCTCGACGAATTTCTTGCGGTAGGGTTCACCGAGTCGGGCGGTGACGTTCCAGTCGATGTCGCGGACGTCGTCGCCGAAGGCGTATTTGACGACTTGATCGAACTCCATGCCGCGTCCTCGGAAGGCGGAGCGGTACTCACCGCTGAGGACGTTTTCCACGGCGTGCCGCACGCGCCACTCCAGCCGTCGCAGGAGGGCGAGCGGGTTTTGGAGGGGGGCGGCGGGTTGATCGGGGGCGGACGGCATGCGGTGGTTAGTTGAATCGCAAAGACGCGAAGGCGCTAAGGTCGGAGCGAAGTTAAGGCGTGGACGTGGTGGGTGACGCGGTGGCGGTAAGTGTTTCGGAGGCGGGGACGGCGGATTTTTTTGAGGCAGGGATGGTGAGGGTGAGGTTGTCGCCTTTGAGTTCCATCGCGGGGGTGGAGTTGTCGTTGGCGGCGATGCTGAGGGTTTTGGAGGTGAGGACGGAGCCGCCGTCGGGTTGGAGGGTGAGGACGGCTTCGTTGGCGGAGATGGTCTGCTTGGTGGAGAGGAGCTGCATGTCGCCGGCGAAGATTTTTTGCTGTTCGTCAGAGACCATCACGCCGGTGGGCGAGGAGAGGAAGAGGTTGTTGGGGAGCTGGAGCTTGGCGTCGGATTCGTAGACGAGGGCGTCGGATTCTTTGGTGACGGTGCCTTCGAGGAGCGTGGCGGAATTTTCGATTTTGGATTCTCGATTTGTAGATCCTGTCGCTTCGCTCGGTACGATTGAGGGAGGCGGGGTGACTGCGACGGGGGCGGTGGATGGCGTGGGGTTTTCGGAGATAGGTCCAATAGGGCTTATGGGACCGGAAGGACTTATATCAGGTGCGGATTCGACGGCGGTGGTGGCGGCTGGTGGCGGAGGGATAACCAGGACGCGGCGGGCGGTGCGTTGCTGGCCGAGGCGGGCTTCGGTCAGGAAGAACGCGAAGGCGAAGGGGAACGCCAGAAGCAGGGTGATGAGGAGCCAGCGGGACTTCATGGCGTTAGCGTGCTCCGTTAAAACTGAACCTATATTCAGCGACGCAGTTCACAGGTCGGTTACCCAGGATTGCAGGCGTGAAACGAGCATTCATGGCGGCGGACTGAACAAGATGCTCGAATTCTTTTCGGGACGAATTCGTTACGCTCACGGAGTCCACAGTGCCATCGGATCGAATGGAGATTTCGGCTGTTACAGAGCAGGGCATACCCAACCATGCCGCTGACTCGGGCGGAAAAACGAAAAGCAATTCTAGTGGAGTGGTCGGAGAAGGCGCACGATCTACTTTGGTGAGGTTACTCAGCGTCACTTCAACACTTGGCGTTCCATAGCTGATCCCTCCACCTGTGTTTGGCCATAGCTCCACTTTGCGAGGCTGGGAACAGCCACACACAGTGCAGATGCCTACGATGGCCAGTATTCGCATCATTGACCACTCTCTGAAATTAGAGCTTCGGAACGGCGGTGCGGTCGAGGACGCCGGCGACGATTTTGTCGGTGGTGATTTCCTCGGCTTCGGCTTCGTAGGTGAGGCCGATGCGGTGGCGCAACACGTCGGGGGCGATGTCTTGGACGAGGGCCGGGTTCACGAAGTCCTGGCCGCGGAGCCAGGCGAGGGCGCGGCTGGCTTGGAAGAGGGCGAGCGAGGCGCGGGGTGAGGCGCCGAAGGAGAGGTGGCGGACGCCGGGGTTGAGCTGGTTCTTCGGGTCGATTGCGAGGGCGCGGGTGGCGCGGACGAGGGCGAGGATGTAGGCTTGGACGGCGGGGGCGACGTGGATTTTGTCGACCTCGGTGCGGAGCGAGAGGAGTTCTTCGCCGGAGGAGACGGGGGTGAGGGCGGGTTGTTTGGTGACCTGGCCCCAGCGGGACATCATCTGGGTTTCTTCGTCGGCGGTGGGATAATCGACGAGGAGTTTGAAAAGGAAGCGGTCGGTCTGGGCTTCGGGGAGCGGGTAGGTGCCCTCTTGTTCGACCGGGTTTTGGGTGGCCATTACGAAGAATGGCTTGGGGAGGATGATGGTCTGGCCGCCGATGGTGACCTGGCGTTCCTGCATGGCCTCGAGGAGGGCGCTTTGGACTTTGGCGGGGGCGCGGTTGATTTCGTCGGCTAGGACGAGGTTGGCGAAGATGGGGCCGCGGTGGGCGGTGAATTCGCCGGTCTTGGGCTGGAAGATCATGGTGCCGACGACGTCGCTTGGGAGGAGGTCGGGCGTGAACTGGATGCGCTCGAATTGGACGCCGAGGGCGGTGCCGAGGGATTTGACGAGGAGGGTTTTGGCGAGGCCGGGCATGCCCTCGAGGAGGACGTGGCCGTTGGCGAGGAGGGCGACGAGCAGGCGCTCGACGACGGCGTCCTGACCGATGACGGCTTTGCCGATTTCTTCGCGGAGTTTTTGAGACCAAGTGGGACCGGTGAGCATGGGAAGAGTGAAGGGTGAAGAGTGAAGGGTGAAACCGGAGCGGAAGGGTGGAGGGCGGGTAGGACTCGCTTGCGCTGAAAGAGTTTCGTGGAGAAAAAACGCGGGCAGATGGAGTTACCAACCCAAATTCAAGACAAGCTCGATGCGCTGGGCGTGCTGCCGGGCGACATCACGGAGCGGTTTGTGCGCGGGTCGGGGCCGGGCGGGCAGAAAATCAACAAGACGTCGTCCACGGTGCATCTGCGTCATGAGCCGACGGGTGTGGAAGTGCGCGTGCAGCGGGAGCGTTCACAGGCGGCGAATCGGGAGCTGGCGTGGGCGGAATTGTGCGAGAAATTATTGGAGCGGCTGAAATCGGCGGAGCGGGAACGCCAGCAGGCGATGGCGAAGGCGAAGCGGAAGAACCGGCCGAAGAGCCGGAGACAGAAGGCGATTCAAGTGGCGGGGAAGCGGCAGCGCGCGGGCGTGAAAGGGCTGCGGGGGAAAGTGAGCGATGAATAAAAGTGCCGGACGGGCCGGGCGGGAGTTGCGTTGCGCGGAGGGAACTGCGGGATTTTTGGCGGTCCTTATCACACGCCCCATGATTTTTAGACTGGTTGTTTTTTGTCTGTTGAGCGGATCTGCGTTTTTCGCGGGTTGCGCGAGTACGCCGCGTGCAGGCCAGTCGCTAGCGCCGGCACGCGAGCCGGTGAACGCAGAGCCGCTCGCTGAGATGAAAGCGGTTGAGCCCGCGGTGGTGGCTGAGCCGGTTGTGACGGAGCCGGTGATGCGGAAGAAGCCTGGGCCGTCGGCGAAACCGAGGCCGGCGGGGCCGACGGTGCCCGCGCTCAGGGAGGGCGAGTATGCGTTGATGGTGGAGTCAGAGCCGGCGGGTGCGACGGTGGTGGTGAATGGCAAACCGTGCGGGAAGACGCCGTGCCGCGTGGTGGTGCAGGCGAATGGGCGGGGATTCCTTAAGGAGCAGGTGTCGATCAAGGTGCGGTTTATCGCGGCGAATGAAGCGCAGTCGTCGCAGACGGTGGAGGAAGTTCTGACGACGCTGGACAAGGTGCCGACGGAGATCCGGTTCACGACGGCAGGGGCGACGCGGGTGGTGAGGTGACGCTCCGATGGCCGGAAGGTTGTGACGGGATCGGGAGTGGGCTGTTGGTGAAGCGCGCGGTTGTTTATGACGGCGTGTTGTAGAGTTAGTTAAACACCTCAATTTCTCCTATGATTCGTCTTACCTTGGTGGCGTTGTTCTCCGGTTGGGTGGTCACGCTGTTCGCACAGCAACCGGCGGTGCCTTATGCGCCGAAGCAAAGCGACCGGCCGGTGGCGTTGACGGAGGAGGAGCCGGGGTTTCAGCCGATCTTCGATGGGAAGACGCTGAACGGCTGGGAGGGGAATAAAACTTACTGGCGTGTGGAGGACGGTGCGATCGTTGGGGAGATCACGCCGGAGACGTTGATGAAGAGTAATACGTTTCTCGTGTGGCAGGGTGGACGGCCGAAGGATTTTGAACTGAGGCTGGAGTGTCGCATCAGCGAGCGGGGTAACAGCGGCATCAACTATCGGAGCGTGATGGCGGAGGATAAAGTGACACCGGCGAATGCATTCGCGATGCGCGGGCCGCAGTTGGATATCGATGGGCGGAAGCAGTATTTTGGCGGAAATTATGAGGAGAAGGGGCGGTTGTTTCTCGGTGTGCGGGGAGGCGTGTCGCGGGTGACGGGTGGGCGTCCGCCGACACTGCTGGCGCGGACAGGCGAGGAAGCGGAGCTGGCGCAGGCGATCACGGATGGCTGGAACTCAGTGCACTTGATCGCGCGGGGGAATGTTTTCACGCACATCATCAATGGCCGCGTGATGTGTGTCGTGATCGATGACGATGAGGCGAATCATCCGGTGGAGGGATTTATTGGCGTGCAGGTTCACTCGGGTCCGCCGATGAAGGTCGAATATCGGAACGTGCGGCTGAAGACGTTTTGAGCGGGCGAAGAAAGCGAAGAGATCAGGCGAGCGGAGTGACGGTGTCGCCGAGGTGGAGCGTGGCGGACTTCGTTTCGTTGATGAGGTTCTGGCCGAAGTTGACGTTGGATTTTTTGAGCGGATCGCGGCGGTAGGTGGCGAGGGTGCGGAGGGGTTCGGGGGTGCGTTCGCCGGTGAGCTGGTCGGTGGTCGTCACTGTGCAGCGGGCGCAGGGACCGGCGGATCGGAAGGTGGCTTCACCGACGCGGAGGCGGGGCCAGGTGTCTTCGGCGAAAGCGTCGCTGCCGGAGATGACGAGGTTGGGGCGGAAGCGGTCCATGGGGACGGGCTCGTCACCGCGCTCGATGAGGCGGTCGTTGAGGTTAGCGAGGGATGCTTCGGAGATGACGAGGAGTGGATAGCCGTCGGCGAAACCGGTGGCGTCGCCGAGGTCGCCGACGGGGCGGTGGAAGGCGGGGCCGATGCGGACGAGGCGGGCGTGTTGACCAAGGGCTTCGCTGATCCAGGCGTTGGCGGCGGGGCCGCAGTCTTCGGCTTGGAGGCCGGTGGTGCCCCAGACGGTGACGGAGATTAACGCGGGCGGTGTGGTGTTGGTGGAGGCGTTAGTTGAGGCGGTGAGTGGGACGCGGAGGGCGGGGAGTTTTGGGTGAGTGAGAGTGAGGTGGGTGGAGTCGAGTGCGGTGGTGATGGGGATGAGCGCAAGGTGGGTGCGCTGGGTGATGAATTTGCCGTCGGCGTCGACGATGAGGAAGCGGCGGTCGCCGGTGAGGCCGAGGGTGTCGAGCGATGTTGTGGTGAGGGCGATGCCGCGGCAGCTTTTGACGGGGTAGATGAAGAGGCCGGAGACGTGCATCGGGGAGCGGGCAGTCCTAATATGATTAACGCTTAGGAGATGTTGGCTTGGGCGGGCTGATGGTCTTGGCGTCGCTATGAATTTTGATCAGACAGAATATTCCGAACGCCGATATGGTGACGCCGCTGAAAAAATGGATCACTACATTTCCCCAATACATCGATGGGTCCTGGGATTTCACGATGAGGATGTCCCGTCCGGTGCTCCCTTTTGTTTTTACTGCGACAATTTTTCCGTGCGACAGGCCGCTTGCGACCGTGACGAAAAAGCTGATGCCTGTAAGGAGAATGACGACGGCGAAGCTTATCCTAAGCGTCTGAGATACTCGATTTTTTATTCTGCTCAAGAGGGTGTCAGGGAAGTTAGTGCTCGGGGCGAACTACGGCGGTAGGTGACGAGGTAGAGGCGGGAGTCGGAAGACGTCACGAAGGCGGACGGGAGTTGGCCGTCGAGGCCGTAGCAGATGCGGAGGCGGTCGCCGACGAGTTGGAAGATGGCGGGGATGGTGCGGCCGGCGTTGGCTCCTTCTTCGCCGCGAAGAGTGAGTGTGGCGTGAGGTTCGGAGGCGACGTGGGTGAAGGTGCCGCGGTCGGAGATCTCGCCGCCGAAGTGGACGGTGTAACGGGCGGCGCGGAGGGTGAGCGTCATGCGCTCGAGGACCATGGGCGGGGCGGACTCGCCGGAGAGTTCGGCTCGGGTGGGTTGCCAGAGGCCGTCGAGGGAGTGCGGTGTTGCGGCGGTGGTGTCGGACATGAGTAGGAACGAACGGTTGGTGGAGAAAATGGAGGGTCGTGGGTGTGCAGTAGATGACCTTTTAGAGGGGGAATTTTAACCACAGATGGCACAGAGACAAACCGGATGGGCGGCAGCGTAGTCGAGGTGGTATCGCACGAGCGATGGTCTGGATTCGGAGTTGCGCGTGATGGCGCGGAAAGCGGGGTGGGGGCACCCCGCCTACAACAGAATTGGTCAGGCGCGTTTGGTGAGATCGCGGAGGCCGGTTTCGACGGCGGACGGTGCAGTGAGGTCCTTAGTGCCTTTGGCGCCGAGTTCGGCGAATTTGCGGGCTCCGGGGAGGACGGTGGTTTCGAAGGAGCCGACGGCGGAGTTGTAGCCTTTGACGGCGGCTTCGAGGCCGCGGCCGATTTTTTCGAGGTGGTCGGCGAAGTTGGACGCGCGGTCGTAAAGGTCGCGGCCCAGGCGGGAGATTTCGTCGGCGTTTTTGGAGACGGCTTCCTGGCGCCAGCCGTAGGAGGCGGCTTTAAGGAGGGCGATGAGCGTGATCGGCGTGGCGAGGAGGACTTTGCGGGCGATGGCGCGTTCGAGGAGGGAGCTGTCGGTCTGGAGCGCGGCGGTGAGGAAATGGTCGCCAGGGATGAAGAGGACGACGAATTCGGGGGCGGGCTGGAATTGCTCCCAATAGTTTTTCGCGCCGAGGGCGTCGATGTGGCCGCGGATTTTTTGGGCGTGGTCGGCGAGGCGGGCGGCGCGGGTGTTTTCGTCGGTGGCGTCGAGAGCGTCGCGGTAGGACTGGACGGGGGTTTTGGCGTCGATGACGATGCGCTGGCCGCCGGGGAGGCGGACGACGAGGTCGGCGCGGAGAGCGCCGGAGGTTTCCTGTTCGGCGAAATCGGCGTAGGGGAGCATGTCGGCGAGCTCGACGACGCGGCGGAGCTGGAGCTCGCCCCAGCTGCCGGCGTAGCTGGTGGAGCGGAGGGCGGTGGAGAGCTTGGAGGCCTCGGACTGGAGGCGGAGTTGGGCGGAGCCGAGGGCTTCGAGTTGCTGGCCGAGCTGGCCGTAGGCGGTGGCGCGGGTTTTTTCGAGTTCGCCGATCTTGGTGTCCACTTTTTCGAGCGACTCTTTGAGCGGTTTGACGAGGAGGTCGATGGCTTGCTGGCGGGCGGCGAGGTCGCCCTCGGCTTTTTGCTGGAACTGGGCGAGGGAGGTTTTGGCCAGTTCGAGGAAGGCGGTGTTGTTACTTTTCAGGGCGTCGGCGGAGAGGGCTTTGAACTCGGAGGTGAGGCGGGTGTGGGCGTCGACCAAGGTTTTTAGTTTTTCCTCGGAGGCGGCGCGTTCGGCGGAGAGATCGGAGGTGAGGCGGGTGTTGAGGGTGGAGAGTTTTGCGAGGTCGGCGCGGGTGGTGGCGAGGTCAGAGGTGAGGCGGGTGGACTCGTCGTCGCGGGCGCGAAGGCGTTCGTGAAGAGTGCTTTGGCGGGCGGAGGCCCATAGCCAGACGAGGAGAGCGGCGAGGGCGGCGGCGGCGAGGGCGATGAGCGCGGAGATCACGCGGCGGAGGTTTTGCGGCGGTGGCGGGCGTGGCAATGCTGCGATGCTGGCGAGAGTGGCAGTGTGTTTCTCTAGCGAGATGACCGCCGCGCCCCTTGACACGCACTGTGTGCAGAGGCAGATACCGACTGCCTTTTTTAACGCCAGCGCAGCGGTCCGCCCCGGCCGCTTTTGTAAGCCCAAATATGTTCAAGGAAGCCGCTTCGTCCGCCGCCCCGGTGGACACGATCGAAAAACCCCTGGTCCTGATCGTCGATGACGAGTACGGGCCACGCGAATCCATCGCCTACACGCTCTCGTCGGAGTTCGATGTGGTGACGGCAGAACGTCCGTCGGAGGGGATCAAACGGATTCAGGAGCGGGCGTTTTCCGTGGTGTTATTGGACATCCGGATGCCGGAGATGGATGGGATCAAGGCGCTGCAGACGATCCGCGAGTACGACAAGGATGTGTCGGTGGTGATGTTGACGGGGTATGGGACTTTGCAGACGGCGCAGCAGTCGATGGTGCATGGTGCGAACCAGTATTTGAGAAAGCCGCCGGATATCGCGGAGCTGATGGAAGCAGTGCGTAAGCAAGCGCAGGCGTCGGGCGAGCGGCGGCATCAGACGCAGCTCAACCGGAACATGGAGTCGATGAACGCGGCGTTGAAGCGCGAGATCGTCGAGAAGGAGCCGCACATCTGGCAGGCGCGGGCGGCGGTGGAGCTCGTTCACGATCTGGCGAATCCGCTGACGGTGATGATTGGATACGCGTCGCTGCTGGTGCAGGAGGCGAAGAAGGCGGCGCGGCGCGATCCGGAGCAGGCGGAGAAGTTGCGCAGCTACGCGGATGTGGTGAGCCGGGCTTCGGAGTATTGTCATCACCTCGCGGACAACTGGAAGCAGACGACGCGGAAGGCGACGGAGTTCACGGATGTGGATCTGGTGGGGCTGGTGCGCGAAGTGAAAGAGGTCATCTTTTTCAACAACGCGATCATCCAGTTCTCGGGTTTGAAGAGCGCGATGATCCGGGGTTCGCAGTTCGAGCTGACGCGGGTGTTTCAGAATCTGCTGAAGAATGCGCTGGAGGCGGCGGCGACGAAGGTCGCAGTGAGTTTCACGCAGACGGCGGATCAGCTGGAGATTTGTGTGACGGACAATGGCGCGGGGATGGACGCGGAGACGGCGCGCAAGGCGCTTAAGGGCGGGTTCACGACGAAGACGCACGGCACAGGGCTGGGGCTGGGGATCTGCCGGCACCTGCTCGGGGCGCATGGCGCGACGCTTACGCTGGAGAGCGAGCCGAAGCGCGGCACGACGATGCGGATCGTGTTCCCCCTGGCGCGCACGTGAGCGCGGGACGCGGGCAAAGGCGTTGACGGCGCGGGGCGCATGAAGCGGTGATCTGGCGATGACTTTTAGCACGGCACTCTGGGCGCTCATCGCGGCACTGATCATCGGTGTGGCGGCGGTATGCGTTAATCCGCGACGGCTGCTCAACCGGATGGTGTTGAGCACATGTGCACACCTGGCGGTGTGGCTGGGGTGTTTGCATTTCGCGTTTGTGGGGAATCCGGGGATCGAGTGGAGGCAGCGGGCGGCGATGGTGGCGGCGGGGCTCGTGTGGCAGTTGTGGTTGTTGAAGTCGGCGGTGTTGAAACCGGTGATGACGCCGGGCGCGCGGCTGGCGGCTTCGTGGCCGTGGCTGGTTTTTTGGGCGGCGCTGGCGGCGGTGACGTTTGGCGGGCATTTCGTGGGTGTGGATGCGGGGTCAGGCAGGACGGTTTATGGGGCGGCGTATTATGCGTACGCGGTTTTGTTTCTGACGGGCTGCGTGGGGCTGGTGGGGCAGACGTTCTGGGCGATGCGGGGATTGCAGGGCGGGCGGAGGCTGGAGCTGCAGGTGTTGATGCTGGGCGGGGCGGTGGCGGCGTTTTGCGGGCTGTCGATGGTGTTGATCGATTCGTGGCTGGTGGCGCCGGGGTTGTTGAGGCTCATGCCGCTGGCGGTGATGGTGTGCTGCGGGGGCACGGTGTGGGCGGTGGTGACGACGCGGGTACTGGACGCACGGCATATCCTCGCGCTCTGCCTGGAGCGTATCGGACTCGTGGCGACGGTGGGATTGTTCGTGTGGGGCATCGAGCAGCTGGGGGCGCAGTTCGTGGGGCCGACGGTGGCGTTCGTGCTGGCGCTGGCTTTCGGGCTTTGGTTTGCGGCTGAGATTTCGCCGTGGATGCAGGAGCTGTTTCAACGTCAGACGAAGGGCAACCGGGTGCGTCATGCGGCGTTCGAGGTGGCGCGTGAAGAGTTGCGGCCGGATGCGATGGAGGAGGCGTTCGTGAAGTTATTGAAGGAGTGGGCGGGGTGTGAGCGCGTGGTGATTTTGATGGGCTCGCATGGGCGGCTCACGGGAGACGGACTGGAGTTCGCGGTGGATTCGCCGGAGATGAAGGCGCTGAGTGCGCTGCGCTGGGTGACGCCGGAGCGGCTGGCGCGGGAGAAACCGACGGCGGAGCGCCTGGCGTTGCAGGGGCTGCTGGAGAAGCACGGGTTTGGTGTGATCGCGGCGAGTATCGGGCCGTCGCCTGCGCTCGTGGTGGGATTGAGTGTGCCGCTATCGCAGCGGCCGTATACATACCCAGAGGTCGGGGTGTTGCTGCAACTGGCGGCGATCATCGAGAACTCGCTGTCGCGCGCGCACTATCTGATGAAGGCGCAGCATGCGGAGCAGCTCGCAACGGTGGGATTGTTGGGGGCGAGCATCGCGCACGAGATCCGCAATCCGCTGGTCTCGATCAAAACCTTTGTGCAGCTGCTGCCGAATCATTATCAGGAACCGACATTTCGAGATAAATTTTTCCGGCTGATCGGCGATGAAGTGGGACGGATCGATCGGTTGACGGAGCAGTTGCTGGATTTGTCGGCTCCTAGGGTTTTCAGCTCACGCGAGGTTGAAGCACATCCATTGTTGAGGTCGTGCCTAGATTTGATGGCTGCCAAGGCGGAAGATAAGGGTGTGCGGCTATTGGTGGAGTTCGAGGCGGAGTCGGATCAAGTTTTTACTGATCCGAATGCAATCAAGCAGGTTATGTTGAATCTGGGCTTTAATGCGATTCAGGCCCTAGAGCGGCATACAGGAGAGCGTTGGCTGCGTCTTAAAACACGGAAAGTCGCTGATAACGTGGAGATTGCTGTCGAAGATAGCGGGCCGGGACTGGCACCGGAAGCGTGGGCGCGGCTGTTTCAGCCATTTCAATCAACTAAATCGAGTGGGTTCGGCTTAGGGCTAGCAATTTGCAAAGACATCCTCTCTAGTTTGCAGGCCAGCATCACCGCAGATCCGCCCGAAGCCGGGCGGGGAGCGACTTTTAGAATCGTCCTGCCATGTCCGCCACCACCTATCTCTTAGCCACGCATGATCCCGAATTACTTCGGGCGTGGTGGGTGCTTGTACCGGCGGGAGCGAGGGTGGTGACGTTGAGCGAACTTGTGCAAGGGGAGGCGATTTTGCCTCCGGGCTTGCCGATGATTGTGGTGGTGGAGGAAGCGGTCGTGGGGGAATTACCCCGGGCGTGTGTGCAGGCGCCGATGGTTTTTGTCGGAGACCAGCAGGGAGAAGTTTTTGAGCGTCTGGCGCAGACGACCGGCGCGGCGCGGGTGTGTCTGAGCCGTGAAGACAGCCACACGCGGCTGGGGGAGTTTTTGCCGCTGATGGAAGAAATCGCGACGCGCGGAGCGACCGCGAGTTTGCTGTGGGACAAGAAGCCGCAAGCGGTCGCGGGGAGTTTTTCGACGCGCGCGGAGGATCGCAGCCGCGAGGCGGTGGATTCGTGGTGGGACTGGATGGGCGACGCGGTCGAAGCGGCGGGAAGCCGCGAGGATCTCTTGGGCGAGTTCCGGCGCATGGCGAAACGGGCTCTGCGGACTGCGCACGTGGTATTTTTTCTCAGGGAAGACGCGGGCTACCGGGCGGACCGGGGCGATCATTTTTGCGCCAACACGGACGCGCTCAGTCAGTATCTGGCGCATCATCCGGTGGTGATCGACGGGGTTAACTGGCCGGACAGCCTGAATCCCGTGGTGGAGTTGTCGATACGGCAGCGCATGGCTGCGTGGTCGGTGCGCTTGATCGTGCCGCTGCACGACAACGGGCGGCTGGCCGGCTGGATGGGACTGGGGCTGCGCGATGACGGGCAGACGTATGAGGCGGCGGATCGCGCGCGGGCGATGGGGATCGCGCGTTTGTTGCGGCAGATGCTGACGGCTGCGCCTCGTGCGGGCGCTCCGGTGACGAGCGATCGCTGGCAGCTGGCGGGGAAATATCTGCCAGGGGCTTTGATTTTAGGTGCGGGGGAAATGCCTTCGGAGGCGGTGCCGTCGGCGGTGCGCGCGTTGATCGCCGAGGTGAGGCAGCTGCGCGTCACGCGGCGGATCGTGCCGGGAGCGGGGCAGCACTATCGCGCGAGCGCGGGCATGATCGCGGAGACGCAGGGTGTGTGGGTGAACTGGGAGGATGCGACGGCGGAGTTGCAGGAGCATCACCGGCGGGCGCGGGCGGAGCGGCTGGCGTTGTTGCACGATCTGGCGCTCACGCTGAATCACGAACTGGGCAACTCGCTCGTGTCGCTTGCGGCGCTGCGGCATAATCCGGGCGCGGAGACGAATTCGCCGGTGCTGCTTGCGGCGATCAAGCGCGACATCGCTTCGCTCGAAGCGGTGAACCGGCATCTGGCGTCGCTGCCGACGTTCAGCGAAGTGGAGGCGGAGAGCATCGATCTGCGCGCGCTGGTTCACTCGGTGGGTCGGAAGTGCGGTGTGACGGTGGAAACAGGCTCTCAGGAAATCCTGCTGGATGTGGCGCCGAAGCTCATCGAGTTCGGGCTGGAATCGATTTTGGAAAGCATCGCGGAAAACCGGCCGGGTCTCGGCAAACGCGATCTAGTGATGTCGCTGCGGACTTCGGGCGCGGGAGAAAATCTGGCGGCGGTGTTGTCGATTCGCGGCGCGGGACTGGCGCTCGAAGGGATTTTGCCAGCGCCGCAGCCGGGAGCGACGCCGACGCACGGGCGTATCGGAGTTTTTATCGCGAAGGAGATTGTCCATCTGCACGGCGGCTCGATCGATGCGGGCACGGGGACGAATGGGCCAGAGATTTCGTTGTCGATCCGGCAGTGGTGAGACGCGGGCGTAGTCGGAGCGTTGTCGCGCGAGCGCGAACCGTAAGAAGATCGTTGGCAGGAATCAGGGCTAGCGTCGGGCGGTTTGGTTTCTAGGGTCGGGCGTATTATCATGAGTAACACGGGCGCATTGAAGATCGTCATCACGGGAGTCACGCGGGGGCTGGGGCGCGCGCTGGCGGAGACATTTATCGCGGGCGGGCACACCGTCATCGGGTGCGGGCGGAGTGCGAATGAGATTTTCGATCTGCGGTTCACGCATCCGGCGCCGCAGGATTTCGCGGTGGTGGATGTGGCTGATCCGGCGAAGGTGGATTTGTGGGCAGAGAAGGTTCTGGCCGTGCACGGCGCGCCTGATTTTTTGCTGAATAATGCGGCGCTTATGAATGAGCCGGCACCGCTCTGGAAAGTGCCGGCGGATAAGTTTTCGCGGTTGATCGACGTTAATGTGAAAGGCGTGGCGAATATGGTGCGGGCGTTTGTGCCGGCGATGATCGAGGCGAAACGCGGGGTGATCGTGAATTTTAGCTCGGGCTGGGGGCGTTCGGTGTCGCCCGACGTGGCGCCTTATTGCGCGTCGAAGTGGGCGATCGAAGGGCTGACGCAAGCGTTGGCGGCGGAGTTGCCGAAAGGGCTGGCGGCGGTGCCGCTGAATCCGGGCGTGATCGACACGGATATGTTGCGCCAGTGCTGGGCGGAGGGAGCGGCGAGTTATCCGAAGGCTGAGGTGTGGGCGAAGAAGGCGGCGGCGTTTATCCTGAAGCTCGGGCCGAAGGATAATGGGAAGCCGCTGAGCGTGGGCGGGTTTGAGGACTGACGCGGGGACGGAAGGGACGATAGGGAAGTCGTTCCTCCAGGGAAATCCGGTCTTCAACTATGGGGAGCGGCGGCGGGATTCGAGTTCGGACCAGCGGCCGGCGATCGCGGCGAGGGCGCAGGCGGTGAGCAGAATGGCGGGGCAGTGGAGGTGGAAATCAATCCAGCAGTGGGCGAGCAGGATGAGGAGGCCGAGCGCGAGGAAGAGCAGCGGCGGGTTTTGCCAGAGGCGGCCGCGGATGAGTTTGGTCGCGAGGAGCAAGAGGAGTATCACGAGCGGTGCGCAGCCGATGAGGCCGAGCTCTGCGAGGAACTCGAGGTAGTCGTTGTGCGCGTGCTCGAAGAGGAAGCTGCGGTCGGCGTTGGGTGCAGGCTGGTAGATCTGCGGGTAGTTTTGCTGGAAAAGCGGAAAGAGAAAACGGTAGCAGCCGGCGCCCCAGCCGGTGGCAAGGCGTTCGCTGGCCATGTCCCAAGTGGCTTGCGCGGAGAGCTGGCGGAACTCGAAGGATTGAACGCGATCGGTGGTGAAGAGTTGCTGGAATTTCTCGGCGGCTTGTTCGAGGCGGAGCTGGCGGGCGCTGACGAAAGCGAGGATGGTGAGCGAGACGGTGAGCAGGCTGACGAGCAGGAGGTTGGGGCGGCGGGCGCTGCGAAGCATGTAGATCGCGCCGAGGACGAGGCTGAGCAGGACGAAGCCGATCATGAGGACGGTGGCGGCGCGGGAGAAACTGAGCGCGACGATCAGGGAAAGCGCGACGGCGCAAAGTGTGAAGAGCGGCGCGGGGCTAGTGCGTTCGAGGCGCCGCTCGGAGCGGCGATAATACCACGTGGCGGTCGCGGCGGAGGCGGCGAGCATGAGGTTAAAGAAGGCGCCGGCGTGGTTTTTGTAGAGGAAGGTGGCGACGGAGTAGTGCGTGGATGGCGTGATGAGCCAGAGAATTTTGCCGTTGCCTGCGACGTGCTGGAGAATGCCGACGAGGGCCAGGGCGGTGGCGTTGATCGTGAGGATGACGAGAAGCGAGCGGATGGAGGCGCGGCGGGTGAGGCCGATCCAGAGGGAGCAGGCGAGCATCCAGGCGGAGCTCCAGACGAGAAGGGAGCGCCAGGGATTGGAGTCGGCGAAGGGTGCGGTGGCGCCGGACGGGAGCCAGGCGATGTAAGCTTTTTCCTCCATCCACCAATCGCCGCTGGAGCTGGCGTAGTTCCACGCTGGATTCAGCGCTTGAACGAAGGCGTAAAAGAGAACGGCGAGGCCGAGCCAGAAGCCGGGGAAGGCTAGGAGACGGCGCGACGGGATGTAACGGTAGCGACGGCCGTCGTCGGAAAACTCCTCGGTGTGGGTGCGCGGGATGAGTGCGAGTGCGAAGCCGGCGAATGCGAGGCTGAAGCTGACGAGCTGGCTCCAGACGTGCATTGTGCCGAGCGCCCACGGGAGAAAAACGAGATGAGCGGAAATGAGCGCGAGGAAGGCGATTTCGAGCGGGTGGAGGCGCGTGGATTTTTTGCGCGAGCCGAGTCGGGAACCGACGGACGGGGGAGCGGGGGATTGGGGGATTTTTGCGGAAGGCTCCACGGGGCGCAGGGAACGGGGAAAGACGGGATGCGTAAATCGCGAATGTCGTTCGCAGGGTGAGAATGATGTCGGGAGCGTTTTTTTAACCGCGAATGGACGCCAATACGGAGGAGAGGTTTTTGCGGACGACACGGAGGTCGTCCCTCCATTGAGGAGGAAGATTGGCTGAGGTGTTTGGCGTCAGCGGCCGCCGCGGCCGAAGATGACGACAGGGATGGTGCCGAGGAGGATTTTGAAATCGAGCCAGAGGGACCATTGATCGATGTAGGCGAGGTCGAGGCGGACCCAGTCTTCGAATTGGGCGATGTCGTTGCGTCCGCTGATCTGCCAGAGGCAGGTGAGGCCGGGGCGGACGCTGAGGCGGCGGCGGTGGGCGTCGTCGTTGAAACGTTTAACCTCCTCGATCGGTAGTGGGCGCGGGCCGACGAGGCTCATCTCGCCGCGGAGGACGTTCCAGAGCTGGGGAAGTTCGTCGAGGCTGTGGCGGCGCAGGAAACGTCCGATGGGAGTGACTCGGGGGTCTTTGGCGATCTTGAAGACGGGGCCGGTCATTTCGTTTTTGGCGGCGAGGGCGGCTTGTTCGGTTTCGGCGCCGGTGCGCATGGAGCGGAATTTAAGCAGCTGAAACGGGCGGCCGTTGAGACCGGCGCGCTGCTGGCGAAAGAGGACGGGGCCGGGGGAGGTGAATTTTATGGTGAGGACAATGAGCAGCAGCAGCGGAGCGATGAGCAGGAGGAGGACGGCGGTGGCGGCGAAATCGAAGAGTTGTTTGAGGATCAGGTGAACGGCCGGGGCGCTCTGTGCGCTGTAGTGGATGACGGGCTCGCCGGCGAACCAGTCCACGCTCATGCCGAAGGGAGAGCGGGCGAAAAATCCGGGGCGCACGATGACGGAGACGCCTTCGCGTTCGCAGGCGGAGAGGAGAAACTGGAGACGGGTGTTGTCGATGCCGGCGAGGTTGACGATGACGGCGTTGACGGAGTGTTCGTGGAGGAGGTTGACGAGGTGGCCGACGGATTCGGTGCCGGGGTCGAATTCACCGACGCTTTCGAGCTGGTCGCGCTCCGCGGGGGAAAGCGATTCGCGGAGGCGGGCGTTTTCCTGGGTGGCGCCGACCCAGAGCACGCGGTGGCGCCAGGATTTCGTGGTGCGGCGCGCGGCCATGAAGCGGGCGAGCCATTCGTGTCGCAGGTAAACGAGTACGCCGCCGAAGCCGCAGGCGAGGATGATGACGGAGCGGGCGAACTGGGTGCGGACGAGGAAGAGGATCGAGATGAGCGTGATCGTGATGAAGACGACGCTGCGCATCACGATGAGGATCGTGCCGAGACGGCCGTTGAGGCGGAGATCCTGGTAGAAACCCTGCGAGGCGAGCGTGACCGGGGCGAGCAGGGCGAAGACGGGGAAGAGCCAGAGATGCTCTTGGAAGCTTTCGATCTGGGGGAGGTCGAAGAAGGGGAAGAACGCGCGCAGCAGGTAGGCGAAGCCGAGGGCGAGGGCGAAGAGCACGCCGTCGCTCAGCTTGAAGAGCAGGATGCGATTTTGCCGGGAGTGGGAGAGCACGGGCGGGAGCCGCGGGCCGGGGGCTTAGAAGTGGCGGAGGTAGGTGGCGCCGGACTCATCGGTGAAGGTGAGCTGGCTGGGCTGGATGTCGGTGAGGCGGAGGCCAAGGGAGGGCTCGACGAGATCGTTGATGCGGAAGAGGCGGTCGTTGAGGATGGCTTTGTTCCCCGTATCGGAGATGCGGATGCTGGTGACGCGGAGGCGGTCGATGAAGGACTGGATGCGCGTGCCGAGCTTGATGGCGGGGGCGGGCTCGGGCGGCGTGGGAGCGGGGAGAGTGACTGCCACCGGAGGTGCGCTGACGACGGGCGCGGTTGTCGGTGATGAAGCTTCGGTGGACGTGATGGGAGATGAAGTCGCGGGCACGGCGGTTACGGGAGCGGTGGTGGGGGCGCTGACCGGGGAGGCGAGTGGAGCCGGTTGTGTGGGTTGGGGGAGCGTTGCAACGGGAGGCGCGGGGAGCGGGGCGGGCTCGTCTTTGCGCACTACCAACAGGATGACGGTGGTGGAGATGGCGGCAGAGAGCAGGGCGATGCCGACGCAGATGAGGGCGATTTTGCCGACGGGGGTTTTGCCTTTGCGCGGGGCGGACGGGATCGAGGCAGGGCCGGTGGCGCCGGATGGGGGCGGGGTGGTGTCGCCGTGCCGGTTCTGGGCTTTTTTGAGGGCGTCGTTGATGAGGCTCATGGCGGGCGAAAGGGTGGGGCAATTTAGTCGGTGAGTTTTTTCACGTCGATGATCGCACGGCGGACGTCCCAGTAGGAGATCTCGTCGGACTCTCGGATGTAGGCGGAGAGGAGGGCCTTGTCGCAGAGGTTATTCACGACGCGGGGAATGCCGCGGGAGAATCCGTGGATGCGGCGCATGGCCCAGGAGGTGAAAAAGGGGCGGCCGTTCCAGCCGGCCTTGGTCATGCGGTGGTTCACGTAGTGGGCGAGGTCGTACGGGTTGAGGGGTTCGAGTTCGCAGTGGACGAGGATGCGCTGGCGGAGCTGGCGGAGTTCGTCGCGCTTGATGATGTCTTTCAGCTCGGGCTGTCCCATGAGGACGATCTGGAGGAGTTTTTGTTTATCGGTTTCGAGGTTGGAGAGGAGGCGGACTTGTTCGAGGACTTCGAAGGAGAGGTTCTGGGCCTCGTCGATGATGAGGACGATGTCGCGGCCGCGCTCGATGCGTTCGAGGAGGATGCGGTTCATCTGGAGGACGAGATCGTGGGGGTCGTCGGCGTCGGTGGTTTCGCCGAGTTCCTGGAGGATGGCGCGGAGCATCTGGGTCTCGTTGACGCGCGGGTTGACGATAAGGGCGGTGTCGAAGCGGGCGGGATCGAGCTCGTTGAGGAAGCGGCGGCAGAGGGTGGTTTTTCCGCAGCCGACCTCGCCGACGACCACGATGAAGCCCTTGCGCTGCTCGACCCCGAATTTGAGGTGTTGGAGGGCTTCCTGGTGGGTGGGTGAAAGGTAGAGGAATTTCGGGTCCGGGGTGATGTTGAACGGCATCTCCGAGAATCCGTAAAAGCTCTGATACATGTGGGTTTGGAGTATTGGCGGGCGTCGGGAAACGCACGCTAAATTCATGTGCGAGGGGCGAAGTGGGCTGGGTTTTGAAAGCTCCTTTACATCACGGGGCGGCGGGCGTTTATCTGCGTCACTCTAACGCCGTGAATTTGCGCCGACTGATCGTTGTTCTCTACCTGCTATTGTTCGTGGGCATCGCCATTGGCTCGGGCGTGTTTTTCTGGAGGTCGCGTGAGGAGTACCAGCATCTGCTCAAGGCGGAGCAGATGGCGAAAGTGCAGCTGGCTGAGGCACAGCAGAAACTGAAGGAGCAGGAGACGGTGCTGGAGCGGCTGCGGAACGATCCGGCGTATGTGGAAATGGTGATACGCCGGCAGCTCGGCTACGCGAAGCCGGGCGAGAAGATTTTTCTTTTTTCAGAGCAGGACGAGCGGCTTTTCCGGACGGAGCCTAAGCGCTGACCTGATCGTCGTGTAGGGGACCGAATAAGCATTGCCCTAGTGCGCGGGCGTTCCTGAATTTCGGCGCACATCGTTTTTCTTTCATGGCCACACCCTCGATCATCGAAGCTTTCGAACGCGCCGGACAGGGACAGGTTTTCGCGTTTTACTCCCAACTCGATGCAGCCGCGCAGCAGCGGTTGCTCGCCGAAGCCGCCGAGATCGATCTCGCGGAAGTGGAGCAACTCAACCGCACGTTGCTTGGAAAGAACGCGGCGACGGTGAATCTCGACGGACTCGCGCCCGCGCCGTTTGCGCCGCTGCCTGAGAATGGTGGCAACGCGGATGACTGGGCGAAGGCGAAAGCGGCGGGCGAAGCGGCGCTGCGCGCGGGACGGGTGGCGGCGTTCACCGTCGCGGGCGGACAGGGGACGCGGCTCGGTTACGATGGGCCGAAGGGAACTTATCCGGTGACGCCGCTGAAGAAGAAGACGCTGTTTCAGGTCTTCGCGGAGAAGATCCGGGCGGCGGCGATTCGTTATGGGAAACCGATTCACTGGTTCATCATGACGAGTCACGCGAACCACGAGGCGACGGAAGGGTTTTTCAAAGAGAACACGTTCTTCGGTCTCGATGCATCGCTGGTGCATTTCTTTCGGCAGGGCCGGATGCCGGCGGTGGATTTTAATGGGAAGATTTTGCTGGAAACGACGGGAACGATTGCGATGAGCCCGGACGGGCATGGCGGTTCGCTGCGTGCGCTCGATCGCAGTGGCGCACTCGATCTGATGAAGCGCGAAGGGATCGATACGCTGAGCTATTTCCAGGTGGATAATCCGCTGATTCGCGTGATCGATCCGACGTTCATTGGCTTTCACCTGCTGCGCGGTTCGGAGATGAGCAGCAAGATGGTGCCGAAGGCGTATGCCGAGGAAAAGGTCGGGCATTTCTGCACGCAGCATGGGAAGAACGTGGTCGTGGAGTATTCGGATCTTCCGGCGAGTTATCAGAAGGAAGTGGACGAGAAGACCGGGAAGCTGCGGTACATCGCGGGGAGCGTGGCGATCCATATTTTCGACGCAGCGTTCATCCGTCGCATGGCAGCTGGTGGCGAAGGTGTGGCGCTGCCGTTTCACCGTGCGGATAAGAAAATTCCGACGGTCGATGCCGCAGGCAAAGCGGTGAAGCCGGAGAAGGCGAATGGCGTGAAGTTCGAGATGTTTGTCTTCGACGCACTGCCGTTCGCGAAGAATCCCGTGATCATCGAGGCGAAGCGCGCGGACGATTTCAGTCCGGTGAAAAATGCCGAGGGACTCGATTCGCCGAAGACCTGTCGCGAAGACCAGCTGCGTCAATTTGCGCGGTGGTTCAAAGCCAATGGCGCGGCGGTGGCCACCGATGCGAGCGGGCTGCCAAACGTGGCGGTCGAGGTGTCGCCGCTGTTTGGGTACGACGAGGATTCGTTTGCGGATCGCTGGGCGAAGGCAGCCACGAAGCCTGCGATCACCGACGGGCTCTATCTCGAATAAGACGCGCCGCGCATTTCCGCCTCATCACTTCCCCTGAGTTTAACCTCTATCGCCTCACCATGACCACGCTCGAAAAAATCAACACCGCCGCGAAATCCAATCAGCTGCTTCCCAGCACCGCTGAAAATCTGGGAGTGTGGCTGAGCGCTGCGCTTCCTAGTTGGGCGAGCGGCAGCATCGCCGAGCTTGTCGATAAACAGGCGTGGTCGGAGCTGAACGACCGCTTTTATCGGTATCTGGAGTTTGGCACGGGCGGGATGCGCGGGCGGACCGTTGGCGTGGTCACAGCCACGGCAGAGACGGGCAAGCTTAGCGCGCAGGGCACGCCGGAACATGCGGCGGTGGGCAGCAATGTGCTCAACGATTTCACGCTGGTGCGCGCGACGATCGGGCTTTTCCGGTACACGCAGAAATTCCTCGCGAAGGAGAATCGCTTCGAGGTGCCGAAGCTCGTGATCGCGCATGATGTGCGGCATTTCTCGCGGCATTTTTGCGAACTGGCGGCGTCCACCTGGACGCGTCTCGGTGGCAGCGCGTTTATTTTTGAAGGACCGCGCTCGACGCCGCAGCTGAGCTTCACGGTGCGTTACTTGAAGGCGCACGCGGGTGTGGTGATCACGGCGAGTCACAATCCGCCGCATGACAATGGATTCAAAGCGTACTTCGAGGACGGCGGACAAGTGGTGCCGCCGCATGACAAGGGCGTGGTTTCTGAAGTGAACGCGGTTCCGCTAGCGGAACTGGGCACGTATTTGGAGAAGAGTCTCGCGGGCGTGATCACGCTCACGAAGGCGGCGGACGATGCGTATCTGGCGGTCGCGGCGAAGGCTGTGATCGACGGCGAGGTTTTCAAGAAGACGAAGCTCAAGGTGGCGTTCACGAACATCCACGGCACGGGTGGAATTGCTTCGGTGCCGCTGCTGCTTCATGCGGGCGCTGAGGTACATGAGGTGCAGACGCAGGTGGCGTTCGATCCACGTTTTCCAACGGTGAAATCGCCCAATCCAGAGAACGCCGAGGCGCTTTCGCTCGCGGTGAAGCTGGCTGAGGAAAAAGGATTGGATGTCGTGATGGCGACCGACCCGGACTGCGATCGCATGGGCGTCGCGGTTCGGAATAAAGAAGGCAAGATCGAGCTGCTCACGGGCAACCAGATAGGCGCGATGCTGGCGGCGTACCGCATCGGCAAGTACAAGGAGCTCGGCTGGATTCCGCAGAATGGAGGCTCGTCCTCTGTGCTTGTGAAGACGTTTGTGACCTCGCCGCTCCAAGATGCGATCGGACACGGGCATGGCGTGAAAGTCGTGAACACGTTGACCGGCTTTAAGTGGATCGCGGCGAAGATCCGCGGCTACGAGGAACAGTTGAAGGCGAAGCTGCTGACGACGGAAGGCATCGCGCTCGATTACGATGCCACGCCGTTTGAGACGCGTGCGAAGCTGCTTCAGAAGTACTCGTCGTTCTATCTTTTCGGCGGCGAGGAGAGCTACGGCTATCTCGGCAACGACTATGTGCGCGACAAGGATGGCAACGCGGCGTGTCTGATGTTCGCGGAGCTTTGCGCGTACGTGAAGAGCTGCGGGCTGACGGTGCCGGAGTATCTCGACGAGATTTACCTGAAGTATGGGTTCTACCTCGAAGGGGTCATCAACCTTTACTATGAAGGCGCGAGCGGTGCGGCGAAGATCAAGCGCATCCTCGATACGTATCGTTCGGCTCCGCCGGCGAAGTTTGGCGATGTGGCGGTGGCGAAGTTCCAGGACTTCGGGCGCGAGAAGGTCATCGATGCGGACGGCGAGACGATCCCGTCGCAGGATCTTTATTTCGTGACGCTGGCCAATGGCTACAGCTTCGCGGCGCGTGGCTCAGGCACGGAGCCGAAGATGAAGTTCTATCTGTTCGCATCGGGTAAGGCCGGAAACGCGGCGGAACTTGCAGCGACCAAGACGCAGGTGAAGGCCGAGTTGGAGCGCGTGAAGGCGTTCATCGAAGCGGAAGCGAAGCAGCGTGCGGAAGGCTGAGCGGCGGATTTTTAAGCACAAAAAAGCGCGGTGAATCGCCGCGCTTTTTTTATCGGTCAGAGAGAGTGGTAATCAGGGTTTAGTGTTTTCCTTTTCCTTCTCTTTCTCCTCTTCAGTGGCAGAGAGTGTGCCGGTGCGGAGCAGGGTGGAGATTTTTGTTTGTTCGAATGGTTTCGCGAGGTAGGTGCGGACACCGAGATTGGCGAGGGCGACGATTTTATCGCGATCCTGAGCGGCGGAGGTGGCGATGATTTTTAGAGAACGGAGATGCGCGTCTTCACGTACACGGCCGACGAAGGCGACGCCGTCCATCTCGGGCATGACGAGGTCGGCGATGACGATGTCGGGACGGAGGCCGCGTTGCAGGCGGGTGAGTGCGTCCTGGCCGTTTTTGGCGGAGACGACCTCCCAGCCTTCTTCGGTTTTGATCATCGCTTCGAGCGCGGTGCGGGCGATGTCGTCGTCATCGATGATCAGAGCGGTTTTCGCGAGGAGGTTACGCGAGGCGAGCTGAGGGTTGGCGGCGGCGGCGGCGAGGAAGGGCTGGAGAATGGCGCGCGATTTGGCGGGGTCGTAGGGCTTGAGGAGGTAGCCGGCGATCTGGAGTTTCGCGAGGGCGAGAATGGTTTCCTTGTCGCGCGTGGCGGAGGTCATGATGACTTTGAGGCCGCGCAGGAGCGGGTCGCGCCTCATGCGTTGGAGGAGCTCGAGTCCATCGACGTGGGGCATGCGGATGTCGAAGATGCAGAGGTCGGGCTTGAGGCCGTCGCAGAGTGTGTCGAGGGCGGCCTGGCCGTTTTCCACCTCGATGAGTTCGAGGTTGGGTTGTTCGCCGATGAGTTCGCGGAGGGCGGTGCGTTCGATTTTGTCGTCGTCGGCCAGGAGGATTTTCATGTGGCGGAAAAAGGAGTGTTCGAGCCGTCGCGTTGGTGGCGGGCCAGCAGTCCCGCGAAGAGAGTTTCGGCGTGGGCGAGCGGGGCAAGCAAGTCTGCAAGCTGGCCTGCGTCGGCGAGTTTTTCCAGTTGCGCGGCGATTTCGCTGAGCTGGCGCGCGTGGATATAGAGCGAGGTGCTTTTCACGGAGTGGGCGGCGCGGGCGAAGGTGGAGGCGTCTTTGTTCTTCAGCGCGGTGTGCATCTCGGCGAAGCGGCCGGTGGTTTCCTCGAAAAACAGGGAGACGATTTTCGGGCTCACGGGTTCTTCGGTGCGGCGGATGGAGGCGGGCTCTTCGAGCATGGCGAGGAGCTCGGCTTCGGTGAGGCCGGCGGGAACGATGGTCTCGCCGGGGTCGGCGGCGAATCTGGCGTGGATGACGTCGGCAAGGGCGCGGTGAAAATCGGCGCGGCGGAGCGGTTTGGCGAGGAAGTCGTTCATGCCGGCGGCGAGGCATGCATCGCGGTAGGCGATGGAGGCGTTGGCGGTGATCGCGATGATGGGAATCAGCGGCTGGCGGACGCCGCGCTCGCCGGCGCGGATGGCGCGGGTGGCCTGGAAGCCGTCCATGACTGGCATGCGGTTATCCATAAGCACGGCGTCGAAGTCGGCGGCGGCGAGTTTTTCGAGGGCTTCGGCGCCGTTGAGGGCGAAGGCGATGGTGTGGCCCATTTCCAGCGCCTGGCTTTCGGCGATGGCGCGTTGGACGGCGTCGTCTTCGGCGCAGAGGAGGCGGAGGGTGCGCGCGTGGGGAGGGAGAAAAGCGGTGTCGCTGTGAGGCGTGGCGAGCTCGAGGAGTTGGTTTTCCGAGGCGACGGCGAGCGGGATTTGCACGGAGAAGGTCGTGCCTTTGCCGGGCGTGCTGTCGACGGAGACGGCGCCGCCCATCTGCTCGATCAGGCCTTTGACGATGGAGAGGCCGAGGCCGGTGCCGCCGTAGCTGCGGGTGGTGGAGGCATCGGCCTGGACGAATTTGCCGAACAGTTTGGCGCGGGCTTCGGGGGAGATGCCGATGCCGGTATCGGTGACCTGAATGCTGAGGGGAATTTTCTCGCCGATCTCGGCGGTGCGTTGGAACGCGACGGTGATGCCGCCGGTGGCGGTGAACTTGATCGCGTTGCTAAGAAAGTTTGCGAGCACCTGGCGGAGGCGGGTGGGATCGCCGAGAAGGGCGACGGGCAGCGCAGGATCGAAGGTCCAGCGAAGGAAGAGTTTTTTCGCCTCGGCGCGGAGCTTCATGACTTCGAGCACGCGGAGGAATTCGTCCTGCACGCGGAAGGCGATGCATTCGAGGTGGAGTTTGCCGGATTCGACTTTCGCGGCGTCGAGGATGTCGTCGAGAATCTCCAGCAATGCTTCTGCGCTGCTGTGGGCCATATCGGTGTGGCGGCGCTGGTCGGGAGACTGGTTCTGACGGCGGAGAATTTCCAACATGCCGATGACGCCGCCGAGGGGCGTGCGGATCTCGTGGCTCATGACGGCGAGGAACTCGCTCTTGGCGCGGTCGGCGGCCTCGGCAGCTTCTTTGGCTGCGAGGAGGGTGCGTTCGTAATTTTTAGCCTGGGTGACGTCGGTGCAGATGCAGACGAAGCTGCGGACGCGGCCGGCGGTGTCGCGTACGGGATTGGTGGTGACGTGCCAGGTGATCCGGCGTTTGTCGGGCCGGATGTAATCGGCGTCGAAGTGGGCGGGTTTGCCGAGGGCGGTTTCGCGCATCGCGTTGGCGACGAGGGGGCGGACGGATTCGGGCCAAAGTTCGACGAAGAGGCGGCCGATGACCGTGGAGGCGGGACAGCCGAGGGCGACGAGACCGCGCTGGTTGACGGTGAGGCAGCGGCCGTCGAGATCGAGCATCTGGATACAGTCGGGCGAGCCTTCGACGAGGGTGGTGTTGCGCTGTTCGGAGAGCGCGAGGTTATCCATCTGGTCGCGGATGCGTTCCTGGGCGTGGAAGGAGAGGAGCAGGAGGGAGAGAATGAGCAGGACGATGAGGGCGACGGGGAGGCGTTCGCGGAGGATGGCGGCGTTCCAATCGGTGGCGGAGATGTCGAGCTCGGCGTTGATGGAGCCGCGGCCGTGACCGAGATCGGCGAGAGGGACGGAGCCGATGATCCACAGGCCCCAGCGATCACGGACGGGGCCGAGGACGAAGGGCTGGCGGGAGCTCATGGCGGCGACGTAATCGGGGGCGGCTTCGGTGTAGAGCTGACCGGGCGGGGAGTAGTCGGGGGATTCGGGGGATTCGGAATCGACGACGAAGTAGCACTGGCCGTCGAGCAGGCCGGCGAGGAGCACGAAGCGGAGATCGGGGCTGGCTTTGCGCAGGGCGATCATGCGCGCCTTGAGTTCCTGATACGCGAGGTTTTCCAAGTCGCGGTCGCCCCAGTCGAGCGATTGGGCGAGCGCGGGAGGGATGGCGGCGGCTACGAGCTGGCAGCGTGCGAGGACGTCGCGGCGCATGGCTTGATCGCGGCGCTGACCGATGGCCTCGGCGGCGATCCAGCCGGAGGCGATGGTGGCGCAGGCGATGGTGATCCAGAGAGTGCGGCGGGTGCGCCAGGCGGCGACGCGTTCGGCGGCGAGATTGTTTTGAGCGCGACGTCCGTAGCACCAGCCGAGGCTGATGGAGATCAGTGCGGCGAGCGCGGTACCGGCCAGAATGATACTTTCGGAGCGGAGGATGGCGGCGGTTTCGGTGAAGATCGCGCAGGCGGTGAGGCCGGTCATGCCCACGAACATCGCGAGGGCGGCGATTTTCCAGCGGAGGCGTTCTTGGGGCGTGGTGGCGGAGCGGCGTAATTGCCAGAGCGCGTACGAGGCCCAGAGACCGCCGAGTGGATTGAGCAGCACGTAAACCCAGTAGAGCGACGAGCGGGAACTCAAAAAAGAAACGGCGGCCGCGATCAGGAGGAGCGGCAGGTGAATCCAACGGCCGGGGCGGTCGCGGTGACGTGACGCGGTGAGGCAGCGGGCGAACTCGATAAGAAAAAGGCAGGAGACGCCGAGGATGAGGGGTTCAACGGCGGCGAGAGTTTCGGAGATGCGCAGATCGACGAGGCGGAGCATCTCGAACCAGGCGTGCAGGCTTCGGCTGAAGCCGAACCAGCCGAGCCAGCGCCAGGCGGGTTGTTGATCGACGCGACCGAGAGAGCGCGCGGTGAAGCCGGTCAGGGCAAAGGCGATGCCGGAAATAAACAGCAGGTAGTCCTGATTTATTTCGAGAAAGGCGTTCATGCGTGCAGTGAAAAATCGGGCATGAAAGCCCGGCTTTAGTTATCGGCACGGGCGGGGTGTTTTGAGGGTAAAAGGTTCGCTAGGCGGGTGGGGGCGGGCGCAAAAAAAGCGGCTCCGGTGAGGGAGCCGCTTGGTGAGGGATGATTCGAGTGCGTATCGACTTAGACGAGCAGGAGCGCGGGGCTTTCGATGAGCGTTTTGAGCGCGTTCAAGAACTGGGCACCGACGGCGCCGTCGAAGACGCGGTGGTCGCCGGAGAGCGTCACGGTCATGGTCTGGCCGGAGACGATCTGGCCGTTTTTGATGACGGGCTTGGCGACGGCGGCGCCGACCGCGAGGATCGCGGAGTTGGGCGGGTTGATAATGGCGGTGAATTTCGGGATGCCCATCATGCCGAGGTTGGAGACGCAGAAGGTGCCGCCAGTGTATTCGGCTGGTGCGAGTTTCTTGTCCTTGGCTTTTTTGCCGAGGGCTTTGGCCTCGATGCTGATCTGGAAGACGCTCTTTTGGTGGGCATCTTTCACGACGGGTGTGATGAGGCCGTCGTCGAGGGCTACGGCGAAGGCGACATGAGCGGCGCCGAAGTAGCGGATCTGGTTGCCTTCCCACGAGCTGTTGACGGCGGGAACGCGACGGAGGGCTTCGGCGCAGGCTTTGAGGACGAAGTCGTTGACGGAGAGTTTGACGCCTTCCTTTTCGAGGCCGGTGTTGAGTTGCTGGCGAACGGCGAGGAGTGGCTCGGCGTCGATCTCGATATCGACGTAGATGTACGGAATCGTGGTCGTGGACTCGACCATGCGCTTGGCGATGACGGCGCGCATGTTGGAAACGGGCACGGCGCGCTCTTCTTGAATCGGGCCGGTGCGGGAAACGGCGCCGCCGGTGAAAGGGGTGGAGGGAGCGCCAGTGGCGGCGGGCTTTGCGGAGCCTGCTTTGGCGGAGCCCGATTTTTCGGCGGCGAGAACGTCGGCGCGGACGATGCGGCCGCCGGGGCCGGAGCCGGTGACGCGGGAAGGATCGATGCCTTTTTCGGCGGCGAGCTTCTTCGCGAGGGGGGAGATTTTGACGCGTTCGCCGTCTGCACGAGCGGGGGCGGAGTGTGCGGCAGCGGCGGGTTTTGTCTCTGGCTGTGGTACGGACTCAGGGGCTTTGGCTGGGGCCGGAGCGGACTCAGATTTGGGCGCGTCTTTTTTGGGCTCTTCCTTGGCTGCTGCGGGAGAGGCGGGTTTGCCAGCGGGAGCTTCGACATTTTCGCCGGGTTTTCCGACGGCGCAAAGAGGGGCGCCGATGGCGAGCTGGGTGCCGGCGGGAGCGAAAATCTTCAGGAGCGTGCCGTCGTAGAAGCACTCGAGCTCCATCGTGGCTTTATCGGTTTCGACCTCGGCGAGCATCGTGCCTGCGGTGATGACGTCGCCTTCTTTTTTGAGCCATTTGACCAGCGTGCCCACCGTCATGGTGTCGCTGAGTTTGGGCATTTCGATGATTTGAGCCATGGAGAGAGTTTAACGCGGACGGAGGTTAAGTTAATCGCGAAGACGCAAAGAGGCGAAGGTCGGAGCGAAGGATTTTCGTGAGCTTAGCGACTTCGCGAATCGAGATCGGATTTTTTAGGCGACCGCTTCGATGGCGGCTTTGATGATGCGGTTGGGGTTGGGCAGCTGCTCAACTTCGACCGGCGGGCTGTAGATGGCGGGAGCATCGACAGTGGCGAGGCGGTGGATCGGGCCGTCGAGATGATCGAAGGCTTCGCGCTGAATCATGTGCGAGAGTTGCGAGCCGACACTGGCGAAGGGTTTTTGTTCTTCGACGATGAGGACGCGGTTGGTCTTCTTGACCGAGGCGAGCACGGTATCGATGTCCAAAGGACGGATCGTGCGGAGGTCGACGATCTCGACGGAGATGTCGTGTTCTTTTTCGAGAACCTCGGCGGCTTTGAGCGAGTGGATGACGGAGCGGCCGTAGGTGACGATCGTGAGGTCGGTGCCTTCGCGTTTCACGTCGGCCTTGCCGAGCGGGATGAGGTATTCTTCGTCGGGGACTTCGCCCTTTTCGCCGTAGAGGATGGTGTTCTCGAGGAAGAAGACGGGGTCGTTGTCGCGGATGGCGGACTTGAGCAGGCCCTTGGCGTCGTACGCGGTGGACGGGACGACGACCTTCACGCCGGGGTGGTTGGCGAGGACGTTCTCGGGGGTGTGCGAGTGGGTGGCACCTACGTTGGTGCCGCCGTTGGCGGGGCCGCGGATGACGATGGGGCAGCAGATCTGGCCGCCGGACATATAGCGGACGTTGGCGGCGTTGTTGAGGATCTGGTCGAAAGCGACGGAGTAGAACGACCAGAACATCAGCTCCATGACGGGGCGGATGCCGAGCATCGAGGCGCCGACGCCCATGCCGATGAAACCGGCTTCAGAGATGGGCGTGTCGACGATGCGCTTGGGGCCGAATTTTTCGAGGAGGCCTTCTGTGACCTTGTAGGCGCCGTGGAAGTTGGCGACTTCTTCACCGAGAACGACGACGTTTTCGTCGCGGGTGAGTTCGTCGGCGAGGGCGTGGCGGATGGCTTCGCGGTAAGTGATCTGTGGCATGGGAGCGGGAGGCGGAAAATTTTATGTGGAAAGCTGGAAGGCTGGAATCGGCAGGAGGAAAAGAAGTCTAAGTTCAGGTTCCTGATTTCCAGTTTTCCGCATTTCGGAAGAAGATTTTTAGTCGAAGAAGAGGCGGCCTTGGGATTTGCGCTCGGAGGGATTGTCGATCTCCCAGTAAACATCCTTTTGGATGTCTTCGACGGTCGGATACGGGCTGGCGTCGGCGAAGTCGGCGGCTTGATCGGCCTCGGCACGGGCCTCGGTGTTGATCTTCTCGATGAGCTCGGGAGTGAGGACGTTTTCAGCGACGAGCATTTCCTGGAATAGCGTGATCGGATCTTTCGTGCGCTGGTACTCCTCGATCTCGGTTTTGTTGCGGTAGGTCTTGTCGGGATCGGCGACGGAGTGGCCGCGGTAACGGTAGGTCTTGATCTCGACGACGGCGGGGAGCGATTGCTCGCGGGCGCGGGTGAGGAGGGTATCCATCTTGTCGCGGACTTCGTAGAGGTCGTGGCCGTTGATGACGTCCCACGCCATGTCGTAGGCGTCGGCGCGGCGGGCGAGTTCACCGGCGGAGGAGCGGGCCTGGCTGGTGCCCATGGAGTAGCCGTTGTTTTCGATGACGAAGATGACGGGGAGGTTCCAGAGGGCGGCGAGATTGTAGGCTTCGTGGACAGCGCCTTGGTTGACCGCGCCGTCGCCCATGAACGCCATGGCAGCGCCTTTGAGGCCCTTGTATTTCACAGCGTAGGCGAGGCCGGTGCCGAGGGGGATTTGTCCACCGACGATGCCGTGGCCGCCCCAGTAGTTACGCGATGGATCGAAGTAGTGCATCGAGCCGCCCTTGCCCTTGGAGCAACCGGTGATCTTGCCGTAGAGCTCGGCCATGAGGGGCTTGGTGTCCATGCCGACGGCGATGGCGTGCCCGTGATCGCGATACGCGGTGATGACGTGGTCGTTCTTGCCCATCAGCGAGCAGCAGCCGACGGCGACGGCTTCCTGGCCGATGTAGAGATGGAGGAACCCGCCGATGTTGGTGCCGCCGGCGCTATTTTTGGCCTGATAAGAGCGGAGACTGCGCTCTTCAAAGCGGCGGATGCGCACCATTTTCCGGTAGAGCTCGATGCGCTCTTCGGCGTTGAGCTTGGCGTTGATTGGAGCGCTGCGGCTCGTGGAGACGGCGTCCTTTTTATCGGTGGTGGCAGTTGATTGGGTACTCACAGGCGAAGTGGGTAATGGGTTCAAAAGGCGGAGTTTTTGTCGGTGGGGGGATAAATCAAGTGAATTGTCCCCGGCGGACGGGTCGGAAGTGGCGTGCTGAAGCGGAGCTTACAGGTGTGATGAATTTCATCGGGTGCTATGCGGACAGTTCATGACGCGGCGGGACCGGATCGATTGGTAAACGAAGGCGTGGGGATGATTTCTTCTATTTCGATTTTGAGTGGCTGAGCGGGATCGCAGTTGGCGCGGAAGGCGACGAAACGGTCGCTGTGTTTGTCGTAGATCGGCCAGAGGGCGGTGCGGTCGGTGGCGGGAAGCGGGATTTCGTCGATCTGGGCTCGAGTGAAGAAGCCGAAGCGGCCCTCGTGCATCTCGGGCGGGAGCGCGGCGATGGGTTTGCGGCAGCGGAAGAGGAAGAGCAGCCAGTGGCTTTCGCCCTCGTAGGCACGCTCGGCGATCATGCCGAAGAGGTGGAGGTCGGCGATGGTTATGGCGTGCCCGGTTTCCTCGTACGTCTCGCGGACGGCGCATTCGTAGGGGGATTCGCCGGTGGCGGTTTCGAGTTTGCCGCCGATGGGGCTCCAGACACCGAGATTCGGCGGCTTGGCGCGGAGGAGCAGCAGGTGTTCGCCGGCGGCGTTTTCGATGAAGACGAGGACGGCGATTTTGTAGGGAATGGCGGGAGCGGACATCGGCAGTGAAGAATTAAGAGAAGAATGTGGAACTCAGGAAGGCTGGAAACAGAGAGGTGAGTAAAGCGATGGGGAGGTGGGGATGAGTTGAGGATTTTTTGAGGTTTGCGCCGGACGAGACGAAAGGTTGGCTGCGGAGATCATGGCAAAATGGCTCCTGGTCGATGGGTTCAACCTCGCTTATCGCTGCTTTCACGCGTTGCCGGAGCTGACGCGCGCAGACGGTTTTCCCACGGGCGCACTGCATGGATGGGTGAAGTCGTTGTGGAAGCTGAACGACATGGAGCGGCCGGAGGCGACGCTGGTGTTTTTCGATCTCGGTGGTTCGCAGGACCGGCTGGCGTTGCATCCTGAATACAAGGCGCAGCGCGCGGAGATGCCAGAGCCGCTGGTGAAACAACTGCCGCTCATCAAGTCGCTGACGCGGGCGATGGGCCTCGTCGGAATCGAGCAGGATGGCGTGGAGTCGGATGATTTACTGGCGTCGCAAGCGGTCGCGTTGGCGAAGGCCGGGCACGACGTGATTATTGTGAGCTCGGACAAGGATTTCGCACAGATCGTGAATGAGCGTATCAAGATCATGCTGCCGCCGCCGACGGCGAATCCGAAGCTGGGCTGGCGGCTGCTTGATGTGGTGGGTGTGGTGGAGAAGTTTGGCGTGCCGCCGAGCCAAATCGCCGAGTATCTGGCGCTGGTTGGGGACACATCGGATAACATTCCAGGACTCAACGGCGTGGGGCCGAAGACGGCGGTGAAGTGGTTGGAGCTTTGCGGATCGCTCGAAGGCGTGATCGCGCGGGCGGGGGAGTTGAAGCCGGACCGGTTTCGCGAAGTCGTGGTGGCAGAGGCCGAGCGACTGCGGATGAATCTGAAACTGACGACGCTCAATCTGGCGCTGCCGACCGTGGCGGCGGAGAAGACGGCGGTGCGGACCGATGAGTTGCTGCGCACGCTCGAAGAGATGGAGATGAAATCGACGCTGGCAGAAGCACAGAAGCGTTATGGTGGGCAGGGTGAGTTGTTCTAAGCCGGGCGTGTGGTTGATGTGTTTGTGCCGTTGGGTTGAACGCTTGTGGCTGGGCATGAAAAAGGCCGCGTGGATGACGCGGCCTTGGAATGAGCTTGGAACGAAACGCGAAGCTGCTGGCGTCGCGGATTACTTCTTCGCCATGGGCGGATTCGTTTGCCGTGCGGCGATTTCTTCGCGGCCTTCTTGAGAGACGCCCTGTGGGTCGAAGATGTAGCCGACGCTGTGAACGGTGCGGAAGGAGTCGAGGTTGAGGCCGTTGGCGCGGAAGAGTTCGCGGACCTTGACGATGTACTGGTCGAGGGAGCGGCTTTTCACGTCGGCGTGGATGCCCCAGACCGAGTGAATCAGGGCCTTGCGCGTGATGACAACGCCTTGGTTTTGATTCAGGTAGGAGAGGATGCCGAGTTCCTTGCGGCCGATCTTGGTGACGACTTTATTTGGGAACTCGATTTCGAGGCGGATGGGCGTGACCTTGGCGCCGCAGAAGTCGAAAGCCTCGTCGCTGATCTTGGCGTTTTTGGTGACGTTGAGATCGGCCATCGATTCGGCGCGGCGGAGGACTGCGCGGATGCGGGCGACGAGTTCGGGGTAACTGAAGGGTTTGGTGATGTAGTCGTCACCGCCCATATCGAGGCCGCGAATTTTATTCGTCTCAAGGGCGTTACCGGTGACGAAGATGGTGGGGATGGAGATGTCGCCCTTCTTCAGTTCATCGAGGAGCTGGAAGCCTGACTGGTCCGGGAGGTTGACGTCGAGGAGCAGGAGGTTGGCGAAGTTCTTCTTGAGGAAGCGGGCGGCAAGGGCGCAGCGGTTGTACCACTGGGTTTGCATGCCGGCTTCTTCGAGGTGGATGGTGATGAGTTTGGCCAGTTCCTCCTCGTCTTCCACTATCAGGATCAGGGGCTTTGGAGCGGATCGCATAAAGTGTGGCGCTGCTTAAAGCGCTTTGGGTTTTTTACAACTGACAGACCTCCTGTCAAAGGAAAGTTGTAAAAAGCCAAACAAACTATCGGCGAGGAGTGATATAACTGAAGTGCACTTTTTGTCCTGTTGGGTGACGGGCAGGTCACGGCGTGAAATAGACTTGAAGCAGAAGTGAGCGGTGTGTGCCTTGGCCGCTGTGTCTGATCAAACGCCGCTTCTGATGCTCGGACTGCCGAAGGGCAGCCTCGAGGAGTCCACGAAAAACCTGTTCGCCAAGGCAGGTTGGAAAATCACCACGAGTTCGCGCTCCTACAAACCGTCTATCGACGACCCGGAGCTGGATGGACGTTTCGTGCGTGCCCAAGAAGTGAGCCGTTACGTGGAGCATGGGTTTTTCGACTGCGGGCTGACCGGCCAGGACTGGGTTCTCGAAAACAACTCCGACGTGGTTGAGGTATGCGATCTGATCTACAGCAAGGCATCCACGCTCAAGTCGCGCTGGGTGCTGTGCGTACCGGAATCATCGCCGGTCAAAACCATCAAGGATCTCGCGGGCAAACGTGTCGCGACGGAGTTGATGAACACGACCAAGCGCTTCTTCGCCGAAAAGGGCGTTGTGGCCGACATCGAATTTTCTTGGGGCGCTACGGAGGTCAAAGTTCCCGATCTCGTCGATGCGATCGTGGATATCACTGAGACGGGGTCGTCGCTGCGCGCGAACAAACTCCGGATCGTCGAGACGCTCCTCTACACGAACACCAAGCTGATCGCCAACAAGGCGAGCTGGGCGAATCCGGCGAAGCGCAAAAAAATCGAGACCATCGCGCTGCTGCTCGTTGGTGCGCTGGAGGCGCACTCGAAGGTCGGCCTGAAACTGAATCTTCCGAAGGCGGCGCTCGAGTCCGTAATCAGCAAGTTGCCGTCGCTGCGTAATCCGACCGTCTCGCAGCTCAGCAATCCGGACTGGATCGCGCTCGAGACGATCATCGACGAAAGCGTCGTCCGCGAAATCATTCCGCAGCTCAAGTCGCTCGGCGCCGAGGGCATCGTGGAATATCCACTGAACAAGGTCGTCTATTGAAAAAGCGCGCGGGCTGCGTTCGTTCGTAGTCTGCACGGCTGGTTTGTTTGTTGTGCGAATGCTCTCTGACCGAGTCGCGTGTCGACGCGGTCGCTAAACCAAAACTCTCATGTCGAAAGTCACGCTCGGTCTCCTTCAACACGCCTGCTCCGCGAATCCCGCGGAGAACCTCAAAAAGTCCATCGCGCTTGCCGAGAAGGCTGCGAAGCAGGGCGCTCAGATCATCTGCACGCAGGAGCTGCTGTGCTCGCAATATTTCTGCCAGAGCGAGGATCATGAGCATTTCAAACTCGCAGAGCCGATCCCCGGGCCGAGCACGAAGGCGTTTCAGAAGATCGCGAAGAAGCATGGCGTGGTGATCATCGCGTCACTCTTCGAGAAGCGGGCGTCGGGTCTTTATCACAACACGGCGGTCATTATCGATGCGGACGGCTCGCTGCTCGGCATTTACCGGAAGATGCACATCCCGGATGATCCGCTGTTCTACGAGAAGTTCTACTTCACGCCGGGCGACACGGGTTTCCGTGCGTGGGATACGAAGTTCGGCCGGATAGGCGTGTTGATCTGCTGGGATCAGTGGTATCCCGAAGGCGCTCGCCTCACGGCTATGCAGGGCGCGGAGATTCTTTTTTATCCGACGGCGATTGGCTGGCATCCGAAGGAGAAGGCTGAGTACGGCGTGAATCAGCACGGCGCGTGGGAGACGATCCAGCGTTCGCACGCGGTCGCGAATGGTTGCTACGTCGCGTCGATCAACCGCATCGGCCACGAGGTGATTAAGAGCGTTGGTGGCGATGGCTTGGAGTTCTGGGGCCAGAGTTTCGTCGCGGGCACGAGCGGGCAGATTCTGGCGAAGGCCAGCGTGGATAAAGAGGAAGTCCTCATCGTCCCGGTGGAGCTCGGGAAAGTGGATACGACCCGCACGCACTGGCCGTTCCTGCGCGACCGTCGCATCGATGCGTACGGCGATCTCACCAAGCGTTTTATCGACCGTCCGCTTTAACTTTTCCCATGGCTGCCGCCTCTGCTTCGAAGACGTTGAAAACTAAAGAAACCGCCACGCCTGCCTCGCTCGGCTTTCGGATGCCAGCCGAGTGGGAGCCGCAGACGGCAATCTGGCTTTCGTGGCCGCATAAGCGCGCGTCGTGGCCGGGATTTTTCCGGCCGATCCCGTACAAGTTTGCGGAGATCGTCGCGACGATCAGTCGTTTTCAAGAAGTGCGCATCAACATCGCGAAACCGCTCCAGAAGCGCGCGTGGTCGTTGATCGAAAAAGCCAACGCAGATCTGTCGAAGGTAACGTTCTACGATCATCCGACGAATGACACGTGGTGCCGCGATCATGGACCCATCTTCGTGAAGAACGACAAGACCGGCGAAGTCGCGGTGACCGATTGGGACTACAACGCGTGGGGCGGCAAATATCCGCCGTTCGACAAAGACAACGAGATCCCCCCGAGCATCGCGAAGAAGCTGAAGATGCGCCGCTTTGAAAAAAAGATGGTGCTCGAAGGCGGCTCGATCGACGTGAATGGTGCGGGGCTGCTGCTCACGACCGAGGCGTGCTTGCTCCATAAGAACCGCAATCCCGATCTCACGAAGGAGCAGATCGAGCAGAACCTGCGCGATTATCTCGGCGTGCATACGATTCTCTGGCTCGGAGATGGCATCATCGGTGACGACACGGACGGACACATCGACGACCTGAGCCGTTTCTTCCGCGAGGACGGTATTGTGACGGTCGTCGAAACCAACAAGCGCGATAAGAACTATAAAATCCTTCAGGAAAACCTGGAGCGTCTGCACATGTTGCGCACACCGGCGAAGAAGAAGTTCAAGATCGTCGAACTGCCGATGCCGAAGCCGTCGTTCTGCGATGGGCAGCAACTCCCGGCGAGTTATGCGAATTTTCTCATCATCAACGACGCGGTGCTGATGCCAGCTTTTCGCCAGCCGAAGAAGGACGATGAAGCACTCGAAGTGCTGGCTGACTGTTTCCCTGATCGTGAGATCATCCCGATCGACTGCCTCGACCTCGTGTGGGGTTTGGGGACGCTGCATTGTATTTCGCAACAGCAGCCCGCCTGACGTGTCCCAGATCGCATCTTCTTAAACTCGTGAAAAAAATCTCCGCGCTTCTTCTCGCCGCCATCGTACTCGCCGTCACTGGCTGCGAATCCGGTTCCCGTTTTCAAACCGCATTTCGCGAGCGGATTTCGCCGACCTTCCGGCCGCATGTCGTGAAGGCTGAGCAGAAGCCGGCGTATGAGGCGGCTCGTGTGGCTATGAAGAAGATGAATTTCACGTTCACGAGTGGCGGCGCGGCCCAAGGGAAGATGGAGGCGATCAGTGCGCTTCAGACCGGTGAAGGCCCGCGTGCGGCCCGGCAGGTTTCATTGAGCGTGAAGCTGGCTCCGGCGGCCAATGGAGGCACGGAGGTTTCGGCGATGTTCTTCGAGATTTTAGAGAACGAGTTCAGCAAGCGAGATGGCTCGGGTACATCGACGCCGATGCCGGACTCGCCGTTGTACGAAGTGTTTTTTCGTCATCTGGATGCGGCACTGGCTCAGCCGGCGGAGTGATTATGAGTGCTTGCGCGCCTAGTTCGATCAGCCGGGGCGCTGGCGATCAGGTGACGCGCCGTGAGCGTCGCCAAAATACAAACACGCCTGCGCTGAGCATGAGCAATGCGCCGTAGGTCGCGGGCTCAGGGACCGGCGTGATCTGTTTATCGTAGCTCTGCCATTTCGTGTCGTTGACGGAGAAGCCGGAGAAGACGATCTGGTTGAGCGGCGCGGAGCCTTGAGCGCCGCCTGGACTGGTGAGCGCGTAGAAGTAGTCGATGGTATCGGTCCAGTTGTTGATCGTGAGAGTGACGCCCACGTCTATCAGGAAGCTGCCGGTGGTGAGCAACGAGGCGGTGTTGGCACCGAAATCGAGGACTGAGTCGCCGGTGATGTGGAGCACGCTGGTGCTGAGATCGTAGCCGTTGAGCGCGAGTGTGCCGCCACTGAGGCGCATCGTGCCCGCGTACGTGAGGTCGGTACCGAGCGTGAATGTGCCGGTGCCGGTTTTTTCAAATATGCCAGCGCCGGTGAATGAGCCGGAGAATAGAGTCGAGGTGTTGTCGCCGCCCGCGATGAGTGTGCCGGTGCCGAAGGCGACGGTGCCGGCGCCCGCGAGCGAGCCGATGGTCTCTGTCTGGTTGTTGAGATCAAAGGTAGCTCCGCTGGCTACGGTGAGTGCGCTGCCGTTGGGAATCACGCCGCTGGTGCCAAGGCGCAGTGTGCCCTCGGTGATGACGGTTTTACCGCCGTAGTTGTTGCTGGTGCTGCCGAGGGTGAGCGTGCCTGTGCCCTGTTTCTGGAGACCGATGGCGGTGGAGGCGGTCACGTTGTTTTCGAGCCGCACGTTGACCGTGGCGGAGGCGCCGCCTGCGACGATGATGTCGGGAGTGGAATCGGAGAGACGGATCGAGCCGCCGTTCGTGGTGTTGAAAGTGACGTTGCCCTCCTGCACGAAGATCGCGCCCGTCTGGATGCTGGTGCTGGCGACATCGACAACGTAGGTGCCGGTGGCGTTGGTGCCCGCGCTGAAGACGGCGACCGCGCCGTTGGTCCAGTTGCCGGGAGTGGAGGTGCCAGCGGCGGAACTGGTCCAGTTGCTGCGATTGGTGCCGCTGGTGGCCCAGATGCCGTTGGGTGTGGTACCAGCGCCGGTGGAGGTGCCGTTGCGATCCCAGAAGAGTGTGGTGGCGGGCTGGACGATCTGGATGGCGTTTACCGGAGCGCGATAGACGCCGTCGATGGTGTATTCGCCGGTCGCGGACAGCGTGAACGAGCTGCTCGTGAGTCCGGAGAAGACCATGTAATTGCCCGACTGCGCGGCGGCGTGCGAGCCGGGATCGGCGGTGGCCGTTCCCTGGATGAATGTGCCGGTGAAGCTGCTGCTGTCTTTGACCCAGTAGGATTGCGCGCCGATCTGGAACAGGCCGGTGCGGGCGTTTTCGTCGCCGTTGGTGTACACGATGACGTCGTAGACCGGCGAAGAAAGTCCGCTGACGGTGATGCCGGTGGAGCCTTCGTTGACGTTGAAATCGAGGTAGCCGCGCATGAGGCGGTTGTTGCCTGCGGTGTCCGTGATCGCGGGATCGGCCCAGGTGTTGAGCGAGTTGTAGCTGACGCTCAGCCCGGAAACGGTCGCGCCGGAGTTGTTGACCAGCGTCGTGTCGCTGCCGCTGAAGCTGGTGAGGTTGTTCCAGTTGGTCTGGGCGATCGCGCCCGCGTTTTCGGCGGAGCCCATCGAGGAAACGGATACGCCGGAATAGCCGCCGACGAAATTGAGCCCGATGGTGACTTGAGCGCTCGCGGTGAGCGGTGCGAGCAGCGCCAGCAGCAACGGAACGCCCGAGCTGCCGTGACGGTGGCGGGCTGTCGGGAGCGGGCGGTTGAGGTGGAGCAGGGGCATCTGAGGGATCTTCCTCAGTTTGTGAAGTGCCTGTGTGCTGGCAAAACCTCGGGAGGCTAGCGGGGAGAATTTACCTCGGGTTTACCCGCGCTGAGGCTGCCGGCGTGCGAATAGAATCAGCGCCACGCCTGCGATGAAGACGAAGAACGAGTAGAAGGTTCCCCGGCTGAAGGTGTTCCAGACGAGGGAAGCATCGGGCTCGCGGAACACTTCGCCGATGACACGCATGATAGAATAGCCGATGAGAAATTCGCCGGAGAGCTGGCCGGGGTGTGTTTGCAGCACGCGGTTTTTCCAGACGCGGTGCTGCATGTAGGCGAAGAGCAATGCGCCTTCGAGGAGTGCCTGGTAGAGTTGCGACGGATGGCGCGGCATGGGGCCGCCATCGGTGTTCACAAAAATGACGGCCCAGCGCACGGTGGATTCTTTGCCCCAGAGCTCGCCGTTGATGAAGTTGGCTATGCGACCGAGCATAAGGCCGAGCGCAGCGGTGGAGGTGATCAAGTCGCCGAGGTGGAGGAATGAGACTTTGGTTTTCCGGGAGAACCAAATCAGCGCGAGCGTGACGCCGATAAACGCGCCATGGCTGGCCATGCCGCCTTCCCAGATACGGAAAAAACTCAGGGGATCGGAGAGGAGCAGCTCCGGATGGTAGAGCAGGAACGAGCCGAGGCGTCCGCCGAGCATCACGCCGATGACGATGATGAGGAGGAGGTCGCCGTTTTGTTCGGTTGTGAGCCGAGAGCGGCCGGTGCGTGTGTAGCGGTGCAGGAGCCAGAGCGCGCAGACGAAACCGAGCACATAGGCGAGGCCGTACCAGCGCACGCCGCGCGTTTCGGAAAACTGGAGAAACGGGACGAATGGACTCAAGTCGTGTGTCCAATGGGCGAGCGTCAGCATGGGGGGGAGTTCATCGCAGCTCGTCGCGAGTGAGCCAAGCGGAGAGTGCGCGGTGAGGCGTCAGGCGAGACGCGAATCGAACTGAAACGCGGTATGCTTCGTCAGCTGAACTTGGGCGAAGTCTACGTGTTGCGGATTGAGAAGGTAGTTGAACTCGCCGAGGACGACGGCGCTGGGGACGCGCAAGACGGCGCTCCGGCCGGAGCGAATCCACTCGGCGCCGAAGTTTTGCGTGGTGTGGCCATACGGATACACACGCCAGTCGGCGGGGAATTTGGATGGATGCTCGATGAGCGATTCCGGAATCAAGGCGGAGGCGATGACCCAATCGTGGGCGACGAAATCGCTGACCTCCTCGACGTGAACGAGCACCTCAAGCGCGGCGAGCGCGCGGGATTCGGCGCAATAAACTGCGCGTACTCCCGGCGGGCTCCAGCGAGCGCCGCGGCGAAAGGCGCCTTCGCCATCCCAGAGCGTGGCGGCACGGCGTTTCGACGCCAGGCGCCAGACGATGATGTTACTCACGAGAAGACGCCGTCTTCAAAGCGCTCAAGGACGGCCTCGACCTCGCGGGCACCGGGCTCGGTTTTGGCGAAGTCGAGGGGCGTGCGGCCGCCGAGGACGCGGAGCTTGCGATTAAGCCAGGCACGCGTGCTCTCGTGGGTACCGAGGGTCTGCTTCGCGCGATCGTACAGACGCATGATGCGCACAGCGCGCTCGCCCTCGGGGACATTAAGGCGGGCCTTGCTGGCGACGCGGCGTGCGTAGGTGCGGGGCGGAATGTGAACGAGCTTGGCGAGCTCATCGATGGTGAAGCCGACCTTGCGGCCGAACTCGACGAGATCGAGGACGGGCAGGCCCTCCTCGACGCGCATAGCGAGCTCGGCGTTGTTGGCGGTGCTCCAATCATCGGGATAAACGACTTTCTTCATGTGGCGGAGTATGGGGTGCCAAATGGCAGAAATCAAGTGAGAAGACGGGATTTGGGGGAGGTGACATGAAGCATGAAGGACGTGCTGGCGACTGACTGGCCGTTGAGTAGCAGCTCTATGCGGTGCTCGCCGGCGTAGTGGGTGCGGGTGGTGAAATTTTGGAAACGCTGGGATTTTTTCAGCGAGACCCGGCTGCGGGCGGGGAGGTCGAACTCGGAGAGCTTGAAAACCTTTCGGGAGAGATCGCCGGATTTTTTCACGTAGTGAACGGCGTAGTCGGCGACGATGCGTTGGGATCGGGAGCTGGTCGATGTGACGTCGTAGGAAAATGACAGGCGGTCGCCGAGGGTGATGGCGGGGGCGGAGAGCGTTAAGTTTTCAACGCGGACGAATGCGCCGGGTTTTACGCCGAAGAGGGCGAGCGCTTCGGGGTGGCCGGCTTTTATCAACGTGCGGAGGGCGCGGCGGGCGATCCAGGCGGTGTGCGGGTTTTTCGTGGTCCAGCGGCGGAGCGTGGCGAGCGTCCAATCGGGATGATCCTTGGTGATGTCGTTGAGGTGATTGGCGACGGATTTGCGGACGTAGAGGGAATCGTCGGCGCGGAGGTTTTCGAGGATCGGGGCGACGGGAGAGGGATCGGCGATCAGCGCGGGCAAACGGAAAGACCAGGGCAAACGCGGGCGGCAGCCTTCGCTGGCAAGGCGGCGGAGGTGTTCGTTTTTATCGAGCGACCAACGTTCCATGACAGCGAGTGTGCGCGGGAGATCGCGTTTGAGGAATTCGCGGATGGCGAACTCGGCGGAGCCGAAGCGCGTGAAGAATGCGAGCGCGTCCATCGACGCGTCGAAATCGTCGTGACCGTAGAGGCCAACGAAGTCGGGGAGAACAAGCGTGACGAAGTTGTGATCGAAGCGCGGAGCGAGTTTTTTGAGAACTGCGAGCGCTTTGGGGTAGTCGGCGGGAAGCGTGGCGCTCATCGCTTCGGAGGTACGGCGGATGCGTTGGAGGAGGCTGCGCTCGTCGAGGCCGGGGAGAGTGTGGGCGAGGAATTTTTTGCGATCGAAGCGAGGCGTGAGGGACGCGAGCTCGTCGGCGAACCAGCGGTAGCGGGCGGCGTTGAACCACTCTTTGAGGGCGGGGGCGTCGGACATGGGCGGCGAAGTCAGTCCTCGCCGGCGCTGGAGTCAGCATCGGTTTCAGCGGCTCCGGGCGTGGCGTCGAAGAAGCCCTCGTCTTCGAGGATGGACATGACGCCGTCGGTGACGTGTTTGCGCTCTGTCTCGGTCAGGGAGTTGTGCTGAGCGGTGAGGAGTTCCTGGATACCGGCGCGGGCGTCGGCGCGGCCGGTGAAACCGTCGAGGAAGTCATCGGCCTGGGCGGCGATTTCGTCGATGAGGGCACTGAGATTCATGCGCGGCCAATCTATGGGTTTTCGCGGCGGCGCAAGCGAAGTGACGAGAGCTTGTTTAGTTTGAGTGGATGAAGTGTGGACGATAGGCATGAAAAAGCCGCGCTGGTGGGCGCGGCTTCGGTGGATGGACGAGTCGCGGATCAAGGTCCGGCCCTGCGAGGAAAAGCTCAGCGGCTGAGCTGGGCTTTGAGGAATTCGACGGAGCCGCGGACGGAGGCGTCTTGCTCCATCATGTTGTCCACGGCTTTGCAGGCGTGGATGACGGTGCCGTGGTCGCGGCCACCGTAGGCGTCGCCGATTTCCTGGAGGGAGTGCTTGGTGAGCGTGCGCGTGATGTACATCGCGATCTGGCGGGGGATGGCGATGTTGTTGGGGCGGCGTTTGCTGGTCATGTCGCTGTGGCGGATCTGGTAGTGATCGGCGACGCGTTTCTGGATCGTCTCGATGGTGAGCTGGTTTTGCGCCTGCTCCATGAGGACGTCCTGCAGGAGCATCTCGGTCGTCGCGAGGTCGATGGGTTTGCCCGTGAGGCTGGAGTAGCTGGCTACTTTGATCAGCGCGCCTTCGAGGCGGCGGATGTTTTTCGAGATGTTTTGCGCGATGAAAGTGGCGACGCCGGGAGGCAGCTCGAACTTCAGGGTGGCGGCTTTGGTGCGCAGGATGGCGACGCGGGTTTCGAAGTCGGGCGCCTGGATGTCGGCGGGCAGGCCCCATTCGAAGCGGGAGACGAGGCGGGCTTCGAGTTTTTCGATCTCGGAGGCGCGGCGGTCGCTGGAGAGGACGATCTGTTTCGAGGACTCGAAGAGATCGTTGAAGGTGTGGAAGAATTCTTCCTGGATGCGCTCTTTGTTGCCGAGGAACTGGACGTCATCGAGGAGGAGGACGTCGACGTGGCGGTAGCGCTGGCGGAACTTGGGAAGGGCGTTTTCCTGGAGGGCCTGGATAAACTCGTTGGTGAATTTTTCCGTGGAGAGGTAGGCGATCTTGGCGTGCGGGTTGTTCTTCAGGATCGCGTGGCCGATGGCGTGCATCAGGTGCGTTTTGCCGAGGCCGGTGTCGCCGTAGATGAAGAGGGGGTTGTAGGCTTGCGCGGGGGCCTGGGCGACGGCCATGGCGGCGGCGTGGGCCATCTGGTTGTTGTTACCGACGACGAAGGTTTCGAAGGTGTTGCGGGGGTTGAGGCCACCGGCGATGCCGGTTTTTTCGTCGTAACGCGGGGCGCGGCGGACAGGTGCGGCGGTGGTTTTGATGCGGCTGCCGGCATCGGTGGTGGAGGCGAACGGAGCGCTGGAGCCGTCGAGATCGACCTTCTTGAGCTTCACGGTCATCAGGCGACCGGTGCTGAGGCGGAGGCGCTGGACGATGAGGTCGAGGTAGTTGTCGTTAATCCAGATGGCGGCGAAGTCGTTGGGGACGCCGAGGGTCAGGGAGTCTTCGGCGGATTCGACGCAGACGATGGGTTCAAACCACAGCTTGAAAACATCCTCGGGAAAAAGGGTTTTGAAATCACTTTTGACGGTTTCCCAAAGGCTGGGAGACGAGGAAACAGAAGGCAT